>JAZSEJ010000095.1:0-61385 GCA_045531615.1 Ruminococcus sp.
GATATCACCGCCGTAGCACTTGGCAAGTACGTCCTTACGCATTGCCTTGACTGTTTCACGGGCGATGATTTTGCCGCCGATTGCTGCCTGTATAGGCACCTCAAAGAGCTGTCTTGGGATGTTTTCCTTAAGCTTTTCAGCAATTTTTCTCGCTCTGCCGTATGCCTTGTCTGTATGGATAATGAACGAAAGAGCGTCCACAATATCGCCGTTGAGGAGAATATCAAGCTTCACAAGCTTAGATGGAACATAGCCGAGCATTTCGTAGTCAAAGCTTGCATAGCCCTTTGTACGGGATTTCAGCACGTCGAAGAAGTCGTATACTATCTCGTTGAGGGGCAGCTCGTAGTGAAGCTCAACTCTTGTATCGTCAAGATATTTCATATCCTTGAATACGCCTCGTCTGTCCTGGCAAAGCTCCATAATATTTCCCACATAGTCAGAGGGGGAGAGGATATTTGCCTTAACCATAGGCTCCTCAGCTGTCTGAATGAGGGCAGGGTCAGGGTAGTTTGTGGGGTTGTCGCTGTATACCACCTCGCCGCTTGTCAGCGTTACCTTGTATATAACGGAGGGGGCGGTGGTGATAAGGTCAAGGTTGTATTCACGCTCTAAACGCTCCTGTATGATTTCCATATGGAGAAGTCCCAGGAAGCCGCAGCGGAAGCCGAAGCCAAGAGCAATTGATGTTTCGGGTTCAAAGGAGAGTGAAGCGTCGTTGAGCTGTAATTTTTCGAGAGCCTCACGTAAATCGCCGTATTTCGCTCCGTCAGCAGGGTAAATACCTGAGAATACCATCGGATTTACCTTTCTGTAGCCCGGGAGTGCTTCATCGCAGGGATTGTCGTTATTTGTAACGGTATCGCCTACCTGTGTATCGCCTATACTCTTGATTGAAGCCGAAATATAGCCAACCTCGCCTGCTTCAAGATAGCCGTTATTCACAAGGTTTGTAGCGTCCATATGGCCTGCCTCGACAACGGTGAAAACAGCTCCTGTAGCCATAAGGCGGATGTTATCGCCCACCTTTACTTTACCCTCTTTGATGCGGACGTAGATGATAACGCCCTTGTAGGAGTCGTAGTAGCTGTCGAAAATCAGGGCTTTCAGAGGCTTTTCAGTATCTCCCTCGGGTGCAGGGATATCTGTAACGATACGCTCCAGCACTTCCTCGATATTTGTACCCATTTTAGCGGAAATTCTCGGTGCGTCCATAGCAGGGATGCCGATAACGTTTTCCACCTCGTTGCAGACTCTTTCGGGGTCAGCGGAGGGCAGGTCGATTTTGTTTACTATGGGAACAACTTCAAGGTCGTGTTCAATGGCAAGGTAAGTATTGGCAAGGGTCTGTGCCTCTATTCCCTGTGAAGCGTCAACAACGAGAATAGCGCCCTCACAGGCTGCAAGAGAACGTGAAACCTCGTAGTTGAAGTCAACGTGGCCAGGGGTGTCGATGAGATTGAAGATGTAGTCTTCGCCGTCCTGTGCTTTATATTTCATACGCACTGCACGGGCTTTAATGGTAATTCCACGCTCACGCTCAATATCCATATTATCAAGGAGCTGCTCCTCCATATCGCGGATAGCAACAGTTTCCGTCTTTTCAAGTATACGGTCAGCCAGTGTGGATTTGCCGTGGTCGATATGAGCCACGATGCAGAAGTTTCTGATTTTATCGTTAGCCAAAGTAATTCCTCCATTTGATTTACTGCATATTTATCTATTTTATATTATAGCAGATTTCCAACGGTTTGTAAAGAGGTTTCAGAAATAATTTAGTGTAATAAAGCAAGAATCCAGGAATTCAAGATTTCACAGACACAGATTCTTGGATTCTTGGATTCTTCGTGCATACTGCATAAATATCAACAAGTGACATTGTGTATAATTACATATAAAAAAGGACGGATATTATCCGCCCTTAGTCTGTAGAAAAGGCATATTTTATTTAAGGCGAGCAATGGTCGCCCCTACAATAGGCTATTTCACGTTGTTTTGTGTAGGGGCGACCATTGGTCGCCGCAATTTCGGAACGAAATTCATATTTTTGGACAATCTGAAAGGGCGGTATATAACCGCCCTTAATAAATAATTACCCATTACGAATTAAATCATTCTCCCATAAATTCAAGAATACGGTCAAGGTTATCCATAGCTGCCTTTCTGCCTGTGCGGTATACCTCCAGGAGCTTATCGGGATTATGCTCAACGTGGCGTATATCCAATGTTTTAGGGGGAGCTATAACTAATGCTCTGCCCTCGGATTCGGATTTACGGATATATTCAAGCTGTTTGTTGTACATCTCAGGACGCTCGGAATAGGCTTTTATAAGCTTGGGATATTTCTTATAAATCGATTTAATAAGAGAAATGCTCTTATTTGGCTTCTTGATATAATCTCTGGGCTGTGTGAGAATGACGATATTGCGCTCATATCCGTGTCTTTCCATAAAGCTGAGGGGGATTGAATCGGAAATACCACCGTCAAGGAGCTTTCTTCCGTCAACCTCAACTATACGTGAAGCAAGGGGCATTGAAGCGGAAGCACGTATCCACTCCAGACCGTTATAATCGGCTGTATTAAGCTTTTTATAGACAGGTCTGCCTGTTTCAACATCGGTGCAGACTACGTAAAATGCCATAGGATTGCTGTTATATTCGTCATAATCGAAGATATCAAGCTCATCGGGCATTGTGTGGTAGCAGAACTTAGCACCGAACATATCACCTGTAGTAATAAGGGAGTAAAGGCTGCAGTAGCGCTTATCCTTGCAGAAACGGAGATTATAGCGGATAGCTCTGCCATTCTGCTTTGATTTATAGTTGCAGCCAAAGCAGGCACCTGCGGAAACTCCCACAGCACCTTCAAATTCAATTCCGTTTTCCATAAGTACATCAGTTACACCAGCAGTGAAAAGACCGCGCATTGCACCGCCTTCCATAACAAGTCCGTATTTCATATGAATAAATCCTTCCATTAAGATATACGTTTATTATAATACTTTTCTTTATAAAAGTCAAGATAGGGAAATAAGTTATTGTGCAATTTCGACAAATGAAATAAGATGATTTTGTATATAATGCACGAAGAATCCAAGAATCCAAGAATCTGTGTCTGTGAAATCTTGAATTCTTGGATTCTTGCTTTAGTTGATTAAATTGCAATGGGATAATATCAACCCCTACATAAAATAACACAATATATCAATAAATCCATTTATTCATACAATATACTTGATTTTACTGAAATAATCAGTTATAATTAAAGTATCATTATATTTAAGGATTGAGAGTATGAAAAAATTAATTATAATAACAGCGGCATTGGGCTGTCTTAGCTCTCTATCAGCCTGCAATGGCAGGAAATCACAGATAACGGCTCCCGACGGTAAGCTTGATGAATGTACGCTTCGTTTCTCCTGGTGGGGCGGCGATGACCGCCACGAAGCAACTCTTGAAGCTATAGAGCTGTGGAATGAGCAGCACCCCCATATCACCATAGTCCCCGAATACGGCGGCTGGGACGGCTGGACGGAAAAAGTAACAGCACAGCTCAGCGGTGGCACAGAGCCTGATATTATGCAGATAAACTATGACTGGCTCATATCATTTTCCCCCGACGGAAAGGGCTTCTATGACCTCAGTCAGCTTTCCGACAGAATTGACCTTACCCAGTTTGACGAGGAAGTTCTGCAGTTCGGAAAAGTTGACGGTATCCTCAACGGCATTACCGTTTCCGTCAGCGGCAGAGGACTGTTTTACAATTCAGATACATATAAGCGTCTTGGCGCGGAATATCCCGAAACGTGGACGGAGCTTACAGCTCTTGGGGAAAAATTCAGTGCTGAGGGGCTTTATCCTCTTGACCTTGACGCTCAATCGGGAGGAACAGCCTGGTATCTCGCCCTTGTCTATGTACAGCAGCAGACAGGCAGGCAGTTCATCACCCTTGACGGCCAGCTTGGATTTACAGAGGCTGATATAAAAACGGCTCTGGATTTTTACAAGACCTTAGAGGATAAGCAGGTAATCCGCACTGTAGACATCCGTACTGATGAGGACGGCACCGCAGCACTTTATCAGTCTCCCGAATTCATCAGCGGACGCATCGGCGGAGTTCTGGAATGGGGCAGCTCCGTGGGAAAATACGAAATGTCCCTTTCTGAGGGAGTATTAGAGGCTGGCCCTATGCTCTCCGATGAAAACGGCAACAGCAGCGGCTGGATGATTAAACCATCTCTGCTTTACACAATATCGGCAAATACACAATATCCCGATGAAGCGGCAGAATTTCTTGATTTCATACTTAACGACGGGGAAGCGGCAAAGGTGCTTGGGACTTCAAGAGGCATCCCTGCATCACATTCCGCAGAAAAAAGTCTTGAAGAAAACGGACTTCTTACAGGGCTGGCAAAGGAGAACGATGAGCTTCTTGAAGAACTTGATACCGTGACAATAAGCCCATATATGGAGCTTGCACAGATGAAAACCTTTTACAACAACGCCATTGAGCAGGTTTCCTTCAACGCGGTAAGTACGGAAGAGGCCGCCCGTGAAATGTATGTTTCAATCAATGAATATCTGGAGAGAATTAAAAAATGAAGAAAAAGTACCGCAATCCAATCGGAGTGAAAAGCTATACTGGATTACTGCTGATAATGCCCTTTATAGCAGGCTTTCTGCTGTTCACGGCATATCCCTTTATATCCTCCTTTCTCCTTGGTTTGACGGACTATAACGGCATACGCACAGCTGATTTCATCGGATTTGACAATTACAGGCGTATGTTCACAGACAGCGGCTTTCTCAATGCCGCAGGGGTAACGCTGAAATACACGGCGATACTTGTACCTTTGAAGCTGGTTTTCTCCCTTATTACCGCCCTTGTGCTGAATATGCAGATAAAGGGAATGGGAGTATATCGCACGGTGTTTTATATACCGTCAATCCTCGGCTCAAATCTTGCTGTTGTGATTATGTGGCAGTTTCTGTTCACATCGGACGGACTGGCAAATCAGCTTCTTGATATGGTGGGACTTGCCCCTGTAAGCTGGTACGGCGACACATCGGCGGCTATGGGAATAATAATTTTGCTGAGATTATGGGAATTCGGCTCAACTATGATAATATTCCTCAACGCACTGAGGGATATACCAAGGGAATACTATGAAGCGGCAAAGGTTGACGGCTGCGGTAAGATACGGGGATTTTTCGCAATTACCCTGCCACTGCTGAAAAACGTCATATTCCTCAACCTTGTATTGCAGATTATAGCCGCAATGCAGGAGTTCAACGCACCCTATATGATAACAGGAGGCGGACCGCTGAAAAGCACCTACACTCTCGGTATGCTCATATATGACGAGATGTTCAGCTATCACGACATGGGCTACGCAAACGCTGTTTCGTGGGTTATGTTTGTGCTTATCGCCATCGTTGTGGGAATTATGACGAAGCTGACAGGCAGAGGGAGGGCAGACCTATGAAAAAAACGGCTGTATATATCCTCCTCACCCTGTGCGGACTTGTTATGATTTATCCACTCCTGTGGCTTGTTGGAGCAAGCTTCAAATCAAACGATGAAATATTCTCAACGGTGTGGTTTATCCCGAAAAGCCTTGATTTCTCCGTATATAAAAGAGCCTGGCAGACGGTTACGGATTACACAATGGGGCATTACTTTTTCAACACATTTGCAATAATAATACCGAAAACTTTCTTTGCAGTTATATCAACAGTATTGACAGCATACGGCTTTGCACGATTTGATTTTCCATTTAAAAGGCTGTTTTACGCCCTTTTTATGGGTACTATGTTTATGCCTGCCATTGTGACAATAATGCCGATGTATCTCATGTGGAGCAGGCTGGGAGTTCTTGACACGTACATTCCACTGACCTTACCTGCCTTATTTGCGGCAGAGGGTAGCTTTGTATTTATGATGATACAATTTTTCAAGGGAATTCCAAAGGAATTTGACGAAGCGGCAAGAATAGACGGCTGTAATTCAATGCAGATACTTGTGCATATTCTTGTACCCTGTTTAAGACCTGTAATTGTATCGGTGTGTGTGTTCACCTTTTTATGGACGATGAATGATTTTCTTACACCATTGATTATGATAAGCTCTGTGGAAAAATATCCCCTTTCGCTGATACTGCGGTTATCCGCCGACAGTACAGGAAACGGCTATGAGCAGTGCAAGATTTTAGCAATGTCGGTAATCGGACTTATACCGTCAATTGCAGTATTCGGACTTGCACAGAAAAAATTTTTAAGCGGTATTACCGCAGGAGGTTTGTCGGGATGACGGACAAAACCCTGATTGAGCAGACTGCCCGTGAATATATAGAAAAGCTTGTGCTGACATCAAAGCCAATGCGTCCTAAGTGGAACAGGGAAAACTATATATTCCGAAAGCAGTCCAAATGGAATTATATGGACAGCTGTATCATACGCTCCCTGCTGATGTTCGGCAAAGAGGAGTATATTGATTATGCTGTAAAATTTACTGACAGCTATGTTGACGAATTCGGAAAAATTCCCACAATGAACGTCAAAGACTACAATCTTGACAATATATGCGGCGGAGTAAATCTAATAAAGCTCTATAAGCTGACAGGAGAGGAGAGATATCGCCTTGCATACCGCTGGCTGTATAATGAGCAGCTGAAAAATCATCCCCGTCTTAAATGCGGCAGCTTCTGGCATAAAGCGATATATCCAAATCAGATGTGGCTTGACGGAGCATATATGGTATTGCCGTTTATGGCGATGTACGGAAAAATTAAGAATGACAGCAGTATAATAAACGACGCTATTTCACAGATGATGAATATCCGTAATATTATGCGTGACAAAGAAACAGGACTTTACTATCACGGCTACAACGAAACAAAGGATATGCTCTGGGCAGACAGAGAAACCGGACTTTCCTCACAATTCTGGCTCAGGTCAAACGGCTGGCTGTGTGCAGGTCTGGCGGATTTATATGAAATCACAGAAAATAAGGATGTGGGGGATATGCTGAGAGAGCATATAAACGCCCTCAGCGGATATATCACCGATGAGGGAATGCTTTTACAGCTTCCCACAAGGGCAGAGCTTACAGGCAACTATCCCGAAACAAGCGGAACTCTTTTGTATGCCTATGGTGCAATGAAAGGACATCGTCTTGGTACTGTTGATAAATTAGCCGCAGAAACGGGTGAAAGAGCGTTGTATGCGGTAACTGAGAAGTATATTGACAGAAGCGGAGAAATTCCTTTGCTAAGGAATATATGCCTTATGGGCGGTCTTGGCGGAGCAAATAACCGCGACGGTTCAGCTGAATACTACCTTAGTGAAAGAATTGTTGAAAACGAAGCAAAGGGCATAGCACCTTATCTTATGGCAACAGCGGAATTAATTAAGAATGAAGAATTAAGAATTTGGAGAGGGGACATCATATGAAAAAAACAAGTGTTAAGTTGATTCTTTCATTTTTTGCTTTTTTAGCAACTAATCTGTGGCTAATAGCTAAGGGAGTTACTAAAGGTAGTGCTGACTTTTTTATTTCTCCAACAGTGGAAGAAACTATTTCATTTATCCTTTTACAGCTATTTGTCATCGCTATATATTATATTCATCCTCTCACAATAAAAAAGTCCAAACTAATCTATTGGTGTGTTTCCGAAGTTTTTGTTTTTGCTACTGTTCTCTTCTGGGGTATATTTATTGTTGGACCTATATGGTTTAAATAACTATAAATTCCAGGTTATCTAACTGAATACAAAATAAAAATCCAGAGAAGACTGCTTTCTTCTCTGGATTTATTTCTATGTGGCTACTGCCACTCATACCTCGGTTTTTATATTTGTAGGGATAAATTTACTGTTTAACGGAATCGTTGTCTACGATACCTTTAAGACCTGCTGCAAGGCCTGCAAGTCCCTGAATTTCGCTTGGAATGATAATCTTTGTGGATTTACCGTCAGCTGCCTTAGCAAAGGCTTCAAGGGACTTAAGCTGAATAACCTTTTCAGATGGATTAGCGTTTGAAAGCTTAACAAGGCTGTCTGCAAGAGCCTGCTGAACAAGCTCAATAGCCTGTGCTTCACCGGTAGCTTCAAGGACTTTCTGCTCACGAACAGCGTCTGCGCGGAGAATCATAGCCTGCTTTTCAGCCTCGGCTTCAAGAATCTGTGCTTCCTTCTTAGCCTGTGCACGGAGAATCTGAGATTCCTTCTCACCCTCTGCAACGAGAATCTGTGACTTCTTGTCACCCTCAGCCTGGAGGATTTTCTCACGTCTTTCACGCTCAGCCTTCATCTGCTTTTCCATAGCGTCCTGAATTTCACGTGGAGGAAGAATATTTTTCAGCTCTACACGGTTTACCTTGATACCCCAGCGGTCAGTAGCCTGGTCAAGGATAGCTGTGATTTTTGTGTTGATAACATCACGGGAAGTAAGTGTAGCGTCAAGCTCCATTTCACCGATGATGTTACGGAGTGTTGTAGCAGAAAGGTTTTCAATAGCTGCAAGAGGACGCTCAACACCGTAGATGTACTGCTTTGCGTCAACAACCTGATAGAATACAACGGTATCAATCTGCATAGTTACGTTATCCTTAGTGATAACAGGCTGTGGCTTGAAGTCAACAACCTTTTCCTTAAGGGAAACCTTGCCTGCAATTCTGTCAAAGAAAGGAATAAGGATATGAAGTCCAGTCTGCCATTCAGCCTTGAATGAACCAAGTCGCTCAATAACAAAAACGTGAGCCTGGGGAACAATTCTGAAGCTTCTGATAATGATGATAACTACAAATGCAATAACTGCAAGAATAATAATCGGTCCTAATTTGTCCATAATAATAATCTCCTATACATTACAATTTTACAATAAGTTTTGTGCCTTTTATTTCGCTGACTGTTACAACGCTGTCTGTCGGAATAACGCTTCCGTCAGCAGTAATTGCACTCCAGTCAACGCCGTTAAGGGTGACACGCCCCATACCCTTGTCGGAGTTGATTTCCTCAATTACAAGGGCTTTTTTGCCTATTTCCAACTCTGAATTGGTGGCAATATGCTCTTTGTTGAGCCTTTTTCGGATTAGCGGCAATGTGATAATAACGAGAACTGCGGAGGTCAGAACAAAAATAGCTGCCTGACCGAGCAAAGAAAGTTTGTCAAAGCAGAGTGTGCATATCAGTGTAATCAGAGATGCAACAGCAAACCAGATTGACACAAGCTGCAACGTGCAGAATTCCACAATGACGAATAACACAATTAAAGCTGCCCATAGGATTATATCCATAGTATACCCCCTTTGAGTGTTTTTGCACACGACATTTTATGCGTATGCGTTTAATAAAATCCCTACAAGTACATTGTATCACAAATCGACAAAAAATGCAATAGGTTGAACGTTAAATTTCTGTAAAAAAACTTTCCCCGAAGTATTTTTCGGGGAAATATATATTATACGTTGAATCTGAAAAGAACAATATCTCCATCGTTCATAACATATTCCTTACCTTCAAGGCGGACAAGTCCCTTTTCCTTTGCTGCAGCCATTGTACCGCACTCCATAAGGTCATCGAAAGCGATAACCTCTGCACGGATAAAGCCCTTTTCAAAGTCGGTATGGATTTTTCCTGCTGCCTGCGGTGCCTTTGTACCCTTTTTGATAGTCCACGCACGAACCTCAGGCTTACCTGCTGTAAGGTAGGAAATAAGGCCAAGAAGTGCATAACCCTCCTTGATGATACGGTTAAGTCCCGATACTTCAAGACCAAGCTCAGCAAGGAACATAGCCTTGTCATCCTCGTCCATTTCAGCAATTTCAGCCTCAGTCTGAGCGCATATAGGCAGTACGGCAGAGTTTTCTTCCTCAGCAAGCTTGCGAACCTTGCAGTAGTTCTCGTTATTCTCGATATTTCCTGCAAAATCTGCCTCACAGAGGTTAGCCGCATAAATTACAGGCTTTGCAGAGAGCAGGGGAGTAGACTTGATAAGCTCACGCTCATCATCGGTGAAATCAAAGCCTCTTGCGGATTTTCCGCTTTCAAGATGCTCTTTAAGTCTTTCAAGGAAGTCAATTTCAGCAAGATACTTCTTATCGCCCTTAGCAGCCTTTTTAGCGCGGTCGATACGACGGTCAACCATTTCGATATCGGAGAAGATAAGCTCTAAATTGATAGTTTCAATGTCGCGGAGAGGATTTATATTACCGTCAACGTGAACGATATTGTCATCCTCAAAGCAGCGTACAACGTGAACAATAGCGTCAACCTCACGGATATCGGCAAGGAATTTGTTACCAAGACCTTCGCCTTTTGAAGCACCCTTTACAAGACCTGCAATATCCACAAATTCAAGGGTTGCAGGAGTAAATTTATCAGGCTCATACATTTCAGCCAGCTTATCAAGTCTTTCATCGGGAACGGAAACGATACCGATGTTTTTCTCGATAGTGCAGAATGGATAGTTTGCAGATTCAGCACCTGCATTTGTAAGAGCGTTAAAAAGTGTGCTTTTGCCTACGTTAGGCAGACCAACCATACCAAGTTTCATTTTTTCATAATACCTTTCTTTTCATTAATTACGTATCAATTGCTATTATGCTCGATACGCTTATTG
Organism: Ruminococcus sp.; assembly: GCA_045531615.1. Classification (GTDB taxonomy): domain Bacteria; phylum Bacillota; class Clostridia; order Oscillospirales; family Ruminococcaceae; genus Ruminococcus. The sequence continues at coordinate 10,621 of JAZSEJ010000095.1, forward strand.
TTTACAAGTGAATTTATAGTTGAATTCTGTATCTGAACATCGCCGTTTGCAGAGCAGATATCACGGGGATTTCCGCAAGCCATTTTCAGATTTATTGAAGAATCCATAATAAATACATTACCGCTGCCCTCGGAGTCGCCAATACCTACAGCGTAGTCACCCTCGGAGTCAATAAAGATTTCAGCATTCATAATCTTAGCGTTTACACTGCCGCCTATAGCGCCTATACAAGCCTGTTTAGCGGCATTCATCTTAGCGGATATCTTACCCTTGCGGATGAGGATACTGCCCTCGCCGTCCTCAATAACGCCTATACCGACAGCCTCAGCACTGCTGCAGGAGAGAGTAATATCAGCGGATGTACCAATTGTTGATATTCCGCGGAGACTTCCAATTCCTGCAATGCGTTTACCTGCAAGGGACAAATCGAGCTGACAGTTTTCGGAAATCTCAATATTAGCGTCACCGTTGAAGCTTCCTACACCAATGCCGTTGTGGGTATGCATATCAACCTTGATTTTACCTGAAATAAGCTTGATATCGGAATCATCGTCGTTAAATCCGCCGCCAATGGCAACAGTTTCAGTGCCGTTGCAGATAATTTCAAGATTTCCGCCCATATCAATGGTGATATCACCGTAGCTGTGGTCGTAATCGTTACCGATACCAATACCATATGTTGCATAGCAGTCGAGAATGAGCGTACCCTTGCCCTTAAGCTCAAACTGAGAGCCCATAGGCACGTATATACCAGCATAGGCAAGCTTGTTTGTCTTTGATACGTTAAGTACAAGGCGTGCATATTCACCTACAGAAATAGTAGGTCTGCTGTTTCCGCTGACAATATTTACATTTTTCAGTGTAAGCTCACAGCTATGGTTATCCATAATTGTGATATTCATTTTAACGGTCTTATCAGGGTCGCCTACAATGGTAAGCTTGCTCTGATATACATGAATATCAGTATATTTTTCAAGTGCAAGCTTAAGCAGGTCAATTTCTGCGTCATTCTGTGCCGCATAAACCTTTTTGGAGCCATTTGGACGGGTTTCAAGATTTGTCTTTATAATTTCGTCCTTTATATCCTTTGCAATGCTGTCAAGGAATACAGGCTTAGGCTTTGATGTGTAATAGCCCTGAATAAGGTCAACACCAAGGCGGATAACCGTTTTCATTTCCTGAGCCGTTTCAACGCCCTCTGCAAGGGTCTGCAGCTGATTATCGCGGCAGAAGTCGATTATCTGTGTAACAAGCTGCTGCTTTTTCATATCGTTATGGATATCAGAAATAAGTGAACGGTCGATTTTAACGTAATCAGGGCGATATTTCAACAGATTTGTACTGTTGGAATAGCCTGTGCCGTAATCATCAATAGCAAGCTGCGCGTGAGCGAAAGCAAGACGCTTTTTGATTTGTTCAATAGCTTCGGGAGTTACAGTGCTGTCCTCCACAATTTCAATAACGCACTTTTCAAGAAGCTCACCGTATGTGAGATAAAGCTCGTTGAAATCCTCCTCATTGAGGGTGTATTCGCACATTGAGTTGATAAACAGCTTTTTATTTTCGAATACGCTTTGATTTTCACTTACAAGTTTAAGTGTATTGTAAAATGTAAGCTTTTCAATGGCATAAAGAGCATTCTGATTTGCGGCAATGGAAAGTATCTGCTTAGGCTCCATTTTTATATCTCCTGTACTGCGCATAAGAGCTTCATAGGCCACGATATTTCCCGTAGTTGTCTCAACAATGGGCTGAACGTGGTATGTCAGGAGATTTTCAGTTATCATTCTGTTGAAAATCTGAGCGTTTTTATAAGCGTCCTTTTCGCGGCTGTAATTGCTTTCAGAGAACCAGTTGATAACGTGTCTGCGATCAGTACGAGCCTCATAGAGGGCAAATTCAGAGTAATTCACCAGCATATTGAAATCAGTTGCCTCATTGGGGTATGAGGAACAGCCGATGTAAAGGCTCAGCTTGCTTTTATCTGAAATATCAATGATTTCGCCGAAATCATCAGTAAGAATACAGCTCTGGACAGCCTCATCCATACTGTTGAGAATGTTGTATATGAACATTCTGTCGCAGTCTTTGAAAAATGCAAGCATTTCATATCCCGATTTTGTACCGATAAGCACATTTTCGCTGGCAAAGCTGTTGAGGATTTCCGCAACAGAGGCAATACAGCTGTTTGTGCTGTCAACGGTGAGGAAGGAGCCGAGCTTTTCAATTCCGTTGATATACAGAGTAGCAAGACAGCAGTTCTGTACATCGGGGAGAAGCTTTTTAATTTGCTGTGAGAAATAGGGATAAGAGGGCAGCTTGGTTACAGGGTCATATTCCACGAAGTCATTTTCGCGTATACTTGAAATCTGACGGGTATAATCCTGTACAAAGCCCAGCCATTCATCGCTTGACTCATATATATTCATTTTAATGAATTTAGTTGTGTTGTTGTTTGTGAAATGATAGATGTGTTTCTGACCCTCTACGGGCTTTTTCGAGATTTTTTCAAGAAGATTGAAAAATTCAAATTCGTTGAGCTTATTTCCTGAGCAGGAGAGCATACGGCAGGCAACATCGTCCAGATAGGCTGTTTTGCTTTTGGCAATATATGTAAATGCGCCGATATTTCCCATAAACTGCTGAAATACGTTCCAGTCGTGGCTTAGCTCCGGAGGCTCTTTAGAAAGATTGAATATACTCATAGCAACTCCTGTATTCCGCGGTTGAACTGCCGACAGAAGTTTCTCTGTCTTTTCGGGGCGTTCATTTGCAGTGCTGAGCTTAATGGCGTCAGCTTACCATAATATATCAATTTAATTATACAATATATCTTGAACAAAGTCAATATATTAATTGTTATTAAATTAGAAAATATTATAAACTACAGTTGATTTAGCAATTGGATTTTCATACCAATCCCTAAAATGTTAGTAGACAAAGATGATGAGCAGAAATGATGTATGTCAAGGCGGACGACGAAAGCATACTGCCGTATGGTGAGGAGGACAACGACGACATACAGCATTTATGCCATTAGATTTGTCTACTGTTGTTTCAGGGATTGGTATCAATAGAGGTTTCCAATATAAAGGGCAGACCAATAAAGCCTGCCCTGAATGACTATGTACAGCCGCAAATCATTCATCAAGGAAATCCTTGACTTTCTTGCTGCGGCTTGGATGACGGAGCTTACGGAGAGCCTTGGCTTCAATCTGACGGATACGCTCACGTGTAACCTCAAAACGCTGTCCTACTTCTTCAAGAGTACGTGCCTTGCCGTCCTCAAGACCGAAACGAAGCTTCAATACCTTAGCCTCACGGTCAGTAAGGGTGTTGAGAACCTCATTGAGCTGCTCCTTAAGGAGAGTATGAGATGCAGCCTCAGCAGGTGCAGGAGCGTCATCATCGGGGATGAAGTCGCCAAGGTGGCTGTCCTCCTCCTCACCGATAGGAGTTTCAAGAGAAACAGGATCCTGAGCCACACGCATAATCTCACGAACCTTATCAACGGGCATACTGAGCTTTTCAGCGATTTCCTCAGGGCTTGGGTCGTGGCCGTTTTCGTGGAGAAGCTGAGAAGAAACCTTCTTAACCTTTGTAATAGTTTCAACCATATGAACAGGAATACGGATAGTTCTTGCCTGGTCCGCAATAGCTCTTGTAATAGCCTGACGAATCCACCAGGTTGCATATGTGGAGAACTTGAATCCCTTTGTGTAGTCGAACTTTTCAACAGCCTTGATAAGACCGAGATTTCCCTCCTGAATGAGGTCAAGGAACTGCATGCCTCTGCCTACATACTTCTTTGCGATACTTACAACAAGACGCAGGTTAGCCTCGCAAAGGCGCTTTTTAGCGTATCTGTCGCCGTTCTTCATACGCTGTGCAAGCTCGATTTCCTCCTCAGTAGCAAGGAGAGGAACACGTCCGATTTCTTTCAGATACACCTTTACAGGGTCGTCGATAGCGATACCCTCAGTGGAGAGAGCCATTTCCAGGTCGTCTGTCATTGCGGAGTCAAGACCGATTTTCAAATCAGCGTCAATATTCATATCCTCAACGATTTCAATATTGAGCGTTTCACAGCGGTCATAGAAGGTATTAATCTGGTCAACGTCAAAGTCCAGTTCTTCAAGAGCGTCGGTAATTTCCTTTGTAGTCAGCTTACCGTTAGCCTGCCCTATTTCAATGAGAGCGTCAATGGTATTTTTCTTTGAATCCATAGTGATTCCTCCTTTTCTTTCTCGGGCTTACGCCCATTCCTGTGGTTTATGGGCACCTCTAAAACCTCCCTCACGGCGAACTTTCTATGACAAATATCATTTACTGCGTTGCCAAACCTTGCAACTGATATTTGTCATATACGAAATTTCGCTCGTGTTCCGGTTTTTAGAGAACCCCTTATGATTTATGAGATACAAATATGTATTAGGATTTCTTAAATGCATTCATTAAATCATCATCGGAAATATCCTCAGGTGATTTGATTTTTTTGTGCTTTTTTAACACGGTTATACAGTCGGAAATTGAGGCGCTGCTTATGCTTATTCCGTCATTTCTTGCCTGTATACCGTATATTTTGCCCATTTCATCTGCGGAAAATACCTCATTCAGGGAAGATAGCGAAAATTCCCTTTCAGAATGGGCAATTTCAAGGACAGCCTCATAGACTTTCCTGTTGAAGTCAGTGACAAATATGCTCGTGGGAGCCTTTTCCAGAAGCTTTGAAGCCTCCTCAGGCTGCCGCATCAGATAACATATGATAGTTTCCTCTGCCTTGGCTTCCTTGCGGAAATCCTTGGCCTGGGGATTTACTTCGTCTGTGTGACGTGTAGTTTTATTTTTTATAGCCTGCCATTGATTATTTTTCTCGGCATAGCTGTTTTTCCTCACCATACCGTCAATATGGGCTTTCAGCACATCTACGGGGAAGTCATATTTTGACGCTGTACGGGATATATACACCTCACGTTCAAGAGGGGAGGGGATTTCCGCAAGAACACGTGAAACTCGTTTAAGCAGTTCAACTTTGCCTGCCTCAGTTTCAATGTCCAGGTCGTTTTCGCAGCGGTCAATGAGGAAATTGTTGGCGTCGTCGGATTTATCCATAAGCATACGGAATCGCTGAACGCCAAATTTTTTTATATATTCATCGGGGTCTTTTGCACCGTCCATACGGAGTATACGGGTGCGGAGTCCCACATCAGAAAAGTGTGATATAGCTTTACGGGCAGCCGCCTGACCTGCACCATCGCTGTCGTAGGCGATTATAACCTCCTCAGCGTAACGCTTTACAAGTCTTGCCTGATCGGGAGTAATGGCTGTACCAAGTGTTGCCACGGCATTATCAAAGCCTGCCTGGTGGACGGCTATAACGTCCATATATCCCTCACAGAGGATAAGCCGCTTGCTGTCGGAATTCTTTGCGTAATTCATAGCAAAGAGATTTGAACCTTTGTCGAATACAAGGGTTTTGCTTGTATTGAGGTATTTCGGTTTGGAATCGTCAAGAACTCGTCCGCCGAAGCCGATAACGTTTCCTCTCATATCCACAATGGGGAACATTACACGCTTGCGGAACATATCAAAAAGCCTGTTATTCTTCTGTGACCGTCCTGCAAGCCAGGCATCGGTTATTTCGTACTCAGAATAGCCCTTGGAGGTGAGCATTGTGCAAAGCTCGTCCCAGGAATCAGAGGCATAGCCTAAACCGAATTTTTTAATAGTCTGAGGACTTAGCTGACGGCTTCTGAAGTAGTCAAGACCTGCTTTATCCTTGCCGTTTACGAGATTTTTGAAGAAAAAATTGGCGGCAAGTCGGTTCATTTCGTATATACGCGTTCTCCTGTGACTGTTGTCGGGAGAATTGCTTTTTCTTTCGGGGACCGCCATACCGCTTCTTTCAGCGATAAGTCTTACAGCCTCCATAAAATCAAGGTTTTCCGCCTTCATCACAAATGTGAATATATCGCCGCCTGCACCGCATCCGAAGCAGTAAAAGCTCTGTGTATCGAGGAAAACCGTGAATGACGGCGTTTTTTCCGAGTGGAAGGGACAGTTGCAGATTAAGTTCCTGCCACGTTTTTTCAGCTGTACGTATGAGCTTATGACGCTGTCAATGGGGTTTGCATTTTTCAGTTCAAGGGTAAAATCATCGTTCAATGCCATAGCTCACACCTCCGTCATTTATTTCAGCAATTCTGTTATTTCCAGAATTTAGGAACAAAAAGCTCCGTGTATAGGTCAACTGCGTATTCATCGCTCATTCCCGATATATAGTCGCATACAGCTCGGTCAATATCCGATTCCTCCGCAATATTGAGATATAATCGGGGGAGCATAGAGGAATTTTCCTTGAAATAGCTGTAAAGCTTGCGAATAAGCAGCTCAGCCTTGCCCTCCTCTAACTTTGCGGCAGGGTTTGTATAGACCGTTCTGAACATAAAACTGCGTAAATCATCGTGTGCCTTGCGGATTTCAGGCTCAAAGTCGATTTTTTCACTGCCGTGAGCGATAACTGAGGCGATAAGCGATGTGATACGCTTTGTTTTTGTATCGCCAAGGACTTCTACGCAGTCCTGTGGCAACTGTTCTGCTCTCAGAACATTGGCGCGGATTGAATCCTCAATATCGTGGTTTATGTATGCAATAGTGTCCGCCAGACGCACTACACAGCCCTCACGGGTGGCGGCGGTCATATTTGTGTGGCATTCAATGCCGTTGCGGACAGCCCAAGTGAGATTAAGTCCCTTTCCCTCTTTTTCAAGCCTGTCCACTACTCTCACGCTCTGGAGATAGTGCTTGAAGCCGTGGGGGCATATCTCGTTGAGAACAGCCTCTCCGCAGTGACCAAAGGGGGAATGTCCTAAGTCGTGGCCCAGTGCTATAGCCTCTGTAAGCGCTTCGTTGAGGTTCATACAGCGGGAGATTGTACGGGCAATCTGCGACACTTCAAGGGTATGCGTCAATCTTGTACGGTAGTGGTCGCCAACAGGGGAGAGGAATACCTGAGTTTTACGTTTAAGCCTTCGGAATGAGTTGCAATGGAGAATTCTGTCACGGTCACGTTGAAAATCGGTGCGGTAGTCGCATTTTTCCTCGTCCCGTTCACGCTTTGTCATTTCGGAATCGGTGCTTGAACAGGTGTATTCGCTGTGTACCATAGCCTCAGCCAGTTCAATGTTTTCGCGTATGCTTTTTTCCATAATGAACTCCTTTCCGTCAGTCAGAATTTTGCTTATAATTTGTGCCTCTATAATACATATACTGTCGAAAGTACGAAAATATTCTTTTTTTTTGAAGAAAAATTAAAAGTTTGTCATAACTGACGAAAAATCATCATATAACTCGCCTAAATCTGTTACTTCTGCTGAATTGTTTGTGACTTCCGTAAGCTCTTTGCGCAGAGCGTCAAGCTTCTCTGACATAACAAGTATTTCAAGGGTTACAGCGTCGGCAAAATCGGAGTTTACGGTTATAACATCAAAATTGGGCAGGATATAGTTAATCTTGCCGTAGAGATTATAGTCGGTTTTTATTGTAAGGCGGTGACACAGCCGCATATCCATAATATGTGCGGCATCGCAGGCAATTGAAGCAGCGTGGGAATAGGCGCGCAGCAGACCACCGCCGCCCAGGAGTATACCGCCGAAATATCGTGTAACAACTACGCATACATCGGTTAATCCTCGCTTTTGCAGGACTTCAAGGACGGGTACTCCTGCCGTTCCCTGAGGTTCGCCGTCGTCGGAATATCGGGAAATATTGTCCTCGCGGAGGATATAAGCGTAGACATTATGCCGTGCCTTGCGGTGCATTGCCTTTATCTGATTAATAAAAGCGACGGCTTCATCATTTGTTTTCACAGGAGCGATATACCCGATGAATTCGGACTTTTTCTCGATGAAGGAGTCGCTGGCAGGTTTTGAAATTGTGAAATAGTTCATAAAAAATCCTCAATCTGTGCAAATAAGCCGCTCATATTGAGCGGCTTATTAACAATTTTACTTATCGAGATTGAAACGCTTCTTGAATCTGTCAACGCGTCCGCCTGTATCAACAAGCTTCTGCTTGCCAGTATAGAAAGGATGGCACTTTGAGCAGATTTCAACCTTGATGTTCTCCTTTGTAGACATTGTCTCCATTACGTTACCGCAGTGGCATGTAATAGTTGTCTTCACAAAGTTAGGATGGATTCCCTCTTTCACGATTTTCACCTCATTTTATTAAATTTTCTGTAAATCGTGCAGCCCATCAATTTCCTTAGACAGTAGTGCAAGCATACATCAGATATTCATTATAGCATAGGTTTTCGAATCTGTCAAGGGGTATTGGAAATATTTTTATATTTTAATTAGTTGTATGCACTTCTTTTGGTTGTTACTATAGAGTTTATTGCTAATATTGAGATTATTATAATTAATAGTTCAATTACGGCCTCATGCGTAGAAATCGGTATAGGTGTACGTTGATGAATTACGCCTTCGAATAGAAATATATTTTTTTCAAAGTAACATTTCAAATTCATTGGATCATATTTGAAAAAAGGCGGTGCGAAAAAAAGAATGAAACTAACTATAATTGATAGTATAGTATAACAGTGAAAGATATTGCTTATGGTATAGCCAATTTCAAAGAAAATTATTGCTTCAAAGAGAATGTATATTATTTGATAAAACATATTACTTCTATTGAGTGTTTTTATTTTAAATTGAGTCAAATCATAGTTTGATTCTAAATTAGTATATGATATTTGATTAAATATTACAGTTAAGATAAACCCTAAAAAAAGTATTGCAATAATAAGTATAATTCCTGAAATTTGTTTAGATATAATAAATTGAATTTTACCGTTTCTTGCCACTTTTAATCTTGAAGTTTTATTTTTTTCGTCAGATGAAACGAGAAGAGTAGCAATTAATACAGCGATAATTGGTGAAAATAGTGTGCATGCTTCTGCAAAAGAGATAAATACATTTTGCGGAGCTGTATTACTTAAACTATTTTCGACTTGGTCTTTAAAAAAAGGCAATGGGTTTTCTATATTGTTATCTTCATGGACAATGTATTCTTTTGAAAGTTCTGTTTCAATATCTGCACCTGCTTCAACCATATAATTCGAAATGTTACTATATTGTTGAAATGATTGATTTGCATATTGATAGGACATCCATGAATTGGCAAAACAGAATATACCGAACAACAAAAAACACCCAAAAATAGATTTTGACATAAACATATAACAGATATCGGCTTTAATTAAGTTTTTCATTATAAATTTCCTCCAACCCGATATTTGTGTTTTTGTCATAATCGACTTTAATTAGCGTTTCATCTTTTTTAACAAATACATTATCTGCAATGTGTTGATAAAAAGCGAATTGATGCCCTGTCAGAATAATTGTAGCGTTTTTTGCTAAATCGCAGATATTTTTTTCAAGAGCATTCATTGTATCAACGTCTAATCCATTAGAAATTTCATCCATTAAAATGTATTTGGGTTTTAGAATGTTGAGCAATACAAGCGCTAACTTTTTCTTTTGACCATAAGAATATGATTTTACTGGTCTTTTAAGTATTGAATAATCAATGTATTCAGATGCTATATCTGTTATTTCGCGCTTTGTCACCTTATTTTCGCAGAGAATATAAAGATTATCTATTCCGCTTAATTTCTGATAGAAAGGTGTGTCGTCCCATAGAACGTATAACCTATCTCGTATAGTTTTGAGTGGGTGGTTGTCAAAAGTAATCTCACCCTCATACTCTTCTAATCCAGAAATACATTTAAAAAGTGTTGTTTTTCCACAACCGTTTTTTCCCATAATGAAATTGACACAATTGTCTTGAAAAATTATCGATGTGTTAGAAAAAATACTTTTCTTGTATTTTTTGCTTATGTTTTTTAATTCGATCATACTTGAAAATTCTTAATTCCTTATACGCCAAGAACTACTTGATACGCCAGGAACTACCTGAATTAGACAATGCATATTTATCTGCATATGCAACTGAATAATGGAAAACATCAAAACCGAATTTTGCTTTGCATGTTACATACCAATCATGTTCTAATGGATTTGTATAAACTCGTGTAGCACCTGTCGGCTCCATTTGAACACCTGAAGACCATTGATAAGCAGAACTACTCTTTATATCATACCTCCAACCAGTTTCCCAAAAGAAATCTGTTTGACAATATGTAAGAAGATTTATTCCTCTTGAATAAGAGTGACTGTAAAAAGTTGCTGATGCATTTGTTGCAGGAATGCAAGCCATTGTAAGTAATGCGGATAAAGTAATAGCGATTTTTTTAATTTTTTTCATAATTAACTCCTTTGATATTTCATAATACTGTAATATATATTACAGTATTAGTATAACATTCAAAATCAAATAAGTCAAATATAATATATATATATATATATATTAATAAATACAAAGAACATAAGGCGAACCGAAGTCCGCCTTATAGATTATATTTTACTGAAAGTTCTTTGAAAATTCGTCGTGAAGCTTCTTTTCAAGCACCTCAGCCTCAGCTCTTGTAGGCTGTTTAGCTGTGAGATATGTCTTGATTTTTGGCTCTGTACCTGAGGGACGTACAATTACCTTTGAGCCGCCCTCAAGGAAGAATGCAAGAACATTTGACTTAGGCAGAGTAATCTCAGTTACTACGCCGCTTGCAATATCCTTGGATGTGCTTGCCTTGTAGTCGTCAAACTTGACAACGGGAATTCCAGCAATAGCTGTAGGAGGATTATTTCTCAGAGTTGTCATAATCTCATCCATTTTATTCATACCGCTTTCACCCTCAAAAGTGAAGCTGTAAAGTGTCTGGTAGAACATACCATACTTCTTGTACATATTCTCTCTTGCTTCAAGGAGAGAAATTCCCTGTGTGCGGTAGTATGCAGCCATTTCGCAGATAAGCATTGAAGCGTTTACGGCATCCTTGTCGCGAACATATGCACCTGAAAGGTAGCCGTAGCTCTCTTCAAATCCGAAGATATAGCGGTTTTCCTCACCCTTTTCTTCAAGGAAGCCAATCTGCTCACCGATAAACTTGAAGCCAGTGAGAACGTCGATAATCTCAACACCGTATTCCTTACCGATAGAATTAACGATATCAGTAGTAACGATAGTCTTTACTGCAATGGGATTTTCGGGCATAATGCCTGTCTTGATGCTCTGGTCAGCTATGTATTCAAGAAGCATTGCACCAACTTCGTTTCCGCTGAAAAGAGCATAACCGTCGCCGTCGGGAACAGCAATACCAACTCTGTCGCAGTCGGGGTCAGTAGCAAGGAGAAGATCGGGCTTTACTTCGTTGCAGTAACGAAGACCAACTTCAAGAGCCTCACGGATTTCGGGGTTAGGATAAGGACAGGTTGTGAAGTTTCCGTCGGGATTTTCCTGTTCCTTAACGATTGTAACATCTGTAATGCCGATACGCTTTAAAATCTCGCGTACAGGCTTGTTTCCTGTACCGTTGAGGGGAGTATAAACCACTTTAAGACCGCTTGATGCACAAAGGTCGGGGTTTATAGCCTCAGCAAGAACTTTTTCGTAATATGCCTCGATTACATCATTTCCGATGTACTGGATATTACCCTTTGCAACTTCCTCATCGAAATTAGCAGACTTTACATCATTGAAGATATCAAGTGAATTAATCTTGTCAAGGATTATTTCAGCACCGCGGAGAGTAATTTGACATCCGTCGTCGCCGTAAACCTTATAGCCGTTGTATTTAGCGGGGTTATGGCTTGCTGTAACCATAATACCGCCCTGGCATTTCAGCGCGCGTACAGCGAAGGAAAGGCAGGGAGTAGGCATAAGCTCTGTGTAGATATGTACCTTGATACCATTTGCAGCAAGAACCTCAGCAGCAGCCTTTGAGAAGACGTCGCTCTTTATACGGCTGTCGTAGGATACGGCAACTGCAGGGTTATCGTACTCCTGATTGAGATAATCAGCAAAGCCCTGTGTAGCGCGTCTTACTGTATAGATGTTCATACGGTTTGTGCCTGCGCCGATAACACCGCGGAGTCCGCCTGTACCGAATTCAAGGTCACGGTAAAATCTGTCATTTATTGCCTCGTCGTCGTTTTTTATGCTTTCAAGCTCTGTAATAAGGTCCGGGTCAGCCTTTGCGTTTTCACACCAGAGTGAGTAGAGTTCCATTTCGTTCATAATAATACCTCCAAAAAGATACATTGTATCGTTATACTGTCCGAAACAATCAATTATCCCCATATAAGGACAGTATAAATACAGATACATTAATTATTATACCACAAATTTCCTCATTTGAAAATAGGTTGAAAAAAGTTTTTGATATATGAATTTTATATTTATGATATATAAAACGGCGATACATACGTATCGCCATAGTGATTTATTGTCCTGTCATAAGCATTACAACCTCAACAGCCTTGTTATACTGCATATCGTTTCCGTCATCGCTGTTTTCTACAGGATAATCTGGTGTTATTCCGATGCCGTTATAACATTCGGAATAAACTGTCTTATACTCTGCAACAGTGAGAACAATTGCTCCGCCGTCGTCAAGCTCTGTAATGTCCTGCATAACGCCCTTTCCGTATGTCTGTTCGCCGATAATGGGGGCCTTGCCGAAATCACGGAGGGAAGCCGCAAAAAGCTCAGCAGCGCTTGCTGTATGCTTGTCTGCTATAACAGCCATAGGCAGGGTAAGCTCAGAAGAATCTGAATATATAAGGGTTTCTGAGTGGCCGTCTTTATATTCAGATGTGGCTATTATTCCCTCGGGGAGAAGGGGGTCAAGGCATTGCTCCAAAGCGGAGACGAGTCCGCCGCTGTTGCCTCTTACGTCGAAAATCAGCGATTTTGCGCCATTTACTGTAAGTCGTTCAAGAGCCTCTATAAACTGCTCGGGAGTATTCTCTTTAAAGCTGTTTATTTTGATGTATCCGATGAAATTTCCAAGCATTTCCGCTTCAACGCTGTTTACAACGATTGAACGGCGTGTGAAGGTGTACTCAGTATCCTTTCCGTTTCGGCGGATAGTGAGAGTAACTGTTGAACCCTCGGTACCTTTCATATTGTCGGCAGCTTCGGAAAATCCCATTTCCTTTACGTCTACACCGTCAATATTTATAATAAGGTCGTCCTGCATAATTCCCGAATCAGAGGCGGGGGAGCTGCTTAAAATCTCGGATATGCGGATATATCCGCTTTCATCCTCAGTGAGAGTAAGTCCAAGTCCGACGAGAGTACCAGAGTTTTCATTAAGCTCTGTGAGGTATTCTTCCTCTGTCAGGTAACGGGAATACTTGTCGTCAAGTCCCTGCACATAGCCTTTTAATATGCCGTCTTCAAGGGTTTCCTCGTTGATATCGCCGTAGTAGTATTCTCTTACTATGGCATCCAAAGACTGCAATGCGGTGTATTTCTTTGCCTTTTCGTTAACGTCCATAACCTTTGTATTGAAGCTCTGGAGGGAGAAAAAGGAGGTCAGAATAAATGTTACTGCAATTGATACAGCTATAAGACTGAGTGCCAGTCCAAGGCTGATTTTTTTGTTCATAGATTATCTCCTTATAAGTCATATATCAAGGAAACACCGCACAGATATTTGTGCGGTGTTATGTGAAATTTTATCAAGGACCTACATAGTTAAGGGGATTCTGCGCAACGCCGTTTACACGTATTTCAAAGTGAAGATGTGCGCCTGTAGAATGGCCTGTACAGCCGATAGAGCCGATAGCCTGTCCCTGCTGAACGTAGTCACCTACAGATACCCATGCAGATGTCATATGAGCGTAAATTGTGGAATATGTACCGTCATGGGAGATAAGTACATAGTTTCCGTAACCGCCGCCGCATCCGCAGCTGTAGTTCTTAGCAAAGTTATGAGTACAGCAGTTTACAACTCCGATAACAGTTCCAGACTGTGATGCAACACAGGTACCACCCATAATTCCGCCGTCACCAACGTCAATGCCGTTGTGATTTCTTCCCCAGCGAGGGCCGAAATAGCTTGAAATATAGCTGAATCCAGGTGCGGGCCACGCAAATCCGCTCTGTGAGGGAGTTACGGGAACATAAGTGGGGCCTGACGGTGCAGCAGGTACGCTTGCACTTCCGCCACTATTGTTGTTATTCTGTTGCTGCTGGAGTCGCTTCTGCTCCTCCTCCCAGAGGCGCTGTGCCTCTTGTCGCTGACGCTCAATTTCAGCATACCAAGCATCTTCCTCAGCGTCAAGGGCAGCCTGTTCAGCCTCAATATCAGCCTTGTCACGTTCAAGCTCGGCCTGTTCACGGGCAAGACGGTCAATTTCGTACTGTGTGAACTGCATTTTCTCATTGAGAGAAGCAATTTCAGCGTCTTTTTCTTCCTTACGCTTATTCTGTTCTTCAAGCTTCATTGAAAGATTGAGTTTTTCTCTTTCGAGGTCAGCCTTTGATTGTTCAAGACTTTCAATCTTTGTAATAAGCTCGTCTATAAGCTTATCATCGTATTCAGCAATACGGTTAATCATATGAACTCTTGACATCATATCGTAAAAGCTTGATGAACCGAGTACAATTGAAGCAGAAGTTTCGTTGCCGTTCATATACATCGTGCAAAGACGCTTTTTGAAAAGCTCGATATTTTCATCAATTGCGGTCTGCTGATTTACAATATCAGCGTCAAGATTTGTGATATTTGTTTCTGTAGCGGTTATGTCAGCTTTGATAGCTTCAAGCTCTGCGTTGAGAAGGTTGATATTTTCCTGTATTATGTCAATCTGCTCCTCAAGATAAGCCTGCTGTTGCTTTTCGTAATTCTTTTCGCCTTCAAGTCCGCCGATTTTTTCTTCAAGAGCTGCGATTTTTTCCGCATTGGCTTTTCTCTGCTCCTGAATTTCTCCGATAGTTCTTGCAGCCTCTGCTGTGCTGCCGTCATTGGTCTGCTTCGGGAATGAAGCTGTTATTCCAATCGAAATAGCTGTACAGGTGATAAGGGCAAGTGCCTTTCGGATGAATTTTAACTTGTTCATTGGTATTATGCTCCTTTCGTCAGCAAATATGCTGAACGGCTTTAAACGTCAAGGTGTTTGCGTGTACTTATAACGCTTCCGAATGCTCCTACAAGAGAGCCGACTGCAAGATATGCAATACCGCAGTATAAGCGGATATCGGCAAAAGGAACAATACTTCCGGCACCAAATGCATTAATAAGCATACCCTGTGCCATAAGTATATCATATACTGAGCGATAAATTGCCCAGGTGATAAAGAAAGCGCCTGCCCCGGAGAAAAATCCCGTAACAAGTCCCTCTACAAAGAAGGGAGTTCTGATAAATGCATTTGTAGCACCGACATATTTCATAATCTGGATTTCCTCACGTCTTGCAAATACGCTTGCTTTGGTGGTATTGGAAATCATAATCATTGAAACTGCCGCAAGAGCGATAATTGCCGCACCTGCTATAAGTGTGACAACACGGCGGAGTTCACGGAGAAATTCCGCAACCTGCGGTGATGAGTCGGCACTCTGTATATTTTCAATTCGTGCAATGGCTTCAACTGTAGCTCTGATTTGTTCGTTGTCAACAACAGTTACGCTGAAACCATCGGGCATAAACTGGTAATCGTCGATATAATCGAAAATTTCCTTACCCTGTGAAATCTGATTCTGCATACGCTCGTATGCTTCTTTTTTGGAGATATAGGTTACAGAGCCTATATTGTCCATATTCCTGAGCTGTTCTCCGATTTCGTCAACGCGCTCCTGCGGAGTGTCTGTTTCGACGTAAACGGCAACCTCGTTCTGATTACCCAAACCGAGAATCATAGAGTTCATATTGATATAGAACAATACTGAACAGCCTACAAGAAGAAGTGATATAAGAAGAACGCAGAATGTGGCAAAAGCCATCATTTTATTCTTCCAGATATTTTCAATACCCTGATTTGCAAGGTATTTAATACCGCTTATTTTCATTGTTCAGCACCTCCCTGTTCTGTGGCGGTGCTTGTTATTGCAGCTATAACATCATCCACATATGGGACGTTGTTTTCGCCTGTATCCTCGGGCATTGCGTACTGAGGACGAGGGCGGGCGGCATTTTCCATTGCCTGTGCAAGCTCCACTTCGGGAAGCACTTCTGCATTTGTACCCGTTACAATCTCGTCGTATACAATTTCGCCGTTGGTGATATTTATAATTCTTCCGCCGAAATGACGGACGAGGTCGTGCTCGTGAGTTACCATAAGAATGGTTGTGCCCTGGTCGTTGATGCCCTTTAAAAGCTCAACGATTTCGTAGGAAAGCTCGGGGTCGATATTACCCGTAGGCTCGTCCGCAATAATAAGCTGCGGGTCGTTAACCAATGCTCTTGCAATGGCAACACGCTGCTTTTCACCGCCCGAAAGCTCATCAGGGTATGAATTTGTCTTTGCGTGAAGTCCTACGAGGCTTATAACGTAGGGAACTCTCTTTCTTATGTACTTTAATGGAGCGTCGAGAACACGGAGTACGAAAGCTATATTCTCGTAAACCGTCATAGATGGAATGAGTCGGAAATCCTGGAATACAAAGCCGAGGGTACGGCGGAATTCGGGGATTTTACGTTTTTTGAGCTTGCTTAAATTGTAGCCGTTTACGGTAACTGAGCCGCTTGTGGCATCAATTTCTTTAAGCAAGAGTTTAATCATGGTACTTTTTCCCGCACCCGATGAACCTACAACGAAAGCGAAATCGCCATCGTTTATTTTGAGGCTGACATTATTTAAAGCGTCAACACCGCCTGAATAGGTCACGGATACGTTCTGAAGCTCAACCATGGTGTCACCTGACCTTTCTGTTGAACTGTCCGTGAACTGTCGTAGTCAGCTTCCGTTTTTTCTTTCTATCGAAGCCCGACAGCTGACGGAACGGGATTTTATGCTTTATTGCCCTATTAGAACTTAACAGGGTTAGCGGACAGATACTTCTTTACCATAAGAGCAATCTTGAAGATAATAGCGTGATCGAACTCACGGAGGTCAAGACCTGTCAGCTTCTTGATTTTTTCAAGTCTGTACACGAGAGTGTTTCTGTGTACAAAGAGTTTTCTTGATGTTTCGGATACGTTCAGGTTGTTCTCAAAGAACTTCTGAATTGTGAAAAGTGTTTCGTGATCAAGGGAGTCAATGCTTCCAACCTTGAATACCTCGTGGAGGAATGTTTCACAGAGAGTTGTGGGGAGGTGGTAGATAAGACGGGCAATACCCAGATTATCATAGCTTACGATAACCTTGTCTGTGTCGAATACCTTACCAACTTCGAGAGCCATCTGTGCTTCCTTGAAGGAGCGTGCTAAGTCCTTCACGCCGATAACGGATGTACCGATACCTACGTTTACACGGGTATAGAACTCAGAGGAGAGAGTATCAGCAATAGAACGAGCGAGCTTTTCAAGATCCTTGGAGTCAACTGTTGACTTAAGCTCCTTAACAAGAACGATATCAGACTCTGTGATATTGAAAACGAAGTCCTTGTTCTTGTCGGGGAAAAGGTTCTGAATAACATCGTAAGCTGAAATATCATTAGCAGAAACGATTCTGATAAGGAATACAGCGCGGCTGATTTCAGCGTTGAAGTGAAGCTCACGTGCCTTGATAACGATATCTCCGGGGAGTACGTTGTCGAGGATTACGTTCTTGATGAAGTTGTTTCTGTCGTACTTCTCATCGTAGTACTGCTTGATGTTTGAGAGTGTGATAGCGAGGATGCTTGCATACTTTGCAGCAGCGTCGTCAACGCCCTCTACAAATACAGCGTAATCAGGCTTTACACGGGAGCCGAAGGGCTTGTATGTATAACCGTCGCGGATGAATATATCGTGTGAATCGCTGAGGTCGAGAGATACGAACTCATTAGTTGTGCCTACCTTTGAAAGGTCGCTGCAGGCAATAATGGTAGCAGTCTCATCAACGACACCCATAGTTGTGTCGATTGTATCTCTCATCTGGTGAACTAAACCCTGAAATAATCTGTTGGACATAAGTAAAGATCCCTTTCATTAATTAGATTTTATCCGATTCATAATATATTACAAATTGTAACATATTTTTATGAATAAATTATGAACAAACTGTTAAATTTCTTTGAAAATAAGATTTTTCATCAAATTTTCACTGTTGACTTTGTGACAAATTAACAACCTTTGAAAAATCACTGTAACCAAATAGTAACTTTTACATTTTCTCAGGACAGTCGATTTTCAGAATTGTAAGAACGTTTCTGAGAACCTGGCGTACAGCCTGTGCAAGTACGATTCTTGCATTCATAAGCTCAGCTGTTTCTGCGTTCTTTACACTGCATCCGTCATAGAAGCGGTGGAACAGAGTAGCTGTATCAATAGCGTACTTTGTAAGCTTTGAGGGGTCGTAATTCTTAGCCGCAAGCTCAACCTCACGGGGGAGTGAAGCAAGGTGGCGGATAAGCTCGATTTCTCTTGTATCGCTGAGAAGCGTCAGGTCTGCGTTGTCGGGAAGTGTGATACCCTCTGCGGCAAGATTAGCCATAAGGCTGCATATTCTTGCGTGGGCGTACTGAACGTAGAATACGGGATTCTGAGATGACTTTTCAACTGCAAGGTCGAGGTCAAACTCAAACTGTGAATTAGCTTCACGAAGGTTGAAATAGAATCTTGCAGCGTCAATCGGGATTTCATCAAGAAGTGTGACAAGAGTGATTGCCTTACCGCTTCTCTTTGAAAGCTTGACAGTTTCGCCGTTTCTTACAAGACGTACCATTTGCATAAGGATTACATCCAGCTTTGAAGCATCAACGCCGAGAGCTGTAAGAGCTGCTTTCAGACGGGGAACATAGCCGTGGTGGTCGGCACCGAGGATGTTGATAGCCTTGTCAAAATTACGTGTTACAAGCTTGTCGTAGTGGTAAGCTATATCGGGTACGATGTATGTGTAAAGTCCGTTTGAACGGCGAAGAACAAAGTCTTTGTCCATTCCGTAATCGGTAGCTTTGAACCATATTGCACCGTCAAGCTCATAGGCATTGCCATTTTCGAGAAGCTTGTCCACAACTGTCTTTGTTTCGTTTCTCTCGTGAATTACGCTTTCCTTGAACCAGTTATCGTAGATAATACGATATTTTTTAAGGTCGCGTTCAAGACCTGCTATATTAATGGGGAGAGCGTAGTCAACAAGTGCCTTTCTGCGTTCCTCCACAGAAGCCTCAGCATAGGAATTTCCGTTGATGTTGAGGAAATTCAGTGCGTGTTCGATGATATCCATACCCAGATATACATCCTCGGGCATCTCAAAATCCATACCCTCGCCGCTTAAATCGTAGAGATACTTTATAAGCTCCTCTGTATCGCTGTACTTTTCAATGGCAGCAGTACCCTTGTCGGAGCAGAGCTGCATATAGCGGAGGTCAAGGGATTTGCCGAATTTTTCAATCTGATTACCTGCATCGTTAACATAGAATTCACGTTCGGCCTTATATCCTGCCCAGTCGAGAACGCTTGCAAGACAGTCGCCGATAGCACCGCCTCGAGCGTTTCCTATATGCATAGGACCTGTTGGGTTGGCTGAAACGAATTCGACGAGAACACTTTTACCGTTACCTGCATTTGTTCTGCCGTAGCTGTCATTTTCGTCAAGGACGTTTTTCAGAGCGTCAGCGAACCATTTCTTATTAAGGAAAAAGTTCATAAATCCAGGGCCTGCGATTTCGGCGCGGTCGAAAACAGAGCCGCTGAGGTCGATTTTCTCGCATAAAAGCTCAGCAATTTTTCTTGGCGGCATTTTAAATGCTCTTGCGCATACCATAGCGGTATTTGCCGCGAAATCGCCGTGGGTTTTGTCAGCAGGGATTTCTACTGCAAAATCGGGGAGAGCGTCAGCAGGGGCAACACCCTCTGCAACGAGTTTTCCGAGAGCTTCAAGTATAAGTCCGCGAAGTTCTTCGGAAGCAGATTTGATAAGGTCAGACATTGATAAAATCCTTTCAATTGTTTTTTATGTTCATTATCAGTTCATTCTCCGAAAGGGGAGAAGCGTTTAAATCAAGGGAATATTTCAGATAAAGCCTGCCATTTTCGGCAATGGTATTATCCACGTTGTGGGTATATACTCCCAACTGCATACTGCCGTAGGGGGTATCATACTGACAGAAATTTTTCCTTCCTGTTTCAAGGGCGAGAGCTGAGTTTGCAGTGCCCTCCCTTGTGATATAGGCGGTATTTCCGTCAGTTTTTATAGTGGTTACAGAGCCTTCAAAGCCTGTTGCCTCGGTATCTTCGTAGGAGATGATATCGCAGCCTCCAGAACGGGAGTGATAAGCCTTTGTGACAAGCTCTGTTTCAGTTTTTTCACCATCCTGCCATTGAATACTGGTCAGGGAAATAGTAACATTACTTTTCAATTAATTCACCCTTTAATAGCTTTTGTCGGCATTTTCAACAGCCGCCTCAAGGAGCATATCAATAACCTCAGAAAGCTCCATTCCGTATTCCTTCATAAGCTTGGGGTAAACGCTGTTTACACGCATTCCAGGGGCAGTTCCTATTTTATTAAGAAGGAGTGAACCGTCATCGGCAAGGAAGAAATCTATTCTTGCAATACCCTTGCAGTTCATTGCTTTGAATGCCTTTATAGCAGTTTCGCGTACATACTCGGCAATTTCTGCAGATAAATCCGCGGGAATTACCAGGTCATCCCCTGAGCTTTTTCTGACCTCAGTGGGGTCGTATTTTGCATCGGTGGAAACTATTTCGCCCACATTTGAAGCAAACGGCGAATCATAGCCAAAAACAGCTACTTCGAGCTTGCGACCGCTTATATATTTTTCAACAACAACCTTGTTATCGTTGGAGAAAGCTAATTTTACAGCTGCAACAAGTTCATCAAAATCATTTGCTGTGCTTGTACCTGCACTGCATCCGCTGTTGGCAGGCTTAACTGCCATTGGGAAACCGATAGCCTTTGAGATTTCAAGACACTTATCGTCTATATTGTTGATATCCCTTTGTGTAAGAAGCTTCCATGGGGCAGTTTTTATGCCGTAATCGTCCATAATCATATGGGTATGGGATTTATCCATACAGGAAGCAGAGGACAGCAGAGAACTGCCTGCGTATGGAATACCCGCCATATTAAGCAATCCCTGGATTGTACCGTCAGCACCTTTTTTGCCCTGTAACAGGGGGAGTACAACGTCAATCCTTCTTATTGAAGCCTCACCGTTTTCCATTATGATAATGCCTCTGTGGAGAGGGTCAGGGGAGAGTATAGCGGAGGTGCAGTCGGGATTCATTTCCCATGTTCCGTCAGCTATTTCATCTGCATCTCCAGGAAAGTAGAGCCAGCGTCCCTTGCGTGTGATACCAACAGCGATTACTTCGTAAGTATCAGTGGGGATATTTCGTATAACCTCGGCAGCAGATGCGAGGGATAATTCGTGTTCCTGCGACGTACCGCCAAAAATGACGGCGGCCTTGATTTTTGCCATAGTAAACTCCTTATTCATATTGCTATACCGCTCAGATTTTTTGCGGAGCAATAAAATAAAACATTTATCGTTGAATTTGCGACAGATGTTCATATTGGATTATCAAAGCATAGCTTTAGATAATAATTATCATACTTATTTTATCACATTTCACAAAAAACTGCAAGCCTTTTTTGTGAAAAATCTAAAAAAACGGCAAATCAAGTGATTATTGAACAATTATAAACAGTATTTATTGTGTAAAATGACGAAAAATCCCTGTCGGGTTAGCCGACAGGGACGAGAGGATAGGTAGAAAATGGCAATTTATATAGATTCCTTATCTTCTTCCGATTGAAGAATCATCTTTCTGGAGAAGGTCATATTTTAATATGTAATCGTATATTTCCTCAACAGTTGTATAAGCAACACCGACATAGCTGTCAGCACAGCCATAATAAAGAGCGATACGTCCTGTTTCACTATCGTGCAGTGTACAGCAGGGGAAGCAAACGTTGGGAACGAATCCACGTTCCTCGTACCATTCTTCGGGGGCGAGGACATAGCGTGAACAGCGGTGGAGAACCTTTGAAGGCTCGTTGATATCAAGTATTGCAGCACCTATGCTGTAAACATAGCCGTTGCAGGTATTTACAACGCCGTGATAGAAAATAAGCCAACCTTTGTCTGTTTCAATGGGAGCTGCGCCGCCGCCGATTTTAAGGCTTTCCCACCAGTTATCTGATTTGCCCATAACGTGGCGGTGTTTACCCCAATATACCATATCGGGGCTTTCGCTGATGAATATATCACCGAAAGCAGTGTGACCGTTATCGCAGGGACGGGACAGCATCACGAAATTGCCGTTGATTTTTCGTGGAAAAAGCACAGCATTTCTGTTGTAGGGGAGGAAAGGGTTTTCAAGACGTGTAAATGTCTTGAAATCGGTAGTTTTAGCCATACCTATGGCCGCACCGTACATATCCTGGCACCATATAGCGTAATATGTGTCCTCAACTTTAATTAATCTCGGATCGTAGGCATATATAGGTTGGAATGGATTTCCATCCTCATCAATAAACTTAATTTTTTCCTCCTGGAAACTCCAGTTAAGTGCGTCGGAGCTTGTACCGAAATAAACGTGAGGCATACCGTCACGCTGCTCACCGCGGAAAACTCCCACATAGCCGTTTCCATAGGGAATAACGGCGCTGTTAAAAATACGGGCAACGTCTGGAAGGGGATTTCGCTTTATAATAGGGTTTTCAGGGTGTCGCCACATTGGAGTTGTACATCCTTCGGGCTTTTCACACCAGGGCATATCGGGCAGTGGGGGAGCGATGATTTTTATATCAGCCATAATATTTTGCCTCCTTGATTAATTAAATTTCTGATTAACTATAACTTTTTTCACTATAATTTAAGTATACTATATTTTATTGCTGATGTCAAGAGATTAGGCGGAAGCTTTTAGAAAATATCTATTATTAACAATTCTAAACAGTATGTAATGTGCTTAATTAACAAAAAAATTATTGATGAAATGAAAATTTAATGAAAACTATGGATTTTTCTATTAAAAAGGTATATAATATTATTTAAGGTGGGTGATTATATGACTATTTATGAACTTTCAAATAAAATTACAAATGGCGGTCTGGACGAGTTGTTTTCGCGTATATATCGAAATAACGATATGGAAAAGCTCCGTCAGAGAGCAAGATATCTGAGCGGTGCGGAAAACTTTTCAAGGCTTTATCCACAGCGGGAGGATATACACGTTTTTTCTGTTCCTGCCCGCACTGAGATATGCGGAAATCATACAGACCACCAATGCGGAAGTGTTCTTGCGGCGGCTGTAACACTGGATATACTGGGATTTGTGGCTTATCACGATGAAGCAGTTGTGCGAATTATGTCCGAAGGTTTTGAGCCTATGGAAATTGACATAACCGATTTATCAGATATTGCTGAAAAATACAGCGGATACAGTGCATTGACTGCAGGAATTATATCAGAATTTGCTAAGCGTGGAATTATATGCGGCGGATTTGATGCTTACATAACGTCAGATATTCCCGTTGGAAGCGGACTTTCCTCATCTGCGGCATATGAAATGCTTATTTGTAGTATTTTGAATAAAAGCGGCAATGGAAATCTATCAGCAATTGATATGGCGAAAATCGGTCAGTATGCTGAGAATGAATTTCTCGGAAAAAAATGCGGACTTATGGACCAGTTGACCTGTGCCATAGGGGGGATGATTAGGATTGACCTGAGAAATCAGAATGAGCCTGATATACATAAAATTGACTTTGATTTTTCACAGTCGGGCTATAGTCTTTGTATTGTCGATACAAAGGGCAGTCACAGTAATCTCAGCGATGATTATGATGAAATCGTCAACGATATGAAATCAGTTGCAAAAGCTATGGGAGTTGATTATCTTGGAGAAGCCGACGAGGAGCAGTTTTACGAAAATCTCCCGAAAATACGCGGAATATGCAGTGACAGAGCAATTGTACGAGCAGTACACTTCTTCGCGGAAAATCAGCGAGCCGTATCGGCGGCGGAGTCTCTTGAAAGGGGTAGCTTTACGGAATTCTTCGGCTTTATCAATGAATCGGGAAATTCTTCTGCGATGCTTTTGCAGAATATGTTTTCCATGAAAAATAGGGAAAAACAGGAGATTATGGTGGGGATAACCGTAAGCCGAAGATATCTCAATGGAAGCGGTGCTGTAAGAGTTCACGGCGGCGGATTTGCTGGAACAATACAGGCTTTTGTGCCGAATTATATGGTAAATGGCTACATAAAGGAGCTTGACCGCATTTTTGGCGAGGGCAGCACTATGGTTATGGGAATAAGAAAGGGAAACAGTAGTATTATTTTAGATTGAGGGGTTATATGTTTAAAAGAAAAATACCTGACGACGGAATATTAAGACTTATACCAAAGCAGAGAAAAGGCTTTTTTAAGCTGATTTTCAGCAGACTTTTTATGATTTTGATTCTTTTTTCATTAGAAATATTCATAATAGCTTCAATGTACATTCATTTTGAGGAATCAAGCCCATATTTTCGTGTGATTTTCGGTATACTTACAGCAGTGTCGATTATCTGGCTGTTCAATTGTGAAATGAACTCCACTGCAAAGCTGACCTGGATGATTATATTCTTTGTTTTTCCTGTACCCGGGACGATACTACTGCTGCTTACCCAGACAGATTTCGGACATTTTGCCATAAAAAAGCGCGTTGGAGCCTTAATCAGAGAAACGAAAACTATAATTCCTCAGGATGAAAGCGTTATGGCGGACGTACAGCTTACACGTTCAGGAACAGACGATTTATGCCGCTATGTTAACCGTACAGGCTGTTTTCCTATATATACCAATACGGAAACCGAGTTTTATGCAAGCGGAGAGGAAAAATTTGCAGCAGTTTTAGAGGAGCTTGATAAAGCCGAGAAATTCATATTTATGGAGTATTTCATCATAGATGAGGGCTTTATGTGGGGGAAAATCCTTGAAAAGCTAAAAGAAAAGGCGGCACAGGGAGTTGAAATTCGCGTGATGTACGACGGAATGTGCGAAATGTCAACTTTAACACACGATTATCCAAAGCGTATGGCGGATTTAGGTATAAAATGCAAGGCGTTTGCTACAATTACACCATTTCTTTCAACCTACTACAACTACCGTGACCACCGAAAAATCCTCGTAATAGACGGTAAGACAGCATTTACTGGAGGAATTAACTTTGCGGATGAATATATAAACCGCCGTGAGAGATTCGGACACTGGAAGGATTCTGCGGTTATGCTGAAAGGTGAGGCTGTCCGCAGTTTTACCCTTATGTTTCTGCAGATGTGGAATATCTCTGAAAAAGAGCCTGAGTGGGACAAATGGCTTGCTCCCGTTGATGTGGAAAAATGCAGCGGTTTTGTAATGCCATACGCTGATTGTCCCCTTGATGATGAGAGGGTGGGGGAGAATGTGTATATTGATATTCTCAACCGCGCCACAAGCTATGTCCATATTATGACACCGTATCTTATCCTTGACGGTGAACTGGAAAATGCTATAAAATATGCGGCACAGAGGGGAATTGATGTTAAAATAATTCTTCCTGGAATACCGGATAAGAAAATGGCATTTGCCTTGGCAAAGACACATTATAAGGAGCTTACAAAAGCTGGTGTAAAGCTTTATGAGTATACACCTGGCTTTGTTCATTCAAAGATATTCGTCTGTGACGATGAAAAAGCGGTTGTAGGAACGATAAACCTTGATTATCGCAGTCTGTATCATCATTTCGAGTGTGCAGCATATATGTACAGAACAAGCTGTATTCCCGATATTGAAGCGGATTTTTCGCAGACTCTGGAAAAATGCCGCGAAGTAACATTTGAAACCATAAAAAAAGAAAAGCTTTACTACAAAATAACAGGGCAGATTTTAAAATTTGTTGCACCGTTGTTCTGAGAGGTGAAAATTTATGTTCGGAGCGATTTTTGGCGATATTATCGGCTCATATTACGAAGTCCACTGCACAAAGGATTATAATTTCCCACTGCGCAGAGAAAGTACATTTACCGACGACAGTGTTATGACAGCGGCGGTATGTAAGGCGATACTGTTGAATGATGAAAATATTACAAAAGGGCAGATAAAAAACCGTGGAAAGGAGTATGCCGCCCAGTATAAGCAGTATTACTCATATTTTCCTCACGCTGGCTATGGGCAGATGTTTATTAAATGGGCGTCTGACCGTGGAAATACGAGAAAACAGCGGAGTTATGGCAATGGTGCGGCTATGAGAGCCGTTCCCATAGGCTATGCCTACGACAGCCTAGAACAGGTGTGTATGCAGGCTAAGGCAAGCTGTCTGTATACTCACAACTGCCGCGAAGCTATACGCGGCACGCAAGCGGTAGCAAGTGCGGTATTCCTTGCTTTTCACGGTGAATCCAAGGAGAAAATAAGGGAATATCTGAGTCGAAAATTCAGACTTGACCTTGATTATATGCTTATGGACATAAAGCAGGCATACACTTTTGACAGTAGCACAAACTATACTGTACCACCTGCAATTGTAGCATTTCTTGATTCGGAGGATTATGAAAGTGCGGTAAGAAATGCGGTATCTCTTGGCGGCGATGCTGATACAATGGCGTGTATCGCTGGAGGTATTGCAGAGGCATTTTACGGTGATATCCCTGATGATATTAAAAATTTCTGTTACAGTAGACTTGATTATTCCATAAAAAGCGTTGCAGCGGAATTCTGTCAGAAATATGGTATATCTCTTTATAAAAAATAAAAATCTCACCTTATTGCATCAAAAGCAATAAGGTATTTTTATGCATAGAAAAAAGAGCTCCCGAAGGAACTCTCTTTTCCGTATATCATTATATTTAAGGAACGGGCATATTTAAATTACTTCACAGATTCTGGAAGTGATGAGATTATACCAGCAACAAGCTTCTGAACTGAAAGTGCGTCGCTTCCTGTAACGCCGTCACCCTTGTTGAATACGTCAGCATTTGCAGAACCCTGTGCAGAAAGACCATACTTGTCGGGATTGCCGAGGTGCTGGAATATTGCTGCAGCATCAGCCATAGAAACAATACCGTCACAGTTAGCATCGCCTGCAATGCCTGCTACAGGAGTTGTGGGGTTAGCGGGAGTTGTAGTAGTTGTTACGGGCTTTGTTGTAGTAGGCTGAGTTGTAGGCTGTGTGTTTGTTGGAGGTGTAATTACAACGCCTGATGTAATTTTCTCGTTATCCATACATCCGCCATCTGTGTCGAATAAGTCTGAAAGCTTTGTAAGGAGCGCTTCGCCTGTAGCCTCTGTAAGATTATAATTGCCTGATGCAACGTAGCTTATAGAGGAATCTGTCTCAAATCCTGCATATTTACAGCTTGAAGAAACCTTTTCGCTTCTGCTTGAAACTACATTTGCAGCCTGATCGCCCTTAACGTTGATGTAAACGTCGTTGAAGCTCTTTACAACGCCGCCTGACTTAACTGTTACAGGGTCTTTACTGTCCTTCATAACGTTATATTCAGAGAAAATATAAGCGTTGGCTCTGGGATTCTGGCAGTAGCTTGTTTGTCCGTCAAATACGTTGTTGTACATATGAATGTCAGCCTGACGAGCAAGAGGACCTCTTGATTCGCAGTTTTTCCAGTAGTTGTGGTGATATGTCAGGTGATACTGATAGTTTGAGTCAGATGCACCTACAAGGTTTGTCTTGTGATAGCCTTCATAGTAGCAGTAGCTGTTTGTAAAGTACTGACCACGCTTGAAGTCGCAAGCTCCGTCACCCTCTGCCTTATCAGATTCAGCAGGATTTGCAACGTGAGGAACGTAGAATTCACAGTTGTGAATCCAACATCTTTCAACAGGAGCTGTAAGATTGTCACCCTCCTGAACGCCCTCCATACCGATACAATCCTCAGGAACATTTTTGAATGCAATATTTCTTACTTCAAATGACTTGCCGAACTGAGGATCAGCAGATGTTGCTATAAAGTGAATACCCCAGCCGTCAATTGCAGCGTCATTGCCGACACCCTCGATAGTGATGTCTTTACCTGAACGCATTCTTGCCATAAATCCGTTGTCGCCTACAGAGCCGCCGAAATCAACAGAGTCGTATGCTGTAACTCCCTCGGGAGCAGATACGTTGCCGATGATACGGATAACAAGGGGAGTACCGTCCTCTGCGAGCTTTTTGATGATACCGCTGTTTGTATTTGCCTTGCCGCCGCCTGATGTCTTTCCGCTGCCTGCGTCCTGACCTGCGGAGTTAAGAATATTACCGATACCTGTTACAGATGTGCCGTCCTTTGATGTGATTGTAACAGTATTCTTGTTGTCCTCTGTGATGTAGAGTATCTTTGCATTAGCCTTGATAGTACCATTATCTGTGTAAGCGCCTACACCCTCATTGTAATTGAAGTGAGCATAGCCTGAACGGTCCTGAGCGCCTACAACGATACCGGGCTGAGTAACCTTGCCCTTTGATGTTTCAAGAGTAATTGAGTATTCACCGGGAGTAAGTCCGAGAATATCAACACGAACACCCTCTGCAACATCTCTTACAAGGTATTTGAAGTCATCACCTGTAAGTGAACCATTTGAAGCACCTGAGTATGAAACGCCTGTAACTGATGCGTCGTTAAGACCTGAGCATACAAGGTAAGCCATTTCGTTCCAGCCGCCTGCATACTCTACCTTGATATCCCCAGAGGGAACAACTGCACCTGGAATATCAACAACAGATGTCACAACAGGCTGTGAGGGATTCTGAGGAGCTGTAGTCTGAGCAGGCTGCTGAGGAGTTGTATTTGTACCTGCACTTCCACCGTATACCATATAGAACAGATTTGAAGTATCAGCCTTTGTGATTGTATGAGCGCCTGCACCGAGGTCTACTGAAATAATTCCGTTGTTTGCAGTGTACTTAGTACCGTCCACCTTGATAGTAGCAGTAGGCTCAACGAATACAAGAGTAAGCTTTCCTGCTGAACCTGCATTGAATGAAATACTTGTAGCAGTTTCAATTTTCAGACACTGAGTGAGAGTTTTACCGTCATAGTTAACAGTACCCTTACTTGTGGAAAGGTTACCTGAAATTGTAAAGAATGAGCTGTTAAGTCCGTTAGCTGTAAAGTCGTGGACCTGTCCGCCTGACACAGAAGGAGTTGTGGGATTTGTCTGTGCAGGCGTGGTCTGTGAGGGAGCCTTCGTTGTAGTTGAAGGCGATGAGGGCGGATTTGTAGCAGCAGGAGTAGTTGTAGGAGGATTAGAAACATCATCCTTGAATCCTGAACCTATAGCAACAATTGAATCATCATAAGCCTTGAGAGCTGATTTGAGAGCAGAATTTACACCAGAATCTGCATCATCAACAGCGTCATTAAATTCCCACTTGAAGTCACCTCCGTCAACACGACCGGCCTTGGACATTACTATAGAGGGAACGTCAGCAGCAGCGTCAACATTATAGCTGTAGAAATCGCTTGCTGTATCGAAATTGTTATATGAAGCTCCGCCGCTGATAGCCTTAACGGAGGAAGGAACCTGCTCAGTTCTTGATGAAGCAACATAAGCGTCAAAAGCAGAGGGATTTTCGCTGTAGGGAACGAAAGCCTTTGCACCCTCAATGATATTGCCGTAAGCCTTGATTACGCCGCCGACTTCACCTGAGAATGTGCCGCCTGTTTCATTATCGCTGCCCTGCTTGGATGTAAGCATAGGATATTTACAGTTGCGGAAATAGTTGTTTTCAGCAAAGATATCGGAATCTGTTGTTGAGCCGATACCATACTTTGAGTTACCGTCATAGTAGTTGTTATATACGTGAACAGTAGCAACTCTTACACGGGGATGACGTGAATCGGAGTGGTCAAACCAGTTGTGGTGATATGTGATGTAATTTGAAGTATCACTTGCATTTGCACCCTGGAGATTACATTTTCCGCTGTCAAAGAAGTGGTTGTAGGAATGGGTAATGTGGTGGGATTTTTTAGTATCAAGAGCGCCGTCGCCCTTAGCCTGGTCAGCGTCTGAGCCTGCGTCGCCGTAGAAGAAATCGCAGTTGTGAACCCAGCAGTAAGAATCATTCTGCTGAAGTCCGCAGTTATCACCCTCAGAGCTATTGCAGTTCATAAAGCCGAGGTTTCTGATTTCAGCGTCAACGCAGTTTTTAAGAACGATACCGAAGCCGTTTGCAGTAGCGTCAGAGCCAATACCCTCAATTGTCATACCAGCTGTAACAGTATCGAGAACAATATCGCCGTTTGTAAGAACTGAGGGGTCTGTGATGTTACCTATAAGTCTGATAGAGATCGGACGAGTTTCCTTACCCTTTTTGTAAGCTGTGATGATGTTCTGAAGACCTGTACAGTCAACCTCGCCCTTGCCCTGAGCATTGAGCTTTACTGTAACGCTGTTCTTGTTTTCGTTGGTAACATAAACAACAATTGCACCGCTTTTGAGAGTACCGTCGTTGTTATAAGCACCGGGAGCGTGTCCATCAGCGAAAGCATAACCGCTTCTGTCGTGAGCATAAACGCTTGCAGTAGCCTCAGCAGCCTTAGAAGTATCAGGAGTACCGTTGATAATGGGAACAACCTTGATTGTGTGGCTGCCTGCCTTAAGACCAACAGCGTCAGCTCTCATATAGCCGCTGTACTGTCTGATAAGCTCAGAATCAATCTGAGTACCGTCAACATAAACGTTGTAGCCGGAAGCACCTGAAACAGCGCCCCATGTAGCGTACATACCCTCAGCGTAGCCTACAGCAGCATTGATTTTAACGCTTGCCTCAGCCGCATAAGCGGTTGAGAGGTTGTTTGTCATAGGAGCAATAAAGCTGTTGAGAGTACCGCTTACAGCAGAAACGCTTACAACTGCGGAAGCAGCGATTGCCATAATTCTTTTCTTCATCATTGAATTCTTCATAATTAATTTTCCCTCCATAATGTTTGTGCGCCTGTGCCTATACAGGCTGCGATAAAGTTGGTTAATAATGATATACTGGAAATGACTAATTTCGTTTCCTTTGTTGAATGGCCGTTTCAACCTTACAACCATATTATACCGCAGATTTGAGGTGTTTTCAATGATAAATAATACTGATTAACTGATATATTATGCTTTTATCCAAAAATATAAAAGATAATCGGTCATATAAAAGGTATATAATAAAAAATATGGTATCGGAAAAACCGATACCATATTCAGTCTGTAGAAAAAGGTGTATTGCATAACGGACACGGCACGCCGTGTTCCTGCGAATTGGCTATATACCGTAATTCTGTGTAGGGGCGGATATCATCCGCCCCCAGATTGTCCAAAAACCTGAATTTCGTTCCGAAATTGTGGGCGACCAATGGTCGCCCCTACACAAAATAACGCAATATAGCCAATTGTAGGGGCGAGCATTGTCGCCCTTAAATAAATTATGCCTTTTTATACAGACTGCGGACGGATAATATCCGCCCCTACATAAAATTATATAATATAACGCAGATAGGAAATATATATAACAGTAAATTTTGTATTATATCTACAATTCCGCCTGTTGGCAATTAGTGAAAAAGTAGAAAATAAAAGTTATTTTTCAGGACAGCAACACACAGAGCTTGTGCGGAAGATGCGAAGTCAGATTTTTCGTCAGGTTGTTCAGAAGTTCCGCAGGCATACTTGATGTATGGCAAGGAAGTTCTGGGCGAGCTGACGGAAAATATGCAAGCAGATTTCGTTCAGGCTTTGTGTGTTGCTGTCCTCAGCAATCAACCATTTTTGGTTGAAAAAAGGCCGATTTTTGCCCTATAGTGAGGGGGTATGTTCAATGAATATGAAATTAATCAACCGACTTAAGCGATTCAGCCATATTAATTTTTTCAAGCTTCACTTCCATAAAGAGATTTACGATGAAGTTGAAAAGCAAAGTCAGAACCGCACTGTAGAGAAAGCTCTGAGGAAAGATAACTGTGGTGAAATCCACGATATCAACCTTAATCTGCGACATAACGAAGCTGTGGAGAGGAATGCCTATAGCAATACCTGCAAGGATACCGAACAAAGTAAGGGCGATATTCTCGCGGAGAACATAAGCAGAAGTTTCACGGCGGAAGAATCCAAGTACCTTGATAGTGGCGATTTCACGTATTCGCTCCGTGATGTTAATATTAGTCAGATTGTAGATGACAATAAAAGCAAGAGCCGCCGCACAGACAATAACAAGAAGCACAATATAGTCAAGGCTGCTCATCATATCAGCCATACGGTCACGGGTAGCAGCAAATTTTTCAACAGATATAACGCCGTTAATGCCGTTTATTGCGGAACTCTGACTGTTTACATCCTCACTGTCATTGAAATTTATGAACGCCTTGTTGGGAGTTAGGGATTTTCCAAGCTGATTTTCGTAGGTGTCGCCGCTTATATAAATGAGATTATAGGCGTGATTTTCAAAAACTCCTGTTACTTTAAGGTGTAATTCACGCATATCAGCGTCACGGAGGGTAATTTCTTCTCCGATTTCAACGCCGTATCTTTCAGATATACTATGGCTTACAAGAGCTTCATTCAGCTCAGGGGAAGCAATAGGATTTTTCTCCATATCGCGGAAAACCATAAACTGCGATATATCGCCGTAATCCTCAACAGCTTCAAGCTCAATGCTTTTAACCCTGTTATCGTAGAGCAAATCCCATGAGCCGTGCCGCATCATCACAAAACCGCCGGTCTTGTCGGAGAGAGCCTCACGGACGGACTCAACTTTAGCTGTATCAAAGGACACAGCACCGTCAGCAATCTGAATTTCGTTAAACTGAGTATCCGCAAAGCCTGCAATGGAATCCTTAATACCGAATCCTGTCAGCAGAAGGGCCATACAGCCGCCTATTCCGATAACCATCATAAAGAAACGGCCTTTATAGCGGAAAATATTGCGAATTGACACCTTATGAAGAAATTTCAGTCTGTTCCAGAGGAACGGTATATATTCGGGAAGTACACGTTTGCCTGCTTTGGGAGCCTTCGGACGCATAAGAGAAGCCGCAGTTTCTTTCAGCTCCAAACGGCATGAAATCCAGGTAGTACCAGCAGAACAGAGCAACGATACAGCAAGAGCCGCAATTGCAAGCTCCTTATCGAAGTAATAGGGCATATCAAGGGGAATGTACATAAGCTTATATGTCATCCATATAATTTCGGGGAAAAGCCTTGTCCCCATAAAGAAGCCCAGTACACAGCCGATAACAGCCGCAGAGCAGGAGTAGAACATAAACTTGCCCATAATAGAAGCTTCGGAGTAGCCGATAGCCTTTAGTATGCCGATTTGTGTACGCTGTTCCTCAACCATTCGGCTCATAGTAGTCATACATACAAGAGCCGCCACAAGTATGAAGAATATGGGGAAAACCCTTGCAACCTGCTCCACGATTTCAGAATCGTTTTCAAAGAGAGCATAGCCAATATTAGTATTACGGTCAAGAAGATATACAGAGGGGGATTCAGTGTCGTTGATTTTCTTCTCAGCGTCAGAAATTTCTTTTTCGCCCTCAGCAATTTTCTCATTGAATTCTGCAAGACCGTCGTTATATTCCTTTTCGCCCTTTTCAAGGTCAGTCAAAGCCTTTTCATATTCCGCAAGTCCCTGCTCATACTGAGCCATACCCTCTGTATACTGAGGGGAGCTGTCGCCCATAAAAGCTTTCAGCATATCAAGGTCAGCTTTTGCACTGTCGAGCTGAGTTTTAGTATCAGCAAGCTGTTTCTTACCGTCAGCAATATCCATTGCGGATTTATCAAGCTCCGCCTGTCCCTCAGCACGCTTATCTTCAAGTTCAGCCTTAGCGTCAGCTATTTCAGCCTTTGCCTCATCCATAAGGGAGTTGTGGCGTTTCAGAGCAATATCCTCTGATATAGTTTCCCATTCATCAGAGCGATTTTTCATAAATTCGTCGTATTCTTCGGAATACATAGTATAGTCATTGTCAAAGCGGACGTATACCTCAGTATAATAATCAGTATCAAAGGCATCCTTATGGAGATACACAAAGCTGTCTAAAGTACCGTTTCCCAGAGGAGTTGTACCCTTTTCGTGGTTGATATAGTAAGAGGACATAACAAGAGCAGTAATAGTATACTCTGAATTTCCCAGTATTTCAAGGGTTTCATCCTCGTTGCTGTCCGTAACCTTAATTTTATCTCCGATTTTATAACCCTTGTTATGCTCAATTGCACATTCGTCCGCCTTTGCAGGGAGAGTACCTTCTACCACACGAATACCGTTTATATTTTCGGGAAGCATATGGGTTTTCAGAACCGTTTCATCAATTGAACGGCGTGGAACGCAGTATAAAGCGTCAAGGGATATACTTCCCTCAGCGTACTTCACATCCGCCTGCTGTGAAAATTCGGCTACACTGTCATCATCCCAGCCAGAGGTAGAAACAATCCTGTAATCGTAAAAATTCTTTTCATCGAGGAATATTTCCATCATATTTACCATTGCAGGGGTAGTATCTCGCACTCCTGCGAAAAATCCCACACCAAGGGCGATAATAGCCAGAATAGCCATATACCGTCCTAAGGTATGCTTAATTTCACGGAGAGTAGTTTTTCTCATAGAACGTGCCATAGCCGTCACCATTCAATATCGGCAACATCAACGACATTGTCGTTAAGCCGCATATTTGACACTTTACCGTTCTTGACTTTTATAATTCTGTCAGCCATAGCAGATATAGCGGAGTTATGAGTTATTACAACAACAGTCATACCTGTTTTACGGCAGGTATCCTGCAAAAGCTTCAATACAGCCTTTCCTGTATTGTAGTCCAGCGCGCCTGTAGGCTCATCGCAAAGGAGCAGCTTGGGATTTTTCGCCAAGGCTCTTGCAATAGCAACTCTCTGCTGTTCGCCGCCTGAAAGCTGTGCAGGGAAATTCTTCATACGTTCTTCAAGTCCCACCTGTTTCAGCACCTCTGCGGCATCAAGGGGTTCACGGCATATCTGTGCCGCAAGCTCCACATTTTCAAGAGCGGTCAGATTCTGTACCAGGTTATAGAACTGGAATACAAAGCCTATATCGTATCTTCTGTAGGCGGTAAGCTGTCTTTTGGACATTTTGGATATATCCGTACCGTCGAGAATAACACTTCCGCTTGTAAGGGTATCCATACCGCCGAGAATATTGAGAATTGTAGTCTTACCTGCACCTGATGCACCTACAATAACGCAGAATTCACCCTTGTTTATCTCAAAATCAGCACCGTTAAGAGCGTTGATTTCCGTTTCACCTGTTTTATACGTCTTTTTTACATCTTTGAATTCAACAAAAGCCGCCATATAAGCCCCTTTCTGTTATGCCTCGGGTGTTTCTTCTGATTCTACAATATCAGCTGCGCCGCGATACTGTTCAAGTGTTTCTGCAGTTACTGAAATCATTTTCCAACTGTCATTCTCAACTCTCACAAAGCAGGCGGTTTCATTGCCCTCTTGGGATTCGGATGAACCCTTTATTTCATATCGGTATGTTACCTCATAGCCCTCGGCTATTTCAACATCTGCGTTTACATCGAAATAGGTGTATTTAAAGCAAAGCTCAGCTAAATCAAGCTGATCAGCGGAAAGACGGGTACTGTCGGTTATTTCGAGAAATTCCACGGATACATTATCACCGTATTGTTCCTCCCAGGAACCTAAAGTAACGGGTATAAGGCTGTCAACAGTCTGTGACAGTATTTCCTCATATTTTCCTGTGGATTTCATCTCGTCAATAAATGTCTGCGGAGTTGTTGAAAACAGCATTTTGTCGCCGTCGTTGGTAAGAAATCCGCTGAAATAATCCTTGAATGGCTGTACAGCTTCATCAAGAAGTTCAGTATCAGAAACAGATGAAGTATTATCAGGAGTATTTCCGTTATCTGTCTCCGTGGAACAGCCGCAAAGCGTTAAAGAAACAGCTAATGCCGCCGCAATTGATTTTATATATCTATTCATTTTTTCTCCTTATATAGCCCCGAATGCCTGTTTTACCGTAGCCGCAGGGATAATCTCAATATTGTAATCCTTTGGATTTATCTGTGAAGCGTTATGCTTCGGGATAACCACCTTTGTAAAGCCCATACGTTCAGCCTCACGTATTCTCTGTGCGGCGTGGGAAACGGAACGAAGCTCACCGCCAAGTCCGATTTCTCCGAATGAAATAACTGTTTCATCAATGGGCTTGTCCATAATACCCGAATAAAGCGCCATAGCTACAGGCAGGTCGGCAGCAGGCTCGTCAAGACGGAAACCGCCTACTATATTAAGATATATATCAAGGCTGCCCATAAATATGCCCAATCGCTTTTCAAGAACGGCTATGAGAATGCTTAGACGATTGAAATCAAAGCCTGTAGTCATTCTTCTCGGTGCGGAATAGCTTGTTTTAGCGGCAAGAGCCTGAACCTCCGCAAGAATGGGACGGCTGCCCTCCATAACGCAGGCTACACAGGTACCCGATACGTTGAGAGGTCTGCCCGAAAGAAGCATCTGAGAGGGGTTTTCAACCTCTGCAAGCCCCTTGTCAAGCATTTCAAATACGCCGATTTCATTTGTTGAGCCGAAACGGTTCTTCACTGCACGGAGCAGGCGGTAGCTCTGATGACGTTCACCCTCGAAATAGAGTACAGCGTCAACTATATGCTCCATAACCTTAGGGCCTGCAATTGCGCCGTCCTTGTTGACGTGGCCGACAATAATTATGGGGATTTCCTGCTTTTTCGCGGTATGCATAAACAGATTTGAACATTCGCGGACCTGTGTAAGACTTCCGGGACTTGACGAAATACGGCTTATGCTCATTGTCTGCACAGAGTCGATTATAGCTATATCAGGGGCGCTTGAAGCGATTGTTTCAGCCACAGCTTCTGCATCCGTTGCAGTTA
The DNA here is from genome assembly GCA_045531615.1 of Ruminococcus sp. Lineage (GTDB taxonomy): Bacteria > Bacillota > Clostridia > Oscillospirales > Ruminococcaceae > Ruminococcus. Next base: position 47,557 of record JAZSEJ010000095.1, read on the forward strand.
ATATATACAGATTTTCGGAGTCTACTCCAAGTCTTGCTGCACGGATTTTAAGCTGTCTTGCTGATTCCTCTCCCGATACATATAATACCGAGTGATTTTCCCCTAAAAACTGGCATATCTGCAACAGCAGGGTACTTTTTCCGATACCAGGCTCGCCGCCTAAAAGCACAAGAGAGCCTTTTACAAGTCCGCCGCCAAGAACGCGGTCAAGCTCGCCGATTCCTGTATTATAGCGTACATCTGTATCATCGCCTATATCAGCCAGTTCAAGGATTTCATCTGAAAGATTGGGGATAGTATAGGAAGAATTGCCTGTTCCGTTTTCTATAAGTTCCTCTTCAAGTGTATTCCAGGAGCCGCAGGATGGGCATCGTCCGTTCCATTTAGGACTTTCGCTGCCGCACTTGCTGCATACATATACATAGCGTGACTTAGCCATATCAACCAAATACAGCGGAAATTCCGCTTTCGTTCAGGGGATATTTTCTTCCTGTTAAGGTTATGCTGTCGGATTTTTTATACTCATTTGCCAGAAATGCGGAATTGGCAATGCTCCAATATTTGCTCTCAGCACCGTTATCATTAAAGAAAATATATTGCTCTGTATCAAAGCTGAGAACGCCGTTAATGCCGTATGTTCCCTCCATCTGTACAAGCTGTCCGCCTGAAAAATAGTAAACAGTGCAGGTGGATTCTGGGACAGTATCAGCAGAAATAACAAGCTCAGGGACTTTATCGCCGTTGAAATCACAGAAATCGAAGGCTGCGTTTCTTTCTTCCTCCTGTGCCAGTGCAAGCTCAGCGTCAAGCTTTTCCTTGCAGAGCTTCTTCTGGTCTTTGTCAAGTACAGCCTTCCAGCTTTCGGAATAGCGTAAACCGTAATTTACCACATTATCGCCCATTGTAAAGCGTCTGCCGACTTCAATTGTGTTGAGGGCAGAATAGGGAGCTATTGCCTCCTCGTATTCAGCGAGAGATACGTGAGCGCCGTTGATTTCGTGATATATTTCACCGCCCATTGACGCGGAATCTGAGTTGTCGCTGTATGAAAGAAGTGTATTTAGGGGGAATGTTTTAAGTGAGTAGATTTTTCCCAATATAAAACCGTTTCCCTGGAATTCGTCCTTGATTACATTAGTTTCGGGACAGTAGGAGAATGTGCCGAAGTTGCCAACTTCTCCAAGCTCTGTAACAGCGTCGTCCTTGTATGTGTAAATGCGGCTTTTCGCTGTAGCCTCGTTACTGGGTGAGATGATAAGCTCAGGAGTTTTGTCGCCTGAAACATCAATTATATCAAATGCGGAAGTCTCTGTGTAATCGTCAGAGCCTTTAAATTCGTTGATTTTTTCCTCATAAGGAGCCTGCCAGCTGAAAGAAATGCTTTCAGGGTCAGTTTTCTCAGTTGGTGTATTTGTAGAAGTATCGCCGCCCTTGTCATTGCATCCTGTCAATGCCGTGGCAGCTGCTGTCAATAAAACTAATCTTGAAAATTTTTTCAATTTAATCCCTCCGTTATATAATATGTCACTTTATATTTTACCATATAATAATGTAATGTGTCAATACAGCGAAATGCAAGTAAAAATTATGGGGATAATTCGTTTTTTTGTTCTATATTCAGCTGTTTTCACATACATTTCACAAGAGGAGTGTGAAAGCTTATGATTACGGAAGAAAATACAGAAATACAGGCATCTATGTCTGAGGAAGATACAACGGAATATCTTGAAACAGAGGAAAAACGACGTAGGCGAGAGGGGCTTCTTGAGGATATTCCAGCAATGCAGGGGATATTATGCCTTGTTTTAACAGTGGGACTTATTTTGCTGAATATTCGATTTCCCGATATGGCTGAGGAGTTGTTTTCAATGGTAAAGGACTTTTCATCCTCTGAAAAAGAGATTTTTGAAAATCCAATAGAATTGTTAGAGGAATTATGCCGAAAATAAAAGTTAAATTTTCTTTTTTGTTATTCAATGCCCTTATATTCATTTTCAGGGAAAGCTCACTCATACTTGGATTTTACGCGGCTTGTATCATACACGAGGCGGGGCATATTGTTGCCGTTTACCTTACAGGAGGCTCTGTCGGTTCTGTTGAATTCAGCTGGATGGGTATAAAAATGACGGCGACTCCGTCAGATTCCTTTAAATCTGCGGCTTTTATTCAGCTGTGCGGTCCTCTTGCAAATATTCTTGCCTTTCTCATTCTCATTGCAGGGGAAAATGGCGGATATTTTGCGGTTTTCTCTCTTATGGAGGGATTGCTGAATCTGCTGCCTTATAAATTTCTCGACGGTGGTACAATACTCGAAATTTTAGCGGATTTGTCTGGAAATCAGCGTAAATTTCGTGTTTTTAACAGCTTGCTCAGAGTTGCTTTCTCGACATTTTTGGCTATTGTGTTTATCTTTTATTCTGATATATTAAATGATGCAATATTAACACTATTAATAAATTAAAGGTTTTCTCTTAAACTTTGTGTTGGGTTATTGACAAATCTGTGAAAATATGGTACAATAAGTTTAAGGAAATTATATAAGTGTGTTATCGTAGCCTGTTTTTGCAGGCTGCTTACTAAAAGACCTCAGGCGGTAATCTTTTTTCCGTCCTGGATTGGGATGATGTTTAATGATTTGGTTTATGATAAGCTTGCTGCTGACAGGTACAGTTATTCTGACTGTATGCGTTGTCTACTGCGTTGTCAAGCTTAAAAGCAATCCTCTTGAAACATATGTAAGGCGACTTTTGTCCTGTGCTATGGGCGTTACCCTGTTTAACGTTTCAGCTATGCTTATACCTAACGAGAAAATGTCCCTTATAATGTTTGCAATGTACAACATATTTGAAACTTTGACTATTATGTCCCTGCTTTCATTTACTCGGCATTATATAGGGAAATCTGACGGTCTGGGTTTTATGCGTATGCCCATATTCATTGCGGCGGGCATTGATGCAGTTATGGTTCTTATAAATCCCTTTAAGAATATAGTTTTTAAAGTGGAAAGGCTCACCGACGAATTCGGAAACGTGTTCCACCGCACCTACAATTATAGTATGCTTTACACCTATCACACCATTCTTGTTGTGTTTATGGCTGTGGTGGTTATGGGACTGCTTGTTCACAAAATGCTCATTTCACCAAGAGCTTACGGGATAAAGTACAGCTCTCTGTTCTTATCTATATGCGGTCTTGCAGTGCTTAGTTTCCTGCATCTGTATATGGATTTCAAGTTTGACTACTCTATTGGTCTTTATTCACTGGAGGGCTTCCTGATATTCTATTTCTCCCTTATATATATACCAAGGGGACTTATGGACAGGCTTATGTTCTTCACCGTTGCAAGTATGAAGGACGGTATTGTATGCGTTGATATTGACGGAAATATCGTGCACGCCAATACGGCTGCCGTTGAGTTTTGTGCTGCGGACAGTAGTGTGAATACTCTTGATGAACAGTTGAAAATCTGGAAAACGGATGAGATAAAAGACGGTAATTCCATACATATCTGGGAAATGACAAGAAAAATAGGCGAGAACAGGCACTATTATACAATTGAATATCGTCGTATATACGACAGTTTGATGAAAAGTCTCGGTTATTTCTTCCTTATCCACGATAAGACAGAGGAATTCATAAAATATGAAACTGAGAAATATCGTGCAACCCATGATAAGCTTACAGGACTTTACAACAAGGAATATTTCTATGACGCAGTTGAAGCTATGCTCAAAGAAAATAAGGACGAGGATTATAATATCATCGTTACCGATGTCAAGAATTTCAAGATTGTAAACGATGTCTTTGGTGTTGCTGAGGGTGACGAGCTGCTGAAAAAAATTGCCGATATTACGAGAAAATTCGGCGGAAGCTACTGCATTTATGCTCGTCTTACAGGTGACAGATTTGCCATCTGTATGCCGCGGAGACGCTACTCCGAGGAAGCACTCCTTGCCTGCTATTCTATGGCAGACTCTTTCGTGGAAAACGCGTCATTCAAGACGCATATCCATATCGGTGTGTATCGTGTAACTGACCGTGATATGAAAGTTTCAGTTATGTGCGACCACGCTATGCTTGCTATACGTACTATCAAGGACAGTTTCCGAAATCGTGTTGCATATTACAAAACGGAGCTTCGTGAAAGCTTTATAGGCGACCACCGTATAATAAGCGAATTTGAATCAGCAATAAATAACGGCCATTTTCGCCCATATGTACAGCCGCAGATTGCATCAAATGGCTGTATCAGGGGAGGGGAGGTACTTGTACGTTGGTTTCATCCCACTGACGGTATGATTCGTCCTGACCAGTTTATAAAAATTCTGGAGCAGACAGGTCTTATCTGCCGCCTTGACAGGCATATGTGGGAGCTTGCATGCATTCAGCTAAAAAAATGGGACGATATGGGGCTGAAAAAGAGCTATCTATCAATCAATATTTCCCAGAAGGACTTCTATCTTCTTGATGTTTACAATGTTATCACAGGCCTTATCTATAAGTATAACATTGACCCTGCAAGGCTTCATCTTGAAGTTACGGAAAGTGCCATTATGGATGACCCTACAAATCATCTGCAGCTGATTGCAAGACTGCGTAAACGTGGATTTATCGTTGAAATTGACGATTTTGGCAGCGGTTATTCATCGCTGAATATGCTTAAAGATCTTGACGCAGATGTGCTGAAAATTGATATGGGATTTCTGCAGAAAACCACAAATCCCGAGAAAAGCACAACTATACTGAAAATGATTATTGCTCTTGCGAAATCCCTGAATATGCAGGTTATTACTGAGGGCGTTGAAAAGCTTGAACAGGTTGAGTTCTTGTCGCGGTTTGGCTGCGATATTTATCAGGGCTTCTACTTTGCCAAGCCCATGCCTGTTGAGGACTTTGAGAAAATGTATCTCAACAAGCGATTCAGAATGAAATAAAACGCACGGAATCGCTTCCGTGCGTTTTTATGAGGTGAAATGTGTGAATAATCTGTCTGAAAAAGAAATTAATGCTTTAAAATATTACATCGGAGATGTGGAAGGAAACCATCCCTTTTATGGTGACGGAAAGGCATATGTTGTGCTGAATTCTCTGTTTTTTCCCGATATACATTCGGAAAAAATAAGGGCGTCAGAAGGAAAATTTCTCAATCCAGCTATAATTGCCGATATTCCGCGGCTTCTTGATTTCTTCAACAGTATTTTTTCGGTTTTTGGGAAGTCCTCGCTGGAAAAAGACTGCTTTGCTTACCGTGTTGAACGAATGGCAGATTTTGAGATATGCCGCAGTCTGAGCAGGACTGTTTCTCTCACCTCTACATCAACGGCTGGCTTTCTTGATGCATACCGCGATCGACGGGGAATTGCTCTGATGAAATTTAATCTGCCTGAGGACTGCCACGTTATAAATGTGGCTGAAACTCTTGATTATTATGCTAAGCCTGAGGAGGCGGAAATCCTCTTGCCGCCTTTTATGACGCTTGATATCCGTGATATAAAGCTGACTGAGGAGCAGCGTTGCATAACTGACTGTGACAGCAATCCTCCGATTATTTCAGTTGAGGTTAATATAGACGGTGTTTGCTCTGATGTGAATGACGAGAATATTCATATTTCTGACTGTAAAGCAGGTATGAGGGTTTACGAGGCGCTGAATTGTGGGAAAAATCCTGATAATGAGGATATTTCTGAATATTCTCAGTGGAAAAAAGCCATGCAGAGAAAGCTTTATTATATTTTCAGACAGTATATGTTATAAAAAACCGCCTCTTTGACAGAGGCGGCGATTTTTTTCTTATTTACCAAGTGCCTTCAGCTGTTCCTCCGCCCTCAGCAGGAGGTGGTTCAGGAGTTTCAGCTGGTGGTGGGTCTGGATTCTCCGCGGGAGGAGTTACGGGTGTATCAGGCGGTGTGACTGGTTCATCAGCAGGTGGTGTTACCGTTCCGCCATTAGGGTCGGGATTGGGTGTTGTAGCCTGTGGTGTATCAGTTCCGCTGCCTGGAGTTTCGGAGGGAGTTGTTCCCTGCGGAATATCCGTGCCTGTATATCCAGGGTCTGGAGTAGGTACTTCGGGGTCTTCAACGACTGTAGTAGATGAACCGCCAGGCATTACACCTGTGGGAATACGTCCGTTCCACAGGAAGCCAGAACCTGTGGTGATTCGTATATTTACTGTTCGTGTAGTTGTTGTGCCTGCACGTGTTGTAGTTGTAACTATCTCCTCATCCTCATCATCGGCGGAGGTTGTAACTACAACAGGTGTGACACTTTGGGGTGAACTGTCTGAGCCACCTCTGTTGATGTTTTCACGTCCGATGCTTGCCATAACCTTTTCAGATGGGGTTATGGGGAATAATATAAATATAACAAGAATTATACCTGTAAGAAGAACAAATCCGATACACGATGCCATCGTGATTTTTGTGGATTTATTCAGATTTGATATGAATCCTGATTTGCTGCTCATATAATCACCTTTCCTGCAAATGAATCTCATACATATTTATTATATCTCATTTTAGCATATATGTCAAGTAGGGGAAAGTGATAATTGGCTGAAATTTGTTTCCTTTACTGCATTTTTTTACCAGTAAGCCTGTAATACGTCTTATTCTGCATAATCTTTCCAATCGGTGTTGAAATGATTCCTGCGGTTAAACCGACAATCCAGCAATATTTAGAGCTGATAAATGTGCAGAAAAGAATAATTAGAGCAATTACAATAAGCCAGTAAATCAGCTGGAATTTACCGTTTTCTTTGTTCATTTCCGCGATAACATCCCTGCCTGAGGCGTTGTGAGGGGCTGTTTCAATAAATTCAGCCGCTCCGATTGCTCCTGATGCTTTGCGGAAATCTTCGCTGCATTCATATGCCCCCTGCGAATATTTGCTGTTATTGAGAATTTCTGATACAGTTTTGCTGATACCCTCAGCTGAATCATCTTTCAGCATAATGCCTGCATTAAGCTCTGTGGCTCTCCTTGCTACTGCAAACTGCTCTGCCGTCTGAGGATATAGCACCAACGGAGTAGCCATATACAGACTTTCTGATACACTGTTCATTCCACAGTGGGTTATAAAAACATCAGCCTTTGCAAGTACATCAAGCTGATTTACATATGGGTAGACGCTGATATTTTTTGGAATATTGCCAAGACTTTCCGCATTTATAGCATTTCCGCAGGAGATTATAACATCAACCTGCATATCTTTCAATGCCGCAATACAGTTTCTGTAAAAATCGGGGCGGTTATTTATAACAGTTCCCATTGAGATATACACAAGGGGGCGCTCCTTGTTTTTTTCAGGGAGCTTTTTTGAATATACCGACGGGCCTACGAAATTATAATGCTCTGAAAAAGCCTCGGAATATGGCTGAAATCTTTTTGTAGCATATACAACGGAATCAGTGTTGTTATCGCTTTGCACCAGTGACAGCACGCTTTTTACCTTATATCCGTATGGTTCAAGTTTTTTCAGCTCCTTTGAAATTTTCGGCAGACCGAATATCATATCTGCCATTTCAGCAGGGCTGTTTTTCATATATTGCGACGAAAGCTGATTAAAGGCAAATGTGCTTGTGGAAACCACCATTGGCACATTATGCTTCATTGCATTAAGTTTGCCCCAGAAACACACAGAATCTGTATAAACTACATCGGGGCAGAATTCTGAAAATTCTTTTTCGAGAAAGTCATTCATATTTACAGTTATACGTAAATCCTGTATTGACATTTCAGTTGTAGAAACCTTTTTAAGGTTATTTTCCTCTTTTTCTGTAAGCTGTTCGAGAAATTTATCGCAGGAGATAAATTCTGCACCGCTTGCCTTTATTTTATCCCCGAATTCATTGAATGAGTAAAAGCGTACCTTATTTCCGCGTTTTATAAGCTCTGAAACAACAGGCAGCATAGGGTTTGTATGACCGTGGGCGGGGATTGAAAAAACAGCTATCTTTTTCATTTTTCATCTTCCTTATCTTCAAATACGCTGGCGAAAAACTCGGCCATAGAGCGCTGGGGCGGTATTGCGAGACCTCGGTTCTCATCGCCAAGAATGATAAGTGTATCTCCAGGCTTTATGTTGAAAACGTCTCTTGCCTGCTTGGGGATGACTATCTGTCCCTTTTCTCCTACTGTGGCAGTCCACGCATAATATCCTTTTGGCATATCCATAATATCAGCTCCTAAAAGTATGATTTGTTATACTTATCATACCACATTTTTATTTGTTTGTCAAGACTTATTTTTCTAAACCGTTGACAATCGCTTAAAAATGGAGTAAAATAGTAATAATGATGAGATTTCAAGGAAAGAATGATATTTATGAAAAAAATTGTAACCATACAGGATATTTCCTGCTTCGGGAAATGCTCCCTTACCGTTGCACTGCCTATAATTTCGGCTATGGGAATTGAAACGGCGGTAATTCCCACAGCGGTATTGTCTACTCATACAGGAGGATTTGAGGGGTATACATTCCACGATTTATCGGAAGATATTACGGATATCTCCGCGCACTGGAAATCCCTTGGACTGCGGTTTAACGCTATATACACAGGATATCTCGGCTCGGCTTCGCAGGTGCAGATTGTATCGGATTTTTTTGACAGCTTCGGAAACGATGATAATTTTATAGTGGTTGACCCTGTCCTCGGCGACCACGGCAGGCTTTATGCAGGCTTCAACGATGAATTTGTGGTACAGATGCGTCATCTCTGCCAAAAAGCTGACTATATTATGCCAAATCTGACGGAAGCGAGCTTTCTCCTGGATATATCGTATATTGAGGATTACGACGAGGCTTATATAAAATCTGTTCTGAAAAAGCTATCGGGGCTTGGATGTCGTGTGCCTGTCCTTACAGGTGTGCGATTCGATGAAAATGAGGGCGCGGCGGCATATGACGCCGAAACAGGGGAGTATTTCTTCTCCTTCGGCAAGCACGTTGATCGTCAGCTGCACGGCACAGGGGATATCTTTGCAAGCGTATTCACAGGCGCGGTAACTCTCGGTAAATCGGTACAGCAGGCTCTTGATATTGCGGTTAAGTATATTGCTGATTGTATCGAGGTAACTATGCCCTGTGCTGATGAAGTATGGTACGGCAGCTGTTTTGAGCTTTGTCTTGATAAGCTGATTGGATATACAAAGGAGTAGAATTAATGAAGAAGAATTATATTATCGCTATAGTGGTTACATCAGTAATCTTAACTCCATTTGTGCTGATTTCTTTGTTTTTTTCTTCGCATACAATAAACATTAAAACGGAATATGGTGATGAGTTCAGTATTTTGTGTGAGGATTTCGAAGATTTATATGTTATTAATGATGTGAATTCATCTTTTAATACTGATCTTTATTATTTTTCTGATAAAAAACAATTTCACTCTATATGTGATAATCAATATATCAGATGCTATAATATTTTTGATTGTGATGGCGAATGGGATGAAAATAAATTATCGGGTAAATTTATTTTTAAAATAAAAAAGTATGATGAATTTTTTGCTGTGCGTAATGGTGATGTTAAATATTCATCCGAATATATGTTTAAAGAGGATGCAGAAAAAGTTAAAAGTGAATTTTTATGTGATTCTTTACTTATGAAGCTATGTATTGCCGATTTAGATTATCTGTATCATGATGAAATGATAAAAATTGGAAATAAACTTATAAATCAAGAGTATGAAGAACTTGAACGATATGGTTTAACTGAAGAAATGATTGAAGATACCGAGTCTTTAAATGAAAAAATTCAAATTATGAAGAAATATCTCAAAAAATAAGACTCGAAAACATAAATTCCAGAACAAAACTCATATTTCCCTCGATACGCTCCGCCACGGAGTGTATTTTTTGGGAAAATTATCCCTATGATTACAACGGGAAATACTGTCAATAATAATATCAACCTGATATTTAAGGAGATATTATTATGGCGTATAATAAAGTTGTTATTTCGGGAATCAACACCTCGGAGCTTAAAGTTTTGAAGGAAGAAGAGAAAATGCGGCTTCTGAGGGAGTATAAGGAAACGGGAAGCAAGGCGGCTAAGGATGCGCTTATAAACGGCAATCTGCGCCTTGTTCTCAGTGTTATACAGCGATTTACAGGCAGGGGAGAGGATATTGACGACCTCTTTCAGATTGGCGTTGTAGGACTTATTAAGGCTATCAATAATTTTGACTTGACCAAGGAAGTACGATTTTCCACCTATTGCGTACCTATGATTATGGGGGAACTCAGGCGACACTTGCGCGATTTCAGTCAAATAAAAGTCAGCCGTTCCCTTCGCGATCTTGCTTATAAAGCTATACAAGCGAAAGAACGGCTTATTCTGAAAAATCAGCGCGAGCCGAATATTGAAGAAATAGCCAAGGAAATAGGCGAAAAAAGGGCGGATGTGGTGATTGCTCTTGAAAGTATAAGCGACCCCATTTCCCTGTATGAGCCTGTTTATTCCGATTCTGACGATAATATGTATATTATGGACCAGATAGGCGACAAAAACGATGTTGACAGCTGGATGGGTTCAATTGCTATCCGCGACGCTATAAAATCTCTTGGGGAACGTGAACGGAATATACTTTATCTGCGGTTTTTACAGGGTAAAACACAGGTGGAGGTTGCTAATGAAGTAGGTATATCCCAGGCGCAGGTTTCAAGGCTTGAAAAAAACGCTATATCGCGGATAAAGGATAGTATCTAAGATGATTAGTGCTATAACAAAAACCCGTGCAGAAATAAGTTCTGCACGGGTTTTATAATTCTTACTGTAGGTACAAATAATTAATTATCTGTTGTTGATAATCTTTGTAAGCTCAACAGGATCAACAATTGTATCGCCCTTGTACACACGCATGTTACCGGAAGCGATTTCGTCAATAAGGATTACCTCATTGTTGTTGTAACCAAACTCGAACTTGATATCCCAGAGGTCAAGACCAAGAGTTTTGAGGTCATCAGCAACAATCTTTGTGATTTTGAGTGTCTGCTCCTTCATACTTGCAAACATTTCGGGAGTCATAACGCCGAGAGCAGCAAGACCTTCGCTTGTTACAAGGGGATCGCCCTTTGCATCGTTCTTGAATGTGCACTCAACATAACCGCCCTCAAGAACAGTACCGTCAGCAATATACTCACCGTATCTGCGGATGAAGCTTCCTGTAGCAACAAGACGGCAGATTACTTCAAGACCTTTACCAAATACAGTTGCAGGGAGAACTTCCATAGTAGCGTTGTCGATATCAGCGCTTACATAGTGAGTCTTGATGCCAGCCTTCTTAAGAAGTTCGAAATAGTAAACGGATGTCTGGAGGTTAGCCTTGCCGATACCATCGATTGTAAGACCAACTGAATTCTCGCCGGGATCAAAAACGCCGTCTTTACCTGTACAGTCGTCCTTGAACTTGAGCATTACGTTGCCGTTTTCGAGCTTGAATACGTCCTTTGTTTTTCCTGTGTAAAGCTTTTCCATAGTAAAAATCTCCTTGATTTATGAAATTTTATCCAATATTATTATAAAGCAAAAATAGCTGTAAGTCAATATTTTTTTTCGAATTTTTACGTTTTTTACAAAAAAAAAAATCCATCAACATTATGATTAATATCTTTTATAAAATGTGATTCAGCAAATTGTTTTAGGGCAATACCGTAAATGCGGAAACCATTTGCATAAGAAAGCGATGAACTGATGTTCTGATTAATTGTGGTTGTCAGAATGTATAAATTATATATCGCCGAATTGTGTAAGTATACAAATTCGCAAAAACCTATTGACAATTACATAAATTCGCTCTACAATATAAGTAGAAAATAAATATACGTGATGATATATTGAATATAAAACAGAAAGCGGTGAATTTAAATGGAAAATATTAAAAGATATCATATGGAATTCTTAGAAAAAAGCAGAAAGAAAATCCGTAATGGCGATGTTTTTGTAGTTAAAATAAAAGACCATAATCTTTATTTTTATGGGAGAGTTATAGATGTAAAAGCGCAATATCTTAATCTTGCCGAACCATTTCTTATTTTCCTTTATAAAACTCCTACAACTGAAATTGTTATTCCCGAAGATATGGACGAAAGTGACGTTATGACAATACTATTCAATAATAATGGTGGATGGAGAGAGGGATTTTTCAAAACTATTTGTAATATACCTGTCAAGGAAAATGAGCTAAATTTTGATTATGGATTTGAAAGTACTCATCATGGAGGATGGATTAACAAAGAGGATATTGAAAAGTATTCTCGTAATCACGAAATAACTTCTGTTAGTGATGGTAGAATAATAGCAAGTGCATATGTAGATGCATACAATAATATTCTGGATCATATTCCTAAGATTACCAATAGATATATGCTTGGTTTTTTCACGGCAGTTTCTTGGGAAATTTCTAAATATTTGCATAATAATCCTGACATAAAAAAGAAATATGGTTTAGAATAATATGCAGGAGAACTAAAATGGGTATGACTGTAAAGCAGCTTACCGACAGTTTGGGTGCGTCAAAAATTGAAATTCCGTCTGGGAATTTATGAACATAAAAAATTGCATACGGATTTAAGTGTTTAGATGTTGTGGGATTTAACAAAATAATGTTTTGTTAAACATCAAAGGTGGTTGTATTTAATGAATACAAGTTAAATGAAAAAAATATATCATGTCCTATTGACTTTTTGTTTCATACGTGGTATAATAATATAGTCGTAAGGGACAGATACAATTGAATATCGCGGTGTGGAGCAGCTAGGTAGCTCGTCGGGCTCATAACCCGAAGGTCGTAGGTTCAAATCCTGCCGCCGCAACCATCTATATGTGACGAAAAAGATCACATGCCAGAAAAGTCCGATTATTCGGACTTTTTTTGCGTATGTGGACACTAAAATTTTATTCGCAAAACCGTGGATCACCTAAGGCCTTTTTCGAGTGTTTTTGGGACTTGAACGGGCGTTTTTTTATTTTCAAGAGAACTCAGAGCAGATTCGGAAGAAAAATTCCGAAGTCTGCTCTTTTTTATTGCGAAAAACTTTCACAAAGTTTCTGGCGGTTTCTTGTTCGTTATGCCGAATCCGTTGAGAGTCACTACTCTCGATTGGTTCGGCATTTTTTGTTTCCGACTATACTATTATAAAGAAAGAGAGATGATACCCATGAAGAAAATCACATTCAATGCTCTGCTCAATCACAAGGCTCATAACTATAAGCCGATGCAGATTGAAGTGGAGAAAGTCATTACCCTCTACGGAAAGAGATTTGAGCAGATGAGAGATCATCCCCTGGATGACTGTCCCGAAATCATTGAGAACAGAGATTTGATGTATATGAAAGGCAACACCGCACACTGTATCCTCTTCCTTGATGCCAACGGCAGCGATGGAATCCTTGTTGAAGCCGAGGGTGCTGACTACGCCCGCAAGTCACAGTTCATTCCGAATGCAAGAGCAATCGTTGAGGCGAATGACATTACTGCCGGAGAACGTCAGCTCCATGCAGAGCTGAAAGCTATGGCTGACCGAATCGCAGAGCTTGCTCACACAGGTCAGAAGCACTTCATCTTTGAAGATATGCTCGGCGATGAAGATTTGCGAGTTCTGATGATTCGAACGGTGGCAGAAATGCTTGACAGACGTGAAGATCTTGCAGAGGTTCGTGACCACTACCTCGGAATTACAGGTCAGGCAGATTTCACGGTAACTGCAAAACCTGCACAAGAAATGAAGCTCTATTGTCCCCTTGAGATTCAGGCTGAACCACAGATCTACGAAACAGATTGGGATGCACCATATGAAGATGACCTTGAGGTTATTCCATCAAGCTGTGCT
>JAZSEJ010000043.1:0-2889 GCA_045531615.1 Ruminococcus sp.
ATAAGCTGGTGTGGGAGGCAACAGGCTATTTCAACGACAAGGCGGCTCTCAATGAGTAAAACCCCGCTCACCCTTATAAATATGAGTGATGTGGAGTCCGTTCCTGTAAAATGGCTGTGGAAACCGTACATACCTCTCGGAAAAATCACGATAATCCAAGGCGATCCGGGCGAGGGCAAAACCACTCTCGCCCTCGCTATCGCCTCCGCACTCACTCGTGGAGATATGCTCCCCGGTGATACGGACCGCCGAGAGCCTGTGAACATCATCTATCAGACCGCCGAGGACGGACTTGCCGACACCATTAAACCGAGATTAGAAGCTGTTAATGCGGATTGCAGCCACATTCTCGTTATAGACGAAAGCAAAGAGGAGCTTTCTATGAACGATGAGCGTATTGAGGAGGCTATAAAGCAGACGAATGCCAAGCTGGTTATCCTCGACCCCATTCAAGCCTATCTCGGTGCTAATGTGGATATGCACAGAGCCATCGAGATACGCCCCGTAATGGCACACTTGGGAAGAATAGCCGAAAACTACGGCTGTGCCGTTGTTCTTATCGGACATCTGAATAAAAGTGCAGGACAGAAATGTGCGTATCGTGGATTAGGCTCAATAGATATTCCTGCGGTGGCAAGAAGTATGCTGATTGTAGGGAAAATGAAAAACGAGCCTACAAAGCGTGTTATGAGCCACGCCAAAAGCAGTCTTGCTCCAACAGGGCAGTCGCTTATGTTCGAGATAAACGAGAGTTCAGCCCTCGAGTGGCGTGGAGCAATAGACATCACCGCAGACCAGTTTTTGGAGGACGGCGGTACAAGTATCAGCAAACTGGAAACAGCAAAGGACTTTCTGCTTGACATACTTGCCGACAGCGAGAAAAGTCAAAAAGAAATATTAAGTTCTGCTGCGGAAATGGATTTCAGCAAGCGAACGCTTGACGAGGCGAAAAAAGCTCTCGCCGTAACCTCATTCAAGGTCGGCGAGAGCTGGTATTGGAAATTATCGGAATGAACATTGCAAGGTTGCAAGCTTGCAATGACTGTGCTTTGCAACCTTGAACAAGTTGCAATACATCTGTGACGGTTTTAGGATAGCGGTGGCGGTGTGCAAATAACCGTCACAACCGTCACGCTGGGGCTTATATAGGAAAATATGTGTTTGTAATTGAATAGTTAATTATGCAATGATTCAAAGTATTCATCAGAAGTTAATCCGAATATTAACCTATCGTGATACTTGCCGTTCATATATACACATTCTCTTGATGCACCTTCCTGTTTGCATCCGACAGCTTTCATCATTTTAGCTGAAGCAACATTCTCGTCTAAACAATAACCTTCAAATTTATGAAGACGTCTTTCTTCAAATGCATATTTGATAAGCAATTCCAGTGCTGCTTTTCCATAACCTTTATTTCTTTGTTTAGCAGTAATAAGCAACCCGATTGAAAATGTGCCGTGACGCTCATTTATGTAATTGAAGTGAATATGACCTAAATAATTATCATCTAAATCAGTAATTGTAAAAGCTGGTGCAGAATAATTAGGTTCAGCCGAATTACCACTTAAATCTACATTAACTCTTTGTCCCGGCAAAGGAATTTCCTCGTGTACCAGTGACATACAAATACTATCCAAATCATCAATATAGCCACTTTCGGCATCTCTCGGTTCCCATAACCTTAATCTGATTTTATCATTTTGAAAATAGTAATTGGAATAATTCATATATACCTCCGCACGTTCGATATCAGTAAAATAATTATACCACACCCACTCACAAAATTCAATACGAAAGGACTAATAATTATGACCGAACTCAAACAAACCCTGACCACCGAAGAACAGGAGCTTATGCAAAATCCCATAGGTCGCTGGGGCGAGGCTTGGCAGAAATATATGAAAGAAAACTGCACTCCCGACGAAATCTCGACAAATTTCAAAGATGACGAATTTGATGAGCTTGCCCGACGGATAGACAGCGAGGCTTGGGAAATGTGGGAGCTGCTCCGCAGACAGTACGCCGAGAAAAATCCTCGACCAACTACATTCAACGAAATCGTATCGTGGGAGAAAATGCGTTCTCTTAACGTTGAACACGAGGTAATGGAGCAGATTGTTCTGCAAATCAGAATGCCCGTTTAAGAGGAAGATTGCAAACCATAGTCATTGCAATCTTGCAATGTTGCAACCTTGAAAGAAAAACCGCAGACAGAATGGCACCGACACCCTCGGAGAGCCCCTGTATCTGTGATGTGACAGCAACGCTGAAATGTCACAGATACTATAGGTTATCTATGACAAGTCATAGATAAAAAACTGCTGCGACGAAAAAAGAAAGGAGACCGAAAATGGCAAAGACCGTTTCATTCTGTCAAGGTAAAGGTAGCCTGTCCCACAACAACAGAACATTCAGACCGAAGAACGTGGATAGCTCCAAAAGCTGTAATAATATCACCTTTATAAAAACGCCTATTGAGCAGGCTTATGAAAATTGCTTTGCAAAGGCGGTCGAACGATACAACGCAAAGCAGAAAAGAGCTGACCGAAGAATTAAAGACGGATATTTCCGTTATGCGTTTCCACACGCACCTTGCAACAATGTCATTGTTGCGGCTGACAAAAGAAAGAGCTTTTATGAGGATATTGTTCAGATTGGCTGTAAGGACGATACAGGCACAGGCACGCCCGATGCAAAAATCGCCGCCGAATGCCTTATCGAATATATTAAAGGCTTTATAAAACGTAACCCGAATTTCTATGTATTCAATGCCGTTCTTCATAATGACGAGGCAACTCCTCACCTGCACATCGACTACATTCCCATCGGGCATTACAAGCGTGGTGTGGACACACAGAACGGTCTTGCACAGGCTTTAAAGGAAAT
>JAZSEJ010000007.1:0-87435 GCA_045531615.1 Ruminococcus sp.
TGCGTTTAAGCGCTCTGCAAGGGGTGAATTTCAAAACAGTCCTGTGGACTGTTTTGAAAGAGGGGACGCTCTGCAAGAGAGAGCGTCCCCTAAAATAACAAACATTGCCTTTTTAACAAATTATGGGGCGATACAATATCGCCCCACAGATATCGAAAACCTTGAATTTCGTTCCGAAATTGCGGGCGACCAATGGTTGCCCCTACACTAAATAACGCAATAAAGCCAATTGTAGGGGCGAGCATTGCTCGCCCACGAATAAAACGTGCCTTTTCCATAAAATGAGGGGCGATACAACATCGCCCCACAGATATTGAAAACCTTGAATTTCGTTCCGAAATTGCGGGCGACCAATGGTCGCCCCTACACTAAATAACGCAATAAAGCCAATTGTAGGGGCGAGTATTGCTCGCCCACGAATAAAACGTGCCTTTTCCATAAAATGAGGGGCGATACAATATCGCCCCACAACATAAAACATATAATTATAAACCAAACATCAAAGCGAACTCATAAAATAAACCGCTTTACCGAGAATACGAACTGAATTAAGCTCCTCGCCTGTGTACACAAACGGCTCATAAGCTGGATTTTCGGGGAAAAGCACAATTCTTGACTTTTCGGGATAGTAGTACACTCTTTTCAGAGTAGCTTCATCATCAATGATAATAGCAGCAATATCGCCGTTGTTGACCATAGGCATTTCCTTGATGAAAACGATGTCACCGTCGTTGATACGGGCATTAATCATACTGTCGCCCTTTGCGCGGAGACAGAAATCAGCAGCGATGTCCATATCAGCCATAACATAGCTGTTTTTGTCCTCATCGGCAAAAATCGGCTCACCGCAGGCAATTTCGCCGAGAAGAGGGAAACGTCTCATATGAACAGGGCGGATGTTACTGTACTTCTCGCACAAATCCTCAACAGTCATATCCTTAGGTTCATCTTCAAGGAAGAAACCCTGAGACACCTTGAGAACACTTGCGAACTTTTCGATTTTGTTACGGGGCAGGTCGTTGAATCCCTTTTCAATTTTGTTAATGGAAGAACGTCCCTTGTAGCCCACCTTTTCCGCCAGCTCGTCCTGAGTCATATTAAGCTCAATACGTCTTGCTTTGATGCGCTCACCAATATCTGCCATAAAAAACAACTCCTTTGTGTTGAAATATTTTCTATTTTTCTTCATTATACCACGCTGTTTCAGATTTGTCAACAGTATTTTGAAAGATATCAACAAAAATGTTGAAATTCAGCACAATGCTATATTTACAAGCTGATTATAAATTGCGATTTGGTAAATATGCCGAATTTACAAAAATTGAAAATAAATTTCCAAAAACTGTTGACAAACGTTCTACGAGGTGGTATAATATAATTGTCGAAAGAAATTCTACAAATCTAATTTATTGCTTCGCCAACTTGCCTTTGGTGAATTATATTAAACTTTTGAAGCGATAATTAAAAACGGAGGTAAAAAACAATGAACAGAAAGAAATTTGAAAATCATCCCGAACACGTTAACCACGACCAGAAGTACAAGTTAAGCTTTGTAATCCGCAACACGGGGACAGGTGCGTATCTCTGCGATGAAAAGCTGAATACAAAGGTATTCCGCACAATTTTCGAGGCAGAGCGCGAAAGGGAGCGCCTGCATCTGAGCAAATACTCCTATGAAACAAAGGTAATATTAACACGTGAAAAGGTAAATATGGCGGCATTTCTTAAGGGAACCCCTTAAACAATAACGGGCGGAAAGTCCGCCCGTTACACAGAGATTAATCATTCACTGATTTTTCTTGCCTCGATATAGAAACGCTTATCGTCAGCGTGACCCATAGAGAAGGTCTTTCTGGGGAGTGCGCCGTCTTTGATAACAGTGGGGAAAAGCTGAGCCTTATCCATATCAGGGAGAATAAACGCAATACCGCTGTGCTTTTCAGCAAGGGCCTTAACGTTTTCGATACCGTGGATATAGTCGATTTTTCCGCCATTTTCCTTGATATAACCGTCAAGGTAATTCTGGAGAGAACCAACGGAGAGATTTGAAGTTGTGTTGTGGATGTAGAGCTTCTGCTCCTTGCCGCCGCAAACAACCTCAACCCACTGCTCAGCAGGAGCATCAGAAAGTGCAAGAGCATCAGTAAGACCTGCAATGAGCTTATCGCAGTCAACATCGTATACAAGGCGGTAAATAGCCTCAAATTTGAGTGCATCGCTGTGGAGGTTTACAATCTCAGCGAGGGCATAACGTGCAGGATGATTTGAGAAATCCTTATCGGGATTAGCCTTTTTAAGCTGCTCATAGAACTCCTTTGCAGTAGCAAGAGAGTGATTTCCGTCGCCCATAGCATATAGGAGTACAGGGGAATCTGTGAGGTTATACTTCTTGTTGAATGTATCAGCGTCACCAAGAGCAGCAAGAGCCTCGTTTATCTTAGCCTGTGCAGCCTCGTCAACGAGATAGCCGCTGATGCTTCCGCCGTTCTGCATAAGCTTTGTATCGTAAAGCTTAGTCATAGCGTCCTTGTTTACAGCTTCGATAACTGTTTCATCGGGGTCGTCAATAAGAATCATAATATGGGGAAGTTCAAGAGCTGCACCCTGACGAACCTTTATACGAGGGGGAATACGCTCAATAACTGTAGCCTCAGTAGCGCGAACCTCGGAAGTGCTGCCCTTTGAGAAATCATATTCTTCAAGGTCGATAGTACCGATAAGTCCCTTACGTACAATACCGTTGCTCTGAATACGCTCAACGTAAACCATAGCGTCCTTGTACTCTGTGAAAAGACCGCTTTCAAGGCACTTGTCCATAGCGCCGTGAATAGCATCAATACGCTCTGCAACGTCGTTTTCTTCCAGATAAAGCTCGGGGAGAATAAGGTCAAGAGTTGAGGGAGAGCCTGCTGTCTCAGCCTTTACTGCATCCCAGTATTCAGGCTCGCTGGTGTACTGGTCACAGGCAATAACTGCCCATTTTTCCATATCCACGGAAGAATTGGGGATAAGGATATTTCCGTTGTGAAATGCTGTCTGCTTCATAATATATTACTCCTTTAAATTTTTAACATTTGATTAAGACGTGAAAGTGGAAGTCCCACCACGTTGAAATAATCGCCGTTGATTTTCTCGATAAGCAGGGCGGCTTTTCCCTGTATACCGTAACCTCCCGCCTTATCATAAGGCTCGTCGGTTGATATGTATTCTTCAATTTCCTCAGCAGTAAGATGACGGAAAGTGACATCGGTTATTTCCGTAAAGGATGTTTTACAGCCCTTTGAGATAATACAGCAGCCTGTGGCTACCTGATGAGTTATACCCGAAAGCATATTCATAAATCTGCGGCATTCCTCTTTATCCTTAGGCTTGCCCAGGATTTCACCGCCGCATATAACAGTGGTATCACAGCCTATAACTGTATCATCGGGATAAATTTCCGCAGCGGCAGCAGCTTTGATTTCCGCAAGATATTCCGAAGCTGTAAGTGCAGGAATATCCGCAGGGAGAGTTTCATCGGCATCAATTGAAACAGCGGTAAAATTGGGGGTTATAACTCCCATAAGCTCACGCCGTCTTGGTGAAGCCGAAGCAAGAATAATACTCATAGAAAACTCCTTTATTCAAGAACTTCGATAACGTTGTTGGCCTCCAGCAGGCGGAGGAACTCCAGACGGGCTTCATCCCTGCATTCAGGCTTAATCATATAGTACATATAGTGTTCAAGCAGGTTGAAGGTCTCAAAGGTACGTCCCTCGATTTTGAACTGCTCAAACCCCATAGGTATGTACTTGTTCCAGATTTCATCGGGAGTTATGTGATTTTTAAGCTTCATCACATCAAACAGACTTCTTCCTGCGCAAGGGCAGTCGGCAAACTTCTGTATTTCGGGATGTTCGCGTAGGAGCTTTTCCTGATTGAAGGGCACATCGCGGTATTTTCTCACGTGATTTGCATATGCAATCTGCTGTAAGCCGATAGCGTTGTAATGCTCTGAACGAATGGGGCAATTTGGATTGCAGCAGGCATTAACAAGAAGCTCACATTTGCCCTTATCGCTGATTTTTTCAAGGGTATCAAAATCGTGATTTAAATCGTAGTCGATTACAACTATATGGTAATCCTTTTCAACCTCGCTGCAAAGCTGTTCACCGTCGGTGATGCGCTTGCAGGTAGAGCTGGTGATTTTATACTTGGGGAAATTCTTTCTGATATAGTCCTCCAGCAGGGGAGATACCACAATAGCCTCATTCATACCGTTATTTGCAAGATTAAGCACCATATTGCAGAAATCGTCGCTGAGATGCTTTTTTTCAAGAACTGGATTGGTAAAGGTAAAACGGAGGGGGATTCCTCTGTCGTTGAAAGCCTTTATAACGCCTTTGACGAAATTCTTGTCGCTGATACCGCCCTGTGTGCGTCCGCCGTTCCACAGAGAAGGTGGGAACACGCCGTAAACGGAAGCTATTTCAACGCCCTCGCGGAAATAATGGGGGCAGTGTGCAAGGAATTCAGCGAAAACAAGATTGAATTTGAAATGACCTGCAAAATCAGGCAGATGAAAACGTGCTTTCATAGCTATATCCTTTCTGAAAAAACTTACTGTAATATTATAACATAATATTGCAGAAATGGCAATACCATATGATAAAAAAATCCCGTACAAAAAAGCGGTACCGCTTTTACACGGTACCGCATGGTGAATATTATTTCATATTCTTAACGAAATTCTCTCTCATTACAATAAAGTCATAAACGTCGATTTTTCCGTCCTCGTAAAGGTCAGCACATTTCCAGTCAGAGAGTATAGCAGTCTTTTGGCCCATAATATGCTTTTGCATAATTACCATATCAGCAATTGTGAAATCACCGTCGCCGTTTGTATCGCCTGCCAGGAGTGTTTTCTCGCTCTCAACAGTTACATCAAACGAAGCAAATACATAGCCGTAGTTGACGTGAATTGTGTAAGTACCTGGGGTTGTGTTGTCAAATTCGGAATAGTCAATTTTGATTATTTCTTTTTCTTCAAATTCAAGAATATCACAATTTGTGAAGTCACCGCAGAAACCGAAGTCATAGCCGAAGCCGCTGAATGCAGCGCCTGTAAGGTCGAGTTCTTCACCGATACTGTATACAGTCTTTAACGGTTCTTCAGATATATAAATGTAATCTTCTACCGGTGGATATAAAGCTTCTACAGTTACAGGTATGCTGTATTTTTCGCCCTCGTATGTGAGATAGATATTATACTGACCTTCCTCGTCGCTTATGAACTCGGAATCGTCCACTGTAACGAGTCCCTTCTCAATCAGATCTGTTACGGGATAGGACTGAACTTCATCAGTAACGGTATCGCCTGTAATTAATAAATCTGCACCAGTAAGGTCGAGGGTATCGCCTGTGTTGTATACTGTCTTGTCGGGTTTGCTGATGAAGACATAATTCTCTTTAACTGCTTCGTTTTCAACAGTTACTTCAAAGGATTGTATATCGGGGTGGATTAAATCATGACCTAATATTAAGTTGATAGTGTAGGTTCCCGGCTTTGTATTGTCAAATTCAGCATCGTCAAGCTTCAATAGGCCATTTTCAATGTATATTGACGCATCGGATGAGAAAATATCGCCGTGAATACCTCCATAGTTGACTGCACCTGAAATAGTTGCGCCTGTAAGGTCCAGTTCTTCGCCGATTTTATAAGTAAGCTTATCGGGCGGAGTTAAGGACATATAGCAGCCTTCGTTAAGGTCTACAACGAAAACCCTGAAGGTTGCCGTTGAATTATAGTAGCTGATGTGAATATCACGGTCGCCTGATTTCTGACCGAGTGTATATAAATCCTCAGAATCGATTGTTACTGTACCTTCATCAATAAGCGTCTGTAAATCAGCATTTTCAATCTCATAGCGAGTTTTTCCGTCTGTATAGAAGCCTGATACTTTAGCGCCTGTCAGATCAAGTTCTTCTCCAAGGGTGTAACTGCATTTAAATGGCGGTTCATTCAATATCAAACAGCCTGCTTCATTTTCGTTTTCAACGTTTACATAGAATTCAGTTGATGCTTTGCCGTAGTTTATGGTTATCTTACGGCTGCCTGAACAGGGATTAGTGTAAAAATCTCCTGTGTCAAGTGTTACTGTTCCGTTGTCAATCATTTCCTGTAAATCCTTGTCAAGGAAATCTGTACTGCTGATTAATTTGTTATTTTCGTCATATGTGTTATGGTAGCCTTCAATACGAATGTCAGAAATATCAAGTTCCTCACCGAGGATATACTCGGTTTTTGAAGGCGATTTTGTAATACAGATTCCGTATTCTTCATCGCCCATTACTATGGTAGGTGCTACGGTATTGCTTTCCACAGCATAAGACGCAAATGAGGCTGTAGCTGCGTTGATAACAAGTAAAGCGCTTGTCAGTGCAGCAAGTGTTTTAAGTTTCTTGTAAGTCATAGTTTTCCCCTCCATTATACTTTGTATTGTTTATTTTTATAAAGGTATATAGATATCCCTTTGGTAATATTATATCACGCTGATATAAAGCTGTCAAGTGTTTTGCTAACAATATATAAGCCAATTTTTCAAGGTTATGTGCTTTATGACGGTGGTGGTGTAAGTTTAAACGGAATGATGTGTTATGTGTAGGAGCGGTGACTTTGGTGGTCTGCAATTCGTGGGCATAGTTTAGAATTTTTGGTATTATCAGGAATATTATAGAAATCCTTCGCATATATTTAACTGTAACGAAATACGGAGGTGCATTATGGATATAAAAGATATTGAAGCCTATAAAAAGGAAATGATGAAGCTTTATAATAAAGGAAAGCCTGTGGAGCAGGTTGGAAGTTACGATAATATCACCGCGGCTGAGGAGAAAATGGCTGAGAAATTTACTGCGGATAAGGAAAATAATGTTCCTGCTGAATATTTACGCAGACAATCCGTTGAAAATTCTCTGGAAATGACAGAGGCGGAGATGAAAATGGCAGAGGAATTTACTGTACAAAAAGAGAATACAGTCCCTGCGGAGTTTCAGAATCGGGAAACAGAAAACAGCGGAAACGGAGATAAAGAATATGACGACAAAGACTATGCAGACGCGGAACACGATACCTCGTACTACCCGTATACAGCAGACGAGGAAGAAGCTGAGCTGGAACGGATTATCAATGGCGCCGATTTATCCGATATTGAACAGCTCGATGAACAGGACAGCTCTGTACCGTCGGAACTGGGCAATTCAACTGGCTTTATCCTCGTTAACGTCAGAGCAGGAAATGAAGCAACACCCATTGTCGGAGCGTCCGTAGTTGTTACAGCCATAGACAACGGAAAAAGACTTCTTGCGGCGGCAGGTATAACGGATATAAGCGGCACTGTTACGGGAATTGAAGTGCCTGCCCCTGACAAAGCCTACTCACTTACCCCGAATACGGAAGTACGCCCATACAGCCTTTTTGATATAAGCGTAAGGGCAAGGGGATTTTTCAATGCGCGGAGTATTGATGTGCCTGTATTTTCAGGGATAACCTCGGTGCAGAATTTCAATATGGTTCCTCTGCCCATAGGTACGGAGGCAGGGGAGGATACCCTCACATACTTCAACAGCGAACAGTTAAGCTGAGGAGGAGAGATATATGCTTACAGGAACACCTTATATACCCCAGAATATTACAGTTCATCTGGGTACTCCCGATTCTACAGCGCCAAATGTTACGGTGGATTTTCCCACATATATAAAAAATGTAGCATCCAGCGAAATTTTTCCCACCTGGAGCAATTCCGCACTGAGGGCGAATATCTACGCTATTGTCAGCTTTGCTCTTAATCGTATATATACCGAGTGGTACAGGTCAAGGGGGTATGATTTCGATATCACTTCATCTACCCAGTATGACCAGAAATTTATCAATAACAGGGAGTATTTTGAAAATATCGGTTTTCTTGTTGATGAGCTTTTCAACGATTATGTTCAGCGGCAGGGTGCTGTAGAGCCGATGTTTACTGCATTCTGCAACGGTACTACTTCCACCTGTGACGGCTTGTCACAATGGGGTACAGTTGATCTTGCAAATAACGGTTTTACGCCCTATGAGATACTGCAATATTATTACGGTGATGATATAAACATTGTGAAGGACGCACCAGTTCAGTCAGCTGTTTCCTCATTTCCAGGAATTCCTCTGCGATTCGGCTCGGCAAGCAACGATGTGAAATCCCTGCAGGTATTCCTCAACAGGATTTCACGGAATTATCCTGCAATTCCTAAAATACCCCAGGCTGATGGTATTTTTGATACATCAACAGAGGCTGCCGTTAAAGTCTTTCAGGCTGTCTTTGATCTTGCTGTTACGGGAGTCGTTGACGAGGGTACGTGGTACAGGATTCTGTACATATATACCAGCGTAAAGCGGCTTGCGGAGCTTGATTCAGAGGGGGTACGCTGGGATGAGGTATCGCCTCAGTTCAACGAGGATATAACTATAGGCTCGGAGGGCAACGTTGTACGCAATCTGCAATACTATCTTGCGGTAATCGGGGCATATTACGAGGCTGTTCAGCCTGTGGAAATTACGGGATATTTTGGCGAAGAAACGGAAAATTCCCTAAAATCCTTTCAGCGTGTATTTGGCATTCCTCAGACGGGCAGGCTTGACCGTGCCACCAAAAATGACCTTTACCGCGCCTATATGGGCATTGTGGAGGCTGTACGCCCCGAATATGTATCGGTGGTACTCTATCCAGGCACTGTTCTCCGCGAGGGGGCAAGAAATGACTATGTGCGGATAATTCAGGAGTATCTGACATACATAAATCAGACATATCCGAATATCTCCGCGGTGAATAATACAGGCTATTTCGGGCCTCTTACAAGACAGTCGGTTACAGAATTCCAGCGACAGTTCGGCTTGACTCCAAATGGTATCATAGGGGGAGCAACCTGGGACGCAATTGCGGGGGTATACTCCGATTTGCGTTTTGGCTTTGACAAACGACCATATCAGAATCCGGGCTATACTATTACAGGAGGTTGATTATGCCATACACAAATGAACAGAAAAGAGAGCATATAAGGGAATTACAGCGTTATCTCCACGGCATCGATATGAGTAGGGGTAAGCTTCCTGCGGTTATTCCCGACGGTGTGTACAGCAAGGAAACAGCTGACGCTGTACGACAGTTTCAGCTGGAAAAGGGCATTCCTGCAACGGGAGAAACGGATACTGCTACCTGGGATTTGATTGTCAAAGAGTATCTGGTTGAAATGGGGGAAAAGCCTGCGCCTTTTTCTGTGTTCCCCTCAGAGGATTATGTGTGCAATAAAGGCTGCGGCGGTGTGCTTGTATGGGTTATTCAGTCCATACTTGCGGAGCTTGGCAAGCGGTACGATAATATGATGATTATAAAAATAAACGGGGATTACACAGCGGAAACTGAGGCGGCGGTGAAGAATTTTCAGAGAATATGCGGGTTAATCCTTACGGGCAATGTTGACAGTAAAACCTGGAATTTGCTTCTGGTCTGCTATGAGCATAAGTTATAATGATTAAAATAAATAAATATATTTGAAGTCTATTGCAAAAGGGAAGAAAAAATGATATAATATTATGGCAGGACTTGTGAAAACAAGTTTGCCATATGTCCCAATAGCTCAGTAGGATAGAGCGACTGCCTCCTAAGCAGTAGGTCGGGGGTTCGACTCCCTTTTGGGACGCTTTTTCTCCCTGTAAATATACAGGGAGAAGTTTTTTTATCTATATTAGCGTATGCTAACGCATAATTTTATTAATCCCTTGACCTTTTTGTCGAAATGGTGTACAATATATATGGTCAATTTATAACTCGCGTAAGTGAGTATTTTATGGAGGTATAAAACAATGGCAAAGAATTTTATCGTTGAAACATCAGCAAGACACATCCACGTAACTCAGGAGCATCTTGAAATCCTTTTCGGTAAGGGTCATGAGCTTACAAAGAAGAAGGACCTTTCTCAGCCCGGTCAGTTTGCTTGTGAGGAGAGAGTTACTATCGTAGGCCCTAAGAAGGAGCTTGCAGGCGTATCTATCCTCGGACCTGTTCGTCCTGAGACACAGGTTGAGCTTTCCGCTACAGACGCTCGTTCAATCGGTATTGCTGCTCCTATCAGAGAGTCCGCTGATATCGCTGGTTCAGGTGCTTGCAAGGTTGTTGGTCCCTGCGGTGAAATCGAAATCAATGAGGGTGTTATCGTTGCTAAGCGTCACATCCACCTTACTCCTGCTGATGCTGAGGAGCTTGGCGTTGTTGACAAGCAGATTGTTTGGGTAAAGGTTTCCACTCCTGAGAGAAGCGCTATCCTCGGCGATGTTGTATGCCGTGTATCACCCAGCTATGCAAGAGCTATGCACATTGATACAGACGAGTCAAATGCAATCGGTGCTGGCCGTGAGCTTTTCGGCGAAATCGCTGTAATCGACTAATTATATACATAAAAAAGCAGTACCGTGGTCACGGTACTGCTTTTTTAATAAGTCCGGTAAATAAGAATTTAACGGAGTATCATTGAAACTTGCTGGGGAAGAACCTTTCTGAAGAAAGGTTCTTCCCCAGACCCCCTTCCAAAGACTTTCGATTTTAAATTTTTTCACCAGGGATTTATCCCTGGTGAGAAAATTAAGATAAAAGTTTTAGGGAGGGAGTTTGAGGGGGGACCCTTTTTCAAAAGGGTCTCCCTCAATAAATCTCTATAATGTTCGTTAAATTCTTATTTGGTTTAACATTTCATTTGTAATTTGCAGATAAAAAACATCGCCTGAAAATCTCAGGCGATGTTTTTTTCTCA
This sequence comes from Ruminococcus sp., assembly GCA_045531615.1. Classification (GTDB taxonomy): domain Bacteria; phylum Bacillota; class Clostridia; order Oscillospirales; family Ruminococcaceae; genus Ruminococcus. Next base: position 10,822 of record JAZSEJ010000007.1, read on the forward strand.
ATTTATAGCCTTTACAGGGCATATTGCCTTGCATTCTCCGCAGGAGGTACATTTGTTGTAATCAATTACTGCGTGGCTGTTAATCACTGTAACTGCACCAGCAGGACATTTCTTTTCGCACATTTTACAGCCGATACATCCTTTTGAACAGGCAAGTTTTGTTGCTTTTCCGCTGTCCTGTGAGGAGCAGAGTACATCAACTGTCTTGGACTTTGGCTTCACTGATATAATATTATTGGGGCATACAGCGGCACATTGTCCGCATCCGCTGCAAAGTGCAGTAACTACCCTGGCAAGGGAGTTTTCCACTACAATTGCTTTATTGTCGCACACAGCCGTACAGTCGCCCAGACCGATACATCCGGATTTGCACATACCGTTTCCGCTGTAAAAGCGTTTTGCTGCCTTGCAGGACTGTATTCCACCGAAATCAAACTGTACCTTTGCTGTATTGCAGTCACCGCTGCAATGAACAACGGCTGTCATTGGCGTAACATTTTCTGCGGCTACTCCTAATATTTCAGCGATTTTACCTGCTGTTTCACTGCCACCAGGACGGCATAGATTTGCGGGGGCGTTGCTGTTAACTATAGCGTCTGCATAGTCTCCGCAGCCTGCATATCCGCAGGCTCCACAATTGGCTTGCGGAAGTGCTTCGCCGATTTTTTCAACTCTTTCATCGACTTCAATATAAAAAATCTTTGATGCGACTGTGAGAAGAATTCCTGCGCCAAGACCGCATATGCCAAGAATAAGAACAGGGATAAGATAAGTTGACATATCTGTACCTCCTTAGCTGAACAGTCCCGAAAAGCCCATAAAGCTTACGGAAACGATTGATGCGGCTATGAGAGTTGCGGGAACTCCCTTGAATGTCTCGGGTATATCTGCATATTCCATTTTCTTGCGGACACCTGAGAATATCACCAATGCAAGCATAAATCCAAGACCTGCGCCGAGAGCGTTTACAATTGACTGTACGAAGCTGAAATTATTGTCGATATTGAGGACTGTAACGCCTAATACAGCGCAGTTTGTGGTAATCAGCGGCAGATATACTCCCAATGATTTATAAAGGGGAGGGAGCAGCTTTTTCATTGCTGTTTCCACAAGCTGAACGAATAGAGCGATTACGAGGATAAATACAACGGTATCAAGATACGCTATGCCGTTTGGTACAAGCAGGAAATGGTGTATTGGATATGTAACGGCGGTTGCGCATATCATTACAAATGTTACTGCTATACCCATTCCAGAGGCACTGTCAAGCTTTTTGGAGACCCCTAAAAATGGGCATATTCCCATAAATTTTGCAAGTACAAAGTTGTCTGTAAGCATAGCTGAAAGAAGAATTACTGCAAGGGTTTTCATTAAGCTTCTGCCTCCTTTTTATTGCAATTTCCTGACATAGGGCATTTTTCACAGTTGCCGCATTCGATTTCCTTTGGCGGCTTTCTGTTGGCGATTTTATTTACCATTGCAATGATAACGCCAAGGGTGAAAAATCCGCCTGCAGGCATAATGAATATCAGCATAGGATTATCGTGAAGTACGGGGATATTCATTCCCATCCACTGACCTGCACCGATGATTTCACGGATTGAACCCATAAGAAACAGCGCAAGTGTGAAGCCGATTCCCATTCCGATTGCGTCGCAGGCAGAGGCGATAACGCTGTTTTTGCTTGCGAACATCTCTGCACGTCCGAAAATGATACAGTTAACAGTGATAAGAGTTAAATATATACCCAGGCTTTCATAAAGTGAGGGTACAAATCCCTCAAGAAGGAAGCCTATAAGCGTTACAAAGCTTGCAATAATAACGATAAATGCAGGAATTCGTACCTTGTCGGGAATGACCTTACGCAGGGCGGATATAACAATATTTGAGCCTAGAAGTACAAATGTTGTTGCAAGTCCCATACCGATTCCGTTAGCAGCCTGAGTTGTTACCGCAAGAGTGGGACACATACCAAGAAGCATAATAAGAGTGGGATTTTCTTTTATAATGCCTTTTGTGATTTCCTTTACAAGAGGTGTTTTTTTATCTGCCATTGAGTATCGCCTCCTTATTTTCGGAATATACCTTTAATGCGGTATCTACGGCGGATTTCAGCCCTTTTGAGGAGAATGTAGCGCCGCTTATTGTATCTATGTCAGTATCGGGGGAATAATCATTGTAGAATTGCTTGCGGAAATCTTCATTATCGCGGATTTTTGTGCCAAGTCCAGGAGTTTCTCCCAGTGAAACAAATTCAATTCCGCAGACGGAGCCGCTTTCATCTATGCCGATAAGTACGTTGATACCGCCTTTTGAATAGCCGTCGGCGGCAATCTGTACAGCAGTTCTGCCGTCGGGAGTAACGGCGATAGCCTGTACGATTTCCTCTCCGAAGTTATCGTTGATTAGGGTACATTCGGGATTTCCGAAAAGAGCTTCTACGCTTTTGCTGAAACGTATTTGTTTCTGCTCAGCAATGCTCTCTTTTGTAAGCTCATAGGCGAATACAAGGAGAAGTGCGGCAATTGAGCATATTATGGTTAAAACAAGGGAGGGCATAATTTTACTTTTCACTTTTTACAGCCTCCTTTGCGCCGAATGCCTTTGGTCTTGTATACTGTTCAATAAAGGGTGTAAGAATATTCATAAGCAGAATTGCAAATGAAACACCTTCGGGGAATGAACCAAAATTTCGGATGATAAAGGTGATGATTCCACAGCCTATGCCGAATATGATTTTTCCCTTTGTGGAAATAGGGGTTGTGGCATAATCTGTAGCCATAAAGAATGCTCCGAGGAATACGCCGCCTGAGAGGATTTCGTAAATCGGGTCGTTGCCTGCTATAAGTGAGAGAAGTGCGAGGATTCCGATAAATGCGGCAGGAGCGGCTGGATTTATTATCTTTTTTACAATGAGATAAAGTCCGCCGAGAAGCAGGGCGAGAGCGCTTGTTTCGCCAAGACAGCCCCCTGTATTTCCAAGAAAAAGGTAAAGATATGAGGGGATTTCCTGATTTATTTCAGCAAGCTTTTCGCTTGTCATGCCTTTTAAAACAAGAGGAGTAGCACCTGTTACAGCGTCTGCTGCGTTTTTCCAATGGAAGGGGAGAAGCCAGTTTGTCATAGCTGTCGGAAAGCTTACCATAAGTACGATTCTGGCGGTAATTGCAGGATTGGCAAAATTCTGTCCCAGGCCGCCGAAGAGCTGTTTTACTACAGCTATGGCGATAAAAGAGCCGAGAGCAGCAATCCAAAGGGGGATTGACGCAGGGAGATTCAGGGCGAGAATAATGCCTGTTACAACAGCTGATAAGTCGCTGATAGTGTTATCACGTTTCATAAGTCTGCGGCATATATATTCGGAAATGACAGCAGATACGACACATACAGCGGCTACTGCAAGAGAACGGAGTCCGAAGAAGATGCAGCCTGCTATAAGTGCAGGAAGCAGGGCGATGCATACGTGGAGCATTATATCGGAGGTTTTAGTATAATTGTCGTCGTGGGGTGACGGAGATACAATAAGTCTGTTCATATTTTCACCTCAGTTTTTTGGAATAATTGTTTTGGCAAGCTGATTTGTTTCAGCAAGTTTTCTGTTGGCAGGACAAATATATGTGCAGCTTCCGCAATTCATACAAAGTAGAACTTTAAGAGCCTTTAAATCGTCTATATCCTTTATTCTGTATGCCTTGTCGATTTCGGCAGGCATAAGATTAAGAGGGCATACATCAGCGCATCTTCCGCAGCGAATGCAAGCGGAGGTTTTTCTGTCGTCGTAGTGATCAAAGGCAAGAAGTGCGTTTGTAGTTTTCAATACGGGCATATTTATATCTGGTATGCACATTCCCATCATCGGGCCGCCTGAGATGACAGCTTTAAGCTTGTCAATATCGGTATTGCAGAAGTTAAGGATATCCGCAAAGGGTGTACCTATGGGGGCAAAAATATTTTTCGGCTCTCTGACAGCGTTTCCGTCAACGGTAATACGGCGTGTTATAAAGGGCATACCAGTCTGTGTGTATCTATAGATAAAAGCCACAGTTGATACATTTATAACGATAACTCCAACATCTGCAGGGAGCTTGCCTTCCTCGACAATGCGATTTGTGGCGTTGTATATTATAACCTTCTCTGCTCCCTGTGGATATACTGAGGGCAGAGTTATTATGTCAAAGGCGCTGTCAGATTTTGTCAGCTCCTCAAATTTTTTGATTGCCTCGGGTTTGTTTTTCTCAATGGCTATTTTTACACTTTTTATTCCAAGAATATCCTTTACAAGTCTGATACCATTCAGAACATCGTCAGTATTTTCCAGCATTTCACGGTAATCTGAGGTTATATAGGGTTCGCATTCAGCTGCGTTGACTACGAGAGTATCAATTTCCTTTGCAGGATTCAGCTTTATATGCGTAGGAAAGCCTGCTCCGCCCATACCGCATACTCCGCTTTCACGGATAGCCTTGATAAAGCTTTCTTTATCGTCGATAACGGGAGGGTGTATTTCGTCTGAAATATCCTGTTTGCCGTCGGGTTCAATTTCTACAGCTTTGCAGATAGCTCCCATAGATGTCTGATAATCGGTTACAGCCGTAACTGTACCCGATACTGATGAATGTATAGGAACGCTGAATGGTGCGTCGCAATCACCGATTTTCTGCCCTGTTTTTACTGTATCGCCTTTTTTTACAAGGGGAGTACAGGGTATGCCCATATGCATAGACATAGGGAGAATAATTCTCGACGGCAGCGGAAGCTGTACAGTTGCGCTGTTTTCAGTATTTTTACGATGTTTTAATTTTATGCCTTTAAGTTTTCTCATGGAAGAATAACTCCTTTTGATTATGCGTTGTCTTAATACTTAATTATACTATAATTCGACGCAATTTTCAACAGTTATTAATAATTATTTGTTTTTATTTTAAAAAAGACTTTATTTTTATCGGAATATATGCTATAATAAATATATATGCTTATTTGAAAGGATTTTTTCTATGAAAAATAAAATTCTTGCCCTTTTGTCAGCTGCGGCAGTTATAATCCCTTTTATACAGCCCAAAGAGACAAATGCTGTTAATTTTACAATGAGAGGAACGTTGTACAGCGATTCTGCTATTGTGCTTAATCTTGACTGCGATACTATAATTCACGAAAAAAATGCGGATAAAAAGCAGATGCCTGGGCCTCTTGCAAATATTATGACGGCAGTTGTTTGTATGGAAAACTGCCCTGATTTAGCAAAGGAAATTACAATTGAAGAGGATGTTTACTCCTATCTTTATAACACAGAATATCCTGATGACCTTCGATATGGTAATATTCTTGACGGCGATGTTCTTACCTACAATGACCTTCTTTACGCTATGATGCTTACATCCTCCGTTGAGGCGGCAGAAACTATTGCATATCATATAGGCGGCGGTGATGTATCAGTATTTGTTGAGATGATGAATACAAAGGCTGCCGAGCTTGGTATGGATTCCACTAAGTTTACAAATGCCACGGGAATGTATAATGCAGAGCAGTACACAACAGCAAGGGATATGATGATTCTCACGCAGTATGCCCTTGATAAATCACATTTTGAAGATATATGTTCGACATATATATATACTCCCTCTGTACCGAATTTTGACAGACATCCCATAGAGGAGAAATGGCGTTGGTTCAATTCAAATATAATGATGGATGAGGAAAATGACAATTACTATTACAGAGGAACAAAGGGTATAAAAACGGGAAATCTTGAACTTGGCGGACGAAATATCGTAGCAATGGCTGGCAGAGACGGTCATAATTACCTTGTTATTGGTATGAGAGCGCCTATTAACGATGAGGACGGAAATACGGCATTTTATCATCTTGATGATGCTAAGCAGATGTTCAGCTGGGCTTTCGGGCATTTCTCATATCAGGTAGTTCTTGCCGAAACAGCGGAGCTTGGCGAGCTTCCTGTAGACCTTGCAGACGGCAGTTCCTATGTGCTTGCACGACCTGCTGAGGAAATATCCCTTCTCTGGAATGATGAGGTAGACCTGGCTCTTATCAGCAGGGATAATATTACCTGGTACAATAAAAAGCTCCAGGCGCCCGTTAAAAAGGGCGATGCTCTGGGCAGGGTTACTCTTGAATATTCCGGTGAAAAGCTGGCAGATGTGGAACTTATTGCGGTTTCTGATGTTGAGCGTTCAGCGCTGAAATATAACACATATGCTGCGAAGAAGTTTTTTAAATCAAGCTGGTTTTCAAAGGCGTTGATTCTTGCAGGAATTCTTTCTTCACTGTATATTATCCTTTGCATTTATGCCTATGTGCTTTTCAAAAGCCGTTCAAAGCCTCTTAAACCTATGTATGCTGTGCCTAAGGTTGATAAGAAAAAGAAGAAATAACACCACGAGGAGGCTTTTATGAAAATTACTAAAAAATTAACATCTGTTTTCACAGCAGCGGCTTTTATGGCTTCTTGCTATATATGCAGTAATATTGATATAAAAACAGATGATATAACAGCTATTGCTGTGAGTGAAGCTAATACAGCGGACGGCGGTTTTTCTGCAGATGAAATTGCTTGCTCTCCCGTTAAGCCTACACTTGCGTTAACCCAAAAGGTTATTATGCATAGTGAGTTGGGAGAAACCCAGCAAATTGATGTTATGGTTATGGGGGCTGACGCTAAATATTGTACAACAGGATTTTACGTTGAATATGACCCTCGTATTCAGGTGAATCTCAATGCTGTAGGAAGTGTGGATGCCACAACACAGGAGAATTTATTTGGATTTGCAAGATTAAGCGAAATTGATAACAAAAAATATCTGTTTTTATCTACTGCGGCTACAGGAAATTATGGTATGGACGGTGTTTTGTGGTCGTTTAATGTAACACTTCCCTCAGATGCACAGTTGGGAGATGTGTACTATTTTGATATAGTCTATAGGAATACAGCTACAGGCAGTCCGTTATTTGTCGGAAAAGAGGTAACAGCAGAAGATAAGCTGATGAGCGCATATACATTTACACAGGGAATTTATAACGAAGAATATAACAATAATTTCAAAGCAGTTGAAGATGACATTGGTAAATGTCCTGCACTTGCAGAAATACCTGCTTATGTTGATGGCTATATTGCAATTGGCAGTTATTGTGATTGTGGCAATCACGTACCAGTCAATCCTCTCGGTGATGTAAACAGCGACGGAGCAGTTGATTCTTCTGACGCTTCATCAGTCCTTGTTGAATATGCCGCAATGTCTACAGGCGGAGCAACAACGTTGACTGAGGGGCAGAGAAAAGCTGCTGATGTTAACTCAGACGGTGCGGCAGATGCCTCAGATGCGTCAAAAATCCTTGAATTCTATGCCTATTGTTCAACAGGCGGCAAGGAAACAGATATGCAGAAATGGCTCGATGCAAATAAATAATAGAACAGCTCCCTGAAAAAACGGGGAGCTGTTTTGCTTAATCAAGCTTTACTTCAATTTCGGATGTAACATAAAGGCTGTCTGGAGTGACGGAACATTCATAAGCAAGCACGTTAACACCGTAGGAATTGGCAAGGCGGAGAGCATCACCGAAAGCTTTGTGGGTAGTGTCGTTAGGGACAAGGTATTTCATTCCTGACATCTGCACAATAAAGAGAATATAAGCGTTATATCCCTCATTTTTTGCCGTGATGAGTTCGTTTATATGTTTTATACCCCTTTCAGTAGGAGCGTCGGGGAATGCGGCTATACCGCCATTTTCAAGGGTTACACCTTTGACCTCGATAAAACCTTTCTTACCGTTTTCATCCTCGATATAAAAATCAAAACGGGATTCTCCGTATGTCTTCTCAGGGCGGATAACAGTAAGATTTCCCATATCAGGCAGATGGATTGTGCCGATTTCAAGGGCTTCACGGACAACTTTATTGGGAGCCTGAGAGTCCATATTAATCAGCAGTGTGTCTTTTTCTACGGCAATCAGATCGTACATAAGCTTGCGGTTGCGTGGATTTTCCGTGAAATCTTCAAGATATACAATAGAATCTGGGAGCAGCAGTTCGCGGCATCTGCCTGTATTCTTTACGTGGACGGCAGTTTCAATGCCGTCTATTTTTACGTATGCAACAAATCTGTTCGGACGGGATACAAACCGAGCAGAAATAATTTTGTTGTATTTCATATATTCTATCACCCAAGAATATTATACAATATCCTGTGGAAAAAATCAAGATGCAGGTTCAATATAACATAACACATTGTCAGACGACCGTCTATTAAGTTTATGTGATAGAATTGTGAAACTTTGCCAAATACATTGACATATTTTCGTCAATGTGCTATAATATAGGAACGGATAAACAACGGGGGTAAGTTGTTTGTCGTGTTAGAAAAAGGAGGATTATTTTTATGCTTCAGTTAAAAGACGTAGTAAAAACTTATGGAAGCGGGGAAAATGTTGTCAAAGCTCTTAACGGAGTGAGCATTACATTCCGTCAGAATGAATTTGTGGCTATTTTAGGTCATTCAGGCTGCGGTAAGACCACAATGCTTAATATAATCGGAGGTCTTGACCATTATACATCGGGCGATCTTATAATCAATGGTGTATCCACAAAGCAGTATAAAGACAGAGATTGGGATGCATACAGAAATCATTCAATCGGTTTTGTATTCCAGAGTTATAACCTTATCCCTCATCAGACTGTTCTTGCCAATGTTGAGCTTGCACTGACTATATCAGGTGTTTCAAAGGCAGAGCGAAGAAAACGTGCAAAGGAAGCACTTGAAAAGGTAGGCCTTGGAAATCAGCTGAACAAAAAGCCAAATCAGATGTCAGGCGGTCAGATGCAGCGAGTTGCAATTGCCCGAGCATTGATAAATAACCCTGATATTCTTCTTGCCGATGAGCCTACAGGCGCTCTTGACAGTGAAACATCAGTACAGGTAATGGAGCTTCTGAAGGAAATCGCCAAGGATAAGCTCGTAATTATGGTAACACATAACCCAGAGCTTGCTGAGGATTATGCAAACCGTATCGTAAAAGTCAAGGACGGCAAGATTATCGGCGATACAAATCCCTATAAGCCAAAGAAAAAGGAAGAAACGAAAAAAGAAAATAAAAAGCGTGTTTCAATGTCATTCGGAACAGCCGTTTCCCTTTCTCTCAACAACCTTATGACAAAAAAGGGACGTACAATTCTTACAGCTTTTGCAGGTTCAATCGGTATTATAGGTATTGCTACAATCCTTTCGCTTTCAACGGGTATTAATAACTATATCAACGATATTCAGGAGGAAACCCTTTCCTCATATCCCTTGCAGATTAACAGAGAAAATGCCGATACAGCCAGTATGCTTGCTTCAATGATGGAAAGTCAGAAGGAGTATGAAGAAAAGGTTTTTGAGGACGACAAACTGTATTCCAACACAATGGTTTACGATATGTTTAACTCAATGAACTCTTCTGCAAAGCAGATAAACAATATGAAGGATTTCAAGACTTTCCTTGAAACTGATGAGGAAATAGCAGAACATTCAACAGCAATTGCATACACATACGATATTCCTATGAATATCTACACAGAAGATCCCAATGGCGAGATACTCAAGGTTGACTTTATGGAGCTGTATACCGACGCTTTTGATATGGGAAACAGCGATATGGTAACAACTATGATGGGCAGTTCAATGGCATCGGCTGAAATGTCAATGATGGGTATGAATGTTATGGAAGAAATGCTTCCAAACGAGGACGGCAAGGGCGTTAATGATATTGTAAAAAATCAGTACGAGGTAGTCAAGGGACACTGGCCGGAGAATTACGATGAAGTTGTTGTAGTTCTTACAAGAAATAACGAAATCCCTGATTTTATTCTTTACGCAATGGGACTTAAAGATCCCGCACAGTTCCAGTCACATATCAAAGCAGTTATGAACGAGGAATCAATAGGGGACTACGGACAGACAGAATGGACTCTTGATGAGGTAATGAACAAGAAGTTCAAGATGATTCTTCCCTTTGAAAATTACCAGTATGATGCCAAAACAGGCAAAGTTGCAAATCTTTCGGAAACCGAAACGGGAATGGATTTACTTTTCACTTCTGATGACATCGGCACAGAGGTTAAAATTGTAGGCTTTATTCGTCCCAATGAGGATACAAAGAATGCAATGATTTCAAGCTATATGGCATATACAGCAGAGCTTACACAGCACGCAATAAATAAGACAAATGAGTCAGAGCTTGTAAAGGCACAGCTTGAAGATGAAGAAAATGATCTCATCACAGGCACAAAGTTTATGACAGACGATTATGTTGAGCCTACACCCGCTGAAAAAGCAGAGGAGGCTAAGGCATATATCAAGGCTGCTGATGATAAGGAAAAGGCTGAAATTTATCGCTTTATTATGTCCCAGCCTGACGAAGCGCAGATGAATGCACAGGTTGCAGCTATGATGGCTGATTTTGACAGAGAAGCATTTGTTGAACAGATTAAGACGACATATGCGGCTGAAATCGGTGTAAGCGGCGAGCAGGTTGAGTCCTATGCGGCTTCAATGTCTGATGAGGATATGAAAACATTCGCAGAGGAAGCGATGAGAGCTCAGTTTGCAGAGCAGTATGCCGCACAGGTACAGGCAGGACTTGCAGCTATGACCGATAAGGACCTTGCAGCGGCTCTTGGCGCAGAAAAGCTTACAACAGAGCAGTATGCACTTATCTGTGACGAATACACACCCGAGGAAATTTCCAAGTACAGTCACGACGAAGTAATGAAGCAGCTTGGAAAGGCTGACCTTGCTGACCCGACAACAATCAGAATATATGCTGATACATTTGAGGATAAGGATGATATATCCGCACTTATCAAGGATTACAACAAGGGTAAGGATGAAAAGGATGTTATCCATTACACTGATGTGGTAGCACTTCTGATGTCCTCTATTACAAGCATTATCAGCGGTATCGCATATCTCCTTATTGCATTCGTAGGAATATCACTTGTTGTATCATCAATTATGATAGGTATCATCACATATATTTCCGTACTTGAAAGAACAAGAGAAATCGGTATTCTCCGTGCAATCGGTGCATCAAAACACGATGTATCAACAGTATTCAATGCTGAAACTCTCCTCGTAGGACTTACAGCAGGTTTAATTGGTATCGGAGCAACACTGCTTATTAATATCCCGATTAACCTTATAATTCACAGTCTTACAAGTCTTGACACACTTTATGCTACGCTGCCACCTGTGGCTGCTGTAATACTTGTAGGAATCAGTATGTTCCTCACATTTATTGCAGGACTTATTCCCTCAGGCGTAGCCGCAAGAAAAGACCCTGTTGAGGCTCTCAGAACAGAATAAAATTCAAAAGCTGATGTCAGAAACTGGCGTCAGCTTTTTTGAGTCTTGACAAATTTGAATTAAAGTAGTATAATAGAAAAATCATACAATCAAATAAATCAGCTTTTAGAGGAGGAATCAACTATGAACGCACTTATAATAAACTGTAGTCCTGTCAGAACAGGAGCAACAGCTGAAATTGTCAGTATAGTTTCAACCGAATTATCAAAAAAGCATAAAACAAAATCTATATGTATAGATGACTATAAATTCAGCTTCTGTAAAGGCTGTCGCAGCTGCCATTATACAGCTAAATGCGTCATGAATGATGATATATCTGATATTATAGCTGAATTTGAGTGGGCAGATATTATAGTATCAGTTTCCCCCTCATATTGGGCAGACATCCCGGGACAATACAAAGCGTTTATTGACAGATGCACTCCTTGGTGCAATACTCACGAACCTCATTCCTCTATAAGCGGCGGCAAAAAGGGCTTTTCCATTGCATTACGTACAGGACCGAATATGAAGGAATGTGACAGAATAATTCAGACTATAGAACATTTTTACGGACATATGGAAATTGAAAGCTGTGACAGTCTTGGGTTATGTTCTATCGAGTGTAAAGAAAATGTTGAGCCTCGAAAAAATGAGATTATTGCGTTTTGTGACAAAATTCTTGAAATATGATTTAGTTAAAGCTATGTATATTGTTTACATATACATAGCTTTAAAAATTTATATACGAAAACTTTGCAAAAAAATGTGACCTTTTGGGAGTCTCGTGCGTTATATATATAGAACAGGAAATAAACAATAATTATCGGATGAACAATGCTGACAGAGGTAGTGCGGATGTGATACAGTAACAATGTGTATTCCTTTTAAACATTGACATATCTTTATTAATGGTGTATAATAAAGATGATTGTAAATGCCTTAAGGGAACCTCTGAAAACATATCCTGAAGGTATATTCCGTTGAAAGAAGAGGATTCATTATGAAAAAAATCTTATTATTAGGCGGCTCTGCACAGCAGGTAGTTGCCATTGAAACAGCCAAGCGTCTTGGGTACTACACTATACTTTGCGATTTTCTTACAGATAATCCGGGACAGTATTCTGCTGATAAATTTTATCTTTTGAGTACTACAGATAAAGAGGCAATACTTAAAGTTGCAACAGAGGAAGAAATTGATGGTATTGTTGCCTATGCATCTGACCCAGCTGCACCTACAGCAGCTTATGTAGCGGAAAAGCTTAATCTTCATACAAATCCGTATATTTCCACTGAAATACTCTGCAACAAGGACAAATTCAGATTATTTTTGCAGGAAAACGGCTTTAATACGCCTGTTTCCGGTGGCTATGGTGATATAGAAACAGCTCTGAATGATACAGCAAGGTATAATCTGCCTGTAATTATCAAGCCTGTTGATTCATCGGGCAGCAAGGGTGCAACAGTTTTAAGAAGCTGGGACAAGTTAAATGAAGCACTTGAATTTGCATTCTCATTTTCAAGAAGTAAACGTATAATAATTGAGGAATATATTGAAAAAGCTCATCCATATTTGATAGGCGGAGATATTTTCATCTGGGATGGAAAAGTAATAATGTGGGGATTATTGAACTGCCACAGGGATTCTGCTGTAAATTCACTTGTTCCTGTTGGAAAGAGTTATCCTCCTGAGTTATCAGATGATGCACTCGAAGCAGTTAAAGACACATTGCAGACTATGGTTGACAAGCTTGATATTAACAGTGGCGCAATGAATGTTGAGCTTGTTGTAGACAAAAACGGAAAAGTGTGGCCTATCGACGTAGGTCCAAGAAATGGCGGAAATATGATTCCTGATTTGCTGGGATATATCTTCGGCATTGACGTTGTTGAGATGACTGTAAAGGCTGCAATGGGAGAGGTTCCTTTGTTGGAGTGCGGCGAAGCCGTTCCGTATTATGCAACTCATAATCTGCATACTGACAAAAACGGAACATTCAAAGGTGTATGGTATTCTGAGGATATCAAGCCATATATTATAAGAGAAGCTGTTTATAAAAAAGAGGGAGATCCTGTTGAATATTTTGATAACGCAGCCAAGGCTATAGGAATTGTTTTCTTTAAATTTGACACAAAGGAAAATATGGCGAAAATTCTTGGCGGAATAAATGAGCATATAAAAATAGATGTGCAATAGGATAAGGGTGAGAAATAATGAAAGAATACGGCGGATATATTGAACTGGATACGTACAGGCTACCTATGCTTCACAACGGAGCAAAAGCTCTTAACTGCGGAAGAAATTGCCTTGCTTATCTCATAAAAGCCAGAAACATAAAAAAGCTTTTACTTCCTTATTTTATGTGTGACAGTGTATTTGACTTATGCAGAAAATACGATGTTGAGCTGCGTTTTTATCATATAGATGAAGGATTTATACCTGAGGATATAGATCTTAAAGCTGACGAATGGCTGTATGTAATGAATTATTATGGTCAGCTTACAACGGAGTATCTTTGTAGGTTAAAAAAAGAGTATGACAGGGTAATTATTGATAACGCACAGGCTTATTTTGACGAGGCTATTGAAAATACGGACACATTATATACATGCCGCAAATTTTTCGGCGTAGCAGACGGAGCATTTCTTTACACAGATATAAATCTTAATGAGGACATTCCTCTGGATGAATCTTTTGATCGCATGCATTTTCTGCTTGGACGTTACGAAAGAACTGCTTCGGAATTTTATTCTGAGTATTCAATGAATAATCATATGTTTGCAGATGAACCCATAAAGCAAATGTCAAAATTGACAGAAAACCTTCTGCATGGAATTGATTATGAGTATATAAAGCAAAGACGAACACAGAATTTCAAGGCATATAATGAAATGTTAGGCAAGATAAATCAGCTTGAATTAAGAGAAGTTGAGGGTGCATTTGCATATCCGCTTATGGTAAGCAATGGTTCAGCGCTTCGTAAAGCATTGCAGCAGAAAAAGATATATATTCCTACTTTATGGCCTAATGTACTGAATGAAACCGAATCGTGCAGTACGGAGTACAGAATGGTAGATAATATACTTCCTCTGCCTTGTGACCAAAGGTATGATATTAATGATATAAAATATATTGCAGATATTATATACGAATTATCTGAAGATAAATAATTGTTGAGGATAATGTATTATAACGATACAGGCAGGTGAAAATATGGATGCGGTAAAAATCGGAGCTGCAATAAAAGCTCTCAGAATTCAGGCGGAATATACACAGCGTGAACTGGCAGATTGCCTTAATGTTACAGACAAGGCTGTATCCAAATGGGAGAGAGGGATTTCTATTCCCGATATATCGATAGTCACAAAACTTTCCCTGATTTTAAACTGTGACGTTGATAACCTGCTGGAGGGAAATATCACATATCTTGAAAAATCGTGGCAAGGTTTCTTATTATTAAAGGAAAATGAGGATGTTTTTGCAGGTTCTAAGGCTTATGGTAAACCACTGGTTTACATTTATCTCAGTTATTTTATGCTTGCAGGAATAGGTGATATATACATATCATGTTCTGCAAGGGATAAAGAATATATCGAAGAAAACATCGGCAATGGAGAGAGGTATGGTATCAGACTGATGTTTCTTGCTGATGGTGAAAATATACCGTCTACAGCCGTCAATACTATGGTTGTTTACAATAATCCTTTTATATATGGACCTAATCTGACAAAGTATTTTCAGCGTGCGATGTCGAGAATGAGCGGTATATCGGTACTTGCAATAGAAAAGGAAGCAGTAGACAGCGATATTAATATTTCCTATGATAAGCATAAAAGTGTGAAAAGTTTTAAAAGCGGGACAAAAAAACACTGTGCTGTACCCATTGTATTCTTTCCAAAGAAATATTTTGACCAGATAATTAATGTTGGAAATATTAAAGAACTTACACCGTTGTATGCAGAGCCTATAGGAAATGGTATGATTGAATATCTCATTGCGGACGAGGAGTCTTTATGGGATACATCTGTTTTTCTCAGAATGTTAAAAAAAAGTATGGGAAAAGATGTTTATGACTTGGAAAAAGTTGCAAAAAATAGAAAATTTATAGAATAATTTATTCTCTCAGGTAAACCAATGGTCGGTTGTGCCTGAGAGTTTTTTATTATATAATGTTTGTGATAGTTTAGCAAAGTAATATGATAATATATTTTTTCAGGAGGATTTTATTATGAATCGATTTAAGGGAAAGAAGTTGCTGCTGTTGGGTGGTGTGCGGCCTGCTTGCGAAATAATTCGCGAAGCTCAATCAATGGGTGTTGAAACTTATGTAACTGATTATATTGAAAATTCTCCTGCAAAAGAAATTGCGGAACACTCATATATGGTTAATGCCCTTGATGTTAATGGAGTTGCTGAATTATGTAACAAAGAAAAGATTGATGGAGTTATCACAGGTTATGTTGATATGCTTCTTCCATATGCTCAGCAGATATGTGAAAAAATAAATAAACCATTCTGGGGAAATGCTGAAAATATAGATATGTCAATTAATAAAGAAAAATTCAAGTCAGCTTGTGAAAAATCAGGTGTTCAGGTTGTTCCCTGGAAGATTGCAAACAGAGATAATTATAATGAAGTATTGACTGATATAGTACCTCCTGTTGTAATTAAGCCTGTAGATAACAGCGGTTCAAGAGGTGTTTTTAAGTGCTATGAAGCAGATATGCTTAAAGAGTATGCTGAAAAAGCACTTGCATATTCAAAATGTGGTGAAATTCTTATTGAGAAGGCAATGAATCCTCATTGTGAATTCAGCGTTTACTATATGTTGAACCACGGCAAATGTTATTTAACAGGTATGGGCGATAGATATGTAAATATAACAGATACAGAAATTGCTCCTGTAGGTCAGGGAATGTTGTTCCCTTCAATACATCTTTCAGAATGGATTGAGAAAATGGATGATTCCCTCAGAAAATTTTTTAAGGATAATGAAATGAATGATGGATTTATCTTTGTACAGGGATTTTATGAAAACCAAAACTTTTACATACACGAAATTGGATATCGTTTGAATGGCGGATTTTCATATAAAATTATTGACCATTTCTCAAAATATAATCAGATAAAAGAGCTGATTAAATTTTCATTAACTGGCGATATGGAAAAAGAAGAAATTGAAAAGAGCAATCCTTTCTTTGATGGATATGGTATGATAATAACAGCCACATTAAAGCCTGGAAGCATTTGTAATGTTAGCGGTATTGAAGAAATAGAAAAAGAAAATGGTGTTTTACAGTTCTGTCAGCTTCATAACATCGGAGAAGAACTGACATCACGAGGAACAACTGCACAGGTATTTGCGTATATTCTTTGTGCAGTTAAAACAAAGGATGAGATGAAGAAGCTTATCAATACAATTAGTGATAAGCTTAAAGTAAATGGAATTGATGGATCGAATATGCTTAATCCGATAATAGATCCTTCTAGAATTATATTTGAGAGGTAATTGAAATGAATAGCAAAATTGATTTTTTATATCTTAATGAACAGGATATGCTGAATGCAGGCGTAAAGGATATGGCAGGATGTATCACTTCTATGGAAGATATGTTTGCACTTCTTTACAAAGGTGATTACAGAATGGGCGGCGAGGATGCCAATGAACACGGTATACGTGTTTCATTTCCAAAGGAGTCTGATATAGAGGGAATGCCTGTTCACGCTCCTGATTATCGTTTTATGACAATGCCCGCTTATCTTGGCGGAAGATTCCATATGTTCGGAATCAAATCATATGGTTCTCATCACACAAATAAGGATAAGGGACTTCCCCGTTCTATTCTTATGATGACATTGATGGATATTGACACAGGTGCACCTATTGCATATATGTCTGCAAATGTACTCAGTGCAATGCGTACTGCAGCGGCAGCTGGAGTTGGTACAAAGCATCTATCTAAGAATAATCCCGAGATTCTTGGTATTATCGGCCCTGGTGTTATGTCAACATATACTCTTGATGCAATAATGGAAACACAGCCTGGAATTAAGATTGTCAAGGTAAAAGGACGCGGCAAGGCAAGCCTTGATAAGTTCATTGATTACGCAAAGAGTAAGTATCCTTCTCTTGAATCAGTTGTTGCCTGCGATACAATTGAAGATACCTGTCGTGATTCTGATATAATTTATTTCGGTACATCAAATGCAGCAAAATTCGAAGATAATCCCCATATTGAACAGGAATGGGTTAAGAAGGGCGCTCTTGTAATAAGTGCATCTGCATTATTGATTTCAACAGACTTTTTGGCAGATGATAATGTTAAAATCGTAGCTGATAATTATAAAATGTATGAGGGGTGGGGTACCGGATATCCGCTTCCTACACAGAAAAATGTATCAACACTTCTTGGAATGGGATTTTTTGATGCAGTCAGTGAGAAGAAGCTGGATCGTGAGGATATCGTAGATATTGGCGGTATTCTTGTGGGTGAACATAACGGTCGTAAAGATGATGAACAGATAATTGTTTATGCTGTAGGCGGAATGCCTGTTGAAGACGTAGCTTGGGCTTATGATTGTTATAATAAAGCCGTTGATGCAGGTATCGGAACAAAGCTTAATCTGTGGAATGAGCCTGATTTGATGAAATAGTAAAAGAGGTGTTTTATGAAAAAAGAAAAATTTAAGAAGGTAATGGGTGCTACAGATATTCTTGTTGTAGCTTTTGGTGCAATGATTGGATGGGGCTGGGTTGTTTCATCTGGTGGCTGGATAGAAAAAGCAGGTGTAATCGGTACAATTATCGGATTTATTATCGGCGGCATTATGATATATTTTGTTGGAATGACATATGCAGAATTAACTCCTGCAATGCCTAAAGTAGGCGGAGAACACGTGTTCAGCTATAAAGCATTCGGACCGACAGGTTCGTTTATATGTACCTGGGCGCTCATACTGAGCTATATCGGTGTTGTATGCTTTGAAGCTGTATCACTTCCTGCGATTATGCAGTATATTTTCCCGTCATTTGCTCAGGGATATATGTATACAATCGAAGGCTCTGATGTATATCTTACGGGCGTAATTGTAGCATCACTGTTTACAATATCAATCCTTTTAATTAATATTGTAGGAATTAAAGCAGCGTCAGTTTTCCAGACAGTTCTGACAATAGCTATTGCTGCTGTAGGCATTATTCTTGTTGTGGCATCTGCGATTAATGGTTCTGCTGAAAATCTTGAAGGACAGACTATCGTTGGCGAAGGTTTCGGTTCAATAAAGAATATTCTTTCAGTTGCGGTTGTAGCACCATTCTTTCTTTTTGGTTTTGACGTAATTCCTCAGGTTGCAGAGGAAATAAATATTCCGTTGAAAAAGATTTCTAAGATTATGCTTTTATCCATTGTCTGTGCTGTTGCATTTTATGGCCTTGTTGTATTTGCCGTTGGTTTTGCACTGAATTCTGATGGTATAAAAGCTGCTATGGAAGGTTCAGGTCTTGTAACAGCTACTGCTATGGAAAAAGTGTTCAATAGTTCTGTAATGGCTAAGGTATTAATTCTTGGCGGACTTTGCGGAGTTGTCACAAGCTGGAATTCCTTCCTGATTGGTGGAAGCAGAGCGATATACTCTATGGCTGAAGCAAAGATGATTCCTGGCAGATTTTCAAATTTGCATCTTAAGCATAAGACGCCTGTAAATGCACTGCTTCTTATTGGTATTCTTTCACTTGCAGCACCTTTCTTTGGAAAAACAATGCTTGTATGGATTTCTGATGCTGCAAGCTTTGCTTGCTGTCTTGCATATTGTATGGTTTCTATGTCATTCCTGGTACTCCGTAAGAAGCAGCCTGATATGAACAGACCATTCAAGGTAAAACATTATAAATTTGTGGGTATTGCCGCTTCAGTATTATCAGGATTTATGGTAGTTATGTATCTTATCCCAGGTTCAGGCTGTACATTGACAATTCAGGAGTGGATAATTGTCGGCGGTTGGGCTTTACTTGGTTTAAGCTTCTATATTGTATGCAAAAAACACTATAAAAAAGAATTCGGCTCAATGGATGTGTAATAGTCGCATTGGTGAAGCGGTAGCATAAGAGTTCTTATTATTGCTCAAAAAACTAAACCTTTTCATAAGATACTCGGCAGAAAGAAAATTTCTCAGCGTCAGGAAAACTTGAAATGTGACGGCTTTCATGTGTTTTCCTTTCTTGATAAATTTTCTTTCTGCTTTTATCTATTTGGCTATGTATAATTGGCGGAGCAAAAACAAAATTTTCCTTGCAATTTTTAATGCTTTATGGTATAATTTTCTTATATGTTACGAACGGAGGACAGACAAATGATTTACGTTACAGGCGATACTCACGGAGATATTTCACGCTTCAAAGACCCTCAGTTTAAAAAGCTGGGCAGCGGTGATACCCTTATAATATGCGGCGATTTCGGATTTATCTGGGACGGCTCAAAAAAAGAAAACGCTGTGCTTAAAAAGCTTATGTCCCTTGATTATACCATTTGCTTTATTGACGGTTGTCACGAAAATTTTGATTTGCTTGAAAAATATCCCGAAAGTACGTGGAATGGCGGTATGGCAAGGGTAATTGCTTCTAATCTTATACATCTTATGAGGGGACAGATTTATACTATTGAGGGTAAGAAAATCTTTACATTCGGCGGCGGTCATAGTCAGGATATCGAATTCCGCCGTGACTGTGACTGGTGGGAGCGTGAACAGCCTACTCACGATGAAATAATGGAGGCAGTTCATAACCTTGAAGCAAGCAATTATTCCGTTGACTATGTTATAACTCACGAGCCGCCTGCATCTGTAAAAGATTGCCTTGGCGTTGATGTTTTTCAGCGTATCGAGGTTCACGCTTTATTTGAGGAAATCACGAAAACCTGCCGATATGACAAGTGGTTTTTTGGGAAATGTCACATTGATAAGCATATTCCTGTTAAGTTTTACGCGATATTCAATAATGTTACTCCTCTTGTAAAGTAATATTTCCGTACTTTTAATCATAAAATGTAACATCAATACTATGAGGTGCATTTTATGAAAAAATTCAGTTTTACCGAGCTTATTATCTCAATTGTCTTTTCGGAGCTTGTGGGCGCTGTTTCTGCCCTGCTTGCAGGGGATTTCCGCTTGTACACGGAGTTTATACGGCCTCCCTTAGCGCCGCCAGCCTGGGTTTTCCCTGTTGTGTGGGCTGTTTTGTATGCTTTAATGGGTATATCTTCCTATATGATTTACAGAAGCGATAACTACAGGAGCAAACCTGCATTGACTGTCTATTTCATCCAGCTTGCGGTTAATTTCTCCTGGAGCATTATTTTTTTCAGATTTCAGCTTCTCACTTTAGCGGCTGTTGTTGCTGTAATACTTACAGTTCTTGTAGGAATTATGATTTGTATGTTCCTTACCATAAGAAAAAAGGCAGGGTATTTTAATATTCCCTACCTTTTGTGGATGATTTTTGCTTCCCATCTTGCTATTGGAACAATGTTGCTTAATTGAAAAGAACTCCCCGATTTGCAAATCGGGGAGTTTTGCATTTATTCAGTTTCGAGAGTACCTTTTCTGATAACAGTACCCATCGGGAAAGCAGTATCGCATTTGAATGAGAATTTCATCATAGCGTGATTTGCAACCTCTACGGATTCGCCCTTTTCATTGAAAATAGTGTCAAGCGTCATTGTAACAGGCTTAGCAGAAGGGGAGAGCAGCTCCACTTCATCTCCTGCAAAGAATCGGTTACGCTGCGTGCAGTAGACTGTGCCGTTTTCGCAGCGGTCAACAACAGCAACTATATCGTAATTTCTGATATATCCGCTGTTCTCGTAATACTGGGATTCCTCAGGTGTTCCGAAGAAAAATCCGTTGCAGTACTGTCTGTGGCTTACCTTATAAACCTCATCTCTTATCCAGTCGGGAAGTTTGAAGTTATATGGGTCCTTCATATACTCGTCAACAGCCATACGATAGGCATTTGTTACGACTGTTACATAATACGCGGATTTAGCACGTCCCTCAATTTTAAGGCTTGTAACGCCTGCCTCTGCAAGCTTGTCGATATGCTCAATCATACACATATCCTTTGCGTTGAGGATATATGTGCCTTTTTCATCCTCATAAATCGGGAAATACTGTCCGGGACGCTTTTCTTCCATAAGGTGATATCCCCAGCGGCATGGCTGAGCACATTCGCCGCGGTTAGCGTCACGGTTGACAAGATATTGAGAAAGCAGACATCTTCCCGAAAATGACACGCACATTGCACCGTGTACAAAACATTCAATATCCAGGTCGGAACTTGTTTTTGCACGTATTTCTGCGATTTCATCAAAACTCAGTTCACGGGCAAGAACTACTCTCTTTGCACCGAGGTTGTATAGCTCACGGGCTGTTGCATAGTTTACAATGCCTGTTTGAGTTGAAATATGTATTTCCATATCGGGCGCATATTTTTTAATCAGCATCAGCAAACCGATATCAGCTACTATGAGAGCATCAACCTTAGCATCAACAGCCTCTTTAACGAACTGCTCAAAAAAGGGCAGTTCGTTGTTTCTCGGCAGTGTATTGCAGGTGAGATACACCTTTACGCCCTTTTGGTGGGCAGCATTTACAGCCTTTACAAGCTGTTCAAAATCAAAATTCATCGGTGAGGCTCGCATACCGAATTGCTTGCGTCCGAGATATACAGCATCAGCACCGTAGTTGAGAGCCGCTGTCAGACGCTCCTCATCACCTGCAGGGGCAAGAACTTCAAGTAAACTCATTATTCTTCTTCCTCCACAGGGTTATCAATATAGTACTGTTCAATTTCAGCCTGTTTTGCTTCGTGTTCTTCAAGGGTTTCAGAGAAGAATGTTTCATTTGTTCTGATATTGGCGATGAAGTAGAAATTGTCTGTCTTTTTATTTGTAAGAACAGCGTCAATAGCATCAATACCTGGGTTGGAGATAGCTCCTGGAGGCAATCCTGCACTCTTGTAGGTATCGTAAGCGTCTATAATTGTCTGATTGTAGTATTCAATATTGGGACGGATTGTGTCTTTTGAATAGTTTGAAGTCGGGTCAGACTGGAGCTTGGGGAATATATCGGGATTATCAAGTCGATTTCTGAATACAGCGGCAACATCCTTCATATCCTTTGTATTTGCTGCCTCCATCTGTACGATTGAAGCAATTGTGATAAGCTCGTCAAGTGTCAGGTCAAGCTCCTCCATACGCTCATAACGTGTGCTATAGGTCTTTTTGCTTGTGCTGAATTCACCGTTCATCTTTGTATCAAAGTTGTAGTAAATCTTCTGACATACTTCCTCTGGCTTGCTGTTTTCATAGAACAAGTAGGTATCGGGGAACAGATAGCCCTCCATTTTCTGGAATTTTACGGAAGAATCGCTGGGAAGTCTTTCTTCGAAGTCAATACCGAATCCGCCTGAGTTAAAGTAGAAAATGAAGTCCTCGGCGTCGCAGATATGGTTCATTTCAAGGAGATTTGCAGCGTCGATAAGAGTAATACCCTCACGGAATGTAATTTCTACTGTTTCACCCATTTCCTCTGTGGGAACCTTTGTAAGTTCGTCGAGAATAGTTTCATAAGGCATATTGGGGCGTACAAAGTGTTCTCCTATGATGTAATTCTTTTCGTCTCCAAGACTTGCAAACAATTCAAAAGCCTTGGCAGATTTGATTATTTCATCTTCAAAGAGCATCTGTGAAACTTCGAGTGTTGTAGCACCCTCGGGGATTACTATTACGTGGGTTTCCTCGCTCTTTCCTATACCAAGCATATCCTTGCCGTATCCTATTATTACGATGGAAAGGATTGTGGATATACCGAAGATAAGAGTTACAAGTATAAGTACACCTGGCAAGCGGCTTATCTGCTTCTTTTTCTTCTTCTTTTTTTTCTTGCGTTTTGGGGGAGGTGCCTGATTGGCGTATCTCATATCCCTCTGGGGTGCCTCATACTGCTGTTGGTAATATCCTTGCGGCTTTTCGGCTTCGTCAGGATATCCGTCTGATACTTCCTCGTAGACCTGTCTGAAATTATTTTCTTCTATTTCGTCAAGTCTGTCCGCTGTTTCGAGAGCTTCTTCAAGTCCCTCGGCATCATTTTCGGCAGCATCATTGAGAATGTCATTGAGAATATCTTTGTTGTCACTCATTGCAGAAAACCATCCTTTCTTCTGTTACAATTGATTTGATTTTTATGTCGTGTTCCATTACGGGTAAATCATCGGTTATGCACTTTTCATAGGCAAGAGCTATTGTGTATACCTGCGGATTCTTTGAGAGGAATCTGTCGTAATATCCACCGCCGTAGCCTATTCTCTTGCCGTCGGTTGTAAACGCGAGACCTGGGACAATACATACTGTCTTGTCAGTTATCTGTGGGATATCCATAATACTTCCTGCAGGCTCAGCAATGCCGTATTTGCCGATATGAAGCTCATCTGTTGATTTTACTCTGTAAAAGGTCATTTCACCGTCGCCGCCGCATCTGGGATAAGCAATCGCTATGCCTCGTTCAATAAGTGATTCGGCAAAATCCCAGGTTGAAGGCTCGGAGCAGTAGGAAGCAAATAACAGGACGGTATCAGCGTTATTGAATATATCCAGCTTTTTCAGTCTTTCAGTTATAAGCATATCCGATTCCCGGCAAGAAGCGCTTTTGCGTATTTCAGTGAAATGTTTACGCAGTTCTTTTTTAGTCATAATATCACCTGTTTCAGCCGCAGAGTATAGCGTTATACTGCCTTTTGCGCTCTGCCTCGGAAACAGCCTTTTCAACAAGAGTGAGGGCAAATTCCATAGCTGTTCCTGCGCCTCTTGAAGTAATTATATTTCCGTCAATGGCAACAGCTTCATCGCCTATAACTGCGCCTTCAAGCTGAGTTTCAAAGCCTGTATAGCATACGGCTCTTTTACCCTTGAGCAGTCCCTTGTGGCCTAAGATAGAGGGTGCAGCACAGATAGCACCGATAGTGATATTCTTTTCCATACAGAAGTCGATAGCGGCCTGTACATAATCTGACTTTTCAAGATTGAGTGTACCCGGCATACCTCCTGGAAGAATAATCATTTCAAGTTCATCTGTAAGGGGAGCTTCCTGAGCAATTGTATCAGTTACAACAGGAATTCCGTGAGAGCTTACGATAATATTATCGCCAACACCTACAGTAATAACCTTTTTTTCAGCACGTCTGAGTAAGTCAACAGGAGTAAGTGCCTCCACTTCCTCAAAACCATTTGCAAGATAAACGTATATCATAATTTTAGTCCTTTCATTTGAAATTGACAATATATTTATTTAACAGGAAAACAGGGTGGTAGGAAAGTTTAGATTTTCGCAGCCCTTCAATTCCTAGATCTTCTTCGCGATTAATGTAGGTAAATCCATCTGTGCAGGCATTTACAAATTTATTGCATATTCCTGTGTAGATACCGTCATAGCTTCGGTCAGCCTTTTCGATATGTACGCAGAAGGTATCGGAATTCAGTCTTTCTCCGATAGTGACAGCGGCGATTTTTTCGTTAATTCTTATAATACCGCCCTTTAATCCAAGTTCTTCAAAGTTATTGAAGTAAGTGTTGACAGCATATTGCTCCGCAATAGCAGAATGGCTTGTACTTTCATCGAATTTGCTGTTGTAATCGGAGACAATAAAGCTTATGCAGTCATCGAAATCTTTTTCAGAAATAAGCGAAAATTCACTTTCAATACGGTTGAATTTTGCAAGGTGATTTCGCTTCTGGTGGAATTTTTTGCCTTTCAGCTCTGTAAGGTCTGAACGAAGATAAATATAATCGGAGCCGTCGCGGTCGTGGAGAGCTGAAAAACCGTTGGGATAAAGCTCATTGAGCATTTCGAGAGATTTTTCTGTAACTCCGCTTAAACGGAGATGATGACCGTTTTTTTCACTGAACAGCTTCATTTCTTCTATAACATCGCGATAGTCGCCTTTGCCTGAGGGCAGTATAAATGTGGGGATGCCGTCCTCGTTTTCGAAAGCACAGACAATGTAGAAATCCTTGTAAAAGCATATCTGTGAATCAGCGAGCCTGCACCAGGCAAGATTGTTGGCAAAGCTGTATTCGCAGCCTCTGAAATCTGAAAAAGCAAGAAGTTTATTGATCTTATCGCGGTCATTCAGCGTTATTCTGCGGAATTCAAGCATCAGCAGTGTCCTTTATAAACTGAGCGAAATATTCCTTGACTTCCTTAGCCTTGCCGCAAGTCATTTTACCCTCTGGGCATATTCCCTTTGCTACACAGGAGGGGCCTGCATATCTGAAAATGCTTGGAGCAACCTGCAAACAGAGTTTCAGCATTTCATTGGCAACAGCACGTATTTCCCATTGTGCGCGGTTGCAGCAGCGGTGACGGAAAAAGTTGAAAAGTGAACGTACATTCATAGTAACAACGATTTTTGTTTCGCAGGCATTTGGCAGGATAAAACGTGCGTCCTCATTAGCGAGCTTGCGAGCTTTTGACGCAGCAGTTTTTTCGTCAAGTCCTTCTGTCATAAAGCTTTTCGTATGAGCCTCTGTAAGGATATCAGCTATTTTATCATAGCTTTCGGATATAAGCTCAATTGTACGGTCAAATTCAGCCTTTGCCTCGGAATTTTCCTCAATAGCAGGTGGAGTTACAAACTCAAAGCCGTTTTCGTTGACGTAGCGCTGGCTTTTTTGAGAATATGAAGCGATACGGTGGCGGACAAGCTGATGTGAGCAGGCACGGGATATTCCCTCAATGCCAAAAGTGAAGCTTACGTGTTCTAAAACGCTTTCGTGGCCGATAGAAACCAGCATATTGATGAAATCTGCTGTTTTTTCTTCTGTAAGACCGTCACGCAAAGAGCCTATATCGCTGCTTGAATAACAAAGCTTTGCGGCTGTGGCAACGGTTTTTTCTGCATCGGGAGTATGTGCAAGCAGGGTTACATTTATTTCAGACATAATCAAACCTCATAAATCAGTGAAATGACATATATTATTATTGTACCATTTTTTTGTTTTATAGTCAAGAGAAAATCGCTAAAAAAGATATATAAGGTATAGTTTCTGTTAAAATGCACAGGATTTTACCCTGTTAATGAAAAAAAGTCGGAAGAGAAATTGCAGAAAATATTGTAAAATACAGGGAAATATGATATAATAAATTATGTATGTTTATTTTTGCAATCAGAGGTGCGATATGGACAGTTTAATTACAATCAGCTGTGAATCGGTAAATCAGATTAATTTTGCTATGCAGCAGAATTATATCCCAGTATTCCGCAGCATTACAATAAAAAACAATAGTGACGGAGATTTGAATAATCTCCGCTTGAAGATAACTTTTGAACCTACATTTGCGGCTGAGTACGAGGTTTCAGCCGATATACCTGCAGGAGAGACAGTAGAAATATCCCCTGTGAACATCGTTTTGTCTCCCGAATACCTTTTCGGACTTACAGAGAAAATTGTGGGCTGTGTTACAGTTGAAGCTGTCTGCGGAGAAGAAATCATATGCCGTGTTACGGAAAATATGGAACTTCTTGCCTATGATCAGTGGACAGGCTCACTACTTATGCCTGAAATGATAGGTGCATTTGTAACGCCTAATCACCCTAAAATATCGGAGATTATTTCAAAGGCTTCGGAGTATCTGAATAAATGGTGCGGTGACCCGTCTTTTACGGGATATCAGAGCAGAAGCTCAAATGTGGTCAAATTGCAGATAGCTGCTGTTTATGCGGCTTTGCAGTCTGAGAATATAGCCTATACTCCGCCTCCTGCAAGCTACGAAACGGCACAGAGAGTGCGGCTTCCTGACAATGTACTTTTATCGAAAAGCGGTACCTGTCTTGACCTTGCTGTGCTTTACTGTTCCTGTCTTGAATATATCGGGCTTAATCCGATGATTATAGTTACAGATGGCCACGCTTTTGCAGGCTGCTGGCTTGAAGAACAGACTTTTCCTGACTGTATACAGTATGATTATTCTGCAATTTCAAAGCGTACTGCTAAGGGTGTGGATATAATTTCCGTTGTGGAATGCACTGATTTTACAGCAGGTACTTCCGTTGATTTCAATACAGCCGAACAACACGGAATTTCAAAGCTTACAGCGGAAAAATTTGCATATTCCGTTGAAATAAAGCGGACGAGAATAAGCGGTATCCGACCGATGCCTTCACGTATAGTCGAAGCAGGTACAATTCGTGCTGTTGACTATGGTGAGAGAAAAAAATCTGATATAACAAATGCTCCTGATGAAATAGTTTCTGTGGGGAATATCCGACTTGATGTTCCTGTTGAGGGACTTACAAAGCAGAAAATGTGGGAGAGAAGGCTTCTTGACTTAAGCCTACGTAACAGTCTGCTGAATTTCCGCTGTACTTCGTCCAGTGTTAAGATAATTACTGTTGATTTAAGTAGTCTGGAGGACGAGCTTTCCGAGGGGGGCGAATTCAGCGTATGTGCTGCACCTGCTGATGAATTTCTGAAAACGGCAGATGAAAAACTATTTGCCCTTGAAAATGACAGAGAGCATATAAACGCTATTGCAGAGGAAGAATTGAAAAATCATCGTCTGCGTACATATTTGTCGGAATCTGAGCTTGAAAAGGCTATGGCAAAGCTGCGCCGTCAGGCGAAGGTCAGCTTGGAGGAAAACGGCGCAAATACTATATATCTTGCTCTTGGTTTTCTTGAATGGTACGAAACGGACAGAAGTGAAAAACCGAGATATGCCCCCCTTGTGCTTGTTCCAGTGAATATCACACGAAAGATACAGGACAGAATGTATACTATAAAGCCCCGTGATGAGGCTGTACAGGTTAATATTACGCTTCTTGAAATGCTGCGGCAGAACTACGGCATAGATATAAGACTCAATCAGCTTCCAGAGGATGAGAGGGGAGTAGACATTCCGTTTATTTTCAGCGTTATACGTCAGGCGGTTATGGCAAATCCCCGTTGGGATGTTAAGGAGCTTGCATTTATCGGGCAGTTTTCTTTCAGCCGATTTATTATGTGGAATGATATATGCAACCGTTCCGATGACCTTATAAAAAATAAAGTTGTAGCAAGTCTTGTATCCGGAAAAAAGGAATGGTCAGAGGGCAGTTTATCCGTAACTCCTTTGGAGCTTGATGAAAACGTAATGCCCTCGGAGATTGCGGTTCCGTTGTCTGCGGATTCATCTCAGCTTGCGGCGGTGTATGCTGCAAACCAGGGCAAGAGTTTTGTGCTTCACGGCCCACCGGGGACAGGAAAATCTCAGACAATTACAAATATAATTGCCAATGCGCTCTATCACGATAAAACAGTGTTATTTGTGGCTGAAAAAATGGCGGCTCTTGAAGTTGTGCAGAAACGACTTGAAAAGCTTGGACTTGCACCGTTTTGTCTTGAACTTCATTCAAATAAATCCCGTAAAAGGGATGTTCTTAATCAGCTCGACAATGTGCTGAATACGAGAAGGAATGCTTCATCTGCGGAGTATTTGGCAGAGGCTGAAAGAGTGGCTTCTCTGCGCCGTGAACTTAATACGGCGGCTAAGGAGATTCACAAAAAAAGAAGTTATGGTATGTCTCTTTACGAGGCTATAATAAAATATGAGAAATATGCAGAATACGGAGGAAAGCTGAAATTCTCCGATGAATTTCTCAGTTCAGTCAGCGCTGAAAATCTTGCACAGTGTATAGATGAAGTTGAAAAGCTTGCGGCGGCAGGAAAGGCTTTCGGAGATGTCAGCGGAACATCCTTGAAATGCTGTAAACTGAGGGAATACAATCCTACAATGCGGGAAAGCATTTTACAGGAATTGAATAAGCTTACAGACAGCCTTAATAAAATGAATTCTGAAATATCGTATCTTTCCGATATTTCAGGAAAAAATGATGTAAATTATGCGCATACTAAGGCTGTGTCTGCTATTCTTGAAACGTCACTTTCTGAGGGGGATATACTTCCACAAGTGGTATACGGCGAAGGCTGGGACAGAATGGCTGATACTGTAAAATCATTTATATCAAGCGGCAAAGAGCAGAAAAGTATGAAATCTGAACTTCTTTCGCAGTTTGAGCAGTCTGTTTTCGGATTTGACAGCGGAAATGCCCTTGCTGAGTGGAAAACCGCACAAAGCAGCTGGTTTATTCCGAAGTTTATGAAAAGCGGAAAACTTGTAAAATCCCTTAATGCTCACGCTAAATCTGCAGATATTGTTACAAAGGAAAATTTCGGGGAATACTGCAATAAGTTGAATAAATTCAAGACTCTTACGGAGGCTGTAAACAGTATTCCTGCGGCAATCACTGAAATATTCAGCAACCATACGGGCTTGCTTATGGGCGAAAATACAGACTGGGATGCAGCTGAAAAAGCTGTTGAAATTTCAGAAAAGCTTCGTCTTATTATCAGTGAAAGTCCCTTTGATACAACGGAAAAACAGCATATTTCGCAGCGTGTGGCTGACCTGTTCGGTACTGCGCAGAGAAAAGCTGAAAATAGGGCAAAAGCCGAATTATTCATAGAAAAATATAATGTAATCTGTGATATTTTAATGGTGCTTAAAGAAAAATATGCTGTTTCACCCGATAAAATCCACGGTGATAACTGGATTGATAATACAAAGGAGCAGGTTAGTAGCATTATTTCTGAATTGCCGATGCTTAAGGAATGGACGGGTATTATGGCGATATGCCACCGCCTTGAGGAATATGGCATCGGAAATGCAGTTAAAGCGTATCTTGAAGGAGAAATACCTTCGGATAGCCTTGTAAAAGCCTTTGAATGTGACATATGCCGCGGATTTGCGGTTAAAACTATAGTGGAGACACCTGCTCTTGCAGATTTTCAGGGTTCACTTTTTGAGGAAACCATAAGAAAATTTGACGCTGAGCTTGAAAAATTCCGACGACTTACAATTGAAGAACTTACAGCAAGGCTTTCTGCTAAAATTCCCGACAGCGAAACAGCTGATGATGAACTGGCAATACTGAAAAAGGCCATAAAGAATGGCGGCAGGGGAATGTCAATACGTCGGCTTTTTGAGAGTATACCTGTACTTCTGAGAAGAATATGCCCTGTAATGCTGATGAGTCCAATATCTGTTGCGCAGTATATTGACCCTGCATATCCAAAGTTTGATTATGTAATATTTGACGAAGCCTCACAGCTTCCTACTTGCGAGGCTGTAGGAGCTGTTTCACGAGGCGAAAATGTAATTATATCAGGCGACCCGAAACAGCTTCCTCCGACAAGCTTTTTTGCAGCGTCCCATACCGACGAGGACAATATTGAAAATGAGGATTTAGAAAGCCTTCTTGATGACTGTCTTGCATTGTCAATGCCCGGAGAACATCTGCTCTGGCATTACCGTTCCCGTCACGAAAGCCTTATTGCCTACAGCAATGCCAAATACTACGGCAATAAGCTGTATACATTCCCATCTGCTGATAACAGAGTGTCTAAGGTTACTCATGTAGCTGTAGAGGGATATTACGACAGAAGCAAAACGAGGACAAACAAAGCGGAGGCACAGGCTGTTGTTGATGAAATTGTACGCCGTCTGAGGGATGATGAACTTAGAAAAGAAAGCATCGGTGTTGTAACATTCAGTATGCCACAGCAGAACCTCATTGATGATATGCTGGCTGATGAATACAGAAAAGAACCACAGCTTGAAAAAATCGCTGAGGAAATGTCAGAGCCTATAATTATCAAAAATCTTGAAAATGTTCAAGGTGATGAACGTGATGTTATTATGTTCTCTATCGGTTATGGCCCCGATAAAGACGGCAAGTTGTCAATGAACTTCGGTCCTCTTAACAGAGACGGCGGCTGGAGAAGACTTAACGTAGCAATTACGCGAGCAAGAAAGCGTATGCTTGTGTTTTCTGTTATTACTTCGGATATGATAAATCTGAACAGCACACGCTCCGAAGGAGTTGAAGGACTTAAAGGCTTCCTCAAATTTGCGGAGCAGGGCGGCGGAATTGCCGTAAAGGCAGGAAATGCAAGGGTATCAGCTGAGGGCTTTGAGCTTCTTGTGGCTGAGGAGCTTCGTAAACGCGGATATAACGTTGATTGTTCCGTTGGCTGTTCCGATTTCAAGGTGGATATAGCCGTATCTCATCCCGAAGATGAGGAAAGATACATCCTTGGTATATTCTGTGGAACAAAGTCAAATTATGATAGCTCTACAGCAGAGGATAGGTACATTTCACAGCGAAGTGTTCTCCGTGGTCTTGGCTGGGAAACGATGAATATTCATATTCTTGACTGGCTTGACAACAAGGAAAAGGTATTGGAACGCATAGAAAACAGGATTGCGGAAATCCTTAAAAATACGGTATAAGGAGAAAAAGTTGAACAGTATATTAATTATAATCGGTAAAATAATAGTTGCTGTACTGCGCCTTTTCAGACGCAATGCAGGAAATCTTCCGGGAATTGTTCTCTGGCACCTTACAAAGGGAAAATGCTGTAAGATGTTTAAAGTTGACTGTCCTATTATAGCAGTAACAGGAACAAACGGAAAGACCTCGGTAACTAACTGTATAGCACAGCTGTTTGAGCAGAACGGCAAAAAGATAATAATAAACAAAGAGGGCAATAACCTTGATACGGGAATATGTTCTCTGCTGCTTCGCCATTGCAATATAGGTGGAAAAGTTGACGCTGATTACCTTATATTCGAAACAGATGAAAGCCATGTTCCTGTTGTGTATTCACAGCTTAAGCTTGAAACTCTTGTTGTATTGAATTTCTTTCGCGACCAGCTTGACCGCAACGGTGAAATGGAAACGCTTATACAGAAGATAAACAGCTTCTGCAAGACCTTTGAGGGAAATCTTATACTCAACGGCGATGATCCGAACACAGCTCGTCTTGGCAGAGCTAACCCCGATAACAAAAATGTGAAATATTTCCACGCAAAGCCCTACGCCTTTGCTACGGAAACGATTTTTGAGGCATCTGAGGGACGCTTCTGTCCGTTCTGCGGAGAGGCGCTGGAGTATGAGTATTATCAGTATTCCCACATAGGAAAATTCTGTTGTAAAAAGTGCGGCTTCGGTAATTACGAGCCATATATCACAGCTGAAAATATCGACCTTGAAAAATCAGTATTTACAGCAGACGGACACGAGTATTCGCCAAAGCTCAACAGTATCTATAACATATATAATATGACAGCGGTTGCAGCTGCGGCAAAGCTTTATAATATTCCTGAAAATGTCACGGATAATGTAATATCAAATTACACAATTAATAACGGACGTATGGAAGCTTTTATGCTGGGTGACCGTAAGGCTACATTAAACCTTGCAAAGAATCCAGTAGGCGCAAATATGACGCTCCGTGTGATGAATGAAATGCAGACGGAAAAAGAGCTTTTATTTGTTCTTAATGACAATATTGCCGACGGACTTGATGTATCGTGGATATGGGACATTAATTTTAGTGTATTTGACCGCGTGACACGGGTAGTAACATCGGGAACAAGAGCATACGATATTGCTGTAAGAATTAAATGTTCAGGTTATCCTGCTGAGAAAATCATAGTATGTCCCGATCTTGACGCAGCGGTTGCTGAGCTTGCCAAAACAGAGGGCAGAAAGTTTGTTATAGCCAACTATACAGCGGTTCAGCCCACACGCTCGGCATTGAAACGATATTCAGAAAAGCACGGAGGTAAGAATGAATAAAATAAAAATACTTCATATGTATGCCGATATGCTTGATCTATACGGTGACAGCGGAAATATGGAAATAATAGCCTATCGCTGCAAAATGCGCGGAATTGAATGTGAAATTGACAAATATTCAATCGATTCAGAGCAGCCTGATTTTTCCTCATACGATTTGATATATATCGGCGGCGGAGCAGACCTTGAACAGCAGCATATTTCCGAGGATTTAGTGAAATGCAGAAACGGCATAGAAGCGGCATACAAAAACGGTACATTTCTTTTTCTCATATGCGGTGGATATCAGCTTATGGGAAAGCATTACCGTGATGCAGACGGTGTTGATATCCCCGGACTGGGCTTGTTTGACTATTACACCATAGCCGAACCAAACCGCAAAAAGAGATGTATCGGTAACGTGGTTATCCGCACTGAATTTACAGGCAAAATCGTTGATATTGTGGGATTTGAAAATCACGGCGGACAGACAAACGGTGTAAAAACACCCCTTGGGGAAGTGCTTTACGGTCACGGAAACTGTACAAAAAGCAGCCACGAGGGCTATTTTGAAAAAAACGTAATTGCAACGTATATGCACGGTCCTTGCCTTGCAAAAAATCCCGAGGTTTCCGATTATATCATAGGGTATTGCTTAAACAGAAAAAGCGATACAGCAATAGCGCTTGCGCCTCTTGACGACAAGCTTGAAAATGATTGCCGACAGGTAATGATTGAAAGACTTTTAAAAAACTAAGACCTGCTAAGGAGAATTATGAAAAGATTATTTTTTGCATTATTATTGACAGCTTTTTGCACATTGACAGCCTGCGGTGATAAAGTCGGTACAGCTGATGAATTGCCAAAAACATCTGAAACGACAATATCCACAACAGTTTCACAGACGACAGCCACAACAAGAGCATCAACAACAGCAGTTACAAAAAAGACAACGACGGCTACAACAGTAAAGATTTCAGATAAGAAAATCCCCGATGAAGTGTTTTTTGAAACATATGAATCAGCGGAGGTATACACTGAAATAAAGCTTTCAGAGTTTATAACCGACACAAATGTAACCCTGAAAGAGCCTGACAAGAAGATAAATACAAAGGAACTTGGTGAAAAGGGTGTAAAGGTGAAGTTTGAATACGAAGGTGAGGAATACGAAAAGAAACTCACCTATAATGTGGTTGATAGAACTGCCCCCGTAGCTCTTAATATGGGCTGGAATCCATATGTAAAAGTTGATCAGCCATTCAACCTTAGTTCAATTGTAGGTTATGTGGATAACTACGACCGTGCGCCACAGCTTACTTATACAGGCGAGGTAGATACATCAAATATCGGCACATATGATATAACAGTAACCGTAACAGACCAGTCCGACAACAGTACAAGCTGGGATATGACAGTACTTGTTTTAAACGAAATACCTGCCCCTGAGGACAACAATCCAAGAGTTAACTTTACTGATTTTGTTGATTATTACTGCTACGAAAACGTCAGCTACGGCATAGACGTATCCGCGTGGCAAACAAACGTTGACTATGAAAAGGTAAAGGCACAGGGCTGCGAGTTTGTAATTATGCGTATGGGTTATTATTACGGCGAAATCGTAATGGATGACTATTACAGACAGAATATGGAGAATGTAACAGCGGCAGGGCTTGATGTAGGCGTATATTTCTATACAACAGCCAATACAGATGACGAAGCAAGGGAGCAGGCACGCTGGATAGTTGAACAGCTTGACGGCAGAGAGCTTGATTATCCCGTAGCCTTTGACTGGGAAGAGTGGGGACAATTCCAGCAATATGGTATGAACTCCCACGACCTGAATGAGATATTTGAAGCGTTCTGCGATGAGCTTGAAAAGAACGGCTATACAGGTATGCTTTACAGCAGTAAGAACTTCCTTAACAACTTCTGGGAAAACAAGAATAACCGCCCTGTATGGCTTGCACATTATGTTGACGAAACCGATTATGAGGGGCAGTTTGCAATATGGCAGGCAAGCGCATACGGCAGAATGGACGGTATAGAGGGCGATGTTGATATGAACATCAGAATCAACGAGGTGCCATTATATTGAGTTGAGAAAAACCTGTGATATGATTTCGGTCATAGAATAATAAAAAAGAACTATACGAAAAAAATTTTTTTCGTATAGTTCTTTTTTTGTCATATTCTGAATTTTTTCAGCATATAATTATTGTAACGGAGGAATAATACATATGATTAAAAACAGGATTATAAGAGATACGATACTGCTTACTATAATGCAGCTTATACTTGATTCAGCGGCACTTATATTAAACGGATATATAACAAGACAGCTTGGAGCATCTGCAATAGGAATATTCTCCCTTATGGGTTCATTTCTTGGGCTTGCAGGAATTATTTCCAACGGAAATGCATTTCTATGCACAAGCCGCCTGATTTCAGAGGAGTTAGGCAAAAATAACGGCAATCCCAACAGAATACTTTTCCACGGAATTACATTGTGTACAATGCTTAGCCTTGGGGTATCAACGGTACTTATAATATTTGCCAACCCCATAGGAACAAAGTTTTTCGGCGGAGCAGAGGGAGCGTTTCTGCTGAGGTTTATGCCTGTTTCGCTTATAACAGGAGCGATATCCTGTTGTTTTAAAGGATATTTCAATGCCTGCCGTAAATCTTCATACGTAGCATTTACCGATGTAGCGGAATTTGTTGTAAGAGCAGCTGTTATTGTGATTATGACAGCATTATCAGCCAATAATAGCGAAAGTGCTGTATGCAGGATTATGATAAGCTCTGTTATTGCAGGCAATATGACAGCCTTGTTATTTATGCTTGTGCTCTTTGTGCGGAAGCGTATCAGAGGGCAGGGGAGTGGTACCCTCACATTTCGTCAGTATATTTCCTTTGCTTTCCCCATAATGGGTGGCAGTATACTCACATCAATCCTCAGCAGTACAAACGATGCCCTTGTGCCGATATGTCTTAAACAATACGGCGATTCTACCGAGGAGGCATTGGCTTTGTTCGGCATATTTGAAGCAATTGTCATACCAACCCTTTTCTTTCCATCTGTTGTGTTGTGCTCCATTTCGGGCATAGTAGTAACGGAATCCGCAAGAGCCTCAGCGGCAAGAAATAGCGAAAGAATTCAGAGTCTAACATCGCGGCTTATACGATACACAATGATATACGGGGTATTTGCCTCGGCGGTGTTAATACGCTTCGGCAGACCGATAGGGGATATGTGCGGCGGCGGAGAAATCGGCGGAAATATGATATCTGCAATAGCCCCTGTTGTACCGTTTATTTATATGGAAATAATCCTTGAAGCTATGATAAAGGGAATGGGATTGCAGGCGTTTTCCTCAATGAACTATCTTGCAGAATATGTTATCCGCATATCTATAGTCCTTGTGGCAGTACCACAGCTTGGATTTGCAGGAATAGCCCTTTCCTACTATGCAAGCAATATTTTCGGCAATATTATGCGTCTTATAAAGCTTTTAAAGCATACAGGGGTGAACTTCCGATTATTTTCCATGGCTTTGTCACCCATATTATACGCGTTTTTAACAATGTCAGCAGCTGATATGTTGTTCCGCCTGCTTGATATAAATGCAGAAAGTATTATTTCAATGTCAGCATATGTTATACTGTGGCTCATATTATATGGCGGAGTGTATATTTTATCTCATATATTAACTCCTGTAGAAAAAAGAAGTGTTTTTGTTGTGCAAAATAGACAAAGAAGTGTGTAGTCAGTAATGGAATATGTAGAAAAAACAAAAATCTATTGCAATTTGTCTATTTTTGTTATATAATTATATATGTGCTATAAAAAAGCACAAACAAAAGCAAAAAATATAGGCAATAACACATAGAAAATGTAGTTTGCCTGTATACAAATTCCATTATGGAGGAAAACTGAATGAAAAATTATGATGTAACACAAATAAGAAACATAGCTTTTGCAGGACACAACGGCTCAGGCAAGACATCACTTGTAGAGGCACTGCTGTACAAGGCAGGCGCATCTGATCGACTTGGCAAGGTTGCAGACGGTACAACGGTATGCGATTATGATCCCGAAGAAATCAAGAGAGGTATATCAATCGGTACTTCACTTGCTTCTTTCACATATAACGATAATAAGATAAATATACTTGATACCCCAGGTCTGTTTGACTTTGCGGCAGAAATGGTTGAGGGTATCCGCGCATCTGATACTGTTATGATTACAGTATCCGCTAAATCAGGCGTTAAGGTAGGTACAAGAAAGGCATACGATGAAGCAGTAAAGCAGGGCAAGTCAAAGATGTTCGTAGTAACAAAGATTGACGACAAGGACGCTAACTTCTTCAACGTGCTCACAGAGCTGAAAACAGTATTCGGACCTACAGTATGTCCTGTAGTTGTTCCCGTTATCAGCGGCGGACAGATTGTATCATATGTAAACCTTATTGAAATGAAGGCTTATAAGTACGATAACAAGGGCAATGCAGTTGAAACTGAAATGCCCACAGCTGAGATTTCAGAGAAGTTTGAATATCGTGTAGAGGGACTTGTTGCAGCTGTTTCCGAGGCTGTAGCTGAAACTTCTGACGAGCTTATGGAGAAATTCTTTGAGGGCGAGCCTTTTACACAGAAGGAGCTTATCGACGGTATTCACGACGGTATGAACAGAGGTATCATCACACCTGTTGTATGTACATCAGCAACAGAGCTGACAGGTATTGATATGCTCTTTAAGGAAATTGAGCTTCTTCTTCCTAACCCCACAGAAGTATATGCATCAGAGGCTTATACACCTGCCAAGGATGTTGTAGAGATTGCTTGCAACGCAGATGATCCTCTTTCCGCATATGTATTCAAGACAGTTGCCGACCCATTTGTAGGCAAGATGTCATTTATCAAGGTTCAGTCAGGTAAGCTTACATCAAACAGTGAGGCTGTAAATTCAGCTACAGGAAACACTGAGAAAATCGGTAAGCTTGTATCACTCTGCGGTAAGAAGCAGTCAGAGCTTACAGAAGCTATGGCAGGCGATATTGCAGTAGCAGTAAAGATTTCCGCAAATACAGGCGATACACTTTCAAACGTATCAAGAATAGTAGAATTCCCTGCAATGGAATTCCCCAATACCTGCTACTCTATGGCTGTAAAGGCTAAGGCACAGGGCGATGAGGCTAAGATTTCCACAAGTATGCAGCGTCTTACAGAGGAAGATCCCACTCTCACATATATTCAGGACGAAACAACAAAGGAGCAGATTCTCAGCGGACTTGGCGAACAGCACCTTGAAGTTGCCGCTGCAAAGGCTAAAGCTAAGTTCGGAGCAGATATCAAGCTTTCAGTGCCAAAGATTGCGTATAAGGAAACTATCCGCAAGAAGGTAAAGGTAGAGGGTAAGCATAAGAAGCAGTCAGGTGGTCACGGTCAGTACGGTCACGTATGGATTGAATTTGAGCCTTGCGTAAGCGATACACTTGTATTTGAAGAAAAGGTATTCGGCGGAGCAGTTCCAAAGAACTACTTCCCCGCTGTACAGAAGGGACTTGAAGATTCCGTAAAGAAGGGCGTACTTGCAGGATGTCCTGTAGTAGGCTTAAAGGCTATACTTGTTGACGGTTCATATCATCCTGTTGACTCGTCTGAAATGGCATTCAAAACAGCCGCTTCTATAGCATACAAGGAAGGACTCCGTCAGGCTGACCCCGTAATGCTTGAACCTATCGGCGAGCTTAAGGTAACAGCTCCGGATGAAAATACAGGCGATATTATGGGCGAGCTTAACAAGCGCCGCGGCAGAGTTCTCGGTATGGAACCCGTATCCCACGGAATCACACAGATTATTGCAGAAGTGCCTATCAGAGAAATGCACGATTTTGCAATGTACCTCCGTCAGGTTACAAGAGGTATGGGCAGCTTCACATTTGAATTTGTAAGATATGAGCAGCTTCCTGCTAATCTCCTTACAGAAGTAATTTCGGCACTTAACATTGAAGAATAAAAGATATTATAGGTGGACAGCGGCATTTATGACCGCTGTCTGTCTTTTTCCTATGAATGCATCGGCTGCATTAAAAGGCGATGTCAACGGCGACGGAGTATTCTCCGCAGCCGACCTTGTATCATTTTCAAAGTACATACTGGGTTCGGGAGAAATGCCGAATGCTCCCGACGCAGGAGATATGTACGCTGATAATGTCCTTGATGTATACGATGTGATTATGATGAGAAAAGAGCTTGTAAAAGCTCCTGAAACGAATATAATCCGTGTAACAAATACGGAGGAGTTGAAAGCTGCTCTTGCCAATGCAAAGGCAGGGGATGAAATCGTACTTGCAGAAGGGGAATATATCTACAGCGGTTCCACGCCGCAGGGACGTACATTTACAGGCGAAGCCGAGGGAACAGAGACAGCCCCGATTATTCTGCGTTCAGAAAATCCCGATAATCCTTCAATTATATCAGGTACAACCCTGGAGCATCATTATGCCCTTACTATACTGGGTGACTGGTGGGAGCTTCGTGATTTGAAAATCACAAATGCCTCAAAGGGTATTATTGTAGATAACAGCAATTACACGAAGATAATTAACTGCGAGGTTTACAACATAGGCACAGAGGGTATACACCTCCGCGACAACAGTTCATATTGCCTTGTGGATAGCTGCAATATCCACGATACAGGCGTAATTACACCTAAATACGGTGAGGGAATATACGTAGGCAGCTCAAAATCCACAACAGGCTACGGGTATAAATGTGATTATAACAGAATACGCAATTGTCAGATAGGGCCAAATGTAGGCGCAGAGCATATTGACGTAAAGGAGTACACAACGGGTACTATTATCGAGTACTGTACATTTGACGGCAAGGGAATGAAAGGCGAAAACTACGCCGACAGCTTTGTTGACCTTAAAGGAAACGACTGTATACTGCGATATTGTACAGGCTACCGAAATGGCGAAGCAAATATCAACCGTGCCTTTGAGATGAACAAGCTTGATGAGGGCTGGGGACAGAATGCCTATATCTACAGCAATAAGGTGTATATGGATACAGCAGTCAACTCTCTTGGAAAAGAAATGGTGTTCCTGAACTCCTGGAATTGCACAGAAACTGTCTGGGATAACTGGATGGCATATGAGGACGGCGAATTGTTCTATTGTGACGATGAAAAGGACAAGTGGACATATTATAACTGCAACGGTCTTACATATGGTGACTCATCTATGGAGGAGAATCTGCCCCAATGAAACAGTATAATTTTTACGGCTGGAAAAATGGCAGTATAAAGCCGATATCTGCGGATATCGGCTTTGTTTCGGATTTGTGCGATATGTACGATAAACTGAGGGTGATATGGTCTGCGGAAACTTGTCCGCCGCGTCTGCGCCATAAGTGGAAAAGCGACAATCCCAGCTTAGGACAATGTTCAATAACCGCTTTTCTCGTGCAAGATTATTTTGGCGGAGATGTATACGGCATATTGAGGAGTGGCGGCAATTATCATTGCTACAATGTAATTGAAGGCTATATATTCGACCTTACAAGTGAACAATTCGGTGATGAAATCCTTGATTACAGCGAAAATCCGCTGCAAAAAAGAGAAATACATTTTAAAACAGAGGAAAAACGGCTGAGATATGAGCTGTTGAAAAAAAGGTTACAGGAAATTGCATAAAGTAAATGATATTATTTTAACCATATCCCCTTGACAAGTCCGCCAAAAAGTGGTATAGTTATTATACAGCGTACAATTGTACGTCTGTCACGGACGATTTTGAAAAGGTGATTTGCAATGGAACATAATTCCCAGCTTATTGTTGTAGACGCACACATTCTTCCCGATGTTTTTACAAAGGTGCTTGAAGTAAAAAAGCTTATGGCAAGAAAGGACGAAAAAAGCTTTGCCTCAGCCTGTAAGCGTATCGGCATTTCCAGAAGTGCCTATTATAAGTATAAGGACAGCGTATTTTCCTATGATGAGCTTTTCAACAGGAAGATAGTTAATCTTTATATGCTTCTCAATGATAAACCGGGAGTACTTTCCAGCGTTCTTGTATTCCTCAACAGCATAAATGCCAATATTATGACGGTAAATCAGAGTATTCCCGTTGATGGCGCAGCGGCTGTTAATATTTCAATAAGACTTAATTCAGATATAAATGAGGAATTGAAATTACTTAATTCAATATCAGACCTTGAGGGAGTCCTTGAGGCAAAGGTGTTGTCAGCCGAATAAGGCTTAATTCAATAAAAGGAGTTCATTTTTTATGTCAGTTAAAGTAGCGGTATTAGGATACGGAGTAGTAGGCTCAGGCGTTGTTGAGCTTTTCTATAAGAATAAGGAAAGCATTGAGCAGCGTGCAGGCTGTGAAATGGATATAAAGTATATCGTAGATATCCGTGACTTCCCCGATTCACCCTACAAGGATAAATTCACAAAGGATTTCAATGAGGTTCTCAATGACCCCGAGGTTACAGTAGTAGCCGAGTGTATGGGCGGAGTTGAGCCTGCATTCACATTCCTCAAATCAGCCCTTGAAAAGGGAAAGAGCGCTTGTACATCAAATAAGGAGCTTGTAGCTGCAAAGGGAGATATACTTCTTGCTGCGGCAAAGGCAAACAACTGCAACTTCTTCTTTGAGGCGAGCGTAGGCGGAGCAATTCCGATTATCCGTCCTCTTCACCGCTGTCTTGCAGCAAATGATATATCAGCTGCCTGCGGTATTCTCAACGGAACAACAAACTTTATCCTCACAAAGATGTATGCCGACGGTATGACATTTGAGGATGCATTAAAGCTTGCGCAGGAGCTTGGATATGCAGAAAAAGACCCTACAGCCGACGTTGAAGGCCACGATGCCTGCCGCAAGATTTGTATTATATCCTCACTTGTATTCGGCAAGCACGTATATCCTGACAGCGTATACACAAAGGGTATTTCAGGTGTACAGCTCTGCGACGTAGCCGCAGCCGATGTTCTTGGCTATGCAGTAAAGCTTATCGCGTCTGTAAAGCGCCTTGAAAACGGCAAGATTCTGCCTACAGTAATGCCTATGCTCGTACCTCACGAGAGCATTATGGCAGGGGTAAACGACGTATTTAACGCAGTTATGGTATATGCTGACGGTATCGACAAGGCTATGTTCTACGGCAGAGGCGCAGGAAAGCTGCCTACAGCAAGTGCCGTTTTAGGCGATGTTATCGAAGCAGCTAAGCATAAGGTAACTGTATTCTCACAGACATGGGAAAGCAGCACAGATACAGACTTTATTGCTTCTGTTGACGATATGAAGGCTAAGTGGTATTTCAGCGTACCTGCTGAAACAGCTGAACTTCCTGAGGGAACATATACAGATTATGACAGATCATCATTTGTAACAGAGGAAGAGCTTACATTCAAGGAAGCAGAGGCAAAGGCAAAGGAAATGAACGCTATGGCGTGGATTCCTGTGCTTGATTAATGAATTTTGCGGCGGAGAATATCTCCGCCGTTTTTGCAAAAAAAGAACGGGAGAAAGCCCGTTCTGAATAATATGAAAGGAGAAATAATATGCCAGCATTAATTACATTAGCTGCCTATGCAGTTATAAGCCTTATCGCCTTTGTGCTGTATTTTGCCGATAAGAAAAAGGCACAAAAAAACAAGTGGCGAATTAAGGAAGCAACATTGCTTGGCTTCGGCTTTTTCGGCGGAGCAATCGGAGCGCTTCTTGCAATGAAGATATTCCGTCACAAGACGAAACACTGGTATTTCTGGGCAGTAAATATAATCGGCTTGATATGGCAGATTGCCCTTGCAGTATTTCTTTTTATAAAGTTTTAAGTCCCGATTTTAAACCTGACATTATAATATCCCTTGCCTTTACAGCGTCCTCTTTTAAAAGGGTCGGAGTATTGGGCAGGGGATATTCCATACCCAGCTCAGCATATTTTTTTCGCGCCATATCGTGATAGGGGAGTACATCGAGGGCTTTAAGATTAGACAGAGTTGAAAGAAACTCGCCAAGTCGGAACAGTTCTTCCTCGTCATCTGTAAGATTTGGAACAACAACACGGCGAATCCACAGAGGAATTTTCAAGTCGCGCAGATGCTCAGCAAAGCGGAGAATATTCTCATTTTCCACACCTGTTAGAGCTTTATGCTTATCCGAATCCATATGCTTTATATCCAGCATAACAAGGTCGGTATATTTCAGTATTTCATCAATTTTTCGCGTATTTTCGGGATTGAAAACAGATCCCGAGGTATCAAGACAGGTATGAATTCCTTTTGATTTAGCCTGTCTGAAAAGTTCAAGGAGAAAATCAGGCTGTGAAAGAGGTTCGCCCCCTGTAGCGGTAATTCCGCCCGATTTCAGAAATTCCTTGCATGAGTCATATTCGTGAAGCAGCTGTTCAACAGTTACCTCTTTGCCCCTGCGAAACTCCCAGGTATCGGGATTATGGCAGTATCGGCAGCGTATGGGACAACCCTGAAAGAACACAACATAGCGTATTCCAGGCCCGTCAACAGTGCCAAAGCTGTCAGTGGAGTGAATATATCCAGTCATATCTTCATCTCCCGGGCGTAACAAAGGAGCTTTTCACGGCTGTTTTCAAGTTTTTCATCAATGATAAGCTCCAGCATATTATTAAGACAAATGCCAATATCCCTGCCCTTGTAGCCTATTTCCATAAGGTCAGAGCCGTTTACAGCAAGGGCAGAAATAGTCATACAGGCATTTTCAGCCACAAGCTGCCGCGCAGTATCAGCAAAGCCGTCAAACTCATCGTTTTCAGCAAGAACAAAGCTGTGTTTAGCGCTGTTATCGGCTTTTTTTGCCTCAATAAGAAGCAAAAAGGTATCAAGTCCGATTTGATTTATAATACGCTTTATCTGCCTTTCTGACGTTATCTCGTCGCTGTGGCGGTAGATGATTTCATAGACCGTATTAATAGTCTTATTGTCAAATTTAAGCCTGTGAAGTATCTTATCTGCCATTTCAGCACCGATATTTGCGTGTTTTTTGAAATGCCCCCTGCCATTTTCGTCAAGTCTGAATGCAGCAGGCTTACCAACGTCGTGCAGAAGCATAGTTAGACGAAGTGTATTCGCACATTCAAGCTTATCTGGAACGGCATTTACAGCCCTTACAGTATGCTCATATACGTCATATTTGTGGTAAGGAGAGTGCTGGTCAAAATCAAAAGCAGCAGTAAGCTCAGGGATAATCTGCCCGATGATATCGCGGTATTCCATAAGGACATTAATGCGGTTAAAACCGCCTAAAAGCTTCATAAGCTCAACGGAAATACGTTCAGCTGAAATATTGTCAAGGCGATTTTTCAGCGAATGAATAGCCTCAGCGGTATTTTTCTCGATTTCAAACCCAAGAACAGAGGAAAACCGCACAGCGCGAAGAATACGTAGAGCGTCCTCAGTAAAACGTTCTGCAGGAATTCCCACACAACGAATAACTCTGTTACGTATATCATCTTCGCCGCCGAAAGGATCAAATATATTGCCGTTTAAGTCCATAGCAATGGA
This sequence comes from Ruminococcus sp., assembly GCA_045531615.1. Taxonomy (GTDB): domain Bacteria; phylum Bacillota; class Clostridia; order Oscillospirales; family Ruminococcaceae; genus Ruminococcus. Next base: position 55,419 of record JAZSEJ010000007.1, read on the forward strand.
GTTCATAGTAAAATCGCGGCGGGCTAAATCCTCCCGGAGGTCAGCGGTAAAAATAACGCTGTCGGGGCGGCGGCTGTCGGTATATTCTCCGTCAATTCGGAATGTAGTTATTTCAAAGGGTTCGCCGTTGTGGAGAACAGTTACAGTGCCGTGTTTAATGCCTGTGGGGATAACACGGTAGTTAGCAAAAACTTCAATTATCTCCTGTGGGAGGGCATTTGTGGTTATGTCGTAGTCGTGAATGGGAACACCCATAAGGGTATCGCGAACGCATCCACCGACTATATATGCCGAAAATCCTGCATTTTCAAGAGTTGACAGGATATGACGGCAGTTTTCATTGATTTTCATAATATCATCCTTTTCACTTGGTATTCTTATTATACACTATTTCAGGAAAAATTGCAACTATGGGCGAAAAATCACTGAAATTGGCGAAAAACGGTTGACGTGATGCATAAATATATGGTATAATGATAAAAACGAGTCATTTTCGGAGGTGCAGGAGATGAAAAGAACTGATTATATAGGCTGGGACGAATATTTTATGGGAATAGCGATGTTTTCGGCACAGCGCAGCAAGGACAATAACACACAGGTGGGAGCCTGTATTGTCAATGACGAGCGGAAAATAGTAGCTGTTGGCTACAATGGTATGCCTACTGGCTGCAACGACGATGATATGCCGTGGGAGCGTGAGGGCGCAACCTCTCTTGATACGAAATATCCCTTTGTCTGTCACGCGGAGCTTAATGCCATACTCAATAGAAATTCCGCAAATTTAAGCGGCTGTACGCTTTATGTAACGCTGTTTCCCTGCAATGAATGTGCAAAGGCAATAATACAGTCGGGGATAAAAAAAGTTGTGTATAAGAGCAATAAGTATGCCGATACAGAAAGCACTAAGGCATCAGCATTTTTATTGAGAAAATGCGGCGTAGAATGCGAGGAGTACACACCCTCGAAAAAGACAATCACACTTGAATTATAAAATCAAGGGGAGGTCATCGACCTCCTGTCAGATTCTCTAAAAACCTGAATTTCGTTCCGAAATTGTGGGCGATCAATGGTCGCCCCTACACAAAATAACGTACTATAGCCAATTGTAGGGGCGAGTATTGCTCGCCCTTAAATAAATTATGCCTTTTTCAACAAACTAAAGGGAGGTCATTGACCTCCCTTTTAATTTTATTTCAACTGTTATACTGTTATATATACACTATAACAGTCGAAAATTAGTAAATATTAATTATAAAATAATGCGTACTGTTATAAAATAAATAACAGTAAATTCAGTGCAATATTAACAATTTTGCCTGTTGATAATTATTGAAAAAGTAGAAAATAAAAATTATTTTTCAATAATCAACCAATTTTGGTTGAAAAAAGGGCGATTTTTGCCCTATAGTGAAGGGGTGTGTAAATTATGAAAAATAAAAATCAGAATCTATTGTCAGAAATCATACAGTTAATATTCAAATTAATTCTGCTCAAATGGGTAAACAATACCCCAGTCACTGCGGAGCCTGTCCATAAGCTCCATAATGAAAAGGGTTTCCCTGTGAGTCATTTCGGAGCATTCCGTTTTGCCCTCAGAAATTGCCTTAAGGGATGCAATAACCTCATATTCATAGCCGCTTATCTGTGGCGGAGTTGGATAATGCTGCTGAGTGCCGTCGTGAAGGATAACATCAATGCCCTCGCAGTTGTTGATGTTATGGAATTCAATTCTGCCCTTTGTGCCGTAGATTATACCCTTTCTGTCAAGGGGACAGTAGCAATTGCTGTGAAGCACAGCGGACTTGCCGTCGGCATAGGTAAGTATAACAGAATTGTGCATATCAACGCCGTATTCGTTCTTAGTGCAGTGGGATTTGATATCAACAATATCCTCACCAAAAGCCATAACGGCAAAATTAAGGGTATATACACCCAAATCAAGGAGCGCGCCCCCTGCAAGCTCAGGCTTTATAAGCCTGTCCATATGTGAAAGGGGATAGCCAAGATTGGCTGTAAGTGACATAACCTCGCCTATAACGCCGCTTTCAAGGATATCATCAAGAGTTTTTCTCATAGGGATAAATCTCGTCCAGATAGCCTCACAGATAAAGACATTCTTTTCAGCGGCAGCCTTGAAAAGCTCCTCAGCCTGCTTTTTATTGGCAGTGAAAGCCTTTTCGCAGAGGATATTTCTGCCCTTGTCAATGCAGAGCATACAATGTTCAAAGTGATGTGAGTGGGGAGTAGCAATATAGATAAGGTCAAGACGGTCATCAGCGGCAAGCTCCTCATAGCTGCCGTAGTATGTGGGAATATCATACTTTTCAGCGAATTCACGTGCTTTTTCAACACTTCTTGAACCAATAGCAAGCACCTGTGTGTCTTCCATTTTTGCAACAGTTTCAGCCATAACGCCTGCAATTATGCCAGCGCCAAGTATGCCTATATTCATTTGAAATCACCTCAATTTTCCTTGTTTTTATCGTTAGGCATTTTCAGATATTTCTTATATGCCTTGTTGATATAGCTGTATATAGCCTTATAGTAGTTTTTGTCATAGGGTACGAAGAGATATGCCTCATCGCCGAATTCTTCGCAGTTGTATTTCTCCTCTCCGAAGTAATCGAGAGCCACATTATCAACGTCTCCCGGGTAGCAAGGTTCATCATCGCCACGGTAGAAGCCATAGTAATAGCTTGTGAAGTCAACACCCTCGTCGCTGAGCATATCAAGGAGAAATTCACCGCTTAGTGAATTAATGATGAATTTGCGTATATCCAGTTTATCGGCACGTATAGCCTCAATTTCTTCATCGAAGAATTCAAGGAAATCCTCATTGAGCATATTATGCTCCATAATCCAGCGGAAGAAAGCGGCAATATGATTTGCGCCGCTTATCATAGGCGTATCAAGGGATTTTTCCTCGATTTTTGAGGAATGGGATTCAACGGTATCAATAACATTGAGGAAATCTGCTTCAACAGCAGGTGGACGGTCAATATCAGCCATAAAGCTGAAATCCTTGTCGAATTTGTCAAGGAGCGCACCCGAGCCGTTAAGACACTTGAATTCAAGCTCACTGTTATAGAGTGGGAAAACACGGTAGAAATTGATTATTTCGCCGCCGTCAAGCTCACATCTGCAAACGTCCATATCCTTTGATACAGGCATAATCATAACAGCGCTGAACTGTGTATTAGAAGCAAAACAGGTACCGTAATCAACTGTATGATAACATCCAAGCCAGGATTTTTCCTTAATAGGAAGTCGTGAAAGCAGCTTCATAAGGTGCAGCGGCCAGCAGTCCTCCAATTCCTCACTGCGGATATTCCAATCGGGAGGGAGAGTCATAACCAGCTCACAGCGGCTCAGCTTGTTATCCCTTAAATCCTCAGGAACATCCATTTCAAAAGCGCCCATACCTGCTGTAACAAGCGTAAGACAGCGGTTTTTCTCAGAGGGCGGCAGGGCGTATATATTAAGCTTTATATCGTCTGTATCTGTTTCCTGGAGATAATTCTCAATTAAGCCGAAGTGCTTTTCGATATGATCCTCTATTTTTTGCAATTGCTCATAGGTGTAAACCTTTGGCTCGCTTATTTCCTTTTGTTTTTTCTTTGGCATATTGTATCTCCTATCTGTTGAGAAGTTTTGTCAGTAACTCATTTGTCTTTTTAGTTTCAGCGAGAATCTGTCGGAGAAGCTCCGCTGTATCGTCAGTCTGGGGTATTTCAGCAGGGATTGTCTTTTCCTCAGCAGGTGTAGGCTGAATTGAGGCAGCTGCCGCAGCTCCGCCCGAAATGTTTTTGAGGAAATTCTCTCGCATTGAGCATATATCCCTGTAATCAGCCCCGAAATGGTCAAGGGTACGCTGAACTCTGGGGCAGGATGTATAGAATATATACATAAAATTATCGTAGGCATTAAGGAATACCATACAGTCCTTCTGATTAAACTCCATTTCAGGGAAATCAGATGTATATACAGTCCTCAGGCTTTTCATAGAGGCAAGGTGAGTTTCAGCATCTCCTGTAAGCTTTCCTGCACGTCGGAGGATAATCTCAGCCATTTTGCGGCATTCCTCTTCATAGGCGGGCTTTGTGTCCATAGCCCATACAACAAGAGCGTCATTGACGTTGTTCCACAAAGAGGGGATAAGGATAATATTTGGATTCAGAGAATGGTTATTGAAGTCTGTAGCTTCAATTATAGCGGTAATTCTCTGGGAATGTTCAATAATGTTTCTAATGAATGAATCTGAATCGTATACCATATTTATCACCTCAAAATAATATTTGCAATATCCTCTGTCTTTTCGGCTATGAAATCGGCGCCTGCGGCTTCAAGCTCAGCCCTGCCGCGAAATCCCCATACGCAGCCGATAGATAAAATTTCGCAATTTTTGGCGGTCTGAATATCAACGTTGCTGTCGCCTATCATATAAACAGTATTATCTTCGGAAAGACCGTTGAGTATCTCGTTTATTACCGCAGAATCGGGCTTTTTTGGACGTTCATCACATCCGCCGAGAACTTTTATGAAATCAACATCAGGAAGCAGCTTTTCAACGATTTTACGCGCCGCATCCTGTGGCTTATTTGTAGCCACAGCAAGGGTTACACCGTTAGCCGCAAGCACGTCAAGGGTGTCTTTTATTCCGTCATAAAGCTTTGTCTTATCAAGATAGTGGACATCATAATATTCGTGAAAAAGGTCAAGGAGTTTTTCAGCCATATCCTTTTTACCCTCAGGCAAAGCGCGAATGCACAGTTTCATTGCACCGTTTCCCACGAACTGTTTATAGCTGTTTATATCGTGTTCAGGGCAGCCGAGTTTTCGCAGTCCGTAGTTTACTGCATCGGCCAAATCCTCGATAGTATCTGCAATTGTGCCATCAAGGTCGAAAATTGCTGTAGTCATCATATCACCTTAAATTCTTGTTGCGAGAAGTACGGAATACTTCTGACGGAACTGTTCAAAACGTCCCTCGTCAATAGCCTCACGTATTTTTTCTGTAAGGGTATTATAGAAATAGAGGTTGTGCTGTACTGCAAGTCTGCCTGCAAGCTGTTCATTAGCCTTGAAAAGGTGGCGGATATATGCGCGGCTGAAATTGCGGCAGGTAGGGCAATCGCACTGTTCGTCAACAGGACGTGGGTCTGTTTCATAGCATTTATTTCCCAGGTGCATTATACCACTCCAGGTGAAAACAGTAGCGTGACGGGCGTTTCTGCTTGGCATTACGCAGTCAAACATATCAATGCCCCTTGCAACAGCTTCAATAATATTTGAGGGTGTACCTACACCCATAAGGTAACGGGGCTTATTTACAGGCATATACGGCTCTACAACGTCGATTATCCTGTACATTTCCTCGGTGGATTCACCTACTGCAAGTCCGCCGATAGCGTAGCCGTCAAGGTCAAGCTTTGCGATATCCTCCATATGCTTTATTCGGAGGTCATCGTAGGTTGAGCCTTGATTTATGCCGAAAAGCATCTGCTTCTTATTGATTGTATCAGGGAGGCTGTTAAGACGAGCCATTTCCTCCTTACAGCGATAGAGCCAGCGTGTGGTGCGCTCTATGGAATCGGCTGTATACTTGTATGTGGAAGGGTTTTCAATGCACTCATCGAAAGCCATAGCAATGGTTGAACCGAGATTTGACTGAATCTGCATACTTTCCTCAGGTCCCATAAATATACGATGACCGTCAATGTGTGAGGCAAAGTATACGCCTTCCTCCTTTATCTTGCGCAGTTTTGCAAGGGAAAATACCTGAAATCCGCCGCTGTCTGTGAGAATAGGCTTATCCCAGTTCATAAACTTGTGAAGTCCGCCCATTTCCTTTACGATTTTATCACCGGGACGCAGGTGCAGGTGATATGTATTGCACAGCTCCACCTGTGTTTTCAGTCCTTTCAGGTCGATTGAGGATATACCGCCCTTTATTGCCGCAGATGTGCCTACGTTCATAAAGCATGGTGTCTGAAATGTACCGTGGACTGTTTCAACCTGTCCACGACGGGCTTTGTTTTCTGTTTTAAGTAATGTATACATAAATACTCCTTTAAGCATATTGATATGTTTTATTGTAACTTAAAAAGAGGAAGATGTCAAGGGGATAAATGATTATTTCCGAAATCATAAAGCTTTGCTGTTTCAGCATTACGATACTCGTGTTTTTCGTAATATCCGATTAATTCACTGCTTTCATTGCGGAGGGCAATCATATAGACATCTTTGTTTTCAGTGGGATTATGATATGTATAAATCCTGTTATTCTGCGGATTTTCAGCAAACCATTCAACAACCCTTTTGATTATTTCCACTGAATGGCTGTTATGACAGCTGAAAATGGATTTTCCGACAAGTTCAGCACCGCCAAATTTTTCGTATTTTGAAGCTGCTGCAGGATTTATATAGACGATATTATGTTCTGTGTCGCATATAACTATGGGGGCGGTATCAGTGTCCGCAAGACTTTTTAAAAATACGGATATATCCATAATATCTCCTTACAGAATGCACATAGAATCGCCAAAGCTGAAAAAGCGATATTTTTCCTCGACAGCTGTTTTGTATGCGTTCATTGTGTTGTCATAGCCTGTAAACGCGGAAACAAGCATAATCAGGGTGCTTTCGGGGAGGTGGAAGTTTGTGATAAGTCCGTCAATACACTTGAATTCGTAGCCGGGATAGATGAAAATATCTGTATACCCCTCGCGCTCCGAAATATCGCCGAAAAAGCTTGCTACGCTTTCAAGAGTACGGCAGGTTGTTGTGCCGACAGCGATAACACGTCCGCCCTCAGCTTTTGTCTGATTAATAAGGTCAGCTGTTTCCTTGGGAAGGTAATAATGCTCGCTGTGCATCTTGTGGTCCAGGACGTTATCTTCTTTAACAGGGCGGAATGTGCCAAGTCCTACGTGAAGTGTCACAAATGCGGTTTTTATGCCCTTTGCACGAAGTTCGTCAAGCATTTCTTCAGTGAAGTGGAGTCCGGCTGTAGGAGCAGCGGCGGAGCCTGCCTCGTTGGAATATACCGTCTGGTAGCGCTCCTTGTCTTCTAACTTTTCTGTGATATAAGGTGGGAGGGGCATATGTCCAACATCTTCAAGGGCTGTAAAGAAATTCCCCTCGCATTCAAACTGTACAATTCTGTTTCCGTCGTCCTTTACTTCTACGACTTCCGCAATAAGTCTGCCGTTTCCGAAAGAAAATTTTGTGCCTACTTTAGCTTTTTTTCCAGGGCGGCAGATAATCTCCCACAGTTTATCGCCTTTCTGTTCGAGGAGCAGAAACTCGATGAATGTGTCGTTGCCAATTTTTTCGCCGTAAAGTCTTGCAGGTATAACCCTTGAATCATTCATTACAAGCAAGTCACCTTTTTTCAGGCGGCTGCATAAATTATAAAAATGGTCGTGGAAAATACTGCCTGTATTTCTGTCAATACACATCATACGGGAAGCGTTTCGCGGCTCTATAGGCGTTTGTGCGATAAGCTCCTCTGGTAAATCGTAATAAAAATCTGATTTTAAAAGCTGCATACTATAAAAGCTCCTTATCTGTTAAGAATTATATAGCAATACATCATTTTTCATAGTTTTGCCCATATAATTCAAAAAATATTTTTTTAAAAAGATATTGACATATCACAAAGAAAGTGATATTATAGATATTAGGTAGAGGCGCGGCTGAGATCAGTAACCTCATGGAGGATGACCGTATCCTGTGAAGTGAGATGAAAGGCAATGCCGCCGAGGAATGATATGTGGTGAATGTCATTCCGGCTGTAGGTTTAACAGGCTTACGGCTGTCATCATGTTTTGTGATGGAGTGCTATCGGCATAAAAATTTATCAATGCCAATACTTCTATTATAACTCATGATGAACCGGTTTGCAACCGGTTTTCTTATTATTTTAATAATTTATTTAAAGGAGAATGTTTATGAAGCAGTTTAATGTAGGTATAATCGGAGCTACAGGTATGGTTGGACAGAGATTTGCTACTCTTCTCGAAAATCACCCTTGGTTCAATGTAAAGGTTCTTGCAGCTTCTCCCAGAAGTGCTGGCAAGACATATGAAGAGGTTGCAGGCAGCCGTTGGAAGATGGCTGTTCCTATGCCTGAGGCTATGAAGAATATGATTCTTATGGACGCTACAGCTGATATTGAGAAGATTGCGTCTATGGTTGACTTCTGTTTCTGTGCAGTTGATATGAAGAAGGACGAAATCAAGGCTCTTGAAGAAGCTTACGCTAAGGCTGAGTGTCCTATCGTTTCCAACAACTCAGCACACAGATTTACAGCTGACGTTCCTATGGTAGTGCCTGAGATTAACCCTGAGCATATCGAGATTATCGCTTCACAGAGAGAGCGTCTTGGCACAAAGAGAGGATTTATCGCTGTTAAGTCTAACTGCTCAATTCAGAGCTATGTTCCTGCACTTCACCCCCTCAGAAAGTTCGGTATCAAGAACGTTCTTGCTTGTACATATCAGGCAATTTCAGGCGCAGGTAAGAATTTCGAGACCTGGCCTGAAATGGTTGATAACCTTATTCCCTTTATCGGCGGCGAGGAAGAAAAGTCCGAGCAGGAGCCTCTCAAGGTTTGGGGTACAATCGAGAATGGCGAGATTGTAAAGGCTTCCACACCTTCAATCACAACACAGTGTCTCCGTGTACCTGTTTCTGACGGTCACACAGCTGCTGTTTTTGTAAGCTTTGAGAATAAGCCCTCCAAGGAAGAAATCCTCCAGCTCTGGGCTGATTTCAAGGGTGTTCCTCAGGAACTCGAGCTTCCCAGCGCTCCCAAGCAGTTTATCCACTATTTTGAGGAGGATAATCGTCCTCAGGCTAAGCTTGACAGAAATCTTGAAAATGGTATGGCTGTATCTGCTGGCCGTCTCCGCGAGGATACACAGTATGATTACAAGTTTGTATGCCTTTCACACAACACATTAAGAGGTGCAGCAGGCGGAGCAGTTCTCCTTGCTGAGCTTCTTGCAGCTAAAGGCTACTTTGACTAATGCGTAATGCGTAGTGCGTAATGCGTAATTATGGCAGAACGTAATATCATTGTAGAAAAAAGCAAGAATTTTGCTTTGAGAATTATTAAGCTTTATAAGTATCTGGTTTCTGAAAAACGTGAATACGTTATTTCAAAACAATTACTGCGTTGTGGCACAAGTGTAGGTGCAAATGTTAAAGAAGCCATAAGAGGACAAAGTAAAGCGGATTTTTATGCTAAAATGAATATTGCTTTAAAAGAAGCAAGTGAAACAGAATATTGGCTTGAATTAATCTATGAAAGCGAATATATTGAAAAAAAGCATTTTCAAAGTATCTATTATGATTGTCAGGAGATCTTGAAAATTCTTATGGCAATAACAAAAACTCAGAATTCGTAATGTGTAATTACGCATTACGCATTACGAATTACGCATTGACAAGGCGAATTACGAATTAAATGAAAGGGGTTGAGTGTATGAAGAACACTATTTTTACAGGTGCGGCTATTGCTATAATCACACCTATGAATGAGGACGGCTCTATTAACTTTGACGTTCTCGGAGAGATGATAGATGACCAGATTGCTAACAGCACTGATGCTATTGTTATCTGCGGTACCACAGGTGAGGCTTCCACTATGTCTGATGAGGAGCATCTCGAATGTATCAGATTTGCCGTTGAAAAGACTGCAAAGAGAGTGCCTGTTATCGCAGGAACAGGCAGCAATGATACATCATATGCTGTTAAGCTCTCAAAGGAGGCTGAGGAAGTCGGTGCTGACGGACTTCTTCTTGTTACTCCTTACTATAACAAGACAACTCAGAAGGGACTTATTGCACACTTCACAGCTATTGCTGATGCGGTAAATATCCCGATTATTCTCTACAATATCCCTGGCAGAACAGGTATGAATATGGAAGTTTCCACAATCAAGGAGCTTGCTAACCATAAGAATATCGTTGCTGTCAAGGAGGCAAGCGGTAATATCAGTTATGCTGCAAAGCTTATTGCTGAATGCGGTGATGTGATTGACGTTTACAGCGGTAACGATGATATGATTGTTCCCCTTATGTCACTTGGCGCAAAGGGTGTTATTTCCGTTCTTTCCCACGTTATTCCAAAGGAAACCCACGATATGGTTCAGTACTGCCTTGACAACAATCTTGCTGAGGCTACAAAGCTCCAGATAGATTATCTTGACCTTATCAATAACCTTTTCATTGAGGTTAATCCAATTCCTGTTAAGGAAGCTATGAATATGATGGGCGTGAACGTTGGAAAGTGCAGACTTCCTCTCGTTGAAATGTCAGATGAGCATAAGGCTGCTCTCCGCGCTTCACTTGAAAAACACGGCTTGATAAAATAAACTCCAAAGGATGTGAAACTATGACAAATGTGGCAATATGCGGTGCAAACGGTAAAATGGGTAAGACCATTTACAATTGCATCAAGGACAGAGAAGATTGCAGAGTTGTTGCAGGTATTGACCTGTATACTGAACAATATGCGGATTTTCCGATTGTTGACGCTCCCTCAAAGCTTCCTGTGAAGCCTGATGTTATAATTGATTTTTCAAATCCAGCTTCCCTTGATGCGCTTCTTGAATACTGTCTGTCAACAGGCACTCCTTTAGTTGTGGCTTCAACAGGCTACAGCGATGAGCAGATTGCTAAGATTAAAGCTGCTGCAGAGCATATTGCTGTGTTCTTTACATTCAATATGTCACTGGGTATCAATCTCCTTGTTAATCTTGCAAAGAAAGCGGCTGAGGTTCTTGGTGACCGTTTTGATATCGAAATTGTGGAAAAGCATCATAATTTAAAGATTGACGCTCCCAGTGGCACGGCTATTATGCTTGCCAATGCTATAAACGAAACCTTTGACAATTCAAAGCAGTATGTTTATGATCGTCATTCACGCCGTCAGAAGCGTGAAAAAAGTGAAATCGGTATGCACGCTATCAGAGGCGGTACTATTGTGGGCGAACACGATGTAATTTTTGCAGGAAATGATGAAGTTATAACATTATCTCACTCTGCATCTTCAAAAACAGTTTTTGCAGAGGGTTCGGTAAAGGCGGCTATATTCCTCAAGGATAAGCCTGCGGGACTTTACGATATGCAGGGACTTATATAATTGCTAAAAGAGACGAAAGGATTGATTTGAAATGAGCAAAATCAGAATCGGTATTGCAGGTTATGGCAATCTTGGCAGGGGAGTAGAGCTGGCTGTTGCACAGAACGACGATATGGAACTTGTTGGTGTTTTCACAAGACGTGATCCCTCCACAGTTTCTACAGTTACAGGCGTTAAGGCTTACAGTATGGACGACGCAATGAATATGACTGACGCTATTGACGTTATGATTATTTGCGGTGGAAGTGCTACAGACCTTCCTAAGCAGACTCCTGAGCTTGCAAAGGTGTTCAATGTTATAGACAGCTTTGATACACACGCACGAATCCCTGAGCATTTTGCAAATGTTGACAAAGCTGCTAAAGAAAGCGGAAAGCTTGCATTTATCTCCCTTGGCTGGGACCCCGGTCTTTTCTCTCTTAACAGACTTTATGCGGAGTCTATACTTCCGAAAGGCAAGACATATACATTCTGGGGCAAGGGCGTAAGTCAGGGACATTCTGACGCTATCCGCCGTGTTGAGGGTGTAAAGCGCGGTATTCAGTATACTGTCCCCATTGAGGCTGCTATGGACGCTGTAAGAAGCGGAACACAGCCCGAGCTTACAACTCGTCAGAAGCATCTGAGAGAATGTTGGGTAGTTGCTGAAGAGGGTGCTGACCTTGCTAAGATTGAGGAATCAATCAAGACAATGAAGAATTACTTTGACGAGTATGATACAACTGTAAACTTCATCTCTGAGGAGGAATTTGACGCTGTTCATAATAAAATGCCCCACGGTGGATTTGTTATGAGAAGCGGACTTACAGGTTCCGGCGAGAATACTCACCAGATGATTGAATATTCTCTTAAACTTGAGTCTAATCCCGAGTTTACTGCAAGCGTTCTTGTATGCTATGCAAGAGCATTGGCAAGACTTAGTGCTGAGGGTGCAACAGGCTGTAAGACAGCGTTTGATATTGCTCCTGCTTATCTTTCACCTCTTAGTGGTGAGGAACTCAGAGCTTCTTTACTTTAATTATGAAAAAGGTACTGAGTATTGTTTTTCTTGTTGCAGGTATCATAATTACCGCTGTATGTGGTTTTTATTCCGTTGGATTGATATCAGCATTTATATCGCCTGATGTCAAAAAAGCTCAGAGTATCGGTATAATCGGTGGTGCTGACGGTCCTACAGTTGTATTTGTGACATCTCGTGGTTCAATGAATCCCATTGTTGTCATTGTTGGTACTGTTGTGGGAATCGTGGCTATTATCTGTTCTGTTATTGCAATAAGAAAAAAGAAAAATAAAGAATAAATAAAAAAGAATAATCACATTCTTTCTGCTGATAATAACAGAGAAAGGATGTGATTTTTTATGGTTGAACAAGATACTATAAAGCTGCTTCGCGAGTGCGATGCAGGAATTAAAATGGGTATTTCAGCCCTTGATGAGGTATCAGAGTATGCGCATAGTACAGATATGCGGAAATATCTGCGTGAAAGCACCGAGGAAAATGAAGCTTTGAAAAACGACTTGCAGAAAGTTCTTGCGGATTACCACGACGACGGCAAGGAGCCTAACCCCATTGCTTCGGGAATGTCTTGGATTAAGACGAATGTCAAGCTTAAAATGAATGAATCTGATGCAACTATTGCAGAGCTTATGACTGACGGCTGTAATATGGGTATCAAATCCCTTAGCCGCTATATGAACCAATATAAGGCGGCAGATGAGCGTTCTAAGGATCTGGCAAAGCGGCTTATCAAGGCTGAGGAAAAGCTATCTCAGAATATGAGACAATTTCTTTAATATTAAAGGCGGACAAAACGTCCGCCTTTTTCATTATAATTTATCGTGGAATGTACGGGAAATTATGTCGTCCTGCTGCTCCTTTGTAAGCTTTACAAAGTTTACAGCGTATCCCGATACTCTAACTGTAAGTTGTGGGTATTTTTCGGGGTGAGCCTGAGCGTCAAGGAGAGTTTCTTTGGTGAAAACGTTTACATTAAGGTGGTGACCGCCTTTTTCAACGTAACCGTCAAGTAAATCGATAAGATTATCTATCTGTTTCTGATTTTCCATATTTATTCCTCCTGTTCATCGTCAATTGCATTTTCAGTAGGCTGACAGCAAGCGCCTTTTCCGCAGTATTCTGCACTGTTAATCACATTTACAGTCATATCTGCATCATTGTTTACAATTACATTCACATGTCCGCTGCCTTCTGACATAAGGGAATCTATAAGCTCTGCAAGCTCCTGAGGTGTCTGTTGATTATTCATATTAATCCTCGTTTCTAAGCTTGTCAAGGTCTAAATCGCCAACAAATATTTGTGAATCCTTGCCAAGTGCATCGGGGATGATTGAAAATGTGTTGGATATACCGTCCTGTGCCTGCTTGAAAGGAAGCTTTGCAACAGATGCAAGGGAAGCAGCGGCACCGTGGGTATCTCTGCCGTGCATAGGATTTGCTCCAGGAGCAAGCGGGATTCCCATTTTTCTTCCGTCGGGAGTGTTTCCTGTTTTCTTGCCGTATACCACATTTGAAGTGATTGTGAGGATTGACATTGTAGGTACACCGTCACGATAAGTGTGATGCTTTCTTATGCAGTCCATAAACTTGCGTACAACTTTTACAGCGATATCATCAACACGATCGTCGTTGTTTCCGTATTTGGGGAAATCTCCTTCAACCTTGTAGTCGGTAATAATACCGTCCTCGTCGCGGACAACCTTTACTTTGGCGTATTTTATTGCTGAAAGTGAATCTGCAACAACAGAAAGACCTGCTATACCTGTTGCAAAATAGCGTTTAACATCTCTGTCATGGAGAGCCATCTGAAGTCTTTCATAGCTGTATTTATCGTGCATAAAGTGGATAACGTTAAGTGTATTTACGTAAAGACCTGCAAGCCATTCCATCATAGCTTCATACTTGTCCCATACATCGTCAAAATCGAGATAATCGCCTTCAACTGCGCGGAATTTAGGACCTACCTGAACCTTTAATCTCTCGTCTACACCGCCGTTTATAGCATAAAGCAGACATTTTGCAAGGTTGGCTCTTGCTCCGAAGAACTGCATTTCCTTGCCGACTACCATTGATGATACACAGCAGGCAATGGCATAGTCATCACCGTGTATAACACGCATCATATCGTCGTTTTCGTACTGTATTGAGGATGTTTTGATTGACATCTTTGCACAGTATTCCTTGAATTTTCTGGGCAGCTTCTGCGACCAGAGAACAGTCATATTCGGCTCTGGAGCTGTACCAAGATTATCAAGAGTATGGAGATAACGGAAGCTGTTTTTTGTTACAAGGTGACGGCCGTCAACATCCACACCGCCGATTGATTCTGTAATCCAGGTGGGGTCACCTGAGAAAAGCTCATTATATTCGGGAGTACGTGCAAATTTAACGATTCGGAGCTTCATAATAAAATGGTCAATAAGCTCCTGAGCTTGTTCCTCGGTAAGGATACCCTTATCAAGATCGCGCTGGATATAAATATCAAGGAAGGTTGAAGTGCGTCCTAAAGACATAGCGGCACCGTTTTGTTCTTTTACAGCGGCAAGATAGCCCAAATAAAGCCACTGTACAGCCTCTTTGGCGTTGGCGGCAGGACGGGAAATATCGAAGCCATAGATTTTTCCCAGCTCTTTAAGCTCTTCTAAGGCACGTACCTGCTCTGCAAGCTCCTCGCGGAGGCGGATATTCTTTGAAGTCATACGCACAAGAGATGTATCAATCTGATGCTTCTTGTCAGCTATGAGTATATCTACGCCGTAAAGGGCAACACGTCTGTAGTCGCCTATAATACGTCCTCTGCCGTATGCGTCGGGGAGGCCTGTAATTATAGCAGACTTTCTTGCAAGACGCATTTCGGGAGTGTATGCATCGAAAACACCCTGATTGTGTGTTTTTCTGTATTTTGTGAATATCTTTATAATTTCAGGATCTACCTCGTATCCGTATTGTTTGCAGGCATTTTCAGCCATACGTATACCGCCGAATGGCTGCAATGAACGCTTGAGGGGCTTGTCTGTCTGAAGTCCTACAATTTGTTCAAGGTCTTTATCTATATATCCTGCGGGATGTGAGGTGATTGTGGATACAATTTTTGTATCCATATCGAGAACACCGCCTTTTTCTCTTTCAAGGCGGCTAAGCTCCATTATTTGCTCCCAGAGCTTTTTTGTGGATTCAGTAGGTGGAGCAAGGAAGCTCTCATCTCCGTCATAGGGAGTGAAATTTTTCTTGATGAAATCGCGGACGTTTACTGAGGATGTACACCAGCGTCCTTGATTGAAGCCTTCCCATTCTTTTGGATATTCGTTTATTAAATGAAGCATAGCATCAGTTCTCCTTTTCCTGTTTTTATTCAGGCAAAGTCATATGCGGCAATGACCTGATCCTAATTAAATTATAACATATCGCTGATAATATGTCAATCTGAAATCCTATCTTTTTTTATTATGTTATTATATGTACTGGTTAGAAAATATACAAAAAAGCCGCACTTTTTTTAGTGCGGCATAGCATTTATTTCTTTGATCTGTTATTTGTTTTTGTTTTAGCTTTGGTTGTTTTATTATTTTCTGCTTTTTTGCTGACAATGGGCTTTTTTTTCTTTTCAGCAGGCTTTTCTTCTATTGTTTTTATGCCAAGAGCTTTTTCTTTGTTACTGAGATATTCAAATAAAAGCTTGTAAGCAGTTGCTGTGAGAGGAACTCCTATGAGCATACCGACAATTCCGCCTAATCCAGCGCCTACAGTTACTGCGGCAAGCACCCATATTCCAGGAAGACCTACTGAATTTCCCACAACCTTTGGATATACAATGTTTCCTTCAAGCTGCTGCAGAATAAGAAGGAATACTATAAATATGAGAGCTTGCATTGGATTTTCGGTGCATATGATAAATGCACTTATTCCTGCGCCGAGGAAAGCTCCTACAATGGGGATAAGCGAAGTTACGCCGACAAGTACGGCACTCATAGCGGCATACGGCAGCTGTAATACCTTCATACCGATAAAGCAGAAGCAGCCGAGGATAATAGCCTCAACAAACTGTCCGACAAAAAAACTTTTGAATGTATCATCAGCTGTTTTGAACACTTTATTGACTTTCTGATTTGTGGTATCTTTGAAAAGTACATTCTGAAAACGATTTATATCATTGTGGAGTTTATCTTTTCTTGCGAGAAGATAAATGGCAAATATAATAGCAATAACAACGTTTGTAGCTGTTCCTGCAACTGAACCTACAATTCCTACAGCTGAAGATATAATGCCCATTACTCCTGTTTTAAGGAGTCCTGCGGCTTTTTCAGTGATATTTGCCCAGTCAAGAGATTTTACATCGAATTCGTTGTAAAGTGCCATGGCTTCCTTTTGGATATCAGGGTATTCTTCGAGCATTTTGAAGGCATAGTTACTTATCTTATCAATAAGCGGTGGTATTTCGTCGAATATAAGCTTGAAAGCACCTATCAGCTCAGGTATAACGATTTTTAATATAAGGGCAATAATTGCGAGTACAATCAGAAATGAAAGAACAATACATATTGGCCGTCGGGCTTTTTGTATGCCTACGGATTGAGTGTTGGGAAAGTATCTTTTTTCAAGTCCGCTTAGAATGATGTTGAAGATATACGCAATAACTGCTCCGAGAATCAGAGGGTATATCGCCGCGTAAATTACCCCTATTGCTTTGGCGAACAAGCCGAAGTTTTTGACGGCAAGACATATGCCTACGACGAACAGCGAGATTATCGCATAACGTTTGATTTCCTTTTTTTCCATAAAATCCTCCAATAAATAATCTATACGTAATTATTATAATATGTTTTTGTGTACTTGAAGTGTTAGAATTGTAAACATATTTTAAACGAATATAAAATATTAATCTTTTGTGGCTTATTGACCTTTTGTGCTTTTAATGATATAATAATAACATAATATTACAGATCATTTGTAAAAAAGAGGAGGAGAGCCATGGAAACCGAAGTTTACAGAATCGGCAGGGTTATTGTTGACAAAAGTCTGCACACTCAAAGCGGAAATGAGCGATTTTTCAGTTATTTCGGAAATGATGTAACTTATTCTATCCGTCGTACAATTGATGATGAGGATTATCCACGATTTGCTGAATGCATTGAAAATGCACGATTCGGAACCGAACAAAGCGCGGTTATACGTATGAGAGGAGTTAGCGGACAGCTACGCTGGGTGCTTGCGTTGATACGCGTGATGAATGAAGTCGGAGAGCCGTTATATATTGTGGATTTTAGCGATATACTGTCCCTTAATCGGATATCATCGGAAAAGGATCGACTTGTTTCCGATTATCGCTATATTATGAGTCTTTCGTCAGATATAGCCTTTGAATACAGCTTTGAAACACGTCATATCCGCGTATACATACAGGATTGCTGCCGTGAAAATATTCTTGTAGATGAGGAACTTGAAAAATGGCAGAGTAAATCAATAGAAAATGGCTGGGTTTTATCACGATATATCGACATTTTCAATACATTATGCCGCGATATAAAAAACGGTGTTTACCGTTTTGACTACGAGCTTGAATGTTCTGTTCTCACTCAGGGTAAAACGAGGGAAATGTGCCTTTTCAGGGGGATTACCCGATTTATAGACCCGAAACAGAGGAAGGTAAGCGGACTTATTTCCGTAGTCAGCTCCCGTCAGAAATCCAAGGATATCAACCTTTCCCTTGAAGCAAACAGAGATTCGCTGTCGGGACTTCTCAATAAACGGGCGGTTACTTCTTATGCTATGGAGCTTCTTGCAGAAAAGCCCACCAGCAATGTAAATCTTGTTATTGTTGATATTGATAATTTTACCGATGTAAATGCAAATTACGGCCATCTTTTCGGTGATGAGGTAGTTTATACCATTGCAAGCATAATAAAAAATGAGCTTGGAACAAGAGGAATTGCAGGCAGAATAAGTGGCGGTGGATTTCTTATTGTTCTTGAAAACACCCGTGACGAGGAGGATTTGCGAGGGGTTCTTCGTGCCATACGCACAAATACGGAGCTTGCATTTAACGGCAGATTTGAAAATCTCCGCCTTACTTGTTCTATGGGTATTTCAACATATCCAAAGGACAGCGGAGATTACGACGAATTGTTTATGCAGGCAGATAAAGCTCTGTATATCGCACAGCAAAAAGGACAGAACAGATATGTCATATACGATATTGAAAAACACGGCAAAGTTGAGCGTGATATTGAAAATAAAATTGCTTATCTTGGCGGAAATAAGGACTCCAACGATAAGCTGACCTTTGCGGCAAATCTGTCGGAAAGCCTTGTATACGGACGAACTCCAGATATATCTGTGCTTTTAGAGCAGATACGTTCTGCCTTCGGAATTGACGATATATGCGTGTTTGCAGGAAATGATATGAGCCTTATACTCAGCTGCGGAAATGCTTCAAGCAGAAATGCTGCATATCTCCTTGAAAACAATTATACAGAACGATTTTCAGGTGACGGCATATTTGCCATCGATAATGTCAATGAACTTGAAGGACGCGATGACAATGCTTTTACGCAGCTTACTTCGGAAAATATCGGTGGAGCGGTGCAGTATCTCATAACTGATGAAAGTATTATCAAGGGCGTGATTTCTTTTTGCTATATCGGACGATTCAAGAAATGGTCTGTTTCCGATATGAATTATTTTGCAATTTTAGGCAGGGTAGTAGCGTCAATCCTTAAAAAGCAGGCGTTTATATGATTTTTATGGACTTGTATTACATTCCATTTACAATTTATTTAATATTTGCCTCAATCGTTGACTATATAGATTTGTTATGCTAAAATAAAGATATCAAATCAGTCGGAGGTGGCGATATGAAAAAATACCTGAAATATATTCTTTGCCTTGCTGTTGTTCTGATTGCAGGAATTATTACAGGCGGCTGTCAGCAGATGTATGGTGTGTATATCGAATACGAAAGCGATACCATATATATGGAAGGTAAAATGGTTGATATGCTTATACCCATAAGCGAAAGTGATTCTGTGTATACTGAATGTAACTGCCACAGCGGACTTGTGCCTGAAGAAAGTGAAATTGTCCAATATAAAGATGAAAACGGTTATACAAGCCTTTTCTTTCACGGCAGTACAGTAGTGGATTATTCTTCGTCATCAGAAAAAACGGTCATATTTCTGCGAGGTACAAAGGGTTATCGCGATATATGCGATAATTACGGCACATTCCGCCTTGCCGTTTTTGATGAATCAGGAAATATTCTCAATATTTCCGACGAGTTTCCCTTTAAATCAAGCGAAAGATATTATCTTGACAATCATATAACCTATGATCCCGTAACCAATACCGTTTCGCCTGAATATGAGAATGTTGACGGATTTAACCCGTGGTCGCTGGTGTCATTGATATTTGCCTGGATTGTGCCGTTCTTTTCGATTGTTATGTTTCTTGTGCTGTTTTTGCCGAAGGACGTATCTCTTGCGAAAAGTCCGTGGACGCTTTTTATATTTGGTGTAATGCTTATTCCGTTAGTAGTATACCTCTTTTTACGATATGATGATGCAGTAAAAAGCTCTATAAGCGACAAAATGGCAGTTGAAGTCTTTTTTGATTTCGGTGTATCGTGGATAGGCGTGCCGTACATCTTACTGCCATACATAGCCTTTATAGCTGCGGCATTCGTAATTTATTACAGGCGCAAGAGAGAGGAAACGGTACAAATTCAAACACCTATGATTAAGATGAAATAACAAAAATCCCCACAGCGATATTCGTTGTGGGGATAGTTTTTTAACCGAACATTTTTGCGAAAACCTCAGGGAAGCCGTAGCAGAGAGTACACATAATAGCCGAAGCAAGGCAAAGACCGAGGAAAATAGCAGGAACAGCCTTTTTCAGCGGAATTTTACGAAGTGCTGCAATAAGTGAGCCTGTCCACGCACCTGTTCCAGGGAGTGGAACGCCTACGAAGAACAGCAGGAAAAAGAATTCACCCTTTTCCATAGTAGAGCTTTTATTCATAGCTTTGTTTTCAAGGTATACAACCATTTTAGTCAGAAGCGGTACCTTATGCTTTTTCAAAAAATCGAAAATCTTATCAATAAACAGCAGGATAAAGGGGATAGGCAGGATATTACCAAGCATACATACCCATATAGCCTGTATTAGCTCCATATCAAGAACACGTGCAGCGATTATGCCGCCTCTCAGTTCGATAATCGGCAGAATTGAAACAAGAAATGGGATAAGCCACTCTGGTATTCCATTTTCCGCCAGCCAGGATGTCATTGATTCAGTAATTCCACTCATATTTATAATTCCTTTCGTAATCCATATTACGATAATTATTGCATATTTTAAGACAATAGTCAAGGATTTTCAAGAAATTTTCAAAATGTTTGATTTTTAGTACTAATTTTATAAAGTGTTGTTACTTTCTTTGTTAAGAATAGCCATAAACTCCTCGCCTGTGATAGTTTCCTTTTCAAGGAGGAATGCTGCAAGCTCGTGAAGCTTATCAATATTATCTTTGAGTATCTGTATAGCCTTCTGATGCGATTTGCGGACGATGTCGTTTACTTCAGAGTCAATTTTAGCAGCAGTTTCTGCAGAGCAGGCAAGGGATGCATCACCGCCTAAATACTGATTTGTGATAGTTTCAAGGGCAACCATATCGAATGTATTGCTCATACCAAAGCGTGTAACCATAGCTCTTGCAATTTTTGTGGCCTGTTCGATATCGTTGGAAGCACCGCTTGTGCAGGTGTTGAATACAAGCTCCTCTGCTGAACGTCCGCCTGTAAATGTGGCAATACGTGCGAGAGCTTCTTCTTTTGTCATAAGGAACTTTTCATCCTCATCCACCTGCATTGTATAACCCAATGCGCCGCTTGTACGGGGAACAATTGTTATCTTATGTACAGGCGCGGATGATTTCTGCATAGCCGCAACAAGTGCGTGACCGATTTCGTGGTAAGCGATGATTTCCTTTTCCTTTTGTGATATAACAGCATTTTTACGCTGATAGCCTGCAATTACAACTTCGACGCTTTCTTCAAGGTCGGACTGATTTACAAGCTTTCTGTTGTTTCTGACAGCACGGAGAGCGGCTTCGTTGATAATATTGGCAAGTTCTGCACCTGAGGCACCTGCTGTAGCACGGGCAATAGCGTTATAGTCAATGTTTTCCTCTGTCTTGATTTTCTTAGCGTGAACCTTGAGTATGGCTTCACGTCCGTTAAGGTCGGGCAGCTCTGCGGGGATACGTCTGTCAAAGCGTCCGGGGCGGAGGAGGGCAGGGTCAAGTGATTCAGGTCTGTTTGTAGCTGCAAGGATTACAACGCCCTTTGTGCCGTCGAAACCGTCCATTTCTGTAAGCAGCTGATTAAGGGTCTGCTCACGTTCATCGTTGCCGCTGAAATTGCCATCACGCTTTTTACCGATTGTATCAATTTCGTCGATAAACACGATACAAGGAGCCTTAGCAGCGGCCTGATTGAATAAGTCACGCACCTTAGCAGCACCCATACCAACGAACATTTCAACGAATTCAGAGCCCGAAATGGAGAAGAAAGGTACCTCAGCTTCACCTGCAACAGCCTGTGCAAGGAGAGTTTTACCTGTTCCGGGAGGGCCAACGAGCAAAGCACCCTTTGGGAGATTTGCGCCGATTTCAGCGTATTTATCAGGGTTGTGGAGAAAGTCTACGATTTCAACAAGAGCTTCTTTAGCCTCATCCTGACCTGCAACATCGTTGAAAGTTTTTCCTGTCTGCGCCTTTACGTATATTTTAGCGTTACTTTTGCCGAAGGACATAGCATTTCCGCCCATACGCTTAGTCATACCCTTCATAAGTATGTTCCACAGGATGATGAAGAATACAATAGGCAGAACCCAACCAACGAGAAATTCTAAAAGGATATTGCTTTCCTCAAAATTTTCAGTGAAAACAACATTTTTATCCTTGTGAAGCCTTTCCACAAGGTTAGGGTCATACATTCTTCCTGTAACATAGACCTGTTTCTTATTCTCTGTTTCAACCTTGAATTTTACCTCGTTATCCTTTACCTGAACGAGGGTGATTTCGCCGTCTTCAAGCTTATCGAGGAAAAAGCTGTAGTTTGTTTCCTCCACCTTGGGCTTTGTAAGAACGGGCATAATGAGCATATTAAGGGCAAGCGTCAGAAGAATGCTTGAAATTACAAAAATGATAATATGCTTAGTGAAATTTTTTTGGTTGTTCATAATAATCCTCCTTATCACTATCTGATAAAATTATAACATACTTTTACGGAAATTTCAACAGGAAATATGTGATATTTATGATAATCAGGTGAAATAAAATGCTCCCGAGAGTGATCGGGAGCAAGTAACTTTCTAACAGATTAATTATTAACTAATGATTTGAGTAAAAATCAGGATTAATAAAAGTAATTACGATAACCGTCACCGTGGAAGTAGAAATATCCATGTCCGAATGATTCCTTCTCCGTAAAGTAAAGTGTAACCGCATCCTTAACGTCCTGAGTTACATGTCTTGAGTAATCTCCAAGGTAAACATAGCTTGAAGAACCTGAAAACTGATATGGCTGTGTAAGAACTCCGAGTATAGTGTTGGGGAACAGTGAGCTTTCAACTCTGTTCATAATAACCTCTACAACAAGAGCCTTATCGTATGTACTGATCCAGTTGCATCCAGCTTCGTGAGCAACTGCGTTACATAAAATGATGAATTCCTCATCTGTGATTGGAAGCGAATCCTCTGATTCCTCAGGAACTTCGGGAGTTACTGTTTCAACGGATTCGTCAGTGGGAGGAACTGTTTCCTCGATTACAGGAGCTTCTGTAGGGGCTTCTGTAGGAGCCTCAGTAGTGGGCTCGGTATAAGTAGGAGCCTCTGTAGGAGCTTCTGTGGGGGCAACTGTTGTAATAATCTCTGTTACAGCAGGAACTGTTGTAACAACAGTTGTAGTTGTTGTCTTTACTGTTGTCGCTACGGACTGAACAGTAGTAACAGGAGCCTTTGTAGGTGCCTGTGTGGGAGCCTGTGTAGTCTCCTCTTTTTTATCTTCCTTGTAATTTGGTTTAGCCATTGCACCGTTAAAGGAAACGCTCAATGTGGGCAAATCCGTATGGGGAGCCAAACCGTTCTTGTCAGCAGTTGTTGTTGTACCGATTGAAACGGTATAAGTGTTTTTGCTCGTTGTGATTCTGGGTGTTGTTCTGATAGAAGTTACTGCAGCTACATTTGCCAATTCTTCGCTTTGGACTTCATAAATGTTTTGAACATCATTATTCGGAGTAACGGACTTAACGATCGGTGATGTAGCAACTACACCGAAAACGCTGCCGAAGATGCAAGTAGAAACTCCTCCGATAATAAGCGCTGCAACTTTAGCTTTTCTCATCAACTCATCCTTTCCTCGAAAAGCATTCGTTTATTTATATTATCCGCAGAGGGATAATATGATTGATAATCGTGGGATAACACCGCGTTATCAACTGTGATAATACTACCACATCTCGCCAAAAATAGCAACACTTTTGAAAACATTTCCATTTTACAACCAAATAAAAAGAACGATAAAAAAGGCTTTTTGGTCATTTTGCTCATAAATTCTATGAACTGAATATGAATACAGAATATAAATTAACGCGAATTTGCCGAATTACCGAATGTATATATTACAAAATGGTAACATTGTCCAAAGGTGAGTAAATACAGGTTGTATAATAATATGCGGCATTTACATCATATAAATTTATTATGTACGTATAATAGCGATATTACGAATATTTTGAATAAGATATGAATACAAAAGGTATTATTAAATAATAAACAGATGGTTACAATTTGTAACCGCCATTGAGAAGCTGATATGAGAAAATCGTATTTTTATTCGTCATTTTTAATAAACAGGAAGAATTTTCGCAAAAAACAGCGGAAATTGTTACGAAATTAAAAACAACTGCTGTAAAAATGGCTTTACAGCAGTTAAATAATTTATTTATTTGGTACCCTCTTGTACTTTTTCTGTAAGCGTACATCATCGCCTCTGAATTCCAGACAGGTGTACATAGTAGTTATACGGGATGCAACCTTGCCTCCGTATCGAGTAGATAATGCAGCGAAATCCATATTTGTGTTGATTATTGTGGGAAGCCCTTTTATAAGACGGCTGTTGATAATATTATAAACAGCGGAATTATAGAACTTGGATTCAAACTCTGTGCCAAGGTCATCAAGAATAAGTAAATCAGTGTTACATATCAGATCAAGGATTTCAGTGGATTTCTCGTGGCTGAAATGCTCTTTTTCGATGTCGCGGAGAATATTCATAGTGGAATCGTAAATAACGCTGAATCCCTTTTGCAGTACTTCATTGGCTATGGCAAGAGAAATATGAGTTTTTCCCAGACCTGTATTGCCAAAAATGAGGATACTATCGGATTCTCTGCTGAAATTTGCGGCATAATTACGGGCGTAATTGAAGATTTTATCCATCGCCTCGTAATCAGCGCCCTGATAGTAGCTAAGACTGAAAGTATTGAAATTTGACAGTGTAAGCTGTGCTTTTTCGTTGAGTTTAAGGGTATTAAGACGTGCGAGAAGGCTGTTGAGACAGCTGCAGTTGATACCACCAATATAGCCTGTATCGCTGCATTTCGGGCAGGTATAGCGGATATCAAGATAGTCTGCAGGATATCCATGTGATGTGAGAAGCTGAGCCGCAACCTGCTGCGCGCCAAGATTATTTTGTTTTATCTGTTCGATTTTAGCCGTAACATCAGCGCCTTTAGCTTCGGTGATGATTTTTATAAGTTCCTTGCCTGTATTGTATAAAGCGTCGTTTATTTCTTTGATTTCTGGAATTCTGCTGTTTATTTCCTTGATACGCATATCATTTTCGGCAATTGCTTTAGCGCGACGCTGTGAAAGTATAGCGTAAACCTTTTCGTATATTTCGTTATCCAAAAAATCACCGCCTTATATGTTGTTGATAACAATCTTATAATTATCAGGATTGAAGCCGTCTGACGTTGTGGGGTGGCTTTGTTTCTTATTTCTATATTGTTCTTCGGCTTTTCTAACATCGTCAGGGGAAGAAAATCCCGAATTTTTCCAGGAAATAAGAATTTTATTGATATATTCAAATGAAACCTTGTTTATTTGTTCAACAGTTTTTTCATATGCCATATGTACAAGGGGGATTGAATAACCCTCTGTCTGCCATTGGGAAATGAATTTCTGCTGATTGGATGTAGGATTCTGCCTAAGCTCAAAGAGTCGTTTTATATCATTTACATATGTATGGATATTATTTAGACGTTCAACCTCTGCTGTTGCTGTTTCAAGGGTATTAATTTCTTTTTCTGCCCAGTCTGAGGCAACTTTTTCAATAGCTTTAGGATTTGTTTTGTTAGCTTCAACACAATAGCCTATTAATATAAGTATAACCTCTTTTTTCAGTCCGAGATAGTTGAACATCCAAATTAGGGAATTCTGCATAGCAGGATTAAGAGGTCCAAGAAGAGTTTCCGCTATCTTGAAAAGCTCCGCGATATTTGAATCACTGCAAATAATTTCCGCAATTTCAGAGGGATGAAGCTGAGTTGTTTTAAGTGGAGCGTTCCCAAGTGGAACAGTTTTTTCTGGAGTTGAAGCCGTTACAGGTTGTACAACGGCAGCTGCGGGCGTTTCAGGCTGAATTTCCTGTACAGGCTCAGGTGAAGAAACTGCAAGAGCCATATCCTGAGAGAGAACATTCACCTGCTGCCAGAATAATACAGCGTCATTTGCCTGCTCTACTGAAATACCTGTATTAAGAGAGATTTCCTCAGAAGTAACGGATTTTCCACTGTATCTGAGAAGATACAGAAGCACCTTAATCTGCGATTCATCGGCAAGCTTTAAAAAATTATCAGCAACAATGCAGGGAACACCGAACATAGTACCCCATACACCGCTATTAGCTTTGAATTCCACGAAAAAACCTCCCTTTAGTTATGAGTATCTTTTTTGAAGCAATACTTATTATATCACATTTTCAAATGTTTGTCACTATGGCATTTTAGACAATCAATATGGTATAATTTTGTCTATTTTTTAATTGCAAAAAGCATTGCTTTTTCGGCAATGCTTGAGAGTGTTAAAAAACGGAATTTCGGAACGAAATTCAATTAAGCAACGCGGGGCGTCGAAGGCGCCGCCTCCTACACAACATTTTTCATCAACTGTTATACACTGTTATACATTTTGGGCGGATAATATCCGCCTCTACATAATTGCAATATAGTATAACATAATCAAGAAAAATATATAACAGTAAATTCTGTATCACATCTACAAATTCACCTGTTGATAATTATTGAAAAAGTAGAATTTAAAAAGTTTTTTTGAATAATCAACCATTTTTGGTTGAAAAAAGGCGTGTTTTTGCCCATTAGTGAGGGGGTGTTTAAAATGACACAATTGATAAAAGAGATTTTTGAATGTATTTTTCTAACTTTCCTCGTGAGCAATTATCTGCTCATATGCATAGGTAGTATCGAGGAAATTAAAAAGGTAATTAAGCATAGCGGAGTAAGCGGAGCTGTTGAGGTGAAGACCGTCACCGCCTGCATATTCCCAGCCTATTGCGCCTGTATTCCAGTCACAGAGTACGTCGTGTGTATTGAAGTACACCACTTGTGACGACTGCATATCATTTATAACCCATTCAAGAGAGCCGTTGAATTCTCTTATTCTGTCGTTTGTGGTGTAGTAGTTACCGTCAGAAACGGGAGTGATACCTGCTACAACAATTGTAGCCGTAGGTACTCTTGCCAGGACTTCCTCGGCAATCCAGCGGACATTCCAGGCGTAGTCATCAGCGGAATAGGTATATATATCGTTCATACCCACAGATATATAATAAAGAGGGGAGTAGACATATTCTGCGGCATCGTAAACTCCCATAGAGCCGCCGCCCAGGTCAAAGGAGTAATTATTCATATTCCACACAGCAAGGGATTCTGACGCTATATTATGCTGCCAGGGGATATAGCCGTATGCATTAAAGCCATAAGCAATGGAATCTCCGATAATAACAAGCCTGTCCTGATAGAATGAGCTGTTGGGAGAGTCTCCCGCAGGTATATAATTATAAGAAGGTGTTGTGTATTCTGTATCTGAACGATTATCGTTGTTTTCATTTTCTTCAGCAGCAGTAGTTGTAGCTGTCGTGGCAGTTGTTGTTGATGTAGTTACTGTAGTTGTAGCAGTGGTTGTGGTGGTTGTCGTAGTTGTAGTGGTGGTGGATGTTGTAGTTGATGCTGCATATCTGTATGCCTCTATTTTATAGGAGCTGACAGGCTGAATAGCCTCAGGTCTGACAAGGCTGTCAGCTGTCATAAATACTATAAATATGGCACATAAAACGGCAGATATCGGAAATATAGGATTTCCGAAAAACAGCTTTATGAAATTATAAAAAAATTGTTTCATTGAAAATCCTTTCTGATACCTGTTTTAAAGTTTCTTTATTAAATAAGGTATAAATTGGGTAAATTCTGTCTGAAAGCTCAACATTTCTATTATATCATAATTTACATAATATTACAATAGTTATGAGATTTGTTTTTTGAATTAAAAAATCCCATACAAAGTACAGTTATACTCTGTATGGGATGCGGTATTATTCAGTTGATATGTGATGATTGATAACAAACAGCGGTTTGCGGCCTTGCAC
Organism: Ruminococcus sp.; assembly: GCA_045531615.1. Taxonomy (GTDB): domain Bacteria; phylum Bacillota; class Clostridia; order Oscillospirales; family Ruminococcaceae; genus Ruminococcus. Next base: position 83,313 of record JAZSEJ010000007.1, read on the forward strand.
TGATATTCGTCATATACAAAATTTGCCTCGTGTTCTGTTTTTTGAGAACTCTTTATTTTTGAGAAACTTCCACCTTAGTAATATTTCTCACCCAATTATACTTCATATAGTGCCTGTAAACAGCAGGGATTTTCACAAACTCATCAAGAGTAAGGATAAAAGCAACAGCAAGAACAGGCAGTTTCAGCACGAAAGCGCCAATCATACCAAGAGGTACTACAACGCACCACAGAGTTATTACATCGCAGAGCATACCGAATTTTGTATCTCCTCCCGAGGGGAATACTCCCGATATTATGGTGGAATTAAGGGAGTTGCCGATTATGTAATAAGCCGCCATAAACATCATAAATTTAAGATAATACTGTGCCTGAGGTTCAAGGTGGATGAAATGCAGCACAAGGGGAGTAATGGCAAGTATAACCACACCCGATGCCGCACCAATCCATATAGAGAAGCGGACGAAGCTTCCTCCTGCTTTTTTAGCCTCCTCAAACTCATTACGCCCCAGCATACCGCCCAGAATAATGCCCACACCCGATGCAATACCCCAGCAAAGGCTTGCAATCATACTGCGGACGATGCTTGCAATGGAGTTTGCAGCAACAGCGTCAGTGCCGAGATGTCCCATAATTACGGAATACATCGTCACACCGCCGCCCCAGCCAATCTGATTTATAAGGAGGGGGACGGTATATTTCCAGTAGTCCTTATGAAGCTCCTTATTGTCAGAATGGAGCATAAGCCTGATATTAAGGGGCGGACAGAATTTACATCCTATGACTATAATAATCACAACAGCCTCAGATATACGGGCGATGAGAGTGGCAAGAGCCGCACCCTCAATTCCCATTTCAGGGAAAAATCCCAGACCGAATATGAATAACGCATTCAGTATGATGTTCAATACAACGGCTGATGAGCCTATAATTGAGCTGAGTATTGCCCTGTCGCATACCTTCATCATACCGAAATATGTCTCTACAAAGCCTGTCACAACAAAGGAAAGTGAAACCATACGCAAATAGTCTGCACCAGCTTCAATAAGCAAAGGGTCAGGGGTAAATATCCTCATAATCAGATGAGGTATAAATGCAGTGGCAAGGGTAAAAATAAGCCCCACAATCAGCGAATAACGCATTGTTACAGCGAGAACTTCTTCCGCTGTTTTTTTGTCACCTTTTCCCCAGTATTGAGCCGCAAGCACAGTAAGTCCAAAGACAAATGCACCGTAAAAAAGGCTGAATACAAATGCTACCTGTCCTGCAAGGGACGAAGCCGACAGGGAATTCTGGTCAAGAAATCCCAGCATAAAGGCATCACTTGCGGTAACAAGGGACGACATAAGATATTGAAATGCTATAGGCGCAACTATAACCGATAGCTTTTTATATAAGGATTTATCGTAAGCCATTTTTTTCACCTACTTCATACCAAGACTGTTATTAAGAATAAGCGTACTATAGAGAAAAAGCACGTCCTGGTTTTTAAACTGAACAAAGCTGCCGATTGCGCCGCTCTGCATATATCGGATATCCACAAGGGTGATTTTTGAATATTCCTCAACAAGAAGGGGAGCAAGGCTGCTGCCGAAAGAATCGCGGAAAACTACAAGTTCCTTATCCGTTTTCACGTTGGGATTTTCAATTGTTATAAGCGGGTCAGCACCGCACAGAAACATCTCATATGGATCTCTGCCCTGTGCCTTTTCCATATCGTATACACTTTTTTCAACGGGTAATCCCGTGTTGTAGCTTATTACAGTACACTCGTCAAGGGTTGAATTGTTGAGATAATACAGGGTATCAGCCTTTACAGGCAGTGCAAGCTGACCGTAGTATACGCCGTAAAATGGTTTATCCAGTTCAAGAGTTATATAATCAGCGTCGGGATTTGCGCCCATTGCCGAGCCGATAGCGGCTGCCACATCTGTGATTTTTTCCTGCCGCCAGTGGGTATCAGTGCTGTAATAATCCTCAATGGAAAGCAGCGGAAATATATCAATATACTCCATATATTCCGTTTTGCTTCTCATTTCTGAAACAAGCCTGTCATAATCAAGGGCAAGGCGGTTGCTTTCCTCTGAGAGGAAATAATGCTTGTCGGGGACAATTGAAAAATACACATTTGTTTCCGTATCTGCAAGAAAAGTATCATAGATATACTGAAAACGTTCAGCCGCGTGAGCGAGCATTTCATCGGAAAGCTCTGTTTCTGCTTTGGCGATATAACCGTCCTGTATATATAATCCGTTTGTTTCCTTCTGTCTGAAAACACCTAAAACCGAGGCGGATTTTATCCCTCTGAATGTGTCACGCATAGGGAAATGGTCAAGGGCGTAATCTTCAAAACCCGACATAAATTTTCCCGAAAAAATCGTTTCTGCATTGGCTTCGGGGAGCTTTGCAAGGACACGGCGCTCACTTTCGGAGAAATCGCTTTTACTGCCGAATAATCCCCACAGTGTAAACCCGAATACAATTACGCCTGCACCGATGACGGATGCAATATTTTTCAAACTATATTTCATACCGACACCTCCTCAGAAACGGAAATAAAGGAACGGATTGAATGAACCGTCTACAAGATAGGCTGTTGAAAGGAGCAGCAGCACAACAATTGCGACAGGTTCAGCAATAGCTGTTACTGCGCCGAATTTCTTTTCTGCCATAGCGTAAAGCTTTTTCGGCAGGGGAGTAGCCCCGATTAACGCAAGGGCAAAAATTACCCCATAGCTCCGCAGATAATGGAGTGTTTCCGCTGTTGCAAGGGGAAGTCCTGCCATACCGAACATACCCTTTATGCACTCAAAGGCAAGTCCGAAATTTGGTGCGCCGAATATTACAAAGCTTATCATTACGGCAAGAAGCACATAGCAGTGTCCCACAGCCTTGTATTTTGACAGGAATTTGCCAAGATATAGTTTTTCAAGGATGAGGAAGAATGCGAAATATAATCCCCATACAATGAAATTCCAGTCAGCACCGTGCCAGAAGCCTGTAAGCATCCACACTACAAATATATTGCGGAACCATTTAAGCTTTGATACGCGGTTGCCGCCCAGTGGGATATACACATAGTCGCGAAACCAGGAGCCAAGGGAAATATGCCACCTGCGCCAGAATTCGGTAATACTTGACGATATATAAGGATAGTTGAAATTCTCCATAAAGTCAAAGCCCAGGATTTTACCAAGACCTACTGCCATATCGCTGTAGCCTGAAAAATCAAAGTAAATCTGGAGGGAATATGCAGCCGTATACATCCAGCAGAACAGCATTGACTGCTGTTTTGAGGCAAGAAAAAGACCTGCCAGCTCGCCGAGAATGTTGGCGATAAAGATTTTCTTTGAAAGGCCGCATATAAACCGTCTTATGCCCTCAGCGGATTTGTCAATGGAAATGGTACGCTCATCAAGCTGCTTTGCAACGTCGGAATAGCGGACAATTGGTCCTGCTATAAGCTGAGGAAACATTGTAACATATGCCGCAAGATTAATGGGATTACGCTGTGCAGGTACATTGCCGCGGTATACATCCACAGTATAGCTTAAAATCTGGAATGTGTAGAAGCTTATGCCGATAGGCAGGGCAAGCTTAAGAAGCGGTACTGATAGTCCTGTTGCTGCGTTGAAATTGGTGATGAAGAAATCAGCATATTTGAAATAGCCAAGCATACCAAGGCTTATGATACAGGAGGCAATCAATGCAATTTTCGACTGTGTTTTACCCTTGTATTTTTCAATGAGAAGTCCGCATACATATCCGCAGATTATGCTGATAATCATAAGGAATACGTATTTCGGCTCGCCCCAGGCATAAAATACAAGGCTTGTCAGAAGCAGTACTGCGTTTTTCAGCATTTTCGGGACTGCAAAATATAATATCAGTACAGCAGGGAAGAAATAGTATAAGAATGTTATACTTGAAAAAAGCATATACCTCCTCCTTTCGATTTGCCTGTTTTGTTTTGTGTAGGGCTGATGTGGGCATCAGCCCCTACTACGTTGTAACACCTAAAACTTTACTTTTTCTATTTATAATAAATTCAAAAGAGTGGTTTATCACCAAAGAGGACAACCTACGGGGCAAAAGGGAGGGAAAAACAAAACTGGCACAAAAGT
>JAZSEJ010000085.1:0-96670 GCA_045531615.1 Ruminococcus sp.
GATGATGGAGAATTTTCCATTGCAGATGCAGTAGTGCTGCAAAAATGGATTTTAGGCATTGGTGAGCTTAATAACTGGCAAGCAGGAGATGTGTGTACGGACGGTATTATTGATGTATTCGATTTTTGTAAAATGAGAGAAAAGCTTACAACATAAATAAAAGCGGCAGATATGAATCTGCCACCCAGATTGTCAAAAAACTGAATTTCGTTCCGAAATTGCAGGCGGATAATATCCGCCCCTACACAAAACGACGTAAAATAGCCTATTGTAAGGGCGAGCATTGCTCGCCCTTAATTTTTGCCTGTTGTTAAAATCAGCCAAAACCACCACTGTATTTTTGTGCATTCCTACAAACTTGAATATAACTTTCAAAAACCTATTGACATTTGTATATTCTTGTGCTACAATACAAGTAGAGCTAAAATCAACTGTTATGAATGTAGAAAAGCTCCCCGTTGTAGAGAGCTTTTCTGAAAAGGGTATTATGATAGAAATAGGGATTATCTTATTTTTCGGGAAGTGAAGATATAATGCCTGCTGTTAATTTCTGAACGGAAATAGCGTCAGAAGCGGTTATACCTTCTCCGCCTGATACATCAGCGTTCTTTCTTCCCTGCTCCGATAATGCATACTTATCGGGATTGCCTATGCTCTGGAAAATTGCTGCGGCATCTGCCATTGTAACAACACCGTCGCAGTTTGCATCACCTGCAAGTCCCACTGAGGGAGTTTCCACAGGAGTTGTAGTAGTTGCAGGAGGTACTGTTGTTGGTGGTGCTGTTGTTACAGGTGCAGCAGGTGCGTCCTCCTTGACGAGAACAGCATAGTTCATAACGTTGTATGATGTTGTATTTGTACCAAGTGAAATAATTTCGCCTGCCTTTACAGACTTTTCGTAGATGTCAAATACTACGTCATTGCTGCTTGCTGCCTGCTCCGAGGTCTTTGTCCAGCCATTAAGCCATTCGGGAATTGCTCCCATAGACTCCTGAACTCTTGTATCAAGAAGAACTGATACTGTGATATCCTTTGCCGCTGTAAATTCAGCAAGCTCGTTTGCGCTGTTTTTGGAATCGCAGGCTGTCTGTATCATTTCTGCCCCTGTGAGAGAAACAGGGAGCTGTGTATAGGTGAAATCTCTGTCACCGTAAATGAGAGAGCCTACTGCCGCATTTCCTGTAATTTTCCAGTCCGCACTGTTGTCCATATCCTTGACAGCAAGCTCCTTTACAAGCTCGCCGCTGATAGTATTATATTTTATTTCCAGAATCCACTTCTGGTCGTCACTGTCGTTACATTCCCATTCAATAACGCTTGCACCTGCTTCTGTTGAAGCGCCGTTTACACCGATACAGCCTGCATCCTTTGTAACCTTTGTGCATATAGCATATGTACCGTCGCCGTTGTCAACAAGCTTGAAAAGCTGTGCGTCGCTATTGGTATTATCCCAGATTCCGATGTTTGTTCCGTTCTCTGTCTTTGCGGAGTCAACATCGAGTAAAAATGTCTTTCCGTCGCCTACTTCTGAGTAGATGTAATAATAACCGGGTGCTGATGATTCAGCAAACTTCCATACAGTACCGCCTGTTGTACCCTGCTGAACATTTGTGCCGTTTTCAGCCTTTGAATCAGCTACTTCCAGATACAGTCCGCTTTTCTTGTTCTTTATCTTGTAATTGTATCCTGTGTCAATTACGGCACCTGTCTTTGAGGGATTGGCTGAAATTCCGTTTGTATTGACCGTATCTGTAGGTCTTGCAGGAAGATTATAGCCTGTGCCGAGGAAAAAGCTTGTATGAGGAGGCTGATTGTATGCGGTATTCTGTGAAGATACCTGCATACGGTACTGTGCGTCGTGCATAAGAGTTGTTATGCGGTAGTCGGTCTGATAAGGTGTGCAGTAAATTCTCACTGAGTTGTTATCTGCGGCTCTTACGATAAGCTCCTCACGCCAGTCGCCGAAAATGTCAGCAGAAAGGCAGGGATTAGCCTTTGTGGAGTTATTGGTGATAAATCCTGTAGTTGTAAGAAGTGTATCAATTTTACCGCTTGCATTCATCTTTGAAATTGTGGCAGGAGAAGCATCTCCGCCGTCAAGGTATTCTCTTTCAAGGTCGCCGTCCCAATAGATAAAGAAGTTCTGTGCGCCCTTTGAGGAGGAAACCTGTCCTCCCTTTACATTGAGAGTACCGTTTGTGTATGGTCCCCAGTATTCCGAGCCGGGATTTGCAGCAGTTACGTTAGCCGCACCGCATCGTCCTGTATCCTTTGTACCGTTTTCGTGGTAGATAGTCTTACCTGTTGCGGCTTCTAAAATACTTACACCCCAGCCTGATTTCTGTTCTTCGTGGCAGACAAAAAGCTCCAGACCTGCTCTGTCAGGTTCAAAATCGGAAAGGTGCATAGCGTCACCGTGTCCTAAATCAGTACACCATAAAACCTTGCCGTTATCATCAATACAAGTTGCACCTGTGATGATTTCCTGCTTTCCGTCACCATCAACGTCAGCGGGCATACTGTTGTGGTTTCCGTCGCCATATCCTGCCGCTGAGCTGTTGAAGCCTGTATCAAACGCCCATTTCTTTACAAGCTTCTTGTTTTCTACACCGTAACAGGTTGCAGTCATACGTGTATAATATCCTCGTCCCGTAATTACACATGGGTGAACGCCGTCAACATAGGCAACTGAACCCCAGAAGCGGTCTACACGGTTTCCGTAGTTGTCGCCCCAGGTGCTTTTGGAAACTTCACCTCGTGCAGGCTCATAATCAATCGTATCAAGAGCCGCACCTGTAGCACCGTCAAAGAGGGTATAATACTCGGGGCCGCTGAGTATGTAACCGTCGGAATTACGGTAATCCTTGGAGCCGTCGCCTATAACTTTTCCTGTACCGTCCTTTGTTCCGTCGGCTGTTTTACAGGTCATTTCAGCCTTGCCGTCAAGGTCGAAATCGGCTACGTAGAACTGTGTATAGTGCGCACCTGCACGGATATTGACGCCTAAATCAATTCTCCACACTCTTGTGCCATCCAGTCTTACGCAGTCGATAAAGACATTGCCTGTCTTTCCGCCCTTTGAGTTATCCTGAGAGTTGCTGGGATCCCACTTGACGAAAAGCTCATACTGACCGTCGCCGTCAATATCGCCAACAGACATATCATTAGGGCTGTATGTACATCCCGAGCCCGTAGGCGGCGACATAGGGATATCAAAGTAGGTATTGCCTGAGATAAAACGGCAATCCTCCGAGCTTACCAAAGCACCGCCTGATGAGAGGGTATCAACGCGATATTTTGATGAAGTACTTCCCTGTGCGTCAAGGTAGCAAGTAGCCTTACCTGCCTCGCTTGTGTAAATCAGTGTGTTGTCACGATAAAGCTTATACACGGCATTATTATCATCATTGGCAAGATAACGCCAACTCACCAGCATTCCGCTGCCTGTATTCACAGCGGTAATACCTCTGTCGAGATATTCAAGCATTACATTTGAAGCTGCCTTTGCTTCAAGGCTGTAATCCGCCGCAGGTACAGCAAATGAGGATGATGCTGTTACCGCAAGTGCTGCTGATACTGAAAGCAGGCGTCTGAATTTGTTCTTCATAATAATCTCCTCCATATGGCTGTCTTTAAGGATAACTGCACTGAAAATAATCCACAAAGCAGTCGATGATTTCGTGTTGTTTTATATGACATTTTCTGACTACAATCATATTATACACAATATTCCGCTTCATTTCAATGAATAAAAATATTCAATGTAAAGGATTATTTTACGTTTTATTATCCAATATGCATTTTTGTCTTGCAATTCTTTCAGATGTATGATATAATAGTACATATCAAAGATACATTATTATACATTATACATCAATAATATCATACCATAAATTTACTAATAAATCAATGACTTTTTGTGTCTTTTTACTAACATTTTATCTCAAAGGCGGTGAAGCTATGAAAAAACGTCTTCTCATAGGCGTAATAGTAACTGAATGTCAAATTAACTTTCAGATAGAAATACTAAAAGGCATCATCTCACAGGCGTTTAAAACAAACTGTGATATTGTAATTCTCGCCCCACTCCATAACTTTTATGTGGATAATCCCCATAAACAGGCGGAAAGGCATATACTAAAGCTTATAAAATCCAACCGCTTTGACGGTTTTCTATATGACCGCAACACCTTCTATGATGAGGGTATTAAGACTTATATAGATAATCTCCTCATAGCCACAGGAAAGCCTGTAATGCTTCTTGACAGTCAGGAGCATAAGCTCTTTGAATCAACTGCTATTGACGACTGCACCGCATTCGAGCAAATTACAGACCACCTCATTGACGTTCACGGCTATAAAAATATATACTGCCTTACAGGACCGAAGAAATTTTTCGTTTCTGAGGAGCGTTTACGCGGATTTCTTAACTCAATGAAAAATCACGGTTTAAACAGAGGCAGAGAGGTCTGCTTCTATGGCGATTTCTGGAAAAATGCCGCTGAGGAACTTGCTGCAAGGATAATCAAGGGAGAGCTTGAACGTCCAGAAGCCATTGTCTGCGGAAATGATATCTCAGCCATTGCTCTTACAGAAGCGCTTATAAGGGGCGGTTTACGCGTCCCCGAGGATATCGCTGTCACAGGTTATGACGCTTCCGATGAGGCTAAACGAAATATACCGCGGATTGCAAGCTATCGCCGTCCCAACTTCCAGCTTGGAGCAGAGGCATTCCGCCGCATTTATCGTATGATTACGGGCAAAATTTGCCGTAAAGTCCGTGATGACAGAGGTAATTTCTGTCCTGCCAGAAGCTGCGGCTGTAAAAATCCGCCTATACAGGCTCCTACACGCAATGACAGAATGTTACGGGCGTATGAGAACGACATTCTCCACAGGGATATGCTTTTTGATATAACCAACACCTCAAATCCCGAAGAATTTGCTGACAGACTTGACAATTATACCTACTATCTGTATAAAATGAGGCATATGAGCATATGCCTTACAAAAAAATACATCGACTGCAAAAACGGCAAGCTGACAGACAGTCTTACCTTTGAAACAGGCGATGAAATGAAGGTTATACTCTCAAAGGAGGGCGTTCACCGCCGATTTGACAACATCGGATTTTTCTCCTCTGAGGATATTCTTCCTGCATACGATGAGACACTCCCCTACCCTGTTGCTTACTTCTTCACACCCCTGCACTTCAATGAGAATTTTTTCGGATATTCCGCAATATCCTTCGGAAAACTTCCTATGAGCTTCAGCGAGCTGTATCTCCACTGGATAAACTATATAAACGTAGCCCTTGAACAGGTGCGCATAAAATCAATTCTGGACAGGACTATTGTAAAGGCAAGCCACGCAATACTCTATGACAACAGCACAGGACTTCTTAACAGAACAGGCGTAAAAAAGACCTTTTCCGAGCGAATCGGCGAATTCCGCAGAAAAGGCTCCGATGTGGAATTTATCCGCATACAGCTTTCAGGGCTGAATGACGCACACTATCAGGGCGATGATGACAAATGCAGCAGAATTACTGCGGCTTTTGCAGGATATATCCGCGAATGTATCAAGGAGGACGAAATATGCGGTATATGGTCGGTTTACTCCTTTGCCGTAATAACCTCCCGTAAAAACAGAAGCGATGAGATTTTCAATTATCTCTCCGAAAAGGTGAAGGCTTCCAGATTCAGCGAAACCGACAATTGCAACATCAATTTCACTATAGGAACAGACAGACAGCCTCTTTCTGCTACCCCCTCCCCCGGCGCCTGTCTCCATAAGGCGGCATTGAACAGAATTCATAGCTACACTGTGACGGAAACAGCGGAAAATCCGCAGTATGAAAAGCTTTGTATGCTCCGAGGCAGGATTATGAAAAATCCCGAATTACCATGGAATGTCAATGATATCGCTGCGAAACTTTACCTCAGCAAGAGTTATCTGCAGAAAATGTACAAGCAGTATTTCGGCAAAAGCATCATTGTGGATATGATTGATTTCCGACTTGCAAAGGCAAAGGAATTCCTGACATCATCGGATATGACTGTTACGGATATATCCAAAGAATGCGGATATTCCTCGTACAATTACTTCGTACGGCAATTCAAAGCGGCAGAGGGTATTTCTCCCACGGAATTCAGAGAATTATCTGAACAGGCTAAAGAAAACAAATAATTTAAGGCGGCTTCTGTTATCGAAGCCGCCTTTGTTTTACTGATTTGCAATATAATATTTAAGTGAACCCTTACCGCCTGTGGAATTAAAACCGTAATATCCAAGAATTGCGGAAGCATCTGAGGAATCAACTGCGCTGTCGCCATTTGCATTTCCTGCTTTAAGCTGGTTTTCTGTGATTGAAGCATCCTTTCCTGTGGAGAGAAGTCCATACTGCTCCAATACAAGTGAAGCATCAGCGGAGTTGATAAAACCGTCTTCGTTTACATCGCCAAGACAATAGCTGCCTGCAAGCTTATTATACTGTGATAATGCTTTTGCAGGGTAGTTTTCACCGTCTGCAAGGCTATTGAAAGTCATTGCAAGAAGTCCGCCGTCCTCGCTTGTTTCGCCGATTGTATTGAGAACAGTTGCCGCAATTGCTACGTGACCTGCCTGTGTAGGATGAATATCAAAATTTTTCTTGCCGCCCTGCACATTGGTGAAATACCAGCCGTATTTCTCGCCATTTGCATCCTCAGATGTAAAATCAGCAAGAACATCGGTGATTTCTATGCCCTCTACTTCCTTTATCTGCTCAGAAAATCTTCTTGTGGTATTGTTGAAAATAGTCTTAAACTTCTGATATGCTGTAAAATAGGAATCCGATACTCTGTCCTTTATGCTTGTTTCATACGCCTTGCTGAATTGCAGAGGGTTATACACCGTCTGCACGATAACTCTTGCATTGGGATTTACAGCCTTGATTTCTTCAGTCATTGCTTCGATATTGGGGATAATCTGCTTAGCAATAATCTGCTTGTATGCAGCAGCGTTGGAATTAGCGTCAGTATATGTAATATTCTTATATATATTGTCAAGCTTGTCGCTGAACTTGATTGCATTTGTTAAGCTGGATGTGTACTCCTTTACAGCCTCCATGTCAAAGAATTCACTAAGAGTCTGAAAATCCTTCTTCTCAGGCATATCCTCTACTGTTTTACCCTCTGCAAGAAGATCATTCTTTGCAGCAAAATCAAGGAGACTTTCTGCCATATAATTCATCATATCGTTTCCACCGATAGAGATAACAACAACCTCACTGTCTGCAAGCTGTGCTTTCTGTGTGCTGTCAAAGGCACGTATCTGTGCAAGGGTTTCAGCGGATTCGTAGCCTGATACGGCATAATTCCATACATCGCCCCCAAGATAATCAGCAACAATCTGACCATAGTTATACTCAGATGCAGAAAGTCCGTAACCTGAGCCAATGCTGTCACCCAGCACCATAATATCTGTATCGCCATTTCCATAGCTTTCAGCAGACGCTGTAAAAACTGAAAGCGAAGATACTGTCATTGCCGCCGCAAGAACGGCTGAAATATATTTCTTCATATGATTTCTCCTTTATTTAGGGAATCCCTATAATGTAATCAACAGCATATAAACTGTTGATATTAATTATAAAACATTTCTGGTAAATTGTCAAGTAAGAGAAAAAATTACCTTTTACAGTTCACTGATATTTTTATGCAAGTTACACAAAATCAATTATAAATAATTGTAAGGCATATTTCTTTTGACTGCTATTGACTTATTCTTCCTATTATGGTAAAATTAATTTATCGGGTTAGACCCAAAATTATTTATAAAGGAGGAAAGTATATGAATGCTTTCAAAAAGTATGTAGCTGAGTTTATCGGTACTATGGTGCTTGTAACTCTCGGCTGCGGAACAGCTATGCTCGTTGGCTGTAATGCTGCACAGGGAGGCGGTTATATCCTCACTGCTCTTGCATTCGGTCTTGTAATCGTAGGTATGGCTTACTGTGTGGGAAATATTTCAGGATGTCACATCAACCCAGCAGTTTCTCTCGGCGTACTTATCAGCGGCGGTATGTCATTTACTGATTTTATCGGTTATATCATCGCTCAGTGCGCAGGTGCATTTGCAGGCTCTGGTCTGCTTGCCGCTATCTTCTCCCTCGGAAACGTTACGGATATGACAGGCGGCTTCGGCTCCAACGGTCTCGGCGGCGTTGGCGATAACGCTTTAGCCGGTCTTATCGTTGAAATCGTTCTCACATTCATCTTTGTGATGACAATTCTCGGAGTAACATCCAAAAAAGCAGGTCACGGCTCTTTCGGCGGACTTGTTATCGGTCTTACTCTCACACTTGTTCACATTCTCGGAATCGGCCTTACAGGTACATCTGTTAACCCTGCAAGAAGTATAGGCCCTGCTATTGTCGCTGCAATCGACGGCAATACAACACCTATCTCCTGCGTATGGGTATTCATCGTAGGCCCTCTTCTTGGTGCAGCAGCTGCTGCAGGCGTGTATATGTATCTTTCAAAAGAGCCTGAAAAGCCTGCAAAGGTTGACGCTAAGAACAACAACAAGCCTGTAAAGAATAAGAATAAGTAATTTTTTCAAAAATCAAGCTCTCCTGTCGTCAGACGGGAGAGCTTTTTTCATATCATTCAAGCTGTTTCGAAAGAAAACGCACAGCCGCTGTAATAAGGCTTTTCTGCAGGTCAGAAGCCTCAGTATGCTCATCAGTTGTCATAAAGGCAACTGCTCCAGATACATCGCCACCGCTGATTATAGGCATTGCGGCAATAGCAGTACGCTCCAGATTTTCGGCAGGATAGAAATTATTGTTACCACCGTCAGGGCAGAAATACTGTCCGCGGTTTTCCATAATCCCCTCCAACTGTGCAGAGGGTTTGCGCTCCGCTGTTTCTTTCTTAGGAATTCCTGCTGACGCTACAACGTGATCCTTATCAAAAATAATAACAGGACAGCCTGCTGTCTTGTACATTACCTCCGCCACGTTTGCGGCGTTTTCGCTCATTTCACTTATGGCTGAATACTTCTTGAAAATAACCTCACCATCACTGTTGGTGTAGATTTCAAGGGGGTCGCCCTCACGAATACGCATAGTGCGTCTGATTTCCTTTGGTATAACGACTCTGCCAAGGTCGTCAATTCTTCTTACAATTCCAGTTGCTTTCATAATTAACCTCCGCAATAAAAATTTGATTGCGGTGTTATTATTTGCCGATTACACTGAAATATTCCATATGTGGAATATCCAAATTTTTCTGAAATAATGATTCGGTGTACTCTGGGTGGTGTTGTGCAGAAATTTTGAAATGCTGAATAATCAGTCAGATAAAATAAGAGTAGTTTTGCAATGCTTTTGACATTGGGTTACTACTCTTATATTGTAGCAAATTGGGATTTGTTTAATTTATGTCCACAACGATGTTATAAACATCGGCGAGGTATTGTTGCTTTTCTCAAAGCCACACGCTTCGTAAAAGCGCAGTTCATCATTACAAGCGACAACCACAATTCGCATATATTCCGTATACTTTTCTTTTACCATATTAACAAGAGTTCTTCCAATTGTTTTTCCGTGATAATTAGGGTCAACAAGAAGATAATGAACATAGGCATTCATTATTCCGTCATCCATAACACATATCATTCCAACGAGTTTATTCCCATCCCAAGCGGAATAAACTGTATTAAAGTTTTTCATTGCGACCACAAGTTTATCAGGGAAATGCCCAGAAGACCAGTCTACAGAAAGAAACAATCTTTCCAATTCTTCACAATCAAAATTATGAGTGTCTTTATATTCAATATTCATATTAGTTTACCTCCATCAAATTCTTATTTATCTAACTACTTTAAAGATCACTCAACAACATCTATCAACACAGCTCTGCATGGAGATCCGTCCGCACCTGATAAATTCAGCGGTGCAGCATTTAAAAAGTAAATACCCTCTGAAACCTCTGCCAGACGAATTCCTTCCAGCAGGACAACATCTGCTGTCAGAAGTATCAGATGCACTTCCATAGGTGCATTTTCCGGACCGACAGTTTGGGATTCATTTCCCAGAAGTAAAATTTCCGCTGCTGCAAATACTTTTGCGGCTTCCGAAGGAACTTCTGCGTCACCCTTTATGAGAATTCTCTTTGCTGATTCGGGATTCTTTTCTTTCGCTTTTTGAATAATTTTTACAGCATCATCTCCCGTAACAATGCCTTGATGTTCTGCTACATAAGCCATTCCCACAAACGACTCTAAACCTATGTCGTCCACAGTTTTTCCATCTTTAATAAAGTGAAACGGTGCATCAATATGTGTGCCATTATGAGCACACATACTGAATTCTGTCAGATTATACAAATCGCCTTTTTCTATGGAATTAATAAGCTTCTTTTCAGGTATCGGATCGCCTGGGTATACCTGACAGCTGAATACCTCTTGGGAAATATCATAAATTTTCATTGCTTATTCTCCTCTAAAAACAGGATTTATTGTTACGACCATTCGCCACAGCAATAGAGGATTTTGAAATCTTCTCCAAGTTCTTTGCAAAGTTGGTCGTATGCAAACTTTTTCTTTTTATTGAACATAATTGTATCTTCTTCAGTCCACCAAGGTGACTCTTCAGGAGAGTTATCCATATCCATCATAGTATCGTGATATGCTTGCAGATATTGAAGAAAGTCTTTAAGTTTTTGGGAAAGTGGAAGTTTTTGTTCATCAACAGCATAACCAAATTTTTCTTTTGAAGCATCATTATCCGACCAAAGGCAGGTACCACCCCATTCAAACCAATATTTGAACACATATTTTGCCATACAACACCTCTTTTTTAGCTCTTATTTTTCCATAAACTTACTATTGGTTATCTTTTCATTATTTTTTATCTTCTTATACACAGTCATTCTCATTGTAAGATATGACGCAGTTCCGCCAATAATATTTGAAACAGGCTCTGCGATAAATACTCCCAGAACGCCTAAGCCTAATCGTGGCAATAAAAGTGTAAGAGGGACTACAATAACAACTTTACGAAGCAAAGAGAAGAAAATAGCGTGTTTTGCATCGCCCACTGCCTGAAAGGTTGACTGTCCCGCAAACTGCAAAGACATAAACACGAAGCCGAAAAAGTAAATTTTCATTGCTTCAATTCCCTGTGCTGACATCTGAACATCATCTGAAAAAATGCCAAACCAGAATTGCGGAAATAAAATGACAAGCAGCCATGCAATCAATGTGTAGCCTGCACCTATAATTGTATTGAAATGTATACCCGAACGTACTCTTTCATATTGCTTTGCACCATAATTATAGCTGATTACAGGCTGTGCGCCATTTACAATTCCCATAACAAGAAGATTGAAAACTTCACGCACAGAGTTTGTTACAGTCATAATACCAACATAAATATCTCCGCCAAATACCTGCAGAGTTGAGTTGCAAACGACTTGAACAAGACAGTTTGAGCCATGCATGATAAAATTTGAAGTTCCGATTTTAAAAATATTTTTGGTAATGTCTTTTCTTATTCTGATACTTTTACGGCATAGACGGACAGATGCTTTACCACTTGTGAGGAATTTCAATACCCAGATTGCAGAAGCAAGCTGACTTATTACCGTTGCCAATGCTGCTCCTGCAACTCCCATATCAAAGCCAAAAATAAAAAGAGGATCAAGTATGATGTTACAGACTGCACCAATTGCAACAGACAGCATACCGGTTCTTGAAAATCCTTGTGCGTTGATATATCCGTTCATACCTGTCGAAATCATTGAAAAAGCCGTTCCGATAAGGTAAATATCAAGATATTCTTTGGCGTAAATGTACGAATCCACGCTTGCACCGAAAGCAAAAAGAATATGTTTAGAAAAAACATATCCTGTTACAGTTAATATTACAGAACTTACAAGCAGCAACACAAATGAATTGCCAAGAATATCCTGCGCTGTTTTATCATCGCCTGCACCACGTTTTATAGAAAACAACGGCACACCGCCTATGCCGAATAAAGCTGCAAATGCCATAATAAGCGAAACAATCGGGAATGTCAGGCCCACCCCTGTCAAAGCCATACCGTCACCGTTGCCCATATGTCCAAGGTAAACACGGTCTACGACGTTATATAATAATTGAACCAGCTGTGCAATGGTCAATGGTATTGCCTGTGCAACAATGGATTTCCATACTGGTCCGGTTGAGAAATCAGTTTTTGCAGCTGCTGTCTTTCTGATATTTACACACCCTTTCAGATTACGAGAGCCGATTTGACAAATAGGATTCTCTAAAAAACGAAACATAAGCGAAATCAAGCCGTAAGGGAGGTTTTTAGCTATTCCAAAATGAAAATTCAACAGAGTATCATCGAAAATTACTGAAGAAAAACTTTCTGAATAAAAGTTTTCCCTCAAAATATCTTTATAATGTTCGTTAAATTTTATATTACAACATTTCCACAGAGACAAGAATTATCAATGCTTTTTTGACTCCATTCACGTAACCCACATTTCCCTTGTTATGGAATATAATTTCTCACAATCGCAGTTACAACGCCATCAGAGGTTTCCACGATTGTGTTGCTATTGACAAAATGCGTATCCTTTGCAAGAAGTGCCATAAGCTCTTCGGCAGTATATGTCTTTGGGTTATCCATATCAGAATTGTCTGTAAACACGAAATCAGCAGAAAGCATGTAGGTATTTTCGCCGATTTCATAATAGGAATGAATGTCGTTCATGCCGCTTTCGAAATATACGCCCTTATCGTCTGTCTTAAAATAACGTCCGCCATTTTCAATGCCGCCATTGACAATAATAAGACCACTGTCAAGCACTTCAATAGTTTCAACAATCACTTTCTTGCCAAGACACCAGATAGTATCGCCAACTTTCAGAGATTGAATATCTTCACCGCTGAACAGCTCATAGCAGTAAATCATCGTTGTTAGTGTAAATGTGCCGTCAGCGTTCTTTGTAAAATCGTCTGCTCCAAAGGATGCTGCAAATTTTGCATTGTCAAATTCCTCAACTCCCTGATATCGTCCGAGTGGCCCATTCAGGGCATATATCTCATTCGATTTCGCTGTGGTTGTTTCTTCGACAATAGTTGCAGGCTCAGTAGTCGGTTCTGTTTGGGTAACTGTGGTGCCAGTTTCAGTTTCCGACTCAGTAGTTGGTTTTGTTTCGGAAACCGTGGTATCAGCTTCTGTTTCCGACTGCGATTCGGATTCTACAGTAGTTTCCGCTGTTGTTTCTTCCGTTGCGAATTCTGTTGTCTGTTCAGTAGTGCTGTCAATCGAATTGTTTACTGTTTCCTCAATATCCGTCCCGCATCCGGTCAGGGAAAGTATAGCCGTCATCACGATAATTCCAATATATTTTTTCATAAATCTTCTCCTTTTTTCTGATAAATTTTATTGTATCTCTTCTGCATACACAACACATACTGAAAGAGCTTACCAAATTATTATTTCGGTTTCGGTTTTCTCCGACTTGCTGTTTCCACCGTTTCCTTCCAACGTATAAAAGAATTTTTTCTTTATTATACACGACACCAAAAGAATTGTCAATAGCCCAAGACGGTTTTCGGAAATATTTATCAGAAAAATACTGCATTGCTTATTCGCAGCAGATTATAGCTGATATTTGCCATAGTTGGCTTGTTTTTTGCTTTATATTACGGAGAATTTAAAAACGTCTTGAAATTTCTGATATATGATGATATGATTAATAAGGTAAACGCTAACGAAAGGAGCAGAAATATATGGGCATATATGTAAACCACGGAAACAGAAAGCATATCTGTAAAATTGAAAAGGTAGAAATGGAATAACCTCCACACAAAATAGAAAATTCAAGAGTTAATTTTGGGAGCAATAATATCCCTAATAACTGAAAACGCCTCCCCATTCTGAATGGAGAGGCATTCTGTTATCTGCAATATTCTTGTATTGCCGCACTCATAAATTCGGCTGTTCCTTCGCCGTGCTTGTCAATATTGGCTTTGAAGCGTTCATCAGCGGTATACATTGCACCAAGACCTGCAAGAATTTCCTTTGTACAGGTGTAGTAATTGTCCGTGATATAAGTCTGCCACTTCTTTACAAGTGCCTGTGCTTTGCCGCTTTCGGGAGAACAACCGTCAGCCATACATCCCGCAAACTCCGCCATAAGAGCGTTCATACCGTCGTTAAGCTCATTCTGTTTTTCTGCGGAATAAGCCTTTGCGGAGTATTCCTTGTATGCAGCAGTATCGCCCCACTTTTCCCTTGCTTCCTTTGCATAGCTGTCACGCTGTGTCTCAAATTCGCTGTTGTCAAATACATTCATAGTGAATTTTTCTCCTTTCATTGCACTATCAAGAGCCGTAATCAGCCGATATTACGCCATTATGCAGCCGTCAATGCATAACATTCTACGGCAATCGCGCCAATTAATAAAAATGCCGAACAAATCATCAGAGCAATCGCAGCAACCGAATCATTCTTTTTCATATAGGCTTCATGTGGATTTTTCGACGAATAAATAACCGTTACGCTGTCGCCCACTTTCCATTTTTCTCCTTGGGACAATGTGGGGGCGGTGAAAACATATTCCTGATTTTTTACACAATATCTGATTTTATAGCAACTTCCTCTGCCATAGCCTATATCAAAAATTTCCCCTGCAACAGTACAGCAGGTTCTTTTAATCCGTATTATCCGTATAAGTTCTTTCAAGGAAACACCAAACATAAATACAATTATCGATGTAAAAAAAGAACATGTAAAAAATATCATCAGGTTATCCCTAAAAAACAACATACCAAGAAGGAATATGATAAACATAACAAAGATCATTATTGCTATACCTAATAATATTTTTAATGTAACTTTTCTTGTTCTTTTATTAATTAAAAATATCACAACAGCAATTAAAATCAACGGTACCCAATAAAAGTCAATTAACCTAACATGCATTGTTATTCACCACGCCTTTTTCTAAAATTTAATCATATTTTTTATTGTGATATAAAAAATCAGTATTTGTGCGGTGATGTCATAGCAAGCTGATTATTCTGATAAATTCCAACCAAAATCTCCATGATAAATCATCTGTTTTGTCATACCACCGTCAATACAGATATTCTCGCCCGTAATAAAACCTGCCTTATCGGAACATAGAAAAAGCACCATATTGGCAATATCAAGGGGATTTCCGACTCTGCCCGCTGGCTGCTGAACAGCGTCCACACCTTCATAAACTATGTAATCAGTATCAATCCAACCGGGTGAAATGGAGTTCACACGTACCTTTCCCGAAAGGCTGATCGCCAGTGCATGAGTAAGTGCCGCTATGCCACCTTTTGCCGCTGTATAGCTCTCCGTCTGCGGCTGACTCATTCGGTCACGGGATGACGAAATATTGATGATAGAGCCACCCTTATTAAAATGAGGGGCAAACAGCTTTGACAGGTAAAATGGCGCAGTCACGCCGACTGATAACGCATACTGAAACTCCTCGTAGGTGCAGTCATCAATTCCTTTCATCATCGGTGGTGCATTATTAATAAGGCCGTCGATTTTTTCATGACGTGAAAGCACTGACTCCGCAAATTGTTCAAGAGTATTCTTATCGGCAATATCTCCCACAAAATGCTCGCCATCAACGTTATCAATCACATACACAAAAGCTCCGTTTTTTCTGAATTCCTCGGCAATACATTTTCCTATACCGTTAGCACCGCCTGTAACGACAACGACTTTATTTATAAATTCCATAGTTTATTCTCCAAGTATCATAGTAGTTTTATCATCTTCAATACCACAGCAGAACTTGTCCAGCACCTGCTGAAACAACTCCTGTTCGGGTGCAGCATGCTTAAAAAGCGTCATACAGGAACGAACCTTAAACGCATCAATATAACCAAATACTGCCATTGGGTCATCATTATCAATATCCAGAAGCACCCTTGTGATTTCTGTCAATCTCTGACCAAGGACAGGATGTTCGTAATAATCTCTTGCTTCTTCAATATCCTTAATTGAGAAATACACAGTAATATCACTGACTCCAAGCCCTTTAATCTGCGGAAAAATATACCATATCCAGTGAGATATTTTTTGTCCCTGTTTCATTTCTTCTAAAGCAGTCTTATATGTTTCTCCGAAGCCGTAACCACGCTCCTGTGCATCAATGAATTTCTGCAAATCAGTCATACGCAGTTCAATTCCAAGAACTCCATACTGCTCCTGTTTTTCACGGGAATAGTATTCGTCCATATGGTCGGGATTTGGCATATCTGTAGAAGTATAGCCAAGCTTTTCTTTAGGCAATGACGCATAAAGCTCCTGAAACGAATCAAAACGGTGGAGTACTGTTACTCGTGTCTGAATTTTTTCATTGGGATTATCAATCAGACTGAACTCTATAAAATCCCCCTCTTGTACCTGCTGTCGTTTTTCGTCATTCAGACGCAGCTCTATTGTTTTACTGCCGTTCTTGATTTTCATAAACGGCGATTTTTTTAATTTCATATGGTAAAGCATAATTTATCATACTCCTTTTTATTTCTATATGTTTTTCCACGGACGCTTGCCATTTGTCCAGCCTTTTGCTTCCCAGTATTCAACATCAGCTGGGTTAAAGCCTTTTTTCTGCATAATTGACATAGCTGTAAAAAATGCTTTTGTTTTTATATCGGGTTTTACTCTGCCGACTTTTTTAGTAATCTTTTCAGCAAGACGGGTTGTCTTTTTATCAATTTTCAATTTTATATCAGGCTTTACATTTTCCCACCGTGTTTCCATAACTGCAACGCCAAGTCTGTACGTCTTTGCAACTCCCCAGAAAAATGTGCTGTCTGCCATATCTTTTATTGTACTTTTCATCCCTGCACCTACAGCGGTTGAAATACATACAGCCTGTTTTGAAAACATTTTTTCTTCGGGACGATGTACTAAAAATCTATATCCATAATGGTCTAAAAAAGCCTTCATAGCACCTGTCGAATGCATTACATATACGGGACTTGTAAGAATAATAACATCAGCGTTGTCAATAGCTTCGGTTATTGGTTGAAGCTTTTCGTAATCGGGACATTTTGTTTCGTCTGTAAAACAGGCTGTACAGCCTTTGCAGAAACAATCGAAATCCCTCGGGAGAAAAAATTCCGTAACCTCTCCGTTCAGCTTATCGCAAAGCTGTCTGGCGATATTATATGTAGAGCCTTTGTGGCTTTGCCCATGTATTACTGCAATTTTCATAGATTTTCCCCCTTGCTGTAAAGTCTTACGAATTGTCGGATATGCTGTTCAAGCTGTGCCGTCAATTCCGTTTCTCGTTCAGGTTCTCTGTCGCACATCGTAAGCAACATATAAATAGGAGCGTGAAATTGAAGTGCCATTATCTGCGGATTATCACCTTTCAGCACACCTTTTTCACAGAGAACGGCGAACATTCCGCTTTGATATTTCAACGAGTCATCAATATACTGCTTTGTGAAAAGCTCTGCAAGTTCGAGATTATTAAACTGCTCAATCGTCAGCATTTTGCGGAATTTCTGCGTATATCCGTCGTGCAGGAAAAATCTGAACAAGCTTATCCCCATTTTAACAAGACCGTCCTCTGAAACGTCAAAAAAAACTGCCGCATCAGCAGTAGCATTGTTGCCGTTGATATTCAGCATAGCCGCCTGCCTGTCGTAATTACTTTTCATCTCATAAATAATCGCATTGAAAATATCCTGCTTGCTTTTATAATGCTTATAGAGCGACGGTGCCTTTATCCCTACTGCCGCGGCAATTTCGGCAACAAACACATTTGCATAGCCTTTTTCTGAAAATAAAGCAAGTGCCGCATCAAGTATTTTTTTCTTTGTACTCATAACAACCTCCTCAGCTAATTAGAATTAGCTTTATTTATATTATAAGCTAATTTCAGTTAGCTGTCAAGAGGTTTTTTGAAAAAATCTCGCTTAAAATTCCTTGACAAATACATCATATTGTGATAAATTAATATACACGGAAACAATTCGCTGTAAGAAATACTTGATAAATCGGAGGGAAAAATGAAAGAAATTCTCATTATTGATGATGACACGGATTTATCCTTTATTATATCAGAAATGCTGGAAAGCTACAATTACTCGGTCACAACCGCTGTAAGCGGTGAAGAAGCTTTTGACCTGCTTTCAAAACACACATATCACCTTATTCTCCTCGACATAAATCTTCCTGATACAACGGGACTTGAATTGTGTAAGGAACTGCGCAGAGTGTCACAGATACCTGTTATTTTTGCAAGTGCAAGAACAAGTGAAAGCGACCGCATTACCGGTTTTGATATCGGCGGTGATGATTATCTGCCGAAGCCTTACTCAATGAAAGAACTCCTTTCAAGAGTAAATGCTCTAATCCGCCGCACTTACGGCTTTTCAGTGCAGGAAAAGATTGTTTCCTTTGGCAGTATCAGCGTAAACATTACTGCACGTTCTGTGACAAAGGACGGTATACCCGTTTCCCTTTCTCTGCGTGAATTTGATTTGCTTGCGTATCTTTGTGAGCATATGAACAATGCTGTTGCGAAGGAAAAGCTTTTATCTGAAGTATGGGGTGCATTTTCAACGGTTGAGCCGTCAACGCTGACGGTGCATATACGCTGGCTTCGCGAAAAACTGGAAGAAAATCCTGCACAACCAAAATATATCAAAACTGTGTACAAAGTCGGATATATGCTGGAGGTGCAGGAATGAAAAAACTACTTATATCTACAGCAGTATTATTTATTGCTTTGCTTGCTGTATTTATCGGCGTATTATGTAAATATACCGACAAGCCTGTTGATACTGCTATAAAAGAATACGCTGTTACTGCAAACGAAATTGAACAGCTTATTGCAAACGGTGATACAGAAACAGCCGCTGAATGTGCTGCTGAATTAAAAAAAGAATTGTCAGAATACAATCCTCCGAATGAGAAAACTTCTGATTACTTATGGAAGGTTTTCGGAATATCCTCCGCAATTATAATTATCGTATTTATGTATATATGGTTTGCAATTCTCCGTCCTTTTGAGAAGCTGACAGCCTTTGCGGAGCGTATTGCAGGCGGAGATTTTGACCTGTCGCTAAATTATGAGCGTACAAATTATTTCGGTAAATTCACATGGGCATTCGATTGTATGCGTCGTGAAATTTCCTCGGCACGTGCTTGTGAAAAAGAAGCAATTGAAAACAATAAAATCGTTATTGCTTCACTTTCCCACGACATCAAAACTCCCGTTGCATCAATTCGTGCCTACGCTGAGGGACTTGAAGCAGGTATGGACGCTACTCCGGAAAAGCGTGCCAAATATCTTGGCGTAATTATGCGTAAATGCGACGAGGTTGCGGCACTTACAAATGATATGCTTCTCCACTCTATTTCCGACCTTGATAAGCTGAAAATGAATCCCACAGAATTTGAGCTTTGCGAATTTATTAAAGAAATCGTGTCTGAAATTTCTGCACGGAACAATATCCGTCTTAATCTTCCCACACACTTCATTGACGTAAATGTTGACAAAAGCAGACTTACTCAGGTATTTGAAAACATCGTCAGCAATGCGGCAAAATATGCAAAAACTGACGTTGAAATTTCCGCCGCCAAGACGGATAAGGGTGCGGAAATTGTTTTCCGTGACTTCGGCAAGGGTATTCCCGATGAGGAAATCCCCTTCATCTTTGACAAATTCTATCGTGGCAGCCGTACAGGAAAGGAAAACGGTGCAGGACTTGGTCTGTACATTGTAAAATACGTTATAACCCAATCAGGCGGCGAGATTTACGCTGAAAATCTTCCTGACGGATTTCAGATAAAAATAATTTTGCCTTAAGGACTTCTTAATATCTTTTGCGGTAAAATGAAAACAACAACAAAAACAATAGAAAGGTGTATTATCAATGAAAAACACAATTTTATCCGCAAAGGGACTTTGCAAAAGCTTTGCACACAATGGAGTGCAGAATCACGTTTTAACCAACCTTGACATTGAGATTTACGAGGGCGATTTTACCATTGTAATGGGTGCATCCGGTTCGGGCAAGTCTACCCTACTCTACGCTTTAAGCGGTATGGACAAAGCAACAAGCGGCTCGGTTACTTATGACGGAAAGGATATTGTCAAGCTTTCTGAAAAAAAGCTTTCAGAACTTCGTCACGGTGATTTCGGTTTCATTTTCCAGCAGATACACCTTGTCAGCAATCTCAGTCTTTTTGAAAATGTTGCTGTTCCCGGATACTTGAACAAATCCGTTTCCGCTGATGATGTTAATAAACGTGCCGAGGAACTTCTCAAAAAAATGGGCATATCTGATATTAAAACGCAGCTCCCCTCCCAGTGTTCTGGCGGTGAACAGCAGAGATGTGCCATTGCACGTGCAGTAATCAACAATCCGAAGCTCCTTTTTGCCGACGAGCCAACAGGTGCTCTCAACAGGAAAAACACCACAGAAGTCTTGAATCTGCTCACAGACCTGAATAATAACGGTCAGAGCATTTTAATGGTCACACACGACAGCCGTGCGGCACTCCGAGCAAACAGAATCATCTATATTGCTGACGGTGCGGTTATCGGCGACCTTGACCTTCCCCCCTACTCTCCCGAAAATGAAAAAAGCCGTGAAGTTCAGGTAAATGCTTGGCTTGCATCTATGGAATGGTGAGGTGCGGTATGGAAATTTTAAAGCTTTTAATAGCCAATATAAAACATAAAAAAGGTGCATTCAAGAGCATTATTGCCCTTACAGCTATTATCGTATTTTCATTTGCGGGTACGGTAAGCAACAATGAAAATATAGACCGTTCCCTTGAGCGTTCCCACAGCTATGCAAATACGCCTACCTTTAATACTTTTGCAAATAAACGGTATCTACAGGACAATATTGCAGAGGAAATTGCAAAACACCCCGATGTTACAGACGTTACCGAAACGGAATGTATAGTCGTTGATAATGCAAGGATTAAAGAACAGAAAATATCGAAGATATTTTTGTTATACAGAGAATCCGAGGATATTTACCGTGTATTCAATAAAAATTTCACAGCGTATAATGATAATCCTGGACCGCTTGAAGAAGGCGAAATATATATTCCCTACGGCATGACAGCGGATTCCGATATTGAAATCGGCTCTGTTATATCCTTTGGTTCAGAAGATAATCCTGAAACCTTTACAGTAAAGGGGTTTGTTGAAGAACCTTTTGTTGGTGCATCACCCATAGGCACAAAGCGTTTATTTATCAGCGACAGCGACTTTGAAAGAATTTACGAAAACACCGATGACCTTTATTTTGGTAAGGCTTCTGATATAGGCATAAATCTTACAGAGGACGCCGATTATATAACCGTAAAAAAAGAAATAAACGATATGTGCGGTATTATCAGCAACTCTATAATCTCAATATCAAAAGCTGAAACTATACGGTACACAAAAATCTATTCGGATAGTGGTTCAAAAATTCTTTTTGCCTTCCTTATCCTGCTTGTCGTAATCGTAATTATTTCAATATGGCACAGTATTTCAACCTCAATCGAAATGGAATACATAAACCTTGGAATACTTAAAGCGCAGGGATTTACTTCTGGTAAAATCCGCCTTTTGTACATACTCCAGTATCTTCTGGCTGAAATAATCGGCTCGGTAATCGGTCTTATTATTTCTATACCTGCATTAAATGGACTGGGTATGCTTTTCCAGCAGATTACAGGACTTCTTACCGCTACGAATATATCTTTTCTTAAATGCGGCATAATGGCTGCCGCACTTGTTGCAATAACAATGATTTTCGTTGTGCTTGCAACGGCAAAGGCGGCTAAAATCTCTCCTGTCCGTGCAATTTCGGGAGGTAAATCCGAAGTACATTTCGACAGCCGTCTTAACCTCCCCGTAAAAACAAAGCCACTTTCACTCTTTATAGGACTGCGGCAGTTTACATCACGATTTAAAAGTTATACCGGTGTGATGCTGATAGTTGCTCTGCTTGTATATTTCATGATGACAATAAACGTATTGTCACAGAAGCTCTCCTCTGACGAATTAGAAACAGGCCTCATATATTCCAATATCAACGCTTACATGACAAAGGATTTTGATATTGATGATATGAGTGAAGTTGAACAGGCAGTACTTGATGTTGACCCTGACGCAAAAACGATTTTCTGTCTGAATCAGTACGTAATGGCAGACGGATTTGAAATTGCCTGCACCTCCTACAACCGTCCTGACGCTATGTATAAACCTATCGACGGAAGAATGCCGATTTATGACAATGAGGTTGCTGTTACAGATGTATCCGCAGAGCTCTTTGGCAAAGGCATAGGCGATACCATATCAATCAGCAGCGAAAGCACCGAGGAATTTATAATTACAGGCACTTTTCAGGGCTTTAACGACCTGGGAAAAACAATTCTCATTACCTACGAGGGACTTTATAAAATAGATAAGTCAATGCCGATATTTTCCGCAGAGCTTTCCGATTTAAACCTGTTAAATGAAGCAGAAAAAGCCCTCAACAATAAATTCGGGGAAGTAATCAAGAAAATAGAAATCAATGCAGAAAAAAATTCAAACGAAGGAATTATGGAACTTATTGACAAAATATTCACTATCCTTTTAATAGTGGTTTACGCTATTTCTATTATCTTCTCTGCGGTTGTAATCAGTATGATCTGCAGCAAATCCTTTATTAAAGAACGCACAGACATCGGTATTTTCAAAGCACTGGGCTTTACTGCAAATACACTTCGCACACAGTTTGCTTTCCGCTTTATGATTATTGCGGTAATCGGATCCTGTCTGGGCGGAACAGCTTCGGTTTTCCTTACATCGCCGCTGCTTGTGGCTCTTTTAAGAGTGGTAGGACTTACACAGCTTGACGCAGATATTAGCATTATTACATTTATAATTCCTGCATCAGCAATATCCTTGAGCTTCTTTATTTTTGCATATATTGCCGCAAGGAAAATAAATACAATTGAAATAAGGGAGCTTATTTCAGAATAAACTACGGCTAACAAAAAGAACAACGAGCAGTATCGCTTAATCGCGGACTGCTCGTTTTGACGTATTAAAGAGGTTTTAGAGAACCCCTTTATATCTATTCATGCATTCTGTTAGCAAGATAAAGAGGCAGATTAACAAAACCCTGCCTTTCATTATTATCTGCTATTATTATCACACTTTTGAGCTTTTGTCAATAATTTGAAGATTATTTTCAACGAGTAAATATAGAAGCAAGAAAAAGTGCAGTTTTTTCAAACCATATCACTATTATTTAAAATCCTCGCAGTAAATACATTTCCTTCATTTGTGCGGATGTGTGATTCTTTACATAGCTGTATTAAAATATATTGCCGCTCCAATCGGAGCGGCAAATGAATATAGCTTTGTTGTTTAATCCCACGCAGGCTTTTTACCAGTGGAAATCATTGCGTAGTATGCAAGTATCTTTGATGCATCAGATGAGTCAACAACGTCGTCGTTGTTCACATCAGCAGCTTTATGTTGAGTCTCTGTAAATTCACCTGCTCCGCCTGTCTGTATTTTTGCGTATTCTGCAAGAACAAGTGAAGCGTCGGAGGAATCAACAGAGCCGTCAGTATTTGCATCTCCGAGAATGAAAAAGGGTTCAGTTACTACAGGTGGTGTTGTAGTAGTGGCTGACGTTGCTGTAGTGGTAGTAGTCCCCATACTTGTAGTAGTTG
Source organism: Ruminococcus sp. (assembly GCA_045531615.1). Classification (GTDB taxonomy): domain Bacteria; phylum Bacillota; class Clostridia; order Oscillospirales; family Ruminococcaceae; genus Ruminococcus. The sequence goes on from JAZSEJ010000085.1 coordinate 23,735, forward strand.
TAGCTGATGTAGTTGTACTTGTGATTGTTGTGGAGGTAGCTATAGTAGTAGTTGTTGTAGTTGTAATCTCCTCAACAAGACGAACACATCCATCATTTGTTTTAATATGGTCGGATATGTTACGTCCATTCGCATCATATGCGTAAAGGTTCGCAATTCTTATAAAATAATCCTTATTAAGACTCATATCTTTTATGCGGAAGCGGAAAACAACTACATTTGCAAGATGTTCTCCTGCAATAGCGTTTCCTGAGCCTGTTTCAATAGAAAACTGATTTATTGCGGCATTGAAGATTGTATCTGTACTATACGCATCTGATTTACTTGTCAATCCTACAAGCTCTAATGCATTGTAGTCGTAAGTCAGAGTAAACTCTGCTCCCGAAACAGCCAACTGACTATTATCGTAATCCAAAAGTGACACAGGTACTTCTATTATCTCTGTGCCTTTTTCAACTGTAATGTCAGGCATTTGCCAGCTCACGTTCCCATCAACTGCGACAGTAGTTGTTGTCGTTGCAGATGTTGAGGGGGGAGTTATTGCGGTTGTGGTTACAGGCTTTTCGCCGTCAAGAGCTACAAATGTTCTGTTGTATTTTTCAGCGTATGCCTGAGCTGTTGAACCCTCATAACCTTGAATTTTAACAGTTTCATAGAAAGTATCAACCGATTCGCCAATTACACAATAGGGATTCTCAATTGTTACCGAAACCATATCATCACATCCGTAAAATGCGTCTGTGCCTATACTTACAACACTTTCGGGAATTGTAATTGACCCCAGAATATCACAATATGCAAAAGCATTACTTCCAATCTCTGTAACACACTCCGGAAGTGCTATCGATTTTAAAGAAGCACAACCATCAAAAGCTTTGTTTCCTATACTTGTTACGTTGTCAGGAATTTCTATTGATGTTAAGGCATAACAATTTATAAAAATTTCATCCGGTATACTTTTAATTCCGTCGGGAAGTACAATTGAAGATAACTTATTGCAATTTTTGAAAGCACTTTCTCCAATATCTGTAACCTTAGACGGAATTGTGATTGAGGTTAGTTTCTTACAATTATTAAATGCAGAAATTCCAATATATGTAAGGCTTTCAGGCAAAATAATTGAATTTAAAGACCTGCATTCTTGGAAAGTTGCCGTACCAATACTTGTAACACCATCAGGAATTACAATTGACTCTAAAGCACTACAATTCCTAAATGCAAATCCACCTATACTTGTAACACTTTCAGGAATATTTATTTCAGCAAGCTTTTTGCAGTCATAAAATGCAAAATCACCAATACTTGTAACTGTATCAGGAATATTTATTTCTGTCAATGCCTCACACCCGCCAAATGCCATATATTCAATATTAGAAATGCCATCAGGAATTGTAACTGAAGTCATTTCTCTACAAGCATAAAAAGCCATTTCATTGATTTTAGTTACGCTGTCGGGAATTACAACTGAGGTCACACCACCACCGTCTATAAATACTCCGCATCCAATACTTGTTACATTATCGGGAATAACGATATCCCCTGTAAGATTCGTTCCGTCAATTAATATTCCATTTACAACTACAAACGGATTTTCTTCTCTTTTAACTTCGATCCATGGTGTACCGAAAAAAGAACGTATTCCGATATATGAGATACTTTCAGGAAATGAAACATCAGTCAAACTTTTACAATTCATAAAAGATTCTTCGCCAATTCCTTTAATGCCGTCGGGAAGAATAACTGATGATAAAGAACCACAGCTTGCAAAGGCACTTTTTCCAATATTTTCAATACTCTCCGGCAATTCAACAGATGTCAGCTTTATACATCCAGCAAAAGCACTTCCACCTATATCAGTTACACTATCGGGTATTTTTATTGAAGTTAAACTTTTACAACTATAAAATGCAGCATCACCTATATTTGTCACACCATTTTCTATAACTACCTTTGTAATGTCATGCTGACCAAAATCCGGTTTATCAACCATTTCACCCTCACCAGTGATAGTAAGAGTTCCCTCGCTGTCAAGAGTCCATGTAACGTTTTCACCACACGTACCAGATTTAACAATCTCTGCGGCACTTGCAGTTGCCGTAGGAATACTTATTGGATTATATGAAATAAATCCAACATTTCCCATTGTAAGCATAGTTGCTACAGTAATCACAGCCATTATTCTTTTTGATTTCATAAAAATCCTCCATGATTTTCATTCAATTACTAATTAGTAAATACCACACAAAACTTGTGCGAAAAATCCGCAAGCAGATTTCGTGTAAAACCGTCAAGCAGGCTTGTGCTGTGTTGCCTTAATTATAACAGATATTTCATTTCAGGTCAATAGTTGATTTACTCATTATACTACAAACTCATTAAAAAATTAATTTACAATCCGTCAAAAAACTAAGGGAATCCCCAGATGAGGATTCCCTTTTCTTAATGTTTATTTTTCGTTGTGCTTGATAAGACCAAGAGCCTTTGAAACTTCCATAATAACTGTGGGGATAAAGAATAACCCAACGCAGATAAGATAATATGTTACAGGAAGTGTTGAAAGTCCGAAAATTGTACGTACAGGTGTGAAAAGTACAATTAAGACAAGAGCAACAGAAGCAAGCACAGCCTTGTTGAGAGTCTTGTTTGTGAAGATTCCTGTCTTGAACAGTGAACGATCACTTCTCATATTAAAGGACTGGAGAACCTGTGACATAGCAAGTGTAAAGAATGCCATTGTCTGACCGCCCTGTAAGCCGAGATTTGAATCGCCTATCTTAAATGCAACAAGTGAAAGTATACCGAACATAAAGCCCTGTAAGATAATACGAACACCGAAGCCGTTTGCGAAAAGTCCCTCTTTCTTGGGCTTGGGTTTACGTGTCATAATATCCTTTTCAACATCCTCCATACCAAGAGCAATTGCAGGAAGTGAATCGGTTACAAGGTTAATCATAAGAAGCTGCATTGAAAGCAGAGGTGTCTTGTGCCAGAGAAGCATTGCAAAGAATACGAGAATAACCTCACCGATATTTGTACCCAGGAGGAAGCCTACAACCTTCTTGATGTTTGCGTAGATTCCGCGTCCCTCTCTTACAGCGTCAACGATTGTAGCAAAGTTGTCGTCTGTAAGCGTCATATCAGAAGCACCCTTTGCAACGTCTGTACCTGTGATACCCATAGCACAGCCGATATCAGCGGCTTTAAGTGCAGGAGCGTCGTTAACGCCGTCACCTGTCATAGATACAACCTGATCTTTTTTCTGCCAAGCCTTGACAATACGGATTTTATTTTCAGGAGAAACTCGTGCATATACGCTGATTGATTCAACCTGCTTGTCGAGTTCTTCATCAGACATAGCGTCAAGCTCTGCGCCTGTGATAGCTCTGTCACCCTCAACGAGAATGCCTAAATCCTTAGCGATAGCAGCAGCTGTTATAACGTGGTCGCCTGTAATCATAACGGGACGGATACCAGCCTGACGGCATACTGCAACAGCATCTCTTGCCTCTGGACGAGGAGGGTCAATCATACCAACAAGACCTGCAAGAGTAAGACCGTTTTCGATTTCCTCAGATGTAAGCTCAGCAGGAATTGTATCAATTTCCTTGTAGCCGATAGCGAGAACACGGAGAGCGTCAGCGCTCATCTTCTCTGTGATTTCCTTAGCCTTTGCGATATTTCCAGCTATGCAGCGCTCAGCCATCATATCGAAAGCACCCTTTACGATAACGATATTCTTGCCGTTGAACTTATTGATAGATGTCATAAGCTTTCTGTCGGAATCGAAAGGAATTTCGCCCACACGGGGATGCTCTTCGTTGATTTTCTCCTTGGGCATACCGTTTTTGTGAGCCGCAAGGACAATAGCTGTCTCTGTAGGATCACCAATGTGCTGTTCCTCGCCGTTTTCAAAGGATACGCTGCCGTCACAGCAGAGAGCGCCAATCATAAGGAGCTTTTTAATATCCTCGGGACAGTTTTCATCAACGAGAACAACATCGTCTGCGTTGTCAATATATGCCTTGACAACTGTCATTTTGTTCTGTGTGAGAGTACCTGTCTTATCGGAACAGATAACAGAAGCGCTTCCAAGAGTTTCAACAGCGGGAAGTCGTCTGATAAGAGCGTTTTTCTTAACCATACGCTGAACACCGATAGAGAGAACAATTGTAACAATTGCAGGAAGTCCCTCAGGGATAGCAGATACGGCAAGAGAAATAGCTGTCATAAAGATTTCAAGAGCAGGAATGTCGTTGAGCAGACCTACAACGAAGATAATAGCACAAGCTGCAAGAGCCATAATACCAAGGTATTTACCAAGCTGTGCAAGCTTCTGCTGGAGAGGTGTCTGGGAATCCCCCTCGTTATCGAGAAGATTTGCAATTTTACCCATTTCAGTATTCATTCCTGTAGCTGTTACAACTGCTGTAGCAGTACCATATGTAACGGAACAGCCTGAGAATACCATATTTGTTCTGTCACCGATAGGAGCATTTTCCTCAACGGGAGCAGCTGCGTCCTTTTCGCTGGGAACAGATTCACCTGTAAGGGCTGACTCCTCGGATTTAAGGCTTACGCTGTGAATAAGTCGTGAATCGGCAGGTACAAAATCGCCTGCTTCAAGGTGAATAACATCTCCGGGAACCAGCTCAGCCGCGTCAATAACCTTTTCTGCGCCGTTTCTCATAACACGGGCATGGGGTGCGGACATATTCTTCAGCGCGTCCAGAGCCTTTTCCGCCTTGCTCTCCTGGAAAACGCCCATAATAGCGTTGAGAACAACAATAAGCAGAATAAGTACAGGCTCAAAGAATTCCTTTGGATTGCCCTCAATAATAGCAACAGCGAATGAGATTACTGCCGCAATAAGCAGGATAATAATCATTACATCCTTGAACTGCTCCAGAAAGCGCTGTAAAGTAGTTTTCTTTTTCTTTTCACGGAGCTTATTTTCACCGTATTTTTCACGGTTAGCTGTAACCTCCGCATCGGATAACCCCTGTTCGATACTCACGTTGTATTCTTTGAGTATCTCCTCATTTGATTTGCTGTGTGCTGACATAATTTTAATTTACCTCCTCATATCATGTGTTATGTTGCACTAACATTTTAACAATGTTTACCATACAATTATAATATGTTTTGTAAAAAATGTCAATGGGGTAAACACGGTTTCGGGAGTTTTAACAAATAGCGGTTTATCGCGGTAAATTAATTGGTGAAGATAATAATTCCCACAACAAATTCTATCATAAACCAATCACAAACCTTATTTTGCGATTAAATATCAACAAATCCAACAGTAATCCTGAAATCCCCCGAATTATCGAACTCCGCAGAAACATCGGCAAAAAGCTTTTCTGCAAGGCATTTTACCACGTAGAGACCAAGTCCCGAGCCGCTTTTGTTCCTCGATGAGGGCTTGTAAAACGGCTCAAATACGCGGTTTATGTCTATTTCTGTACCGTTTTCGGTATCGTTGAAAGCTGAAAGGATAATTTTCCCGTTATCCTCTGAAAGAGATACTCCAAGGTGAGTGAATGCGTATTTTTCGGCGTTAGACAGCAGATTTTCAACAATTCTCATTATATATCGACGGTTACTGTTGATAACTATGCCGTCGGCAATATGGAAATCGGGGGAAATATTCCTCTCCTGCATCCAGTTGTACTGCTCCATAACAAGGTCGGAGATAAGATTGCTGAGGTTTACGCTTTCCACGGTCATTTCCTCGTGACCGTTTTCAATTTTCGACAATTCAAAAAATTCGTCGGAAAGCTCTTTCAGGTATGTATTCTTTTGCAGGGCGATTTCAAGATATTCCGCATTTTTTCCCGTTAATCCGCCGCTTTTTTCAATCATCTGCAGATACCCCAGGGAGGCGGTCAGCGGAGTGCGGAAATCGTGGGATATTCCCGATATTACGTTGTTCAGCTGTTCCTTGCTGCGCTTGTATTCCACATCAAGCACACGCTGAATATCTGTATGCTCGTTAAGCTTTACCGCAAGTTCAACAATATCCCTGTCGAAGCTGTCAAGTTTAATTGGACTGCTGTAATTTATATCTTTCCGCTGTTCCACTTGCCTGCCGAAGCTTTTAATCTGCTTTTTCAAGGAGATATACTTCACAGCCAGCACAGCAGAAAGCACAAGAAAACATACTAATATTATTTTTGTGAAATCCATAATACAGCTCCTTTTTCAAATCGTGATTATGCATTATATCGGTTGAATTTGTTTCTACTTATATTGTACATCACAGTTCAACGTTTGTCAATAGGTTTTTGAAAGTTTTCTTCAAGTTTGTATGGTTGCATAAAAATCAACAACAATTTTGTTTGATTTGCACAATAGATAAAATTAAGGGCGAGCAATGCTCGCCCCTATAATAGGCTATTTTACGTTGTTTTATATCACCCTATATTTAATATCTGATTATTTGAAATTCTTTTTCTTGTAACTTATGTATGTAAGCGTGTAAAGAACGGAAAAACATACAACAAATCCGCCTATAACCTTTACAATGAAATCTGTTTCATATTCGGGTTTTACAAATTCCATTATCTGCGTCTGTGGGATATAGCTTAAAATGTCGGTTACCCATTTATACTTGTCTGAAAGTTCTGAAAATAACATATACACAAAAGTAGGAAGCATACCTATAGTATAAACAAGAATAGGGCCACCCAGACTATGTCTTATAAGCATAGATATAAAAATAGTTAAACAAGTGAAATTCAGAATAATTACAATCCCAAGAATTACTGTCAGCCACAACTGTTTCAAATCGCCAATGGGATAACAATTTCCAGCTATGGCAAAGGTGATTATAGCAGGTATAATCAGCACTGCTGTCGATATACAACTGTATACAATAAGCTTGCTGAGAATAATATGGTGCGTATTTGCCCCGTCCATAATTTCATAATAGTAAGTTCTGTTCTGATACATATTTGAAATCATAGCCGACAGCATAATTCCAACAAGTTCTGACATTACAAGTCCGCCCATCTGGGCATATGTAAGCAGTATGCTGTGCAGATTTATTTCCACCATATCAGCCGTTGCAGCAAAAGGAAGTACAAGCGGAAAAAGTCCCACAAGAATAAATATTTTCAGAAATATTCCCGAATGTGTAACTCTGTAAAATTCAGCCTTAATCAGTTTAGTCATTTTCAACACCTACCTTCGATAAATAGAAATCTTCAAGACTTTCGCCCTCACTTATGAATTTTGTGAGGATAAGTCCGTTATCTGTAATAGTTTTTGAAACTTTTTCAACATTATCAAGGTAGTCAAACAGGCGGATTTCATCACCGTGAATGACCTTGTACTGCTTTGTACCAAGTTTATCTTCAATAACTGCGGCTGTGCGGTTTATATCGTTTGTGCGGATAGCGTAATAGCTGCGGCATTTCGCCATAAGTTCTTCTCTGCTGAGGTTTTCAATCTGCTTGCCGTGGTTGATTATTGAGAAATCCGTGCAGAGTTCGGAAAGCTCCGAGAGAATATGGCTTGAAATAATAATCGTGACATTTTTCTCCTCTGAAAGCTTTTTCAGCATAAGTCGGATTTCAACGATACCTTCGGGGTCAAGACCGTTTACAGGCTCGTCAAGCACCATAATTTCAGGTTCTGTGAGAAGCGCCATAGCAATTCCGAGTCTTTGCGTCATACCAAGTGAGAATTTGCCTGCAGTTTTCTTGCCCACATTGCCAAGTCCGACAAATTCAAGCATTTCGTCGATTTTCTTCTTGTCGGCAACTCCCTTTACATAGCGGACATACTCCATATTCTGCCTTGCATTCATACTTTTGTCAATGATAGGAGATTCGAGCATAAATGCCATTCTGTTTCTGTACTGGTCGAGATTATCACTTTTGCCGAAGAAACTCATTTCCCCCTTAGTCGGAGCCGCAAGACCTGCCATCATCTTCATAATAGTCGTCTTTCCTGCACCGTTAGGCCCTATAAGTCCGCATATATGGCCTTTTTCCACGTTAAGGCTGAAATTATCCACTACAGTCTTTTTACCGTAGGATTTGCTTATGTTTTTCAGCTCTAATACGTTCATTGTTACCACCCTTTCTGTGATTATTTCTTAATTTCAAGGTGTTATCGCCTTGTCTGTAATTATATTATAAATCCACGCCGTAAAGAAATGGTAAAGGGAAAGGTTAAGAAAAGGTTAAGAATTAATCTGCTAATTTGTAGCCCATACCCCACACAGTTTCAATATATTCCTGTGTATCGTCAAGCTTTTTTATCTTGTTTCTGATATTGCTCATATGCACCTTTATTGTGGTATCTTCTTTGAAGTATGGCTCATTCCACACGCTTTCAAAGAGATTTGACTTTGAAAAAAGCTTTTTCGGGTTAAGGAGCATAAGCTCCAGAATAGCGTACTCCTTGCCCGTCAGCACAAGGGATTTGCCGTCAACTGCCGCTGTACCGCTATTTCTGTCAAGGGTCAGCTTTTTGTATGTCAGGACAGTTTTATCCTCTCCGCTGATTTTGTGCTGTAAACGGCGTAATACAGCCTCTATGCGGACAAGAAGCTCGTCTAAATCAAAGGGCTTTGTTATGTAGTCATCAGCGCCCATACGTATAGCGTCAATTTTCGACTGCACCATACTTTTGGCCGATACTATAATTATAGGAATATCCGAAAATCCGCGGACTTTCTGCAATACCATATCACCGCTCTGAAAGGGCAGCATAAGGTCAAGTATTACAAGGTCAATGTCAGCTTCATCGCGGATAATTCGAACAGCGTCAAGGCCGTTTTCCGCCGATATTGTGTTATATCCGTTATCTGTAAGATAGTCCTGTATAAGACGGTTTATTTCCTTATCGTCCTCAACTACAAGTATTTTTCTCATATTTCCCTCCGAAAAAATTATTGATTATATTATATCATATAATTTTTTACAATTCAATAGCAATAGCTAAAAAATGAACTGCGGCATATTATAATACAACAGCATTTATGCTGTCACTATCTAACAAGGACTGATTTTTATGAAATATATATTGCAGATGCCCTCGTATACCTATGCACAGAAAGCTGTAAGGCTTCTCGTTGCATTCGGCTATAAATGCGAGCTGAAACGCCGCGAGGGCGAATGCGGTTACGATTTATTCACCGAGAGAAAGCCTGATATACCGCGGCTTCTCAATAAGCATAAAATCCCGTATAAGCTGCGTGAGGAGGGATATCCTTGATTGTTAACTTCGACAATGCCGCCACAACCTTTCCAAAGCCTGTTGCTGTGAAAAAGGCAGTAATATCGGCTATGGAGCAGCTTACAAGTCCGGGCAGGGGCGGTCATCCCCTGGGGATGAAAACCTCGGAAATGGTATACTCTGCCCGTGAAACAGCGGCGGATTTCTTCGGCGGCGAACCCGAAAACGTGGTTTTCACTCTCAATTGTACCCACGCCCTAAATATGGCAATTCAGGGGATTATGAAAAACGGCGGTCATCTCATCATAAGCGGAATGGAGCATAACTCTGTTTCAAGACCTGCCGCAAAGCTTGCAAAATCGGGAAAAATAAAGCTTTCCGTTGCGGAGGTGTTCCCCGAAAGAGATAAGACTGTTGAAAGCTTCCGCAGACTTATCCGCAGCGATACAAAGGCGATTGTCTGCACTGCCGCAAGCAATGTAACGGGGCAGATTATGCCTGTAGAGGAAATTGGCAGGCTTTGCAAATCGCGTAATATAGCCTTTATCGTTGACGCTGCCCAGGCTTCGGGCATTATTGATGTAAATCTTTCGCAGGGTATCAACATCATATGCACCGCAGGTCATAAGGGGCTGTATGGCATAACAGGCACAGGAATGCTCATCAGCGACGGTAAATTTAACATTGAACCCATTATGCAGGGCGGTACGGGCAGCGGCTCCAAAAGCCTTGAACAGCCTGTACTCCTCCCCGAAGCCCTTGAAAGCGGTACTGTGGGAACTGTGGGGATTATGTCCCTTAAAGCAGGTATGGAATTTATCCGAAAAATCGGGATAAATAATATATTTACCCACGAGGACAAAATATGCCGACGTTTTATAAGAGAACTGGAAAAAAATCCGAAAATCACGGTATATCGTTCAGAAAAAGCCGAGTATGTGCCTATTGTATCATTTAATATTGAGGGTATCCCCTCCGAAAAAGCTGCTTCTGCCCTTGCTAAGGAGGGCTTCTGTCTCCGTGCAGGTTATCATTGTGCCGCCCTTGCTCATCAGTCACTCGGCACTGAAAACGGCTCTGTGCGGTTTTCTCCCTCTATATTCAGCAGGGAGGAGGATGCGGTAAGGCTTGCGCGGCTTATAAATACTCTTTAGTTGTATGATTTTCTGAAATAACGGGCGGAGGGCTTCTTCCGCCTTTTTTATTCGGGGAGATTTTGTGTATATTGCTGTTTTCTTATAGTTTTTTGCAGAGGATTTTTTCTTGCATTTTACGAGAAAATATGATATAATATACACAGCGGTTTATTATGGTAAATCGCAAAAATGATATGGAGGAATTAAAAATGAAGAAAATGAAAAGAATTGCGGCTATGACAGCGGCTCTGCTGATTTGTTCGGGAGTTATGGGCTATATGCCTGCGGAAACGCTGAAAATCGGCGGTTTTACGGCAGCTGCAGCTGGGGATGTTATTGCTGAAAGCGTTGAAATCAACGAAACCAACTTCCCTGATGCAAATTTCAGACAGTATGTGGCTGAAGAATGCGATATGGACGGGGATGGTGTGCTTTCTGCGGAGGAAAATGAAAGCATAACATTTATTGATGTTAGCAGCAAAGGAATTTCAGACTTAACAGGTGTAGAACATTTTAAAAAAATATATAAATTATATTGTTCTGGAAATCAAATTAAAAATCTTGACATAAGCCGAAATATAGCATTAGAAGAATTATCTTGTGAATATAATCAAATAGAAAATTTGGATATAAGTAAAAATACAGCTTTGAAAACACTACATTGTAATAATAATCAACTTACAAATATTGATTTAACAAACAACAGAGAATTATTAGGCTTGTCTTGTTATGACAATCAACTTAGCACCCTCGATGTTAGTTACAATAGGAAATTGGTTTATTTAGATTTTTCTAATAATAAAATAAAAAATATCGACATAAGCAATAATACAAGATTAGGAAATTTCCGTTGCTCAGATAATCAAATCACATCTCTTGATGTAACTAATCATTTAAATTTAAATACTTTAATTTGCAATAAAAATCAGCTCACAAGTATTGATGTAAGTAAAAATTTAGAACTAAGCACTTTAGGATGTCAGGGAAATCTACTTTCAACTCTTGATATAAGTAATAATACGATGTTGGAATATTTATCTTGTGATGACAATCAGCTTTCAACATTAGATATAAGTACTAATATTAAATTGAGGACATTTTCTTGCAGCAATAACCAACTTACAATTATTGACGTAAGTAAGCATCCTGATTTAATTTCAATTGACTGTAAAATGAATAATCTTGTCAGTCTTGATTTTAGCAAAAATACCCTTTTAAAATCTCGTTCAACTAAATGTGAACTTAATAAATATGAAATCAACCTCACAAACAACACATTCGACCTTTCAACTCTCCCCACAGGTTTTGACGTAACAAAAGCCTCTGAATGGACAAATGGCACAGTAAACGGCAATATTCTTACAGTTGAGGACGCTTCAAAGGAAGTTACATACAAATATGACTGTGGACAAAAAATGACTGAAACATTCACCTTAATCCCCACAACTTCCACAGAAACACCCGAAAATCCCCCTGTTTCAACTCCCACATATTCAACAGGCGACATAAGCGGCGACGGCTCAATTGACTCCAGCGATGCTACACTTGTACTTTCCGATTACGCAGTAATCGCAACAGGCGGTAAATCCACATTTACTGCTGAACAGGCAAAGGCTGCCGATGTAGACGGCGACGGCAAATATGATTCAATTGATGCATCCATTATCCTCGCCTATTATGCATACACCTCCACAGGCGGTACAGGCACACTTGAAGAATATCTCAATTCATAATTATAGCAAACAACAAAATCTTTTGGCGTTTGCTATTTGCCGATCCGCACGGAGCAAACTTTAGTTTGCGGATGTGCGAGGCACTTTAAATATAATTTGCAGGGCGGATAATATCCGCCCTTAATTTTATCTGTTGTTAAATCAACCAAAAGCATCGCACCGTTTTTGTGCAACCCTACAAACATGCAGAAAACTTTCAAAAACCTATTGACAAACGTTGAGTTGCGGTGTACAATATTAGTAGAAACAAATTCAACTACACGATATATAATCACACATATAAAAAGCTTTGGCAGGCAGATGCCTTTGTACGGTGGATTCCTTGACATTCAGAAATTTTTATTATATAATAAAGAAAATACCCCGTTTTTTGAAAATACCCTGCGTATACTATAATTAACAGGAGGTGCAGAGATGAACTCCGAAGCTCATGAGATAATTTCAAGGGTCTGTCGTGCCAAAGATGACAAAAACGAGGCGGACAGGCTTATATCGGACTATATGCCGTTTATTAAGGCCGAAACGGCTAAATTCCTCAATCGTCCTCCCCAACAGAGCGACGATGAGCTTAGTATTGCTATGTTCGCTTTCTACGAGGCAATACGCAGCTATTCAAAACTCCGCGGCGCTTTTTTGAAATTTGCCGCTTTACAGATAAAAAACCGCCTTATTGACTACTACAGAAAAGAAAAAAGAAATACAGGCGGTATTTCCCTCAATATTACCGATGAGGATGAGAAAACTGAACTTATAGACACTATCAGCGACAGCCACGATGATTTCCGCGAAAGTGAAATGCGTGAAGCCACGAAGCAGGAAATAGCTGAACTGGCGGCTCAAATGGAGGATTTCGGCGCTTCCTTTACCGATATTGCCGAAAATTCCCCGAAACAGCGCAGAACTCTCGAAATATGCGGAAAGGCTGTACGCTATGCAAGGAATAATCCCCAGCTTCTGGCGGATTTTCTCCGCACTAAAAGAGTTCCCCTTGCGGCTCTCGCAGAAGGGGCTGACGTCGAAAGAAAAACACTCGAGCGTCACAGGCGCTATCTTGTGGCTATGCTGCTTATCTGCACCAACGGCTACGAGATTATGAGAGGTCACATTATGCAGGTATTGAAAGGCGGTGAAAGCAGATGAAATATATCGTTATGGAATGTTGTAAAGGCTATGCTGTGCTTATGGATGAGGATGGCAGATATGTCTTTGCCGCAAATATGAATTACGAGATAGGACAGACTGTCACAAATCCCCTTATTATGGAAGACAAGTCCTCCAACAAAAGAAGCGCTATAACAATGTTCAGAACAGTTGCTGCGGCAGCTGCCTGCATCGCTGTTATTGCACTCCCCTGCTACGGCTATTATGCGAAAAATTTCAAAACCTGCTCAACTGTTACTCTTGCATCTGATACATCTATCAGTATGAATCTTAACAGCTCGGGCAAGGTAATCAGCCTTGAAAGTGATAACGAATATGGCAAAAAAATCATTGAAAAGGTCGATATAAAGGGCAAAAATGAAGTTGAAGCCGCTAACGAAATAGTAGAGGCTGAAATCTCTGAGGGGTATATCTCCGCAGGTGATACTGTTGATGTTTATATCGACGGAAGCAGCTCCAAGGATTATGAAAATATCAAATCAAAGCTTGAGGAAGAACTGCCAAAGCACGATATAAAGATAAATATTCACGATAAAAAGCATCCTGTAGGCAAGGATGACAAGGGTAAAAATGAGGGTAAATTGCCTCACGAAAAAACTGAAACGCCTGCACCTCCGCAACCAGCTACTGAGGCAGAGGTAAAGCCCGTTGTAACAAAGCCTGTGGAAGCTCCAAAGTCTCCTGTAAAGGTTGACAAGCCCATTCATAACACACCCTCTGAGCCTGCAGAAGTACCTGTTCCCCCTGCTGAGGGAGATGTACCTGCCGTTCACGATAAGCCCATAAAGCCTGAACATCAACCACCCAGTGATATTGACGAAAACAAGCCTGATGACAAGCCTGTTCCTCCTGTGGACAATCCGGAAGATATTCCGCCACATGAAAAAGTACATCAGCAGAAAAATAGTATTGACGAGTCAGAAAATGATGCAGCCGTGCCATTGAGCGCTCCCATCAATAAAAATCATATACATATCTGCTCTGATGAATAAAACAGCGATTTATACCACATATACCACAAAAACCGCACAGCCAAAGCTGTGCGGTTTTCTGATTTATTCCTTATCCAGATGTGATGAAGCTTCTGCAAGAAGCTCAATTATAGGCAGATGCTGCGGGCATACGCTTTCGCACTGACCGCAACCGATGCAGTCGTTTGCTTTTCCGCTATTTTCTACAATGCCTCTGTACACATTGCCAGAACGCCATTCCTCGCCGTAAAGCCTTATGGTATTAAGTACCCGGAAAATCTTAGGTATCTCTATTCCCGACGGGCAGCCGTCACAGCAGTAACGGCAGGAAGTACAGCCAACAAGCGGCGAATTGAACATGACCTCGTTTACTTCCTCTATAAGCTTCTTTTCGCTGTCGGAAAGCGGCTCGAAATTTGTGAAGGTATCAATATTATCCTGCATCTGCTCGTCATTTGACATACCTGAAAGTATTGTTATTATGCCGTCAAGTGAGCCTACAAATCTCATCGCCCAGGAGGCAATTGAGGACTGAGGTCTTGCAGCTTTAAGCTTTGCCTCCAGCTCGGGCATAAGTGAAGCAAGTGTTCCGCCTTTAACAGGCTCCATAATTATCATTGGTATATTGCGTCTGTGGAGAATTTCATACAGCTCTCCTGAATGTACAATAGGATTTATCCAGTCAGCATAGTTCAGCTGAATCTGTACAAATTCAATTTCGGGGTGCTTATCAAGAACAACTTCCAGCAGTTCGGGAGTACCGTGATAGGAAAAGCCAAAATGCTTTATTTTGCCCTCGCGCTTTTTTTCCATTCCCCAGTTGAAACAGTCAAACTCCTCGTATATATCGTAGTTATTGCCGTCCTCCAGTGAATGGAGCAGATAAAAATCGAAATAATCAACTCCTGCTCTTTCAAGCTGTTCATTGAATATCCTGTCTCTGTCTTCTTTGCCATCCATACACCAGGCGGGCAGCTTTGTTGCAAGCTTGAAGCTCTCTCGGGGATATCGCTTTACAAGGCATTCCCTTGCAGCTACCTCGGATTTTCCGCTGTGGTATACATATGCAGTGTCGAAATAGTTCAGACCTGCCTCCATATACTTATCAACCATACGGCAAACGTGGTCATAGTCGATTTTTCCGTCCTTTTCGGGAAGTCTCATAAGCCCGAAACCAAGCTTTGAAACATCAAATTTCTCATTTTTATCCATAATATCACCTGTTACTTTTTCATATCTTCAATTTTTCTTTTTATGGCAGTCAGTGCGTCTTTCGGATTGCCTATATCCATAACCGCCGTTTCAATGGGACAAAAGCCCGTATTGTCGCGGTTTCTCACAGCCTCTGTCATAGCCGTATATGTTACGGAAATGCTGTACTTTTTAAGGGTATCATATGCAGGGCGGCTTATAACATCGGCGTAAAGCTCCTTAATTTCAAGGAGTATGTACAAGTATGCCGCACCCTTTCCTACTACCTTATCAGCCGCGGAATATTCCGACAGATTTCTGCCATCATCAAGCCATTTCAACAGCGGAGCAACTCCTCGCATAGTGCTTGTCTGCGTATCCCCGTCGCTGCATATAACACAGGTATATCCGCCCTCAGAAAGGATTTCTTTCGCTCTTTCAAGATTACTCATTGTCGGCTTTTCTCAGTCTGTACACGGCAAGGGGAATTATCACAAGCTGTAACACAATTCCCACAAGTCCTACTTTTATGCTTGTGAGTATAACCTCAGGCTTTATTGCTGTACCTATACCGTAAAATCCTATGAGAATTGCAGCTCCTCGGATTGCTCTGCCAGCAAGCTGTGCAATGAATACCTTTGAAATATCGAGGATTTTTGCATCTTTCAGCATTCCTGCACATAGACCGTACACTGCAAGCTCAATCATCATAAAGGGAAGCATTACCGCTGTAGGCATACCTGTAAGAGCAAAGCTGATAAGGGGGCTTAAAAGTCCTGCTGCTCCTGCGGCATACGGCCCTACGAGAAGCCCTGCAAGGATTATCGGCAGATGCATAGGCAGGAGTATTTCTCCCAATAATGTACCGATTCCCGAGGCATAGCCAAGCATATGAAGCAGCTGAGGAAGCGTTACCGCTGCTACTACAGCCACTATTGCCCCTGCTGTCTGTGCCTTTACAGATAATTTTTGTTTTGTAATTGCTGTTGTCATATTCTGACCTCCTTAATTTTATATCTGCAGATAAATTATAACATATTTTCACATAAAAGTAAATAGCAAATTGTAGGGTTTTGACAAAAAGTTTGGATTATTCAGAAATATATGTGAATATCTCATATCAACCCATATCAATTCATAAATAAAAAACCTCCGATGCTTTCACATCAGAGGTTTGCTGTCTGTTTTGAACAAAATAGATGACATTAAAATCGACTGTATAAAATAATAGCGAAATGAAGTTCTTTATCCAATTGGACCTACATACACATGAGAGTACCAGTTATCAGTAAATGGTATTTTTGTTGTATTATCGCTCTGATTGGAATAATCGTCATCAATATATTCAAGAAATAAGACACGGTAATCGCCTTGTTCGTTGTGTAAATCTGTTTCGCTGATTCTTATTAACAATTTCATTCTGCCGCATTCATCGTAATATACACACGTCCAAAGCCCATCGTGATATTCTTTTATATCTTCCGTATCACCCATTTTATACTTCTCAGCGTAATATGTAGCGATAGCATCATATTTCTCGGTATGCATATAATACTCTATTCCAGCATGTATTGTTGTTTTGAAGAAAAACACAAAAATTGCAAATATCGTTATGACGAGAATAGCAATTGTAATTGTCATCTTATTGATTAATTTCTTTTTCATAACTGTTTACAACTCCTGATTTATTAGTCTGTCCAACCTCCTATATTATACCATACTCCACAGATAATTGCAACAAAAAACCTCCGATATTTTCATATCGGAGGCTTACTGTCACTCTTGCTCAAAATAGATGACATAGAAAACAGCTATATAATATGTTCAGTTCGATAAATTGGAATTTTTTTATCTGTGTGCAACTGTTCTTAGTCTTCGATAATCAGCGACCCATGCTTCTCCATTCCAAAGAGTTTCTCTTGTTATTGTTGCTACCTCATCAATAATCAAAGATTGTATGTGTTCCGGAATTACTGTTAATTCGGAAGCGAAGAACTGCTTCAAAAAATTGGACAATCCTTGCTCACCGTCTTTGAATACGGTCGGTCTGTCGAAATCGTAGATTCTATCAATTATAAACCCGTTCTTCTCTAACATTTTCCCAAAAACCTCTACCGTTGGGAAATTAAACTTAGGTTTATAACTGTATCCCAATCTTTGATATACCTTGATAAATGCATTTTCAATCGTAGCAATATTACCGTTCGCACCAAACTCACATATAAGTAATCCCTGTGGTTTCAGGACTTTATGTATGTTTTTGAGCAAAGCGTTGTGATCGCTTATCCAATGAAAAACAGCGTTTGAAAAAACAACATCAAATTCTTCATCAAAAGGCAAAGCAAGTGCATCACATACCGAAAACTCAATGTTTTCAAACTGTTTTTTTGCTTTATCTATCATATTCTGTGAGCTATCAACACCAACAACCTTGCTACACAGATCTGCTAACTGTGCTGTAAGCGTTCCTGTGCCACAGCCTAAATCCAAGATGGTTTGTTCATTATTCTTTGGTATAAACTCCAATAAGCCCTTGCCATATTCAGCCACAAAATCGTGCTTATTGTCATACAATGATGAATTCCATTCCATTGTTATTTTCTCCTATAGATTCTGATTTTTCAGTCTGTCCGACCTACTATATTATACCACACTCCACAGATAATTGCAACAAAAAACCCCCGATGCTTTCACATCGGAGGTTTACTGTTACTCTTGCTCAAAATAGATGACATAGGAAACGGGTATGCAATCATATTCGGCTTTATAAATTGAAATTTATCGGCTGATCTCCATCTCTATGCTTTTCCATTTTTCGCCACATAGATTATAACTTATAATATTATTGTTTTCTTTAAATCCAACTGACTTATAACAGTAATAAGCATTCGGATTGTTTTCGAAAACTTCTAATACTACTTTTGAAGCGCCATAAAGTTCAAATGCAAATTTTATGCCTAACTTCAACATTTGCTTTCCGTAACCTTTTCCCCTTACCTGAGGACAGAGGATTACATATCCAAAGCTTAATTCATCAGTTTTATCGCCTGACTGACGAAGAGTAAAAAATCCTACAGCACCGGTTTCATCAAACGCTGTAAAAGGAAAATATTTCTCATTATCTATTCTTCCGGAAACAGCTTGTTCAATTCGCTCAGGAGAAACAGGAAAATCTCCCAATCGTCCCTCGCTCCATTTATAAAAAGTTATCTTATCCTGACACCAATTTGCTATTTTTATGCTGTCATTTCTTCGGTATGGTCTTATATAAAGCATATTATTACCTCATAACCCGATGTTTTTGTTTATCTATGTTCTAATTTATCAGTCTGTCCGACCTACTATATTATACCACATTCCGCAGACGATTACAACAAAAATCCTCTGACGCGATGCATCAGAGGTTTACTGGTTGGGGTGGAAGGATTTGAACCCTCGAATGACGGAGTCAGAGTCCGTTGCCTTACCGCTTGGCGACACCCCAGTTTCTTTAGTTTTTAGTGCTTAACTCATTCAGCTTTATTATTATATCACATCTTTTCACGTTTGTCAAGCGTTTTTAAAAAATTTATTTTTTAATTATATCATTCTATTGCAAATCCCATAAAATAGCGATATAATATATAATAAGGTATTTTAAAAAAACCGAAATTTACTCATATCAGGAGCAGATTATGAAAAAACTCTACTTCATTGTAAATCTTATTGCTGGCAAAGCCACTATCGGCTCAATGCTTGGCGAAATAATCGACGAATTTAACAAAGCTGACTATGAAGTCACAATTCATATCACCCAGAACGGCAGCGATGCACAGGAGAAAACACGCTATGCCTGCACCCACGGCTATGACCTGATTGTATGCGCAGGCGGTGACGGTACTCTCAGCCAGTGTCTCCACGGCATTATGAACAGCGAGAGAAGGCTCCCTATCGGCTACATTCCCGCAGGCTCAACCAACGATTTCGGCCGTACTCTCGGCATCCCCAAGGCAACTATGGACGCTGTACGCTGGATAACTCACGGTGCACCGATGAAAATCGACATCGGCAGCTTTAATGACCGATATTTCACCTATATTGCCGCTTTCGGAGCGTTTACCAACGTCACATATGAAACCTCCCAGCAGGTGAAAAACGTCCTCGGTCACGCCTCATACGTCCTTAACGGACTTACACAGATTACAAATCTGCGTTCCAAGCTTATGCGCATTGAATATAACGGCAATATCCTTGAAGATGACTTCATCTTCGGTATGGTTACGAATTCAGGCTCTGTGGCAGGACTTCTCTCAATGAACGATTTTCTCCTTGATGACGGAGTTTTTGAAGTCACTCTCATTAAAAAGCCTGCAAATCTTGTTCAGCTCCAGAAAATAGTACACTCCCTGCTGAATATCTCCGAGGAGATTGACAGGGAGTATATCAGATTTTTCCGCACCGACAAGATAACCTTTACCGCCCTTAACGATGAGCAGATTTCCTGGACTCTTGACGGTGAATTCGGCGGCGATTTACCTGTAAATGTGGTAGAAAATCGCAGTAAAGCCATTGAATTTATGACAGGGGATCGCGATCAGTCAATTTTTGCCGATCCTGATGCTATTTCGTAGCCTCGTAAGCCTCTCTTACGGCAATACTGAGCTGATCTGCGCAGGAAGTAGGTCTCATTCCGCAGGTGTTTCCGCGGAGTTTGGACTCAATCTGTTCAACAGTATAGCCATCCACAAGCTTTGAAATAGCTTTTAGATTGCCGTTGCATCCGCCAAGAAAGCGGACATTTGTTATAACATCGCCCTCGATGTCAAATTTAATCTCTTTTGAGCATACCATTTTAGTTTTGTATGTATATTCCATAATTACACCTCGTATTCTGCTCCCCTGCTGATTTCAGCGGGGGAGTTTTTATTTCAGCAGTTCAATCAATTCTCCCCAGCCGCCTATATGATGATATGGGAAGTCAATTTTACTTATATCATTATATTTATGAAATCTATCGGGAATATTCTGATTATCATAAAATACAGGGAAAAGTCCTGCATTTTTCGCCCCGATAATATCAACGTCAATAAAGTTTCCGCAAAACCAGATTTCCTCGGGTTTCAGTCCCGATTTGCGTATTGCCATATCAAAAATATGCTTATCGGGCTTGCGGAAAATATATTCACTTGATGTCATTATAAAATCAAATTTATGTTCAGGAAAAAGCTCGCCCATAGCACGTTCAAGAGCAGCTCCCGACCAGCACAGATTGCTTACTATTCCCGTTTTTATCCCCTTTTCTTTCAGCAATTTCAGCATTATATCAGCCTCAGGAGTCATTATGTTTTCGGCAAGTGCGTTGCATATTATCCATTCAGCTTCCTCAATAGAGATTGAAAGCCTGATATTAAAATATTCCAGTACATATCGCAGAAATAGATGCTCATGAAGTTCAATGAATTCTCCTCTTAAATCCCTTATCTCATCAAATAGCTCTTTTATAAAATCGCTGAACTGCTCTTTTGTAACATTATGAGGGTTTTCCGTTATATATGGAAAAATCGCACTGTTTCCCTCTGCCATGTTGTAAAGAGGATCACAGACAAGAGTTCCGCCGTAGTCAAATAATATCATTTTTGGATTCATAATATACTCCTTTCCTGCTGAATGTGGATAAAACTAAAGCGGACAAAGTCCGCCTTAGTAATAATGATTAAACGATAGGAGCAGCTGTAACAGGTGCAGCGGCAGGAGCAATATGCTGCTCTGTTGGCGCATCTGTTCTGACAACCTTAACCTGGTTGTAGCAATCCATACCTGTACCGGCAGGAATAAGCTTACCGATAATAACGTTTTCCTTAAGTCCGAGGAGCTTATCACTCTTTCCTCTGATAGCTGCATCTGTAAGAGCCTTTGTTGTCTCCTGGAATGAAGCCGCTGACATAAAGCTGTCAGAGTTAGAGGAAGCCTTAGTAATACCCTGGAGTACAGGTGAATACTGTACAAGCTGTAAATCATACTCGCCTGCGTCAATACGTGCCTGAAGCTCAGCATTAATCTGGTCGATTTCCTTGCTGTCAACAAGTGTACCTGGGAGCAGATAGCTTGAACCTGACTCCTCAATCTTAACCTTACGGAGCATCTGACGAACGATAACCTCAATGTGCTTATCGTTGATATCAACACCCTGTAAACGGTAAACCTTCTGAACTTCGTTGATAATGTAGTTCTGAACGTCCATTGTACCGAGGATATTGAGAATATCAGCAGGATAAATATTACCCTCTGTAAGTCTCGTACCCTTAGGTATCTGCTGACCCTCCTGAACTCTTATCTTGAAGTTGTAAGGAATCATATAGCTTTCAGACTCACCTGATTCATCGTTTGTAACGATGATATTACGTGTAGTCTTGACTTCTTCAATGTGAATCTTACCTGAAATTCTTGAAAGGATAGCCGCACCCTTAGGACGTCTGCTTTCAAAGAGTTCCTCAACACGGGGAAGACCCTGTGTGATATCTTCCGCATCGGCAGAAGCAACACCACCGGTATGGAATGTTCTCATTGTAAGCTGTGTACCAGGCTCACCGATAGACTGAGCTGCGATAACACCAACAGCCTCACCAACAGATACGATGTTGTTGAATGCAAGGTTTGCACCGTAGCACTTAGCACATACACCTGTTCTTGCCTTACAGTGAAGAACTGAACGAATCTTTATCTTTTCAACGCCTGCCTCGATAACCTTCTTGGCGTCTGCGTCACTGATAAGCTTGTTTCTGGAAACGATAAGCTCGCCTGCCTCATCGCGGAGATCATCAGCAAGGAAACGTCCCACAAGACGCTCTGCGAAAGGCTCTACAACCTCGTTTCCGTTCTTGATTTCGAATACCTCGATACCCTCTGTTGTACCGCAGTCCTCCTCACGGATAATAACGTCCTGTGAAACGTCAACAAGACGACGTGTAAGGTAACCTGAGTCAGCAGTACGGAGCGCTGTATCGGCAAGTCCCTTTCTCGCACCACGAGATGCGATAAAGTACTCGAGGATGTTAAGACCCTCTCGGTAGTTAGCACGGATAGGAATCTCGATAACGCCACCTGAGGTATTTGCGATAAGTCCACGCATACCTGCAAGCTGACGGATCTGTGAGATACTACCACGGGCACCGGAGTCAGCCATCATCCAGATAGGATTGTATGGGTCGAAGTTCTTTTTAAGAGCAGCTGTAACTCTGTCATTTGTTTCAGTCCAGAGAGCAATAGTCTTCTTGGACTTTTCCTGAGCGGAGATATAACCGTACTCGTACTCAGAAATAATCTGCTCGATCTCTGCATCAGCCTCTGCAAGGATTTCCTTCTTCTGAGGCGGAATAGAAGCATCGCATACAGCAACAGTAAGAGCTGCGCGGGTTGAATATTTGTATCCGAGAGCCTTGATTCTGTCAAGAACCTCAGAAGTTGTTGTTGTACCGTGAATCTTGATACATCTCTCGATGATATCGGAAAGCTTCTTCTTACCAACGAGGAATGATACTTCAAGGTCAAACTGCTTATCGGAGTTTGTTCTGTCAACATATCCTAAGTTCTGTGGGATATTCTCGTTAAAGATAAGTCTGCCGACTGTAGCGTCGATAATCTTGGAAACCTTCTTATCGCCTACATCCTTTGTAATCTTAACCTTGATGTTAGCGTGGAGAGATACATCGTGCTCATAGTAAGCCATAAGAGCTTCGTTAACGTCACGGAATACCTTGCCTTCACCAGGCTCACCAGGCTTATCCATAGTCAGATAGTAAGAACCGAGTACCATATCCTGTGAGGGAACAGCAACAGGCTTACCGTCTGAGGGCTTAAGCAGGTTATTTGCAGCAAGCATAAGGAAACGTGCCTCTGCCTGTGCTTCAGCGGAAAGGGGAAGATGTACAGCCATCTGGTCACCGTCGAAGTCAGCGTTGAAAGCTGAACATACGAGTGGGTGAAGCTTGATAGCTCTACCCTCAACGAGGATAGGCTCGAATGCCTGAATACCGAGACGGTGAAGCGTAGGAGCACGGTTGAGCATTACGGGGTGATCCTTGATAACATCTTCAAGAGCGTCCCATACCTTATTGTCTGCACGGTCAATAAGCTTTCTTGCAGACTTGATATTGGCAATAGCCTTCTTGTCAACAAGACGCTTTAAAACGAAGGGCTTGAAAAGCTCCAGAGCCATTTCCTTAGGAAGTCCGCACTGGTACATTTTCAGCTCAGGGCCTACAACGATAACTGAACGTCCTGAATAGTCAACACGCTTACCGAGGAGGTTCTGACGGAAACGTCCCTGCTTACCCTTAAGCATATCGGAAAGTGACTTCAATGCACGGTTGCTGGGACCTGTAACAGGTCTGCCGTGTCTGCCGTTGTCGATAAGGGCGTCAACAGCTTCCTGAAGCATACGCTTTTCGTTTCTTACAATGATGTCGGGAGCGTCAAGCTCTAACATCTTCTTAAGACGGTTATTTCTGTTGATAACACGTCTGTAAAGGTCATTGAGGTCTGATGTTGCGTAACGTCCGCCGTCCAGCATAATCATAGGACGGATATCGGGAGGAATTACGGGGATAACATCAAGAATCATCCATTCAGGCTTATTTCCTGAAAGGCGGAATGACTCGATAATCTGGAGTCTCTTGATAAGCTTAACCTTTTTCTGACCTGCAGGAAGTCCCACAAGCTCATTTTTAAGGTCGTCAGCACAAAGCTCGATGTTGTTCTTCCACTCAACATCTTCAAGCTCAGCGAACTTCTGACACTCGTCGCACTGACACTCCATAGGATTGTTATAGCAAGAGAGCCTATTAAGTCCGAGAGAAAGCTTTCCAAGCTCTACAAGGCGGTTCTTCTGGAAGTCATAACGTGCAGGGTCGTACTCGTTGAGGAGCTTCTTTATAGCCTCTGCACCCATTTCAGCCTTGAAATCATCGCCGTACTTTTCGAGATAAGAGAGGTACTCTTTCTCAGAAAGGAGCTGCTTCTTCACAAGCTCTGTATTGCCAGGGTCTGTTACGATATATTTAGTAAAGTAGAGAACCTCTTCAAGGCGCTTCTGAGATACCTCAAGCACCTGTCCGATACGGGAGGGAGTACCCTTGAAGTACCAGATATGGGAAACGGGAGCTGCAAGCTCGATATGTCCCATTCTCTCACGACGTACTCTTGCGCGTGTTACTTCAACGCCGCAGCGGTCACATACCTTGCCCTTGAAGCGAATCTTCTTGAATTTACCGCAGTGACACTCCCAGTCCTTTGTAGGTCCGAAAATTCTTTCACAGAAAAGACCGTCCTTTTCAGGCTTCTGTGTTCTGTAATTTATAGTTTCAGGTCTTTCAACCACGCCGAATGACCAGCTTCTGATCTGTTCAGGTGAGGCAAGACCGATTTTTATCGATTCAAAAGTATTAAATTCCAAACTGCTACCTCCTGCAATTTTTTGGTAAAGAACGTTTCCTCCGCCGACTGCTTAAAGCAGCCGCGGAATAAACGCTATATATTAATCGTCGAATGAATCATCTATGCCGAAGGAACCATAATCGCTGTCGTCATCGTCATCGCTGCCGAAGCCGAATTCATCTTCCTCCTCGTCGAAGTTAAAGCCTTCTTCCTTATCGATAGCGTCGAAATCAACATCATCCTCGCCATCGATTGCTCTGAAGCCTGCATCGCCGATATCATCATCGGAGAGAGCGTTGAGGTCCTCTGTTTCCTCGTCATTGAAGTCGCCTCTTACGGGCATCGGATCATCGTCAAAGCTCTGCTTGAGGTCGATTTCCTCCTGATTGATATCAAGTACCTTGACATCAAGACCGAGGGACTGCATTTCCTTGATGAGAACCTTGAATGATTCAGGAATACCAGGTGTAGGAACGTTCTGTCCCTTAACGATAGCCTCGTATGTGTTTACACGTCCGATTGTATCGTCTGACTTAACTGTCAGGATTTCCTGGAGGGTATAAGCAGCACCGTAAGCCTCGAGAGCCCAAACTTCCATTTCTCCGAAACGCTGACCGCCGAACTGAGCCTTACCGCCCAGAGGCTGCTGTGTAACGAGAGCGTATGGACCAACTGAACGGGCGTGAATCTTATCGTCAACCAGGTGGTGGAGCTTGAGGTAGTACATATAGCCCACAGTTACGCGGTTGTCGAACTTTTCACCTGTACGTCCGTCATAGAGAGTGAACTTACAATCTTCATTGAACTCAAGACCGTTGGGGTTGATAACCTTATCCATTGTGTTAAGCTCAAAGTAGTCATCCCTGTGAGCCTGGCTCTTTTCATTTGCCTGGCGGAAGCACTCACGGATATCTTCCTCGTGTGCGCCGTCAAATACAGGTGTCATAATGTGCCAGCCCAGTGACTTACAAGCCATACCGAGATGCACTTCAAGTACCTGACCGATATTCATTCGTGAAGGTACGCCCAGAGGGTTGAGAACGATATCAAGCGGTGTACCATCGGGGAGGAATGGCATATCTTCCTCGGGGAGGATACGTGATACGACACCCTTGTTTCCGTGACGGCCAGCCATCTTATCGCCGACTGTAATCTTACGCTTCTGTGCGATGTAGCAGATTACGCGCATATTAACGCCTGCACTGAGTTCATCGCAGTTTTCACGGGTGAACACCTTAACGTCAACGATAACGCCTGCCTCACCGTGAGGTACTTTAAGGGAGTTATCGCGGACTTCACGAGCCTTTTCGCCAAAGATAGCACGGAGAAGTCTTTCTTCTGCTGTAAGCTCTGTTTCGCCCTTAGGAGTTACCTTACCAACGAGGATATCGCCTGAGGTAACTTCTGAACCTATTCTGATAATACCGTTTTCATCGAGATTTGCCAGTGCATCATCGCCCACGTTTGGGATATCACGGGTAATTTCCTCGGGTCCCAGCTTTGTATCGCGGCACTCGATTTCATATTCCTCGATGTGAACGGATGTAAATACATCTTCACGTACAAGACGCTCATTGAGAAGTACAGCGTCCTCGTAGTTGTAACCTTCCCAGGTCATGAAGCCGATGAGGGCATTCTTACCGAGGGAGATTTCACCGTCTGCTGTAGCAGGACCGTCAGCGAGAACCTGACCGCTTGTTATCTTTTCACCAACGGAAACGATAGGTCTCTGGTTTACGCAGGTACCCTGGTTGGAACGCTTGAACTTTGTAAGCTCGTATTTTCTTTCAATGCCGTCATCACCAATAATGTGGATTTTGTCAGCATCAACGTAGCTTACTGTACCGTCGCAGTCAGCTACGATACATACACCTGAGTCAACAGCTGCCTTGTACTCCATACCTGTACCAACGAAGGGACGCTCTGTTCTGAGAAGCGGAACTGCCTGACGCTGCATGTTTGAACCCATGAGCGCACGGTTAGCGTCATCGTTTTCAAGGAAAGGAATCATTGATGTAGCAACGGATACAACCATCTTAGGTGAAACATCCATAAAGTCAACGATTTCACGCTCACATTCGAGAATCTGTTCGCGGTAACGAGCATTTACTCTGGGACGGGCAAACTTTCCTTCCTCTGTGAGAGGCTCGTTAGCCTGAGCAACAACGTAGTTATCCTCCACATCGGCAGTCATATATACTACCTCTTTGGTAACAACGCCTGTTTTCTTGTCAACCTTACGGTAAGGAGCTTCAATAAAGCCGTACTGGTTTATTCTTGCGAATGTAGCAAGATATGAGATAAGTCCGATGTTAGGACCTTCTGGAGTCTCAATAGGACACATTCTGCCGTAGTGGCTGTAGTGAACGTCTCGAACCTCGAATCCTGCACGGTCTCTTGAAAGACCTCCGGGACCGAGAGCTGAAAGACGTCTCTTATGTGTCAGCTCGGCAAGGGGATTGTTCTGGTCCATAAACTGGGAAAGAGGTGAGGAGCAGAAGAATTCCTTCATAGCCGATGAAATAGGTCTGATATTGATAAGTGTCTGGGGTGTAAGGGAATTGATATCCTGTGTCTGGATGTTCATTCTCTCACGGATACCACGCTCCATACGTGCGTAACCGATACGGAACTGGTTCTGGAGCAGCTCGCCTACGGAACGGATACGACGGTTGCCCAGGTGGTCGATATCGTCTACTGTACCAACGCCCTCGCAGAGGTTGATGAAGTAGCTGATAGTTGCAAATATATCGTCAAGGATAATGTGCTTGGGAACAAGCTCATCAGCCTTCTTCTTTACATTCTCCTCAAGCTCGTCTGCATCTGAGGAAGTTTCAATAATTTCACGGAGAACCTTGAATGATACAAGCTCGTTGATGCCGTACTTTTCGACATCAAAGTCAACATAACCCTTGATGTCAACCATACCGTTACCGATAATCTTGGCAACACGCTCAACAAGACGAATCTGTGTTTCACCGCGGTCGTTTGTGTAGTACTCCTTAGCCTCAACAGTTACGAAAGCGTAGTATACACCTGCCTGCTCGATTTCACGAGCCTTGTCATAGGTAACTGTTTCGCCTGCCTCAGCCATAATCTCGCCTGTAAGGGGATTTACAACAGGCTCTGAAAGAGTGTGGCCTGCAAGACGTGAAGCAATACCCAGCTTCTTGTTGTACTTGTATCTTCCGAAGCGGCAGAGGTCGTATCTCTTAGCGTCGAAGAAAAGGTTGTTGAGGTGAGTTACAGCACTTTCAACAGTGGGAGGCTCACCTGGACGGAGCTTCTTGTATACGTCAATAAGACCGTCGGATGTATTCTTTGTCTGGTCCTTCTGGAGGATTGTCTGCTTGAGACGCTCATCCTCACCGAAAAGCTCATATATCTCCTCATCGGAGCCTACGCCCAACGCACGGATAAATGTTGTAAGGGGAATCTTTCTGTTCTTGTCGATACGGACATAAACAACATCGTTGGAGTCCATTTCGTATTCAAGCCACGCACCTCTGTTAGGGATAACAGTTGCGCTGAAAAGGTCCTTACCTGTCTTATCCTTTTCAAAAGCGTAGTATACGCCGGGGGAACGGACAAGCTGAGATACGATTACACGCTCAGCACCGTTGATAACGAAGGTACCGCTGTCGGTCATAAGCGGGAAGTCACCCATATAGATTTCACTTTCGCTTACTGCACCTGTTTCCTTGTTGCAGAGTGTTGCTGTAGCTCTCATTGCAACCTGATATGTTGCACCTCTTGATTTACATTCTGCAAGGCTATATTTCGGAGTATCGTCAAAGCGGTAGTCCTTGAAATTAAGCACGAGATTACCGTTATAATCGGTAATTGCTGTCATATCACGGAAAACCTCTCTGAGTCCCTCTTCTCTGAACCACTTGTAAGAGTTCTTCTGAACCTCTATAAGGTTAGGCATTTCGAGAGGCTCGGTAATTTTACCGAAGCTCATTCTGACATTTTTTCCCAGCTGCTTAGGTGTTACATTCACCATAGGCGGAACCTCCTTATTTGTTTTTCTCATTACTTTCAGATATCCATCCGAAAAAATTTTTCGGAAAACTATTGACAAAGCAAAAACATTATGTTATAATAATCTGCTAAGGACAGGGATATCCTTCACATACTGATACATTATATTAGTTTATCATATTTCTCAACTGTTGTCAAGGGGAAAGCACCTGTTTTCCAAAAGATTGGATACTTCGTCGGATTTAATATTGCAAATCCGACTTTTTTTGTCAGTTTTATGTGCGGCTTTCTCTTGTTAATTTATATTCTACTACCATTGTAGAACAAAAATATTTGTTTGTCAATAGATTTCTGAAAGTTTTTTGCAAGTTTGTACGATTATACAAAACTATAGCGGCAAAATTGTGCATTTTGACCACAAAATGTGTATGGACGGATAATATCCGCCCGTAGATTGTCCAAAAACCTGAATTTCGTTCCGAAATTGCGGGCGACCAATGGTCGCCCCTACACAAAATAACGCAATATAGCCAATTGTAGGGGCGAGCATTGCTCGCCCTTAAATAAAATATGCCTTTTTATACAGACTGAAAGCGGATATTATCCGCCCGATAAAACATAAAAAAGTATTTACATTCCTATAAAAAAATGGTATAATATAATTGATGTATTATCTCTCGACAAAGGATGTGAATATATATGTTTGCGAAAATTGCAAGTCTGGGACTTTTCGGGCTTAACGCCTTTCCCGTTGATGTGGAAATCGACATAAGCCGCGGTCAGCCTCAGTTTGATATCGTAGGCCTCCCCGATACCGTAGTAAAGGAAAGCCGCGACCGTATACGTGCCGCCCTCCGTGCTTGTGATGTCAGCTTTCCCGCAGCGGAGGTTATGGTAAATCTTGCCCCTGCGGATACGAAAAAAAGCGGCTCCGTTCACGATATGGCGATATTTATAGCTATTCTCCGCGCTATGCGTATGATTAACGATACCACCGACGGCTGCGCATTTATCGGCGAGCTGTCCCTCAACGGCGATGTCAGAGGGATAAACGGCGTCCTCCCGATGATGATTCTTGCCCGTGAAATGGGCATCAAATCAGTTTTCGTCCCCGCGGACAATGCCCGTGAAGCCTCTGTAATCAAGGGAATTGATGTCTATGCCGTAAAAAACGGCGAGGAGCTTATCCGCCATTTCCGCGGTGAAGAATATCTCACTCCCTGCGAAACATATATCCCTCCTGAGCCTGAATATAACGAAATACTGGACTTTTCCGATGTTAAAGGGCAGCAGTTTGCCAAAAGAGCACTGGAAATTGCAGCGGCAGGCGGTCACAACGCCCTCCTTGTAGGCTCTCCCGGCAGCGGAAAGAGTATGCTTGCAAAGCGTATGCCCTCCATACTCCCTCCCCTGACCTTTGAGGAGGCTCTTGAAACCACAAAAATTCATTCGATTTCGGGATTACTTACCCCCGATTCGCCCATAATAACAAAAAGACCTTTCCGCTCTCCTCATCACACCATATCCTCAGCAGGACTGGCAGGCGGCGGCACTATACCTAAACCCGGCGAGGTATCGCTGGCACATAACGGACTGCTTTTTCTTGATGAAATAGCGGAATTTGACAAGCGTACACTTGAAATTCTGCGACAGCCAATCGAGGACAGAAGCGTTACCATTTCCCGTGCGTCGGGTACGGTGACTTATCCCTGTACATTTATGCTCATCGGGGCGATGAATCCCTGTCCCTGCGGCTATTATGGGCATCCTACGAGAAAATGCTCCTGTTCATCCAAGAAAGTAGTGGACTATCAGCAGAGGATTTCAGGCCCTCTCCTTGACCGCTTTGACCTGCATATCGAGGTTGCTCCTGCGGAATTCAAGGATTTATCCTCAGCCAAAAAAGAGGAATCCTCAGAAGAAGTAAGAAAAAGAGTTGCATCTGCACGAAATATACAGTCTGAACGCTTCAAGGGTACAGGAATAACCTGCAACGCCCTTATAACTGACAATAAATTACAGGAATACTGCGTAATGGACGAGGGCGCGTCAGCGGCTTTAGACAGACTTTTCCGTGCGCTGAGCCTTTCGGGACGAGCATACTCGCGCATACTGAAAACTGCCCGAACAATCGCAGACCTTGACAATTCCGAGAAAATACAGAAGAAACATATATCAGAAGCGGCACAGTACCGCATTGACGAAGAACAAAAGTAGAAAGGACAACAAATGAAATCCGCATTTAAAAAACTCCCTGCAAATAAACTAAGCCTTGATTTAGGGCTTTTATTTACAGTTACTCTTTGTGCCGTGCTTGGTACACTGCTGATTTACAGCATAGCCACAAGTGAAGTCAGCATTGACGAGGGTATCGGTGACAGCTACTGGAAAACTCAGCTTATTTCAATGTGCATCGGACTTACGGGCGCTTTGATTGTTTCCCGTATCGACTACCGCAAACTTGTAAAGCTGTGGTTTATATTCATCCCCGTTACCCTTGCCATAGTCGCCCTGACGTTTACCTCTCTGGGATATCAGCGTGACGGTGCCGACGACCGAGGCTGGATTATGATTTTCGGTTTCAGCTTACAGCCTTCGGAAATTATGAAAATCGCCTTTATACTGTCATTTGCCCTGCATCTCTCAAAGGTTGAGGAAAATATGAACAAGCCGCTGCATATGCTTCTGCTGCTTATGCACGGGGCAATGCCGCTGGGTATAGTCGTGTTACAAGGCGACTACGGTACAGCCATTGTATTCGCCGCAATATTCGGATTTATGATGATTTCCGCCAATATATCGTGGAAATATCTTGTAGCAGCTCCCTTTGTATTAGCCGCAGGCATTGCTGTAATGTGGTTCAACTTCCTCAGCAGCTTCCACAAGGAACGTATTCTCATACTTTTCAAGCCTGGTACTGACCCTGAAAACATCGAATATCAGCAGGATTTAGGCATATACGCCTTACAGTCTGGGGGAGTTTTCGGCAAGGGACTTTTCGCAGGCAGAAATGAATATATATATGTCCCTGAGCTTCACAACGACTTTATCTTCGCCCACGCAGGACAGGTTTTCGGCTTCGTGGGATGCATCGGTATAATCATACTTTTAGCCTATATCTGCCTTAAAGTATTTGCCGACAGCAGAATTACCCGTGACCGCCTTGGACGCTTCATCTGTATGGGCGCATTCGGACTTTTCTTCACCCACTGCATTATGAATATCGGTATGGTGTTAAAAGTCGCCCCTGTTATCGGTGTTCCTCTGCCATTTATCAGCGGCGGAGGTACGGCTATGGTAAGTATGTACGTCATTATCGGACTTGTGCTGAGTACCTACGCACATCGTGCTGTGAATTACAATGTTTTCTACGATGAGGATGAAGATTGATTTAATATATAAAGCCGTCAGTTTAAAGCTGACGGCTTTGTTTGTAGAAAAAGGCATATTTTATTTAAGGGCGACACAATGCTCGCCCCTACAAAACGGCTATTTTACGTCATTTCGTGTAGGGGGCGGATATCATCCGCCTGCAATTTCGGAACGAAATTCAGGTTTTTCGGCAATGGGCAACCTCCCATACACCTTTTATCGTCAAAACTCACAATTGCACCGCTATGGTTTTGTGCAACCATACAAACTTGCAAAAAACTTCCACGAAACCTATTGACAAGAATATAATTTTAATATACAATGCAAGTAGAACGAAATTACACATTGTTTGTATTTCCGACTCTCCCAACGTAAAGGGGCAAAATAAGTCAAGCCGTCAGCTAATAGCTAATGGCTAAAAGCTAACGGCTCATTATTATAATTTATTCAGCATCGCCGAAAGTTCTTGCCGCTTTCAGCATAATTGCACATTCAAGGCGCTTCTTTTCAAGCTCGCAGGAAATCTTGTGTGCGGAGCGAACATCGCCCATATACTGGTAATTATTGGCATTACAGCCGCCGCTGCAATAGAACTTTGCCCAGCACTTACGGCACTCAGGCTTGGAGTAAACATGGCAGTTTGCGAAATCAGCTTTCATTTCCTGATTGAAAGTACCCTCGTCAATGTTGCCCATTTTGTACTCCTCCATACCAACAAACTGGTGGCAGGGGTAAATATCGCCGTCGGGAGTAATTGCAACATAATCGTTTCCACAGCCGCAGCCACGCAGACGCTTAATTGCGCAGGGGCCCTGGTCAAGGTCAATCATAAAGTGGAAGAAGTTGAATTTTCCGCCCTTCTTCTCGTTTTCAAGGATACGGTTTGCAAGGTTCTCGTACTCCTTGAATACAGCAGAAAGCTCCTTTTCTGTGAGGGCATATTCGTCACCCTCGCCCACAACAGGCTCAATGGAAATCTGGTCAAAGCCTGCCTCATAGAGGGCAAATACATCGTTGGAGAAGTCAAGGTTCTTGTTGGTGAATGTACCTCTTACGTAGTATTCCTTATCGCCTCTGCCTGCAACAAGCTTCTGATATTTGGGAAGAATCATATCATAGCAGCCCTGTCCGTTGGGGAGAACGCGGAAATAATCGTTGATTTCCTTACGTCCGTCAATGGAGAGAACCACATTTGACATTTCCTTGTTGATAAACTCAATCTTGTCATCATCGAGAAGAAGTCCGTTTGTAGTGATAGTGAAACGGAATTTCTTGTTGAATTCAGCCTCACGGGAACGTGCATATTCCACAATCTGCTTTACCACCTTGAAATTCATCAGTGGCTCGCCGCCGAAGAAATCAAGCTCCAGATTTTTTCTGTCGCCGGAATTTTCAAGGAGGAAGTCAATGGCATTCTTACCTGTTTCAAGGGTCATAAGCTTGCGTCCCTGGCCGAAATCGCCTGTGGAAGCGAAGCAGTACTTGCAGCGAAGCTGGCAATCGTGAGCGATATTAAGGCACATAGCCTTTACAGGAGAAGCTACGGAGTACTTGGCATATTTTTCGTAATCATCCTCAGAAAAGAGAATTTTCTCGTTGTAAAGCTCCACGATTTCGCCATAGCAGGACTCAATATCCTCAGCTGTGTAGACCTTTGAAAGCTTGTCCACAACCTTCTGAGGGCATTTATCCTCAAAAGGAGGCTCAATATTGTCAAGCAGGTCATAGGTCAGTTCATCAACGATATGAACGCCGCCGCTGTTGACATCAAGAACTATATTAAAACCGTTCAATTTATATTTATGTATCATACAAACACACTCCTCTAATGGTATCCCCTAATGAAAAAAACAGGGCAGCATAACACTG
Organism: Ruminococcus sp.; assembly: GCA_045531615.1. Lineage (GTDB taxonomy): Bacteria > Bacillota > Clostridia > Oscillospirales > Ruminococcaceae > Ruminococcus. The sequence goes on from JAZSEJ010000085.1 coordinate 57,749, forward strand.
CCCCTGAAGATTTTCTGAAAAAATCTCTTATCTCTCGCACTTCTGGTTAGCAACAGTGCAGGAAGTCTTGCAAGCTGACTGGCATGAAGCCTGGCAATTGCCGCAGCCGCCCTTCTTAGCGGACTCCTTGAGATTAGCCTTGTTCATTGTCTTGATATGTTTCATAACAGAAACCTCCTTTTTGAAAAATAGCTTGCTATCATTATAGCATATTTCCGATTATTTTTCAATAGTTTTTTCGCTCAATCGTCATTTTTGGCATTTCAGACAATTTCTGACAAAAAATAATGTTGAAATAGCACTACATAACAAAAGTGGTTACTCATCCAGTTCAATAAGCTTCTCGAAATTCTCGTCGATTTTACCCTTTAATTCGTCTATTTCGCGGCATTTTGCGTTCATCAGTTCATAATCGGAATAAACTTCTTCCTTTGTTATCTCCTCGCTGAGAGCGTCAATTTTCGCCTGTAATTCGTCAATTTCTTTTTCAAGACGGCGCATTTCATTCTTACGTGCAGCGTCAGCGCTTCTCTGCTGCTTATTGCGGTATGTCTTAGCCTGCTTTTCCTTTGCAGCTTCGGCAGCCTTAGCGAATTTTTCCGCGTCGGCAGCACGTTTTTCCTCAGCCTGCTCAGCTCGGAGAACATCGAGATACTTCTCAAAGCCGTAATTATGCTCACGATATGAGCCGTCAGTCAGCTCAATGAGCCTGTCTGCGATTTTGCTGAGAAGATAGCGGTCGTGGGAAACGAAAATAATCGTACCTGTATACTCCTCCAGAGCCGTTTCAATAGCCTCCTTGGAGCTTAAATCAAGGTGGTTTGTCGGCTCGTCAAGTATAAGCACATTGCCGTGTTCCTGCATCATAATGGCAAAACAGAGCTTTGCACGCTCACCGCCGCTTATAACTCCCGTTTCCTTGAAAACATTTTCGCCCACAAATCGCACCTGTGCAAGGAGATTACGCACCTCTAAATCCGAAAGGGACGGGTAGCGGCTGTGAAGCTCCTCCATAACCGTCAATTCGCGGTTGAGATTGGTGCTTTCCTGCTCAAAATAGGATATCTTTATATTGGTATTCCAGCGTACAGTACCCTCGTGGGGATGAAGTCCCTGTATGATTTTCAGCAGAGTTGATTTTCCTATGCCGTTATCGCCGATAATGCCGATTTTCTCACCTCTGCGTACATCGAAGCTTACGCTGTCAACGAGAGTTTTGCGGTTAAGTCCCTCCCCTACGGAGATATCCGTATTCTTGACTTTAAGCACATCAAGAGGCGGCTCCACGGCATATGTAAACTTGATTTTAGCGTGTTTTTCCTCGTGGAAGGGCTTTTCGATACGCTCGATTTTTTCAAGCTGTTTTCTGCGGCTCTGCGCCATTTTCGTAGTAGAGGCACGGACGAGATTTCGTGCAACGTAGTCCTCCATTTTGGCAATCTGCTTCTGCTGCTGTTCGTATTCCTTTTCACGGCGTGCGGTATTCTCCTCACGCTGACTTACAAAAGCGGAATAATTGCCTTTGTAGCGTGTGAGAATGCCCCTCTCGATTTCACATACGGAGGTACAAAGCCTATCCAGAAAATATCTGTCGTGGCTGACAATAAGTACAGCACCGCGGTAGCTGCGGAGATAGTCCTCCAGCCACATAATAGTTTTGAAATCAAGGTGGTTTGTAGGCTCGTCAAGGATAAGGAGATTAGGCTCCTCAAGAAGCAGCTTGGATATGCACAAACGTGTCTTTTCGCCGCCGCTGAAGCCTGATACAGTGCGGTTAAGCTGCTCTCCTGAAAATCCCATACCATTGAGGACAGTGCGGATTTTTACGTCTGTATTGTAGCCGTCGTTGGCTTCAATCCAGGAGGAAAGCTGCTGATATTCGTCCGCGGAGGAGTTATCCCCAAGCTGAATTTCAAGCTCAATATCGCGGAGACGCTCCATAGCCTTATGTATAGGCTCAAAAACCTTGTTCATTTCCTCCATAACAGTATTTTCGGAATCAAGACCGCCCATCTGCTCTAAATAGCCTATGGTTGTTTTAGCGGCAAATGAGATTATACCGTCCTTTTCGCTGAATCGGTCAGGCTCAACGGAGCCTGTAAGGATTTTCAGCAGGGTGGACTTGCCGCAGCCGTTATTGCCCACAAGTCCGATTTTATCATTTTCATCAACAGTCAGCGATACATTGGTAAGTATCTGCTTTCCGTTATATATCTTATTTATATTATTCAGGCTGACAAGCATAATATCTTCCTTTACATCATAATATTATAATGATACCATATTTTCAAATTCCTGTCAACTGCGATGTTCCTTGAAATTACTATGCACTATTGTCTATTTGCATTACACATTTGTGCATATCCCTATGCACAAAATAACACAATGCAGCCAAAAGAGCAACGTATATTCCATTGACAAGGGGTGTTTTTAATGATAAAATATACATAAAGAGTAAATAGCAACACATTTAATTAATTGTTGTTTATTTATAAATAAATGAATACATATAACAATTGGAGTTAAATCAAACGCTTATAATTGCATTGCTGTCAATGACGAAAAAAACAGATGTCATATTACAGTATATTGCGGTTAAAATATATTTTAGGAGGAAATCTCAAATGAAAACTCTCAAGAAAATGGCAGCTGCTGCTACTGCACTCTGCCTCGGTATTGCCTGCTTAGCACCCGGCAGTATCATCTCACCCGATGACGCTCTTGCAGCTGACCTTACAGCTGATATGGAATGGGAGGCTGTGAAAATAGGCGGCGCAGGCTTCGTTTCAGGTATCGTTACAGGTCAGAAGGAGATGTATCTCCGTACAGACGTAGGCGGCGCTTATAAGTACAATTATGAAATCAACGAATGGGAGCAGATTTTTGCTTTCATCAACGAGGCTGACCGTGGATATCTCAGCGTTAAGGGCATCGCTATTGACCCCACGGACGATAATACAGCTTATTTCCTCTGCGGCTGTGCTTACTTCTCAGACGCAAGAACTGTAATTTTCAAGACTACAGACGGCGGTAAGACATTCACAAAGTCCGATGTTACCGACCTTATCCAGGTTCACGGAAACGGCGACGGACGTGAGTGTATTGAGCCTATTGCTATAGACCCTGACAACCCCGATACTATCTACGCAGGCGGCGATGTTACCGCAGGCAAATCAGCTCTTATCAAGTCTACCGACGGCGGTAAAACCTGGAATGCCGTTGAAGGCTATGACGAGCTTGGTCTCTTTACAACAGAACTGAAATACCCTATGTGGACAGAGCATATGGTAAGAGGTACTGAAAATAAGGAGTATAATCAGCAGAACGGTATCGGCTGTATACTTATCGAGGGCGGAAAGGTATACGTTGGTACATCCGTTACAGGACAGGCTAATATCCACGTTGCAAGCGTTAAGGACGATAAGTTCTCCGTGCTTTCAAAGGACCTCCCCACAGCAAATTATCCCTGTACATTCTCCACAGACAAGAACGGCAATCTGTTCTTCACATATATCGCTGGACTTGCTTTCGCAGGTACAGCAGGCGGCGCGTTCAAATACAACGTTGCAAGCGGCAAGGTAACAGATATTTCTCCCACAACCAATGCCTTCGGTAAAATTGAGGTTGACAAGAACGATCCAAATAAGCTTGTTACAAGAACATGCGGCGTATGGTCTGACCAGTGGTTTGAGGAGGAATGGACTGACGGCAGTATTGCCTGGGGCGACCATTTCTTCCGTTCTGAGGACGGCGGCGCTACATGGCAGGATATCACTCCAGGTCAGCAGGCAGGACAGTATACAGACAATCACTACTTTATTTCAAATCCCATTGATACAAACGGCTATGACTGGATTTACGGAAAGGCTTGCCACTGGGGAAGCGGCATGATGATTGACCCCAGAAATCCCGACAGAGTTGTTATGACATCGGGTAACGGCGTTTATGCCTGCGATAACGTATGGGACGAAAAGGGTATCCAATTCTACTTCCAGCCCGACGGCGTTGAAGAAGTTGTATGTCTCGACTTCGTAAGTGTTCCAAATGGTGAAAATTACTCCGCTATCGGTGACTATGACGGATTTATCCACAAGGATATAAATGTAATCCCCGAGCAGTACAAGCCCAATATAGGCTCTACATCCGCTATTGCTTACTGCCCCTCTGATACTAAGGTTATGTGCCGTGTAGGCGAACACGAGGGCAAGGCATTCTATTCCCTTGATGCAGGTGCAACCTGGCAGGAGCTTAAAGTTCCCAACGGCGGCGGAAAAATGGCTATAACTCAGCTTAAAGACGGCTCATATCGTTTCATAAAGGCTGATTCGGGCAACGGCTCTCTCCAGTATTCCGATGATTTCGGTGCTAACTGGTCAAAATCCGAAGGTCTTGACGGCTCTAAGACAACTTATCCTCTTGTTGACCTGAATAATCCTGCTGTTGTATACGGCTCAGGCATCAAGCACAATGATTACTGGGCTTCTGACCCCAACAAGAAGGAGCCTACTCTTGAAGAATCCCATTATTCATTCTATATCAGTACAGACTACGGCGCAACTTTCAAGGAAACTGTTGTAGGCAAGTACGACCAGTGCGACCACACAGGCGACCTCGCATACCTTGCTGAGGATAATCTCCTTATGGCTCTCGGCTGGAATGGTATGTACTCAATTACCGAAAGCGGCACAAAGATTGAGAAAACAGACATATTCTACTGTAAAACTCTTGGTTACGGCGCACCTGAGAAGGCAGGCGGTCTGAATACCGTTTATATGTACGGCAGACCTGCTGAATCAGACGTTGAGGGTATTTACCGTTCAACTGACGGCGGTAAGTCCTGGGACTGCATAAATACTGATAACCTCTACGGCGGCACAGGAAACGGAAACTTCCTCGTTGGCGATATGGATGAATTCGGTACTGTATTTATGTCAACAGTTGGTGCAGGTATTGTGTGCGGTAAGCTTTCAGACGGCACTGATACCCCTAAGCCTACAAATCCCCCTGCAACTACTGAGCCTACTGATAAGCCCGCAGGCGACGTTGTATACGGTGACGCTAACTGCGACGGCGAGGTTTCTATGGCTGACGCTGCTGCAATATATCAGGCACTGGGAAATCCCGATAAATACTCCTTGTCAGCACAGGGTGCTGCAAATGCTGACTGCTGCGACCCCGGAAATGGCGTTACAGCTGCAGATGCAATTGCAATTCAGAAGCTTACAGCAAGTATTATCACAAAGCTTCCCGAAAAGACAAAGTAAAGTTAACATATGATATCAAAGGGTGTCGGATTTAATCCGATGCCCTTTTCTTTTTCGGCAAATCCGGAATAACTCTATGTGTATTTTACTTCTACTTATATTGTAGACTATAATTATTTATTTGTCAAGAGGTTTTTGAAAGTTTTTTGCAAGTTTGTATGATTGCACAAAATTACATCAATAAAATTGTGCGTTTTGACAATGAAAGGTGTGAAAAAGACTTATTTATACCAATCCCTAAAATGTTAGTAGACAAAGATGATGAGCAGAAATGATGTATATCAAGGCGGACGACGAAAGCATACTACCGTATGGTGAGGAGGACAACGACGATATACAGCATTTATGCCATTAGATTTGTCTACTGTTGTTTCAGGGATTGGTATTAATTCAAGGGCGAGCAATGCTCGCCCCTACAGGAAAGATTGCGATATATCGTAAAAAGCCGTCAGCTAAATTCTGACGGCTCTCATATGATTTTTAATCAATTTTAGTTACACGGCATATTTCTATGCGGTGATGATGAATTTTCAGCACTTCTATATGAAGTCCGTCACATTCAAGCTCGGCTGTAAGTCCGTCCTTCGGAATTTCTCCCAAACCGTCAATTACATATCCGCCAAATGTATCATATTCATCTGAGGGGAGATTTATTTTCAACATCTCATTTACTTCCTCTAAATCGGTGATGCCGGGAACTATCCAGCGGTTTTCACCAATTGATTTCAATACCGGCTCCGGTGTATTCATCTCATCGTCATCAAACTCGCCTACAAGCTCCTCTACAAGATCAGTAACGGTTATAATTCCTGTCATTCCGCCGTATTCATCGACTACAACAGCAAAATGATGTGCACCGCGCTTCTTCATCTGAGCAAAAAGTACATCGGCTTTCATTGTTTCGTGAACGAAATATGGCTCGCGGACGGCATTTTTCATTATATTTTCGCGGCTCTTGTCCTCAAGGCGGAAATAATCCTTTGCATTGAGTATACCGATAATATTATCTACGCTTTCGCCGCATATGGGGAAACGTGAGTGACGGGTGCGGTGGATTGTATCTTCCCAGGTTTCAACAGAATCCTCCGCCCAAAGCATTATCACATCTGTTCTGTGTGTGCATACCTGCTCCGCTGTAAGGTCGTCAAATTCAAAGATGTTTTTGATAATCCTGTTGTCAGCCTCGTCTATAGTACCCTTTTCAGCACCTGCGTCGGACATCATAAGAATTTCTTCCTCTGTGACTGTTTCTTCCTCATCCTCAGGGTTGATACCCATAAGTTTTAATACCCCGTTGGTGGAGATATTCAGCATCCAGACCATAGGAGTGAAAAGCTTCTGTATCACAGTTATTCCGCCTGCCATACTCAATGCAATCTTTTCGGGATTTTTCATAGCTGCACGTTTCGGAATAAGCTCGCCGAAAACAAGGGTAATATATGATAAAATAAAAGTTACAACTACAACGGCCACAGGTTTGAGCATTTCAGCATATTCTTCAAAACCAAGGCTATTTGTAAGCCGAATTATCTTATCGGCAAAATTATCAGCAGCAAAAGCGGCTCCGATAAAGCCCGAAAGAGTAATTGCAACCTGAATTGTGGCTAAAAATCGGGAGGGTTCCTCTGTAAGCTTCTGCAGCTTTACAGCTTTCTTATTTCCCTCATCAGCCATTTTGTCAATTTTTGTAGGGTTTGCCTGGATTATTGCTATTTCCGCACAAGCAAAAACAGCATTTAACGCAATAAGTACAATTTGCAGAATTATCTGCCCTAACATAAATAATACCTCACTTTAATCTCATAATATACATATGTACGCACTAAAAGGCATAACCTGTACTAACAAAGAAAATAGTACAAACTATGCCTTAAAAAACCATATTCAGTTTTCTCCGCGTAATACCCATCAGGGGTACTGTCCATTAAATATTTCACCCTTTGCATCAAAGATTTATTATATTATAGCTCATTATGCGACATTTGTCAATAGCTTTTTGAAAATAAACGGAGGCAATATGAAAAACGTAAAAAACTTCTTCATTGAAACCATTATTCTCATTGCTACTGCTGTGGGATGGGGAATAATTAAGCTTTTTCGCTATACTTGCGATTATATCAAAAGTCAGAATAATAAGAATTCGTAAAATAAACACCGCACGGAGCCGTGCGGTGTTTGCGTTATTTTTTTCCGTTCTTTGATTTCTCAATCTTTTTCTCTTTGATTATATTGAGATTTACAAGGGAACTGCCTGCAATTGCCCAGAATATTGGAGTAAATGCCATACTGCTGCAGCATATGAGATATAATATTCCGCCCATTGCTGTCAGAAGAACCATACAGAGTGTTATGCTGTTTCTGCTCTTTCTGTAGCTCGCAAAACCTGCTGCCAATGTGCCTATAATCGTTACTACAAGAGCTATGGCTGAAGGAATTCCCCTTGTTGCTGCTGTATTGAGGTAATCGTTGTACGCTCTGTCAAAGGTACCCTTGTTTATTATGGCAATATCCTCAATATAGGCATCCTCCACATCTTCAAGACCAAAATTGTATATCTGAGGAAATACAAGTTGGTCGGGACCTGTGCCGACAAGTCCGTTTTTGCTGATGATATCTGTGGTCTTGCGGTTGATGAAGTGGTATACATCAGCTGTGTCGTCTATATCAACACGTTCAGAGTCAAAATCTCCGCTGGAATTCAGACGCATATAGCTGTCAGCAAACCATAATATACGACCGTCGTATAAACGATAACTGTCGATATTTCCAATTAATCCACAGTTTACAATAACTATAGCAGCTGCCGCAGGTACGATAACTCCAAATACAGACAAAAGATTTATCTTAGGTGCTTTTGCAGCGATAATCATAATAATTCCGATGATTACTGCAAGTACTGTGCCGCATATGCCAACAAAGGAATATGTAAACATATTCACAAAGGAAAACAGGCATATTGATACAATACATAATATCTTTGACTTCTTTCCCTCAAACAGTGCAAGTCCGCTCATTGCCGCTGCAATGGATATACTCAGCACCATTGCAAGAAACAGAGGTGACTGAGAAAATCCCGACGCTGCATTGATTTCAAGTTGCAACGATACGTACTTGTAGTCACTTAAATATCCTGTGAATATCTGGACAAGTCCCACAATGCTGTTCAGCATACCGTTTATAAGAATTCCACACAAAAGGGTCTTGCGTGCTTTATCCGTCTTGATTGAAGCCGCTGTTATAAAAAAACTTGCGTAAAAAATCAATGTCAGCAAGCCCTCGCCTCTGCCTGGATAGCCGTTGAGGGATACAAAGTAATCATATGAGTTAATCATCGATATAACAGCCCATATAAGCGTAACGCCCATTGCTGCGGCAGGTATCAGCGCTCTTCTGTCGATATATTTCTTCATAGCACCAATAAGCGCCAGAACCATACAGAATATGCCCCCCAGGGTTATACCGATAGATGTAAGGCTGTATGCCTTAATTCCGCTTATTACAGGTATCGCTGCTGAAATCGATGTGAGGAATACTGCTGAAATAAGCCCCCATGAAGCAAGCTTTGAAAACTTTTCTTCGGTCATATTAACTATGAAATTGGATTTTTCCGATGAATTGAATAGCTGTTTTGCCATTTTACCACCCTTTCATACAAAAAAAGCTGCGGATGCATCAACATCCGCAGCAATTTGTTTATTTTGCGTAATCTGTAACTCTGCTCTCTCTGATGAGGTTAACTTTAATCTGTCCTGGATAATCCATTTCAGCTTCAATCTGCTGTGCAATCTGTCTTGCAACAAGCACCATTTTTTCATCGTTGATAACTTCGGGAACGACCATAATTCTGACTTCGCGTCCTGCCTGTACAGCAAAGCACTTTTCAACGCCGTTGTAAGAAGTACAGATTTCTTCAAGCTTCTGAAGTCGCTTGATATAACTCTCATAGTTCTCGCTTCTTGCGGCAGGTCTTGCAGCGGATATTGCGTCGGCTGCCTGAACGATACAAGCGATAACTGTCTTAGGCTCTACATCGTTGTGGTGAGCCTCTACAGCGTGAATAACGACTGCATTTTCGTTATATTTTTTACATACGTCAACACCAATCTGAACGTGTGAGCCTTCGATTTCAGAAGTAAGAGCCTTACCGATATCGTGAAGAAGTCCTGCACGTCTTGCCATATTAGCGTCAACTCCCAATTCAGCAGCAAGAACTCCGCAGAGCTTTGCAACCTCAATTGAGTGGTCGAGAACATTCTGTCTGTAGCTTGTACGGAATTTAAGTCGTCCGAGGAGCTTGATAAGCTCGTGGTTGATTCCGTGTACGTTTGTTTCGATTACCGCACGTTCACCCTCCTGCTTGATACGATACTCAACCTCACGGCGAGCCTTATCAACCATTTCCTCAATGCGTGCAGGGTGAATTCTTCCGTCGGCTATAAGCTTTTCCAGTGCAATTCTTGCCACCTCGCGGCGAATCTGGTCAAAGCAGGAAAGTGTAATAGCCTCAGGGGTATCGTCAATAATAAGGTCAACTCCTGTGAGAGTTTCGAGGGTTCTGATATTTCTTCCCTCACGACCGATAATACGTCCCTTCATTTCGTCGTTGGGCAGAGGAACAACGGAAACTGCCGCCTCCGATACCTGGTCTGCCGCAACCTTTGCGATGGCAAGAGAAATCTGACTTCTTGCCTTTTCGTTGCATTCATCCTTGAGCTGCTGTTCATAAGCTGCAATTTTTACAGCCTTTTCGTGAACAAGATCATCTTCCAGCTTGGAAAGTATGTATTCCTTAGCCTGATCTCTTGTGAACTCTGAAATACGCTCCAGTACGTCCATTTCAGATTTCTTGATCTGCTCTGCTTCCTTGAGCTTTTCATCGGCACTCTTTATCTTCTGATTAAGAGTTTCTTCCTTCTTTTCAAGGTTATCGGTTTTCTTGTCGAGATTCTCCTCTTTCTGCTGCATACGTCTTTCCTGACGGGACAGCTCAGCTCTGCGGTCCTTGATTTCCTTATCCGCTTCATTACGGAGCTTGTGAATCTCATCCTTAGCCTCTACAAGAGCACTTTTCTTCTTAGCATCTGCGTCCTTTTCAGCATCGGCAACAATACGCTCAGCCTGCTTTTCAGCAGAACCCACCATAGCCTCAGCGTCACGCTTACGCTGCTCAACGCCTGCCGCAACACCCTTTTTATAGGCTAAAAGTCCGCCGACAGCCGCACCTGCAATCAAAGCCACAAGTATAAGCACAATAGCAATTACGGGATCCATACAGTGCATTACCTCCTTTAAGCAATATAATTATTTGTATCATATAAAACATACTGCTTCGGGCGGTTAATGCCGCATTATTTTATTCATTTGCAAAACAATATATATTGACAGGGTAAACTCCCTGAAAAAGCCGGACATCCGTCCGTATTTGTAATATATCTTATCCGAAGCAATTCTGCTCCGAAATGATTTAAAACAAAGCTGCATTACTGCCTGAAAGCAATATTTCTGCAAAATACAACATATTCATTATACACTTTTTTACTACTTCTGTCAATAGATTTTTTGCGAATTATTACAAATCAGTAAAATTTAATTTTATTAACTTCATCTCAATGTGTTCACAGGGAAGTAAAATACACTTCTATATTATAAATAATTGTGCAAATTAACGGTAATTCTTCTTATTTTAATAAAAAAGGTTGAATTTTTCTGCCCTCTATGTTATAATTATCATAATAGGCTTTTCAGCGGTTTACCGTGCTCGTGTACGGTCTAAATGGAAGCTGAAAGCTGCAAATTTTGGCAAGACTGTATGCCGTAAAAACAGTCCCTTGTACGGACAGGAGTACCTTATGTTCAATCCAGATTTATTCACAGTCCTCGAACTGACAAAGGTTGAAAACCCAAACCTTTTCCCTTTTCCATTTGAGCTTCACATAGGCTTCTCAATTGTAGCCTTTCTCTTTTTTATGGTAAGATATTTCTTTGATAAGCGACCATATCAGCTTATTCTTGCCTTTGCAGTGCCATTTTCTATGACTCTGTGGCTCTCCGAAAATAAGGTATGGTTCTATACCGTAGGTGCAATTGAATTTGCTCTTATCCTTATTTCCATAGTTTCCGATATCATCTACAAGATAAAGCACCCTGAGCTGAAAGAGGAGAAAAAGTCAAAAGAAGAAAATTCCGCAGAGGAAAAGGCTGAATAATTATGAAAACTGTTATTCTCGACTGGTCTACAATGTGCTGCGGAGATGACCTCTCCCCTATTGTATTCGAAGAATTCGGCGATATTGCCGTTTACCCCCTCACCTCCCCCGAGGATGTGATAACACGTATAGGCGATGCTGAAATCGTCCTCTGCAATAAGGTGCTTATCACCAAGGAGGTTATGGACAGCTGCCCCAATATACGCTATATCGGACTATTTGCTACAGGTTTCAACAATATAGATGTTGAATATGCCGCTGAAAAGGGTATAACTGTATGCAATGCAGGTCAGTATTCCACAAATGCCGTTGCACAGCAGGTTTTTGCCTATATTTTAGACTATTGCAGCCGTATTCGCGACTACGACAGCTCTGTTAAAAGCGGCGAATGGGAAGCTTCCCCCTGCTTTTCATATTTTCCCATTCCAATTTCGGAAATGTGCGGAAAAACTCTGTCTATTGTAGGTTATGGCTCAATCGGCAAACGTGTTGCGGAGCTTGGCAAGGCTTTCGGTATGAATATTCTTGTCAGCACAAGAACAACTCCCGAAAACTGCCCCTACGAGGTGTGCGATTTAGACACAGCAGTTAAAAATGCCGATTTTCTTACATTCCACTGCCCCCTTACCGATAAGACGAAGGGCATTGTAAATGCCGATTTACTGGGCAGAATGAAGCAACCTTCCGTACTTATCAACACATCAAGAGGCCCTGTTGTCAACGAAGCAGATTTAACGGAGGCACTTAACAACGAAAAAATCGCGGCAGCTTATCTGGATGTTCTCGAAAAAGAACCTATGGCACCTGATACACCGCTAAAAAACGCAAAAAACTGCGTTATTACCCCTCATACAGCTTGGGCGGCATACGAAACAAGAGTGCGCCTGCTGAATATTGTATGTGAAAATATCCGCTGCTGGCTGAAAAATGAGCCGCAGAATAAAGTTAATTAATATAAGGAAATGATATAAATGAGAAATAATTCCGAAAAAAAGCGAATTGTTATAAAACTTGGTACTTCAACCCTTGCCCATAGCACAGGCAAGCTGAATATCCGCCGTATGACCAATCTTGTACGCGTAATTTCCGACCTCCACAACTCAGGAAAGGAAATAATCCTCGTATCTTCTGGCGCTGTTGGTCTTGGCACAGGCAAGCTGGGGCTGCCATCAAAACCTAAGGAAACCAAAATGAAGCAGGCCGTTGCCGCTGTTGGTCAGTGCGAGCTGATGCATATCTATGACGATATGTTTGAAAAATACAGCGTGACTGTGGCACAGATACTGCTCACAAAGACGATCATCAACAACCCCAACCATTGCGAAAATTTCAAAAACACCGTAGAAACCCTCGTTGGTATGGGTGTTATTCCCATTGTAAACGAGAACGACTCCATATCTATCGACGAGCTGGAGCTTGAAATCGGCGAAAACGACTCCCTTTCAGCTCTTGTAGCATCCCTTTCAGGTGCGGATTTACTGCTGATACTCTCCGATATTGACGGACTTTACAGCTGCGACCCCCGCACAAATCCCGACGCTAAGCCAATTACATACGTGGAGGAAATTACTCCCGAAATTGAAAATGCCGCAGGCGGTGCAGGCTCCAAGCTTGGCACAGGCGGTATGTCAACTAAGATAAACGCTGCCAAAATTGCCACAGAAGCAGGAATTGATATGGTAATTATGAATGGCAAAGACCCCGAACTTTTGTACGATTTGTTTGAAAATAAAGAGATTGGCACATTATTCAAGGCAAAATAATTGACAAGAGGTGAATATCTATGAGCTACACGCTTGAATTAGGAAAAAAGGCAAAGGCTGCTGAACCTGTTATTTCAGGAGCTTCCACCAATCAGAAAAACGAGGCTCTCGCAGCTATTTCAAAGGCGCTTATCGCTAATACAGCGCTGATTATCGCTGAAAATGAAAAAGACCTCATCGCTGCAAAAGAAAACAATATGTCCGCTGCTATGCAGGATCGCCTTAAACTGGACGAAAACCGAATTGCCGGCATTGCAAAGGGCGTTGATGAAATTATAGCCCTCAATGACCCTATCGGACAGATTATCGACGGCTTTAATCGTCCAAATGGTCTGCGTATCACAAAGACACGCGTTCCTATGGGTGTAATCGGAATTATTTTCGAGTCACGTCCCAATGTTACTGTAGATGCTGCCGCACTCTGCCTTAAAACAGGCAACTGTGTTATCCTCAAGGGCGGCAAAGAGGCTATAAACTCCAATATCTGCCTTGGTAAGATTATGCGTGAAGCTCTTGAATCTTGTGGTTTACCTGCTGATATTATACAGGTTGTGGAAAACACTTCCCGTGAGACTACAAACGAGCTTATGAAACTCAACGGCTATGTTGACGTTCTTATCCCCCGTGGAAGTGCAAGACTTATCCAGGCTGTTGTAAACACCGCAACCGTTCCCGTTATTGAAACTGGCGCTGGCAACTGTCACGTATATGTTGACGATTCCGCTGATATGGGCATGGCTGTGGATATTACAGACAATGCCAAAACTCAGCGTCCCTCTGTTTGCAACGCTATCGAGTCACTTCTCGTTCATAAGGATGCAGCTGAGACTTTCCTCCCCCTTATTGCAGAGCGTTTCAAGTCCCACAGCGTGAAAATATATGGCTGCGATAAGACAATTGACATCCTCGGCGATACTGTTGAAAAAGCAACTGAAACCGAATACGCAACTGAGTTTAACGATTTCATAATTGCTGTAAAGGTTGTAGATTCAATTGACGAAGCGATTTCACACATCCGCAAGTACAGCACACGCCATTCTGAGTGTATCGTTACAAAATCTCTTGACAACGCGCGTAAATTCCAGCGTGAGGTTGACGCAGCGGCTGTTTATGTCAACGCTTCAACACGTTTCACAGACGGCGGAGAATTCGGATTTGGTGCAGAAATCGGAATTTCCACACAAAAGCTCCACGCAAGAGGCCCTATGGGACTTACAGAGCTTACAACTGTTAAATATCTGATTGACGGAAGCGGTCAAATCAGATAAGATATAATCCATATAAGGCGATATCTCGCCTTATGATTCTACTTTGTTTGATTTTTTAAGGAGATATTTATGGCTATCAGAAAAGATATTGACGATATGCTTAATAATCTGAAGGACGGCAAACCTCTCGAACAGCCGCCCAAACGTGATGTACAACCCAAAGCAGAACCTGTTCAGCAGACAGGCTACGAGAATATGTCTGTAGACGACCTGCTCTCATCCCTGCTGGGAGATACTTCAAGCGAAACTGCCGCTGAGGAAGTACCTGCTGAACCAATCGTCAAGCCAAAGAAAAAGAAAATCGTAATTTCACACGAACTGCCCGACTATGAGGCGATCAGAGAAGCCTCTCTCCGTGCGGACGCAGAACGTGCTGAAGCGGAAAAACAGGCTGAAAGAGACCGCCTTAAAGCAGAGCGCGAGGCAGAAATAGCACGCCGTCAGGCTGAAAAAGAAGCTGCTGAAGCCGCCGAAAAGGCTCGTATAGAAGCCGAACGCAAAGCCGCTGAGGAAGCAGAGCTTGCTCGTATCGAGGCTGAGCGTAAAGCCGCAGAAGAAGCTGAACTCGCCCGTATTGAAGCAGAGCGCAGAGCCGCTGAACAGGCTGAACTTGCTCGTATCGAGGCTGAGCGCAAAGCTGCAGAAGAAGCTGAACTCGCCCGTATTGAAGCAGAGCGCAGAGCCGCTGAACAGGCAGAGCTTGCACGCATTGAGGCTGAGCGCAGAGCCGCTGAACAGGCTGAGCTTGCACGTATTGAAGTTGAAAACAAAAATGCTGCTTCTCCGCCCATTGATAAATCCGAAATCCCACACTCCGACAACGATAAGATTATGACAGACGCTGTTGCTGCTGTATCAGACCCCGAGGCTGAGGAAGAACGATTAAGCGAAGAAGAAAGGGAAATACAGGAAGAATTCGAGGAGTTACTGGGGAAGAAAAAGAAACCCGTATTCTTCAAAAACTGGAAAAAATCCGATGCTCCAGAGGAATCCAAAGAAGATAAGGAAGAAAAACCAGAAGGTCTGTATTCCGTCCTCAAAAACATAATGGATGAAAATCCTGATGAAATAATGAATCAGCAGAAATACTTTGCTGAATATGACTCCGAGTCTAAAAAAGGCGGATTCAAGAAGGTATTTTACGCAATTTTCGGCGTAATTTTTGCCCTCCTTGCTTGTGTGGGGCTTGTTACTGTTATAGCAAAGTCAATTTCTCTTATTGGCAGCTACACATCGGGAGAAACGAAAAAAGAGGGCTTTGAAGAGATAATTTATCCTGCAGTAATTATGGATATCGAGTCCTTTAACACTCCCACAGAGCTGCCCTCAGAACAGATATTAACAGCGGCTATATGGTCAATGATTATGGCTGATGACGTTACAATGCAGTATGAGCAGACCTTTGACGTTGTAATGATACCCGCTGCTGACGTTGAGTCCTACGCTGTAAAGCTTTTTGGTGATACTCTCCCCGAGCTTACACACACAACTGTAGGCCCTGCAGAATCACGTTTCTACTACAACGAGGAAACAAAATCATATAACGTACCCATTGCCCCTGTAACCTACACATATTCTCCTGAAATCAAGGAAGCAATAAAGAACAACAATGAATACACTGTAAAAGTTGATTATATAGACGAGCTTCCTTCATGGCTTCCCAAGACATCCTCGAAATCCGTTGAATTTACACTGGTTGAGGTGAATGGTGAATATCAGCTTAAAGCTATGAAAATACTCTCACAGAGCAAGAACTCTTTATAATATCCTCGGCATTCGGAAATATTCCGGATGCCGAAAATTTTTTGAAAAAATTTCAGATTTTTTTCAAAAAACCCTTGACAAATGTCTTTTTATATGGTATAATATTAAAGCAGTCAGGAAATGATGCAATGCGGATGTGCTGGAATAGGCAGACAGGCACGTTTGAGGGGCGTGTGTCACACGACGTATGGGTTCAAGTCCCATTATCCGCACCAAGCTCACTACCATATGGTAGTGAGCTTTTTTGTACATTAATTTATCCCCGATACCTTATCGGGGATTTTTTATACCAAACGTTTCCTATAACAAAACGCACCCTCCCATTCGGGAAGGTGCGTTATATTTAAATCGTTACAGCATTAAATGTAATTCGAAAATTACTTTACAGCAGCCTCATACTCAGCTGTTGTCATTGGGAAGTCTGTCTGCTTGATAAGGTTAGCACTTACAGCCTGGATAGCGATAGCATCAGCAGCTGTTACACCCTTACCGTTATCAATAACGTCAGCATTCTTAGCACCCTGTGCAGAAAGTGCATACTTATCAGAGTTACCAAGAGCCTGGAATACTGCAGCAGCGTCAGCCATTGTTACCTGACCGTCACAGTTTGCATCGCCCCAATCAGCATCAGTTGTTGAAGGAGGAGTTGTAGGTGTCTGAGGAGCATCTGTAGGATCCTCGCCACTTCCATCAGCATAGTAAGGTGTTACATCTGGGTAGAGAAGTGCGAATGTACCATATGTCATAATAGCATCGCCCATATGCCAGAATCTGTGGAGCTTGTACTTGTAATCCTCAGTTTCACCAGTCTTATCGTAAACTGCCTTACAAGCCTGATACATCTCATCTTCAGCATAGCTCTCACGGATAGAGCTGAATGTAGCGCCTGGCTTAAGTACAGAACCATCAGGCATTGTACCATCATAGTAATCAGGAATATAAACTTCCTGCTCGAAGATTCTCTTGAGTGAACCGTTGCAGTCCTCGTATGCGATACCAATATCGTCACGACCGAGGTTCCACTGTGCGGACATAAGCTTGTTAGCAAGGAGGAGACCCTGCTCAGCAACAGATGAACCGCCCTCTGTAGCAGCAGAAGCGTTTACGCCCTTAGCAGCTGCGTAGAAGATAAGTGTATTACAGAGTGAAGATACACATCCGATATCTCCCATGCCGTAGCCTGTAATCTTACATGTAAGACCGCTGTTAGCATCGGGATCATATTTACCTGTCCAAGTTGCAGGCTGACCGCTCCAGTCGAGGTTTGAAGGAATAGCGTAAGCAAGCTCCTTACCATCTTCTGTTACATAGTCAAACTTAGTGTTCTCAATGAACCACTCAACCCATCTGCTGAGAAGTGCATCAAGAGCTTCATCAAGGCTCATACCGCCAAACTCCTGACCAGAAGCGAGGTTGCCGTTAGAGCTCTTCATTACATAGTAGTAAAGCTCAGCAAGACGCTGTGTAGACCATACCTGGTTACCAATCCAGTGGTTAGAACCTGGGTCAGCGTATACAGGGTGCTCAACGTAAACCATGTCATAGAATGTAGACTCGCTTGAATCGTACTTCTCGTACTTACCGTTCTTGGAGTTTGTACAACCACCAGCGTAAGGACCATTAGCAGACTGGAGCCAGAGGTACATTTCGATCTGTCTCTTGAGTGACTCCTGATAGTCTTCCTGGAAGTTCTTTGTCTTGATTGCATCGCCCATATTCTCGTCATATGCAAGAGCATAAGCAGCAAGTGGGTTCTGATAGAACTGGTGAGAATGTGAACAACCGATCTGCCAAGCCCACTGGTAATCACCGTAGCTTGCTGTGAGAGCGCCGCCCCATGATGTATACCATGACATCAGGTAGTGCTGGCTCTTGAGGCCTGCAGAAGATGAAGCCATATTCTGGCAGCCGATTTCCTTATAATACTTATCGAACATGTCGTTACGGCACTGGTCACCCATCTTAGCAGCAAGATATGTGAGTTCGCCGCAGTCTACGCCGAAGTTGCTTGCGAAGTAAACAGCCTGAATAGCACGGTCCTCAGCGTCAGGAGCGTTTGTGAAGGAGTACTGTGGGGGAACCTTGTTCTCGCCGTTGAAGATAGCCTTGATTCCGTTACCGTCATCACCCTGGCCACTGCTCTTCATACCGTACTTAAGCTCTTCAAGACAGGGATGAGGAACTGTTTCGAAACAAGACTCCTGCTCACCTCTCTGGAATGTGTTAATGAATGTGAACTGTCCCTTGCCGCCGCCGAAGCCATACCAGTCATCAACGTCAGCGAGCCAGTGCATAAGGTAGTAACCGTTATCACCCTTGTATGCAGACTTCATATCATTATAGATAGGGTTGATAGCTTCTGTACCGTTCTGTGTTGCAGGATAAAGTGAAGGGTCCTTTTCCTCAGTAGCTGTATCAGCCTTGAGTCTCTCCTGCTCGAAGATTGTGTTATACTTAGTATCTGCACCGTAAGCGTTCTCAGACCAACCAGGAATGATAGCTTCAAGTGTTCTCCAGCCCTTTTCCATATCAGTGCTTGAGCTGTCGATAACACCCTTCTTAGCGAGTACATCGTGCATAGCTGTTACCCATGCCATATAGGACATAGCCTCAGAAGTTGTCTCGTGACCGTAGTCAGGAGCCTCAACTACGAGAGTTTCAACAGCGTGGTAAGGAATACCGAATGAGTCACCGTTTTTCTGTGGGCTCATGTAGCCGTTCTCTACACCGTTTGTGATAACGTCGTCATAAAGTGACTCGAACATCTTAGCGTAAGAACCAGCATCGTCCTTAGCATAGCTGTTAGGTGTTGCATCGATACCTGAAGCAAAAGCAGGAACGAGTGCAGTAGCTGACATTGCAGCGGAAAGAATACCAGCTGCAAGAGCTTTGTTTTTCTTGCTTATCATTGTTTTTAACCCCTCTCAATAAAATTTTGGTTATAAAAATGGTTTTGTTCCGATGATAAAGCGGAACGCGTATACGAAAATACTTCGTACACTGTGAAAAGTCACGGGACTTAACACAATTCTCAAACTATTTTCAATACTATTATAAATCATATTTTTCGCAAAGTCAACAGGTTGGCGGATTTTATGTAATCCGTTGAGATTTTTTTGTTGCAATGCACAATTAGCAACCCCATTTTTGTATATTTTGCCTATTGCAAAAATTTGCTCGCAAGTCAATTGTTGCTATAATATGAACAAATTTTGACATTTTACCTTTAACACAAAATTCATCCCCCTGACAGCTGTTTTTCACCGTATATTCACCAATATAATATATAATTTTTACATATTGAAACCAGATTCTTTTTGTGCATTTTTTCGAATTTAACATTTTGTTCACAGTATATTCATTTCACGTACACAAAAATTTGCGATAATACTATAGATAATGGGATACTGTAATTACGCCCCGTTACCCTCAGCTGAGCGGTTACAATAATCCGCCTACATTATTATATATGTATACTATTTTTTGATTATACATAAATTTTTATTAAGGAGGAATATCATGATCACTATTGAAAATCTGACTAAGTATTACGGTAACAATCGTGCCGTAAACAACATTAGCTTTACAATAAACGATAATGAAATCCTTGGCTTCCTCGGCCCCAACGGCGCAGGAAAGTCAACAACTATGAATATGATAGCAGGCTTTCTACCTATGACAGCAGGAAAAGTCACTATCTGCGGAAGCGATATCTCCAAGGACCCTGTAAAGGCTAAGAAAAATCTGGGATATCTCCCCGAAATCCCCCCTGTATACCCCGATATGCGTGTAAGGGAATACCTCTCATTCTGCGCTGGTTTAAAGCGTATCCCCGCCACTAAGAAAAGCAAGGAAATATCCCGTGTTATGGAGCTTCTCAAAATTACCGACGTAAAGGATAAGCTCATAAAGAACCTCTCAAAGGGATATAAGCAGCGTGTGGGCTTTGCTCAGGCACTTTTAGGCGACCCGAAATTCCTTATCCTGGACGAGCCTACGGTTGGTCTTGACCCCAAGCAGGTTACAGAGGTAAGAAATATCATTAAGGACCTGAAAAAGGACCATTCCGTTATTTTCAGCTCCCATATCCTCTCTGAGGTTTCTGCTGTATGCGACCGCGTTGTAATCATCAACAAGGGCGATATCAAGGCAATTGACACTATTGAAAACATCGAAAAGCAGACAGGCGGCAGCCTTATACTCCACATCAGAACAAAGGGCAGCCGTGCAACAGCTTCTGATATAATCCAGAACACACAGGGCGTAAAGGAAATCACCAAAGTCAACGTTGAAGGTGACGAAGCATACGAATTCATCGCACAGCTTGAAGGTGATGCTGATGCTATCAAAAACAGCATTATGAAAGACCTGCTCAATAGCAACGTTCAGATTACAGATATCTTCACAGAAAAACCCGACCTTGAAGCTGCATTCGTAAAGCTTATCAACTCCCAGACATCAGGTGGAATGAAGGAGCTTTTCGAGGAATACAAATCTGAAATGATTGAATCACAGACAGAAAATGCTGAAAAGGAGGGAAATGAGTAATGTTCTCAATCTATAAAAAGGACTTACAGAGCTTTTTCTTCACTCCATTTGCTTATATTGTAACTGCTCTGTTCCTGTTTATGTTCACTTTTATGTTCAACAGCAGTCTGGGTGACCTTAATCAGCCAACTCATTACTTCTCATTTGCAAATATTTTTTATAACGTAATCATTATGTTCATCTTCCTTATACCTATTCTCACTATGAGAACTTTTGCAGATGAACGTAAATTCGGTACAGAAGTTCTGCTGATGACCTCGCCTATCAACGTAGTGCAGATTATCCTTGGCAAATACCTTGCAAATATCACAGTATTCATCTTTATGCTTGTATGCTCTCTTTTCTTCCCCATTTACGCTTCAATCAAGGGCGAAGTTGTTATGAGCCAGCTTATTTGCGCTTATCTTGGATTTTTCCTCTGGGGTTCTATGTACATTGCAATCGGTCAGCTTGTTTCCTCATTTACTGAAAACTCAATTCTCGCCGCTATTCTCGGTGAAATTGTAATGTTCGTATTCCTCTTTATCGATGACTTCTCTATGACGCAGTTCATCGCACAGTATCCTGGATTACAGGCTGTTATCTATGCCTTTGCAGCTCAGCCCCGTTTTGCTTACTTCTCACAGGGCTTTATCAGACTTTCTGACATAGTATTCTTTTTATCCGCAATAATTGTGTGTCTTGTATGGAACTATATCTCCATTGAAAAAAGACGCTGGAAAAGGGGGTAAGCCAATATGGATAACAATAAACAAAAAAAGAAACTTAATCTTTCGGGTGCTTTCGCCATTGTGCTTGCACTTCTGATACTCGTTGTATTTGTACCACTGAATATGATTTTCTCCTATTCTGATAAGGTATACGATATGACACCTTCGGGAAAATACTCCCTTGACCCAATTACAGAGGAAATTCTTGACAAAACATCTGACAAACAAATTGAAGTATTCTTCCTCAATACTCTTTTCAATCTGAAAAATGAACCTGATTGTCTCCCCGTTTATCACACCTTTATGGAGCTTGAAAAGCGTGACAATATCACTCTCACCTGCTTCAACCCCAATGAGGAGCCTGAGCTTGCAGCTTCTCTTAACCCATCAGGCGTTCTTGAGGTAAAAGTTAATGATGTATTTGTCAAGTGCGGCGATACAATCCGCCAGATTTCGGGAAATCTTTTCCAGGCTGACGCAAACGGCGCTTATGAGTACGCAGGTGAAAATCTCATCGCAGGCGCTATTTATCAATGTACATCAGGAAGTCTTCCTACTATATACTTCCTTACAGGCTACAGCGATAAAACCCTTGACGGAAATTATACATCTCACAAGAATATCATAAGAATGGATAACTACGATATCAAGGAGCTTGACCTTTCAACTGTTGATAAGGTTCCCGATAATACAGCAATTATCACACTTGCTGCTCCTACCCGTGATATAAGCGACTCTGACTGCAAAAAGCTCAGCGATTATATCGACAACGGCGGTAAAATCCAGATGCTCCTCTCCCCCTGCGATACAGAGGGAAGATTTGAAAATATTGAATTCCTCCTTGCAAAATTTGAAATAGGTATGGATTACAATATTATAAAGGAGAAAAATCCTAAGTGGATGCTGGAAAACCTTGATGGAGAACAGGTGGATAATTACTTCACAGTATCATATCCCGCAAAGTCTGAGGATTATTCTGAAGACCTTACAACAGAGTTAAACACAGTAATTTCAACAAATTACGCAGACGGTTGGATTCCCGGTGTTTCCAATACAAGAAGCTTCTATGAGCTTACTTCATCAGGAGCTATGATTGAAAAGGCTTCAATTATTGAAAATCTCCCTACAGCTATGGACAGTAACGAGTATACTACCATAAGCGAACCTATGGGCGGTGACGCTCTTACAGCCGCTGACGCTAAGGAAAAATCAAATCAGCCTCTTGTTATGGGATATTATTCCTACAACAAGCAGACAGATGCAAAGCTTATAGTAATAGGATGTGACGAACCTATTGATGATAACCTCACTATTAACACCTGGGGAACACGTAACCTGATTAAATTCTCCAACACATGGCTTTATTCTTCTGACGTTGACCTCGGTATCGAAAACAAGTTCAACTCATACGATACTATGGTATTTGCCGACGGTAAGGAGGCTTCCAAAACTATCAATATGTTCTTTATCATTCCCGCTGTATTTGCAGTTTTCGGACTGCTTGTATGGCTCAAAAGGAGATATGCTTGATGAAAAAGGCTATTATCGCAATTGTCGCTCTTTTAGCCGCTGCAGGAGTATCTATAGGTGCTTTTCTGGCGGTTAAATCCAAAAGCGAAACCGAGACCAAACAAGAAGAAGTAATGAAGAATGACCTAATTCTGTTTGAGTTTGACGCTGACACTATAAATAAGGTTGACATATCCTGCTCCGACGGTGATTATACCTTTGAACACGCTGAGGATGAGTGGAATCTGACACAGTACAGCGACTCCTACTTTGATACAAACCAGACCAAATTACAAGGAATTGTTACATTTATGGCATCACTGGAGGCTAAGGAAAGCTACGGTGAACTTACAGATGAAAGCAAGGCTGAATACGGTCTTGATAATCCTTATATTGTAACAGTTTCGGGTAATTCGCGGTCATACACCCTGTATCTGGGCAATCAAAGCCCCACAGGAGATGTATACTACAGCTATATCGACACAAGAAACACCGTCTATGCAATCCCGACTTCGATTATATCCAACATCATCTCCACAAGACTGGAACTGAAAAACAGCGATTTCATCCCCTATAAGACAAATGAAATTGTTGGTCTCCAGCTGGAACGTGACGGAGAGGAAATATATTCCCTTGAACTGGACACAGAAAATAATCAATGGAAGCTCCCTGACAAGTACGAAATGCTGTCAGTTGACCAGACAAAGGTAAGCAGTCTCCTTGCGGTCATATCGCGTCTTACTGCTGAATTAATGCTCCCTGAGGACGAAAACGACATCACAACCTATGGTTTTGACGAGCCTATTGCAGAATTCACTGTAAAGGCAGCTGACGGAACATCTAAAACTCTCCTTTTCAGCAAATATGGTCAGAACTCACAGACATACACTTATGTTTACAATCAGGAAGCAAAACAGGTTGAAACTTTCTATTCAGGTGACCTGGACTTCATTGAAAAAACTCCCATTGACTTCGCGCTTAAAAAGATTGAATGTGCTAATCTCCATTCTACTTCTGAATTTGAGATAATCAGCGACGAGCTTAATGTTGAATTCACCCTTAACGCAAATGAGGGCTGGGCAAAATACAAGGATAACGACATCGACCTTAAAAATGCCAATGTATTGAGCTATTTTGAGAATTTCTTTGACAGTTTCGCTTATATAGCACTTGACGGAATTGATGTTGATAACAATCCTGTGCTTGAAAATCCTGTATTCACATCAAAATTCACCGATATCAACGGCAAATCCACACAGGTTGATTTTGTTGAAACTGAAAACGGCGAATCCTGCTATGTTTTTGTTAATGATGAATACACAGGCACTTTTACAAGTACCGAATTCATAAAAGGCGATGATTCTGTTTCAAAGGCCTTTGAACTGTTCTGCAAGCAGGCAGAAATTGAAAAATAATGATTATGCCCTCCTTTTATCGGGAGGGCATTTTTTATAAAATCCTGAATTACCCCTTGCTTTTTTTCTGATTTTGCTATATAATAGTAATAGCGTAATTAACGGAGGAAAATATTTATGAACAGTAAAATCGGCTTTGATAACGATAAATATCTTAAATTGCAGTCGGAACATATCCGTAAGCGTATCGACCAGTTCGGGGACAAGCTTTATCTTGAATTCGGCGGAAAGCTTTTTGACGACTTTCACGCTTCACGCGTTCTCCCAGGCTTCAAGCCCGACAGTAAATTACAGTTACTTCTTGAACTTAAAGATGAATCGGAAATTGTCATCGTCATCAACTCCGATGATATTGAAAAGAATAAAATCCGCGGAGATTTAGGCATTACTTACGATGTAGACGTTATCCGCCTGCTTAATATATTCAAGAAAATCGGGCTTTTTGTAAGCTCCGTAGTTCTCACACGCTACGACAATCAGCCTACCGCCGACGCTTTCAGCGCCCGTCTTGAAGCTCTCGGAGTAAAGGTGTACCGCCATTACAACATAAAGGGATATCCCTCGGATTTACAGCGTATAATCAGCGAAAACGGCTTCGGTAAGAATGAATATATCGAAACCTCACGCAAGCTTGTAATTGTAACTGCACCTGGACCTGGCAGCGGTAAAATGGCTACCTGCCTTTCACAGCTCTACCACGAGCATAAGCGCGGACTTAACGCAGGATATGCCAAATTTGAAACATTCCCTATCTGGAATATCCCTCTCCGCCACCCTGTAAATATCGCTTATGAGGCGGCTACATCCGACCTTAACGATGTAAATATGATTGACCCCTTCCACCTTGAAGCATATGGCAAAACTACAGTAAACTACAACAGAGATGTTGAAATATTCCCTGTTCTCAACGCTATGTTTGAGAATATATTAGGAGAATCCCCCTATAAATCCCCAACAGATATGGGCGTAAATATGGCTGGAAACTGCATTGTTGACGATGAAATCACCTGCAAGGCGGCGTCTGATGAAATTATCCGCCGTTATTATACGGGACTTTGCGACCGCCGAAAGGGACTTATTTCCGACGATGAGGTTACTAAGCTTTCGCTTCTTATGAAGCAGGCAAATATAAGCCCTGACAGCAGACGCACCGTTGAAGCTGCTTTACAGAAAGAGACTGAAACAGGCGCACCTGCCGCAGCTATGGAACTTCCCGACGGTACTATGATAACAGGCAGAACTTCTGACCTTTTAGGTGCGGCATCGGGACTTCTTCTCAATGCACTGAAACATATGGCAGGTCTGGACGACAGTATTCTCCTTATGTCACCTCACGTTATTGAGCCTATTATGGATTTAAAGGTAAATCATCTGGGAAATAACAATCCCCGTATACATACAGACGAAACCCTCCTTGCCCTGTCAATCTGTGCTACTACCGATGACAATGCAAAGAGAGCTATGGAGCAGATTTCAAATCTCCGCGGCTGTGAAGTACATTCAACTGTTATCCTCTCCCCTGTTGATGAACGTATTTTCAAGAGATTGGGTATTAATCTCACTTGTGAGCCGAAATATAATTAAAAAAGCACCGCATAAAGCCCACCTGACGGCTTTATGCGGTGTTTTAGTTATATTTCTACATATATTCGATTGTTTTATTTGCACAAACTTGACACGCGCTGATTGTGCATTCCTACAAATTTGATTTTTGCTGCAACAAAACGGCTCTGAAAAGACACTATATTATCAGAGGGCAAAAAATAAGGTTCTCCCCCTGACTGCCTGATAATTTCACACCATACCCTTAATCTTCGTCAGAATAACATTTGCCGCATCGAATTTGCTCATCAGCTCCAGTTCTTCGTCACAATCGGCAGTTATCATTGTGATAATATTAGTATCAGTACCGAAACCTGCACCATCCTTTTTAAGGGAATTGGCACATATCATATCGCAGTTCTTTGAAATAAGCTTTTTCCGCGAGTTTTCAACTACGTTATCCGTTTCCATTGAAAATCCGCAGACAATCTGCCCATCACGTCTGTTTTCACCGATATATTTCAGAATATCCGTAGTCCGCTTTAACGATATGCTCATATCGTCATCAGATTTCTTTATTTTATGGTCGGCAGTTGACATTGGGGTATAATCCGCCACAGCCGCCGCTTTAATGATAATATCCATATCGTCCATACGGCTCTTTACAGCGTTGAACATATCCTCCGCCGACTGAACTTTTACAACATCTACAAACATAGGAGGCTCAACCTCTGTATGTGCCGCTACCACCGTTACCTCCGCACCACGGAGCATAGCCGCTTTCGCCATAGCAAAGCCCATTTTTCCGCTGGAATGATTTGTTATAAAACGCACAGGGTCAATGCTCTCACGGGTTGCACCTGCTGTTACAAGCACCTTTTTGCCTGTTAAATCCTTTTCAAAGGCTATTTCACAGAGGATATACTCCACCAGTGTATCTTCATCGGGGAGTTTACCGTCGCCTATATCGCGATTTGCAAGCATCCCCTTAACAGGCTCAATTATCTTGTAGCCGTGTCTTTTCAGCTTATCTATATTCTCCTGCACTATGGAATTATGCAGCATATTGTGATTCATTGCAGGTGAAACAAGTATAGGACAGGTACACGCCATAACCGTTGTAGTCAGCATATCATCGGCTATACCGTTTGCAATTTTGCCGATTACATTTGCTGTTGCAGGGGCAATAAGAACTACATCCGCCTTTTTCGCAATTGCAACGTGTTCCACGCTGTACTGGAAGTTGCGGTCAAATGTATCAATAAGGCACTTGTTCTGTGTCAGCGTTTCAAAGGTCAGGGGATGCACGAAGTTCGTGGCGTTTGCCGTCATTGCTACGTGTACCTCCGCCCCAAGTTTTGTCAGCATACGGGCTACATTGCACATTTTATAAGCGGCTATAGAGCTTGATACTCCAAGCAGTATTGTTTTTCCTTTGAGCATATTCATTCTCCTTGAAAATTCATTTATAAATCTGACCTCTGTTATCTGCATTAGTAACATCAATAAGCGTTATTTCTTTTGTTTTTTCTGACATTTCAAAAAGCAATCTGTAATCACCAACACGCAGACGATATAAATTATCCTCTCCAACCATTTTCTTTACATCGCCAATTAAAGGCAACGCATATATCGCTTTCAAAAGTCTTTCCTGTTGTTTACGTTCCTGTTTTTGAATAAACTTCATAGCCTTTTTTCTGATATTATACTCGTAAGTCATTTGGATTAAGCCCCAATTCTTTTGCAAATTCGTTCAGCGACATTGATTCTTCATTATCTTCACGGCTATTTGCAATCATTTCCTTATCCCACTCATCAGGAATTTCTTCGGGAATAATATTGAAACTCTTGCCAAACAGCGTTACAAATGCTTCAAGCTGTTCTTCTGTAAGCTGATTAAAAATGTAAAAAGCTTTTTCCTTTGTACTCATATCTATTCCTCCTTGAAATCTTATTACAATTATATCTTCCTATTTTAATTATATCATATTCTCCCGTTTCTCACAATGTACACATTGCACAATAAATCCTGTGAAAAATCAGCAATAATATTATACATCATTAAATGAAAATAATTTCGAAAGCTATAGATTTTAATGATAAAATATGGTATAATGTAATTATCCCAAAACAGGAGGTAAAATTTATGCTTTTAGCCGCTGATATAGGCAATACTAATATAGTTTTCGGCTGTGTAAATGATAACGACGAAATCGTGGTATTCGAAAGAATTTCCACCAATCACAATGCAACCGCCGCTGAATACGCGGTGCTTATCAAAACGCTTCTTGAAATGAATAATTTTCGCTGTGAGGAAATAACCGACGCTGTTATGTCATCCGTTGTCCCCTCGGTGACGAATACCGTCAAAGAGGCTATAAACAAGCTTTTCAAGGTGGATGTTATGGTTGCAGGCCCCGGAGTTAAAACAGGTCTGAATATCCTCATAGACAACCCAAAGCAGCTTGGATGTGACCAGGCGGTTGACGCTGTTGCGGCAATAAATACATATTCTGTGCCGCTTATTATCATTGATATGGGTACAGCTACAACTATTTCCGTTGTGGACAAGAATAAAAATTACCTCGGTGGACTTATTATGACAGGTATGGGAGTTGCCGCTGACGCTCTTATAAACCGCACGGCGCAGCTACCTAAAATAGACTTTGAGATGCCCCCAAATATCATCGGACGCAATACAATCGACTGTATGAAAAGCGGCGCGCTGTTCTCCAATGCCTGCGCTATTGACGGCATAATCGAGCGTATCGAGGAAGAACTGGGTGAGCCGTGTACTGCCGTTGCTACAGGCGGACTTGCCTCAACCGTTATCCCCCTCTGCAAAAAAACGGTACATATTGACAATAATCTGCTTATCCGCGGACTTACTATTATTTATCGGAAAAACAAAAAATAATGGGCATCTCTAAAAACCGGAACACGAGCGAAATTTCGTATATGACAAATA
Organism: Ruminococcus sp.; assembly: GCA_045531615.1. Taxonomy (GTDB): domain Bacteria; phylum Bacillota; class Clostridia; order Oscillospirales; family Ruminococcaceae; genus Ruminococcus. The sequence goes on from JAZSEJ010000085.1 coordinate 86,706, forward strand.
TCAGTTACAAGGCGACAAACTGCAGTAATACTTGATGTATTGCAAGGTTTGTCAACGCAGCAAATGATATTTGCCATAGAAATTCAGCCGTAAGGGAGGTTTTTAGAGGTGACCTAATGCAAAAAAACGGGCCTGATTTCTCAGGCTCGTTTTTTGTATTATAGGGGTATTGGAATTATTTTGAAGCTATGGGGAGCTTATTAACAATATTTGCAATAAGCTTCTGAATTGCAAGTGCGTCAGCAGCTGTAATGCCATTTCCCTGGTCACAGCAATCAGCATTTGCAGCACCCTGCTTTGAAAGTCCGTATTTATCGGGGTTTCCAAGTGACTGATAAACAGAAGCAGCGTCTGCCATTGTAACTACACTGTCGCAGTTAGCGTCACCTATAAGTGTTACCTCTACAGAAGGATCGGAAGGATTTGAAGGGGGAGTAACTCCTTCAGTGTATACAGATGCAAGATTTGAATTATTTTCTATTGCGTCAAAGTAAATCTCGCCCCACTCTGTAAGCTTAGAACCATCCCAGCTGCTTACAAGGTCGAGGTACTCAACGCCGCCGCTGTTACCCATCCAGGACCAAGCGATATAACCCATATCGTTCTGCTCACAGTAACTCATAACTGTAGCTTCATCAACGTCACCGTCAGTATGCTTAAGACCAAATTCACCTACGAGTACAGGTGCGCCGCACTTGAGAGCACCGTCAATGTTGTTCTTTACCATATCAGCTGTGCCGCCTGCATACTCATACATATGCATTGAGAATACTGTGTTCTTTTCGGGGTCAGATGCGAATACAGATGCACCCTCTTCCTTGATTGATGTGGGATACTGTCCCCAGCCTGCACAGTCAATCATAATCATATTCTTGATACCTGCATCACGAACTACCTTGATAGCCTGCTTGCAGCCGTCAGCCCATGTGGAGCTGTTCCAATCGCCATACCACTCGTTAGCAATGTTAAGGATAACGTACTCTGCGTTGTCGTTAAGGAGGTCGGCCATTGTTGCCCAGTACTCAGCAGCTGTTACGATATCTGCAATGTTATTGCTTCCAGTTGCATCATGTGCTTCAAGAATACAAATCTGCTTGTTTGCCTTGCACCAACTGATAATATTTTCAATCTCAGTCTTTGTTGTCTTATCCCACTTAACACCGTCAGAGCATACGATACGTACACAGTTTGTACCAAGGTCAGCAGCTGCCTTGATAGACTGCTCTGTCTTGTCCTTGTACCAAGCGTGAGCAATATTTACACCGCGCATTTCAAACTCATTTCCGTTTGCATCACGGATAGTCTGACCGTCTACATAAAAACCGTCATACTTTGTTGAAGGAAGTACAGGAGTTGTAGGAGTTGTTGTGGAAGAACCACCCTTTAAGAGATATGCATCAAGAATCTGGATGCCTGAAAGGTCAGTAAGAGCGTTGCCATTTTCGTCAGCATACCAGATCTGTCCCTCATATGTATCGGACTTGCCAAGCTCTGCCTTTATCTTCTCGATAAGAGCCTCGTCCTCGACAACTTCTGTTCCAAGTGAGCAGTTGAGGAAGTTCTTCTGTACATCAACCTTGATTGAGCCGCTGCTCTTAGCTTCCCACTGGAGATTTACCCAATAGTATTCACCGTTGAGAGGAATAGACACACCAAGACCGCCGTTAGCATATGTAACACCCTTAGGAAGCTCAACGTTGATATAGAATTCCTCTGCAGCCTCAGGAAGTGTTATCTTGAAATTCTTTGTTGTCTTGTCATACTTTACAGTGCCGTAATCCTTGTTGGGATCAGCCTCTGTAACAGCACGTGTTGTTGTAGTTGTGGGCTTTGTTGTAGGCTTTGCTGTTGTAAGTGCAGGATCAACAGGTTCTACATCCCTTGTATAAAGATCAGCCGGAAGTTCATCAAGAGTAATGCAGTATTCGCTCTGATACATCTCAATTGTGTCTTCCTTTGTGTTAAATACGGGGTTTGAAAGGAAGTTTGTATCTGCACTTCCACCGTCATACCAAGTACAGAAATAGAGCCAGCCAGCCTTTTCGTCAATAAGATTATCAACAGTTGAGAAGCTGTCGTTTTCTGTCATAGCAACCATTTTTGTGCTGTCATATCTATCCATAATTCCGTAGAATGTGGAGCCGATAGCACTGTCATTGTGCTTCAGTACAGCTGAACCTGTAGACCAGTCTGTACAGTTATACTTATCGTAACCGATGATATCAACGTATTCATCACCAGGATACCAATCCTGTGAATATTCATAGTTGTAGCTGTTCCACTCCCAGATGAGGTTGTGACAGCCAAACTCGTTTGTAAGAGTTTCATATGTATAAATCCAGAGTTTCTTATATGCCTCTGAGCCTTCTCTGCCCCACCAGAACCAGGAGCCGGACTCGCCGCCTGAACCCTCTGCTTCGTGGAGAGGTCTCCAGAGAACGGGAATACCCTGTGCTTCAAGCTCCTTGAACTCAGCTGCAAGTGTTTTAAGTCCCTGCATATAGTACTCATTTTCCTTAGTACCAGGTGTAGCAGCCTTTGAAGGTGAGAAGTCTGTGTCCTTAGCTGTATATGTTGTCTGCGCCCAATCAATCTTCTGACCGATTGTGTAGCTTGCAAAATCCTTTGGAACATTGTAATGGAAAGAAGCTGTTGCAATACCCTTCTTATTCTTTACCCATTCAATGATACGGTCAGTTGAGCCGTCATCGCTGCCGAAAGCAGGACAGCAGAAGTTACCATAGTCGAAACCTCTGATAGCAGGAAGCTCTCCTGTAAGATCCTGGAGATACTCGAACTCGTATTCAAGACCGTGAGGGCCGCCTGAATAAATTTCCTGCTGACCTGAAATGATATTCTTACCATAAACCTCGGATAAGTATTCCATAAGTGAATAAACAGCAGGAATAGCCTTTATATCACAAGGTGTTGTCTGTGTTGCCTTTATAGGAGAAAGTGTAGCTTCCTCAACTGTAAGGTAGTCAAACTTTGTCCAGCCCCATGACTTGCTGATTGTAATTGTGTTCTTTCCTGCGGTAAGCTTTGCTGTTGTGGAAATAGGTGCAAACTCGCCCTCAGGAATGCTTATCTGAGCCTGGTCAACGCCGTTGATTGCAAGATTCTGAACCTTTGAGCCGCCAACACCATAAGCATAAATTGTGAGCTTGTACATACCTGCAGTTGCTACATCCACATCAACGGAAACAGTTCCGTCATCCTGCATATAAGCAACTTTACCTCCGCTTGCTCCGCTTTCAGTAACAGCTTCTACAGTTTCTGTCATAGTACCGTTTTCAAACTCGTACTTCTGAGCATCTGCAGCATTAACTGTTACAGCAGTAAGAACAGAACCGTTAAGAGCCATAGCAGCAGCCATAACTGCGGCTCCTGCCTTTTTCATAAAATGATTGTGCATAGTTAATTCCCTCCGTTGGTTAAATTCGGATACCGTATCCCATTCGATATCCTTTACCTTCTACTTTAATTATACTATTCATTTAGGTAAAAATCAAGTTTTTCTCACTTAATTTTTATTTTGAAATAAAAATTCGTATATTTTCACAAATAAAAAGCTGTCTATTTGGCGTTTTATCCAAAAGACAGCTTAAAGTTTGCTTAACAGTATTGTTAATTAATAGACTCTTCTGTTAAGTTGTGTACTATTTTTTAATTCATCATTAAATTGTAATATTACTTAATATAAAACAAATCACATAATCTTGACATAAAATTTTCTGTTTCTCGGCCCGTCAAACTCACAGAAATAAATATCCTGCCAAGTACCGAGGAGAGGTCTGCCGCCCTTTATAATAACAGTTTCACTAGCCCCTACTGCTGAGGATTTGATATGAGCGTCAGAATTGCCCTCGCAGTGCTGAAACTCCATTAAATCGGGAAAAAACTTATCCATACCCTTGATAAAGTCTGATTTAACATCGGGGTCGGCGTTCTCATTTATAGTAATCGCCGCCGTTGTATGAGGACAGAATATCACACAGATACCCTCCAGAACACCGCTTTCTTTTATAGCCTCCTCAACCTCGGGAGTAATATTCATTAGCCCCTGTGACGGGGTTTTAAGCTGAAATGTAAATAACATTATTTCTTCCCTCCATTAAAATATTTGCAAAAATAATTCAGCGGACATTCGCTGCATTTTGGCTTTCTTGCGCTACATATATCCCTGCCGAACTCCACAATCTGATGACAGAAATGACTTGAATTTTCGGGCGGTATAAGCTTAACCAAATCTGCTTCAACCTTTGCAGGCTCTTTGTTTTTTGTAAGTCCAAGCCGCCCAGTTATGCGTATGCAATGGGTATCGGTTACAATTGCAGGCTTGCCGAAAATATCACCTAACATAAGATTTGCCGTTTTTCTGCCAATTCCCGAAAGGGTTAGAAGCTTCTCCATAGTGTCAGGAACTTCTCCGCCGAAGTTGTTTATCAGCTGCCCTGCCATTTCCTTGATACTTTTAGCTTTAGTATGATAAAATCCACAAGGCTTTATATCTTGTTCAAGCTCTTCAATATCCGCATCGGCAAACGCCTGTAAATCTGGATATTTTTTGAAAAGAGTTTTCGTCACGATATTAACCCGTGCATCGGTACATTGTGCCGCCAGCCTTGCCCCTATCATAAGCTCATAGGGCTTTGTGTAGTCCAGAGAGCATTTTACATCGGGGTAAATTTTTTGCAACTCCTCACAGGCAAGTCGCGCTATTTCCTTTTTTGTCATTACTGTCAGCCTCCTTTTTGCGTAAAATCAGCATTTCATCGTATAGCCTGTACATCTTCTGAACTGTGTTTTCAAGGAAATAGTAGTGCTTTATGTAAAATCCCAGCAGCACCATAATTATTATCACAAGGAGCATAAGCGCAGGATTTTCGGTAAATAAAAATGCACACATAAATATGGCAAGGACTATAGCAAACATCATTGTCACGAGAAAATGAACGATTCTCTCGTGCTGCATAAAGGCAATTTTGTCCTTATGCTCCAGAAATATTTCCTCCAGTTCAGCTAAATCGGCATAGCCCCTGAGCCGCCGCTGTGTTTCTTCCATATATTTCTTAAGGTATGCTGTCATTTTATCACCATCCAAGCATTTCAACTGTTTCCTCAAAAGAAATACAATCCGCATATCTTTTGTTCCATATAAAATTGTTGTAGTAGTTATATGTCAGCTCTGCCGACATATAATCATTGTCAAATGTACTGTTACAGTTTGCAGGTACTATCATTTTAAATCCGTGTTCAAAACCCGCCTTTATGGTCGCATCAATACAGTATTCCGTCTGCAAACCAACGATAATTACTGTGTTTTCACCTTTTTCTTTCAGATATTCCGTAAGTCCCGTATTTCTGAATGCACTGTTTACTGTTTTATCAAAAATACGTTCATTTTCCGCAGGCTGAAACTTTTCGTATATCTCAAAACCGTCCTTTCCCTTTGTCAGCGAATTTCCTGCACCGTCATCGTGCCGCACGAAAATTACTTCAACTCTGCTTTTTCGGGCAGTATCTATCAATTTTGTTATATTAGCTTCAAACTGCTCAAATTTATATACTCCGCTGTCGGTTATCGCCTTTTGAGTATCAACTACAAGAAGTACCATAAAACCTCCGAAAAATCTATTTTATCTGTAATTATATTATACCTCATTATACTGAAAATGTAAAGAGGGCGGATAAAATCCGCCCCCAGTCTGTAGAAAAAGGCATATTTTATTTAAGGGCGAGCAATGCTCGCCCCTACAATTGGCTATATTGCGTTATTTTGTGTAGGGGCGACCATTGGTCGCCCACAATTTTGGAACAAAATTCAGGTTTTTCGACAATCTCAGGGCGGATAAAATCCGCCCCCACTATAATCATAAATATGCTATTACTTAACAGGCATCATAAGCACCTTGCCTGTGCCGCGGTATACGTTTACAAGTCCCTCACCCGATGCCGCAGAGCCGATAAGGCTCTTTCCTGAACGCTCAACTGTGAAATTCAATGTATTGCTCCATGCAATAACAAAGTTTCCGTCAACCTTAAGTACATCGTTTTCGAGAGTAATTTCAATAAGTTCCTCTCTCGGACAAGCGGATTCGATAACAAAAATTCCTGAACCGTTGAGACTAAGGTTGAAAAGTCCTTCACCGCCAGCAACAGCAGAGGAAAGATTTGTTCGCATTACAGCCTTGTGCTGTAATGCGGAATCACAAGCAAGAAAAAGACCGTCATCAAGAACAACAGAACCATTCCATTCTGCTGTATTGAGAAGAATAGGATAGCGATAAGTAGGCTCTAAAACAAGCACGCCGTTTCCTGTATATTCAGGCTTGATTGCAGATTCACCTGTCATTTTTCCGCGTACAGCCTTACCCAAAAGGTCACCCACACCCTTGATACCTGTAGTTGCGTTTACATCGCCAAGCATCCACTGCATAGCACCTGCCTGCGTTGTGATATCAGCCTTTTTAAGGTCGCATATAACCTGACGCTTGCGAACATTCATATGAGCGCTGAAAAAGGCTGTAGCCGCTGTCTGAGGGGTTACGCTGAGGTCACGCTTATACTCGATAACAGTAAAAGCGCCTGCCTGTGCAATGATATTTACATCATCATTGTCCGTGAAATTTTTAATTGTGTACATAGTTTTATCTCCCTATACATGTAATATTTATCAGGCAGTCATTTCACTGCCCAATAAGTATATTATACAACAATTTCCTGTAAATGTAAAGAGTTTTTTGAAATTTCTCCAAAAAATCCCCCTTCCGAAGAAGGGGGAATCTTATTTCTTTTCAGTCAGACGATTAAGGAATTATTCCTCATCCTCTCTCTTTCTTCTGAGAACGAATGCGCCTGCTGCTGCCATAGCCAGAACGAGAACGGGAACTGCTGTTCCTGCGTCACCTGTCTTAGGTGCATCGCTGCTCTTGGCAGTTGTCTTTTTAGCTGTGGTCTTCTTGGCTGTTGTTGTCTTCTTTGTTGTTGTGGTTTCTTCTGTAGATGTTGTGCTGCCTTCTGTTGTAACTCCACCGTCAATTACGGCAGTTGTTGTGGTAGTTGTTGTTTCAGTAGTTGTTGTGCTTGCTGTGGTAGTAACTATCATCTCATCAATCATAGTAACGGTTGTGCTTGTAACACCAACCTCACCGCTGAGCTTGCCACCCTCGATTGTGAATGTGATATCTGTTGCTACTTCATAGCCATTAGGAGCTGCAACCTCGTGGAGTACATATGTACCGTCAGGGAGATTATTAACAAGTGTGGGAGTTGTTCCTGAAATGAATGTTATCGCATTTCCGTCTGATACGAACTTCGCACCGTCGCCGAATGTTACACCACTTTCTGTGAACTGAACTGCCTTGCCTGTAAAGTCAACACCTGTGAGAGTAAGAGTTGCACCTGCAATTTCCTTGCTGAATACATCCTGCTTGCTGATGTAAACATCAGTAGCTGTCATATTATCCATCATTGTTACGGAATCGCTTTCAACTCCAACATCACCGCTGAGCTTGCCGTCCTTGATTGTAAATGTGATATCTGTTGCTACTTCATAACCGTCAGGAGCTGCATCCTCGTGAAGCACATATGTACCATCGGGGAGATTCTTAACGATTGAAGCTGTTGTGCCTGAAATGAATGTAAGCGCATTACCGCCTGATACGAATTTAGCACCGTTACCCAGTTCAAGAGCATCGCCTGAGAATTCTACCTTATTTCCTGCGAAATCCACACCTGTAAGTGTAAGTGTAGCGCCTGCGATTTCACTGCCGTAAACATTCTGCTTGCTGATTTCAACGTCAGTCTTAATCATATCGTCAACCATTGTTACGGAGTTGCTTTCAACGCCAACTTCACCACTTACAACACCATTTTCAATTGTGAATGTGATGTCAGTTGTTGTGAGATATCCGCTGGGAGCTGCATCCTCGTGAAGTACATAAGTACCATCGGGGAGGTTGTTAATCTTTGTGCCTGTTGTGCCTGAAATCCATACAAGCTCTCTGCCGTCGGATACAAGCTCTGCATCTGTGCCAAATGTAACATCTGAGCTATTGAATTCAACCTTTCTGCCTGTGAAGTCAACACCTGTAAGTGTCAGCTTAGCACCTGCAATTTCCTGGCTGAATACATTCTGCTTGCTGATTGTTACATCAGTCTTTGTCATATCGTCCATCATTGTAACGCTTGTGCTGTCAACGCCAACTTCGCCGCTGAGAACGCCGTTTTCAACAGTAAATGTAATGTCTGTTGTCACTTCATAGCCGCTTGGAGCTGCCACTTCGTGAAGTACATATGTACCGTCAGGGAGATTCTTAACGTATGTGGGAGTTGAACCGCTGAGCCACTTAAGCTCTGTGCCATTCTCTGATGTTATAAGCTCTGCCTTAATACCAGGAATTACGTTTTTAAGAGCGAATACGATATCATTTCCATCTGCATCCTTACCTGTAAGAGTAAGTTCTGCACCAACAATTTCCTCGCCATAAGCGTTCTGCTTGCTGATTTCAGCCTCTCCGAGTATTGCAGCTACCATTGTAACTGTTTCGTCAAGACTGCCTATCAGCTTACCACCTGAAATTGTAAAGTGAATATCCTTTGAAGGCTCATATCCATCAGGTGAAGTTGTCTCACGGAGAACATAATCACCATCAGGAAGTTCCTTAATGAATGTAGGTCCGTTTCCTGTTATCCACTTAAGCTGATTACCGTCACCGATAAAGTCAGAATTGTTATCGAAAATAACATTCTGCTTATTGAATTTAACAGGTTTGCCGTTTTCATCAGTACCGCTGAGTACCAGAACAGCGTCTGCTACCTGTGTGCCGTTTGTATCAACCTTGTTGATGTATACACTTCCTCTTGGAGCTGTTGTGGTGGTTGTTGTTGTCGTTGTTGTGGTAGTAGTTGTTGTAGTGGTTGTTGTTGTCGTTGTTGTGGTTGTAGTAGTAGTTGTTGTTGTTGTCATTGTGGTAGTAGTTGTTGTTGTAGTTGTGGTAGTTGTTGTCGTAGTAGTTGTTGTAGTTGTTGTTGTAGTTGTTGTTGTTGTAGTTGTTGTGGTAGTTGTTGTGGTAGTTGTAGTCGTTGTAGTTGTGGGTTCAGTTGTTGTCGTCGTTGTGGTTGTAGTAGTTGTTGGCTTGGTTGTAGTAGTTGTAGTGGTTGTGGTAGTAGTTGTTGTTTCAGGAATCTTTTCATCGACCATATCGATTGACTTTACTTCCTTACCGTCAACATATACCTTGCCATTCTTTACTACAAACTCAATATCCGTTGCCTTTAAGTAACCATTAGGTGCTGCTTCTTCGTGGAGTAAGTATGTACCGTCTTCTACAGTTACTATTGTAGCTTCTGTTCCGCTGATCCATACAAGCTTTTCGCCTACTCCGTTAACAAGCTTAGCGCCCTCACCTACTGTGATTGAACCCTTTGCAAATGTGATAGCCTTGCCGTCCTCGTCAACTCCGCTGAGTTCAAGTCTTGCTCCGACTACCTCTGTACCGCCTGCATCCACCTTATTGATGTTTACAACAAATGTGGTTGTTGTAGTGGCAGTAGTCGTTGTTGTAGTAGTAGTTGTTGTGGTTGTCGTTGTGGGTTTAGTTGTTGTGGTAGTGGTAGTTGTAGTTGTTGTTGTGGTGGTGGTAGTCGTTGTTGTTGTAGTTGTTGTCGTAGTAGTCGTTGTTGTGGTGGTTGTTGTGGTAGTCGTTGTTGTAGTTGTTGTTGTTGTCGTAGTAGTAGTTGTTGTAGTCGTTGTCGTTGTTGTCGTAGTAGTAGTAGTTGTTGTTGTTGTGGTGGTCGTTGTAGTTGTTGTTGGCTTAGTTGTAGTAGCTGTAGTCGTTGTAGTTGTGGGTTTAGTTGTTGTCGTCGTTGTGGTTGTAGTAGTTGTTGGCTTGGTTGTAGTAGTTGTTGGGTTGGTTGTAGTAGGTGTAGTGGTTGTGGTAGTAGTTGGTGTGTCAGGAAGC
>JAZSEJ010000041.1:0-5663 GCA_045531615.1 Ruminococcus sp.
GCAGGCTCATCATTTGGATCTTGCGGAACAAGTCTGCCCTGTACAGCTTCCTGTAGGATGGATTTTTTCAAGGCTTCGGGGAAGGATGTGTTGAGGGCGGTGAGCTGTGTTTCGGCTTGGGCGTATTTTTCGATGAATGGATGGATCTCTTCGATTTTGGCAACGATACGGTGTTGTTCGGGAAGTGAGGGCAGTGGAATAAACAGGTTAAAAAACAGTTCTTTATTTAAATGTGGAATGGCTGCTCCTTTTTTCGAATTCTTTAATGTCATTCTGTGCATCTCAATAAAATGTAGAACATAATCAGAAAAGACAGATGCCGAAATCCAAAGAACTTTGAACGTACTCCCCATATAACCGTCTTCTGGAGCAATGAAAACTTCACCTGAGTTTTCGCCATCAACCAAAATAAGACGCGTATGCTTTTTAACAAATTTACCACTATCAAGGCGTTTCGGTTCACCTTTGCCACGCATATAACGAGCATCTAAATTGTTGTATTGTTCTCCAGCAATCTTTTCTCCGTCTGTTAGTTGGCATACCGTATTTAATCTACACCACTCCCACGAATCCGGAATCTCAAACGGCATTTCCTCCGAAATATCCCGAATTTCCTTGCCGATTTGCTCGCAGAATGTATAAGGGAGATTACGGGAAGCCCCACGGAAAATTTCAGAAGTTTTCTTGTCCTTTTTGATCTTGCCAGCCTTGATGAGTTCCTGCTTTTCAGCCTTGATACGCTCAAGCAGGACGGAGGCAGGTTCGTCATTTGGATCCTGCGGAACGAGTTTTCCCTGTACCGCCATCTGGAGGATGGAGTTTTTTAACTGCTGTGCGGTCATGACATATCCTCCGTATCCGAAATTCCAAGAATATCTGTAATCTGTGCCAGAATCCGGTCAATATCTGCGTTCAGACTTGCCCTTTTCTCTTGATACTGCTGAATCAGTTCCTTCGGCGGCAGGATTTCTTCCTCCTCATGCGGGAAACCACAGAGGTCAATATTATATCCACGCTCTGCAAGCTCGATGGCAGTGTATTTCTTTGCCTTGTCGAAGTCGTCCACCGTGATCTCCTCACGCTGCTCCCACCAATCTATGACGGTTGCAAAATGTTCCAGCTTCATTGGCTTTGTCTTGGAGAAATTCTTGTAGCCATCAGGCATATCCAGACGATAGAACCATGTTTCCTTAGTAGGTCCGGTCTTATCAAAGAACAGAATATTTGTCGTAATGGAAGTATACGGTGCAAAGACGCTGTGCGGCAGACGAATGACCGTATGGAGATTGTATTCACCCAACAGCTTCTTCTTGATCGCAACCTTGGCATTATCCGTGCCGAACAGGAATCCATCGGGGAGAATGACTGCGGCTCTGCCGTTCTGCTTTAAGCGGTACATGATCACGGACATGAACAGATCCGCCGTTTCACTGCTTGCAAGATCGGTAGGGAAATGGTTCTTGACTTCTGCCTTTTCACTGCCGCCGTAGGGAGGATTCATCAGCACTACATCAAACTGATCTTCTTCCGTATAGTCCAGTACATCGTACAGGAGAGAATTGTCATGGTAGATTCTCGGCGTATCAATGTTATGGAGAAGCAGATTCGTCACGCACAGCATATACGGGAACTGTTTCTTCTCAATACCATAAACGGAAGTATCAAACGCTTCAATGTCCTCAACCGTCTTTCTCTGCGGTTCAAGTGCTTTCAGCCAGCTTGTAATAAATCCGCCTGTACCGCAGGCAAAGTCCGCCATTTTCTCACCAATTCTCGGCTTGATGATCTGTGCCATGAAATCCGTCACAGCTCTTGGCGTATAGAATTCACCTGCAGAACCTGCACTTTGCAGTTCTTTCAGAATGGATTCGTAGATTTCTCCGAATGCGTGACTTTCTTCATAATCAGCCAACTGGAGTTCATCAATGACGTTCACAACCTGACGCAGCAGAACGCCGTCCTTCATGTAGTTGTTGGTATCCTCAAAGGTTGTCTTGACGATCGCCTTTTTGATCGGCGTAGTCTTATTTACCTCAAGGGATTTCAGTGTCGGAAACAGCGTGTTGTTGACAAAATCAAGCAGTTCATCGCCAGTGATTGCTGTTCCTTTGCCATCATCAACCGCCCAGTTTCTCCATCTGCATTCTTCGGGAATGATGGATGTGTAGTCATCGTCATCGTATTCCCAATCTTCTTCCTTTGTATCATAGACCTTGAGAAACAAGAGCCACGCAATCTGCTCAATACGCTGTGCATCGCCGTTGATACCAGCGTCATTTCTCATAATATCCCGTAATCTCTTTACGAAATTACCTAAACTGCTCATATGTTATACCACCTTGTAAATTTCTTCTTCCAGTTCACGAATGACCTGCAGATATCCTTCTTTACCGCCAAACAGCTTCACGATGGCAGAGGGTTTGCCCATACGGATAAATGGATCCAGTTTCAGAACCTGTGTATCTTCGATCTGCATTACGCCTTCATTGGAATACATATCCAGAAGAGCTTCAATGACTTCTCTTGCCATACCGCTGTATTTGCTGATATAGTCACGCTTTTTCACATTGTTGGCACGTTCTTTTCTTGTCAGTGGTTTCTTGTCGAAGGCAACATGAACGATAAAGTCGAATACATCCACATCTTCCATACCTTGTGATTCCTTCAATGCCATCAGATCAATACCATGCTCTTTGAACAGTTCCAGAATGGTCTTTTTCTTTTCCTCGCTGTTCCAGCTTTTGATGAAGTGTTCCAGATCTGCAAATTCGCCCAGAATATTGGTACGGGTGTAGTCGATGATATTTTCATGACGCAGAAGCTTGCCGTCCGCATCATAGACAGAAACAACTTTATTGATGATTCGTACTGTACAGCCGTCCACATCCACATAGGGCTTTTCCTGCGGATCTGTCGGAGGTTCGGGCGGAGCTACCGGTTCATCCGGACCGACTTTAGGTTTGGGAGGATGATAATTCGGATCAACCTCAACCGGTCCATCCCATTCGGGATCATAGAACAGTCTTGAAATGTTGCGGAAATCCATTACTACGAAATGTGTCTTTCCATCCTTTTCACGGAGTCTTGTACCTCTGCCGATGATCTGCTTGAATTCTGTCATAGAACCGATATTCTCATCCAAAACAATGAGTTTGGTCATTTTGCAGTCTGCTCCGGTAGAGAGGAGCTTGGATGTTGTAGCAATTACGGGGTATTTTTCTCCAACGGAGATAAACTGTTTTAGCTTACTCTTTCCATATACATCTGAACCTGTAATGCGTACAATGTAGTCGGGATTCTTGGCAACCATATCTGCATTAAAATTGACGAGTGCAACTCTCATTCGTTCTGCAGCATCCTCTGTTGCACAGAACACAATGGTTTTCTGCATTCTGTCCGTGCTGATCAGATAATTGGTGATTTCTAGAGCAACTTGGTTGACGCGATCGGCGATAATAATATTGTAGTCGTAATCCGTATTATTGTAGATCCTGTCCTCAATCTCATTACCATAATAATCTCTCTGCCCTTTCAATGGTCGCCAACCATCGCTGATGTCGGTGGTGATGCTGATGACCTTGAAAGGGGCAAGGAATCCATCTTCAATACCATTTTTGAGGGAATAGGTATAAATAGGCTCTCCGAAATAGGTAATATTAGAAGTGTAGGTTGTTTCCTTTGGTGTAGCAGTCATACCAATTTGTGTAGCAGAAGAAAAATATTCCAGTATTCTGCGCCAACGGCTATCTTCTTTTGCACTGCCACGATGACACTCGTCTACAATGATCAGATCAAAGAAGTCCTTATCAAACAGTTCAGAGAAATGTTCCTTGTCATCATCTCCGACAAGCTGCTGATAAAGTGAGAAATACACCTGATGAGATGTGATTGTAGTCTTGTCATCTTTGGACACATTGATTTTGTGAATTACTTTCTCAAGCGGTGCAAAGTCTTGTGCTATCGACTGATCCACAAGGATATTTCTGTCTGCAAGATACAAAATCTTTCGCTTCATACCGCTTTTGAGCAAGCGGAAAACAATTTGGAATGCTGTATAAGTCTTACCCGTACCGGTTGCCATGACAAGCAGCAACCTGTTATCACCACGTGCAACAGCATCCACGGTTCTGTTGACAGCAACTCGCTGATAATATCTCGGCTCGTAGGTGTTCTGGCTTGAGTAATAGGGCTGACTCATGACTGTCAGCTCGTTAACTGACAGACCATTTCCTCCGTTTGCTTCAGCCTTGTATCGTTCCATTAACTCATCCGGTGTAGGAAAATCTGAAAGTGCAATCTCTCGTTCCACACCTGTGAGCATATCATGTTCATAAAATGCGTCGCCATTGGAGCTGTAAACAAACGGTACATCCATCATCTGTGCATATGTAATTGCCTGCTGCAAGCCGAAAGAAACACTGTGCTTATTGTCCTTTGCTTCTACAATTGCAATCGGGAAGCTGCTATTATAGTAAAGGACATAGTCAGCATATTTCGCACTTTTCTTATCACGATGCACGAAATTGCCGTTCAGACAGATCTTACCGTCTGTAATCTTGGTTTCCATCGTGATCCTGGTTTTGTCCCATTTAGCGAGAATGGCAGGGGTGATGTATTGGAGTTTGATGTCCTCCTCGGACATTTGCTTTTTTGTCAATATCGTCATGTTTGTGTTACACCTCCAACTTCCGATAATTTTTTATTGCGAGAAGTTATACATTATTTATTATACCACTTTCTTACAAAAATTTCAATCCTTTCACGCAATTTTTCGTGCTTCTACACTGTTCTCCAAAGTCAGTATACAATACCAGCTGTTCAGAAATTTTACAGCTATAAGAAAATCCCCGGAAATTTCCGAGGATTTCATTCATGTATTCTTTTTAAGAAGTTCCTGTAACGCTCTCTCAAACTCCATCGCAGATGATTACGCAAAGAACACCAAATTTCTTCGCAATCTTCAATGCATTCCTCACAACAGGGCATCCGTCAGCATCTATGTAAATTTTCATCGTTTCAGTATCACCTCAAACGACCTATCCGCATTGCACTTCAGACTCAGCGTTCGGATATATTTCTGGAAGAACGCTTCTTTCTCCTTATCCGATGCCGTAATCCGTGCCTCCTCATAGATCTGCTGCACCAGTTCCTTGCCGTTGAGATACACAATGTCCGGCAGGTATTTTCCCAGAATATCAAACAACACAGCTCTCTTGAATTCCTCCACATTGCCCGAACAGAAATCATCGATCGAGCAGTAGTAGATACCATGCTCGGAGAGAGCGTTCTTAATAGCAGAGCCGCACTTAGCGTACTCATACATGACGAGGAACTTTGCCTTCGACAGTGAACAGATCAGTCCCCAATAGTCGGAGTCACTCGACACCAGAATAAATGAATCAATGCCGTCCTCATAATAGCTCTTGCAGACACCTGCGGTCATCATGATGTCAACCAGCGACTTTCTGTCGGTCACTCGTTGCACCTCTACATGCTCCACGGGAATACTGGTGAACTGATACAGCCAGTCCCAGCCGATGGACGTATGGTAATCATCATACAGATAGATCTTCTCAATCTTATTCAGCTCGTCCGCATCAAGGTTTCGCAGGACGCTGTACAACTTGTACACATCGGAATTCTCGCAGTCCACGACAATTGCT
>JAZSEJ010000099.1:0-112158 GCA_045531615.1 Ruminococcus sp.
AAAAAGCCGTACAAGGTGAAATCGAAATCCAAGGACAGCACAGGCGAAACCATCACCAACCACGTTTTCTTTGAAATGCTCTGCAGCACAATGAAGGAGGAATGCAAATGACAGCAATAGAACGAATTAAAAGCAGAGGACGAGTTCCTCGTGCCGCACTTTACGCAAGATTTTCTTCCGATAATCAGCGTGAAGAATCCATAGAAGCACAGCTCCGTGCCATGCGTGAATACTGTGCCCGTAACGGCGTTGCGATCGTGGAGGAATTCTGCGATCGTGCACGCTCGGCAACAACCGATGATCGTCCCGAATTTCTTAATATGATCAGCACGTCCAAAGAGGGTCACTTCGATATCGTGCTTGTGCACAAGCTGGATAGATTCTCCAGAAACCGTTACGACTCAGCTTATTATAAGCGTGAGCTCCGTAAAAATAATGTCACTCTTATGAGCGTCCTTGAAAATCTGGATGACTCACCCGAAAGCATTATTCTGGAATCCGTCCTTGAGGGTATGAGTGAATATTACTCCAAAAACCTTGGTCGTGAGGTTATGAAAGGCATGAAAGAGAGTGCAAGGCAATGCCGCTACACAGGAGGTCACGTTCCGTATGGCTTCAAGGTCAACAAGGAAACCTACCGTTTTGAAATTGAAGAAAGGGAAGCAGAAGCGGTGAGAATGATTTTTCAGGGAGTATGTGACGGTCTCGGATATGCCGAAATCATTGACAAGCTGAATTACTTAGGATATCGAAACAAGGCAGGCAAACCCTTTGTGAAGAACAGTATCACCGAGATGCTCCGCAATGAAAAATACCGTGGAGTGTTTATCTTCAACAGAGCTGCCGCCAAAACGCCCATGGGTACTCGCAATCACCACAAGAGCAAGCCCGACGGCGAGATGATACGCATAGAGGGCGGTATGCCAAGAATTGTCGAGGACGATGTATTTTTCAAGGTCAGCGGTATCATCAAGAGCCGAAGTCAGAGAACGACCAGTCTGAGAGCAAAGGAAACTTATCTGCTGACAGGCAAGGTGGTATGCGGATACTGCGGCAGTGCATTCACAGGAAACTGTATGCACTCAGGCAGAAACAAGCGTAAACACGTCACCTATAAGTGCGGCGGTAAAAGCAAGCGTGGGGAGCTTCACTGCAATGCAAAGGATGTAAACCGCAACTATCTGGAACAATTCGTGGTACAGCAAATCAGTGAAATCATCTTCTCTGAGGATAGAATCCCTCTGATTCTTGCAGGGTATGAGGATTCACTCGCCATGCTGAATCAGCAGTCAGATTCGGTACTGAACACGCTAAAGGAACAGCGTCAGGGCATTCAGACAAAGATTGACAACATCATCTCGGTAATCACCCAGTCGGGCAGTCCATCGCTTCTGACAACGCTTGACAGGCTTGAACAGGAGCTTGCAGAGGTCAATGATAAAATAGAAGCACACGAGCAGTCAAGCGGATGTAAGAGCGTAGACCCTGCCAAGGTCGTCGCTGCCTACCGCAGAGCACAGCAGATGTTTCTCGATGGCACACTGCCACAGCGAAGACAACTCATCAATCTCTATGTAAAGCGTGTGGTTGTCTATGATGACTACGTCCGCATAGAGCTCCATAACGTTCCAAGTAGTCTCAAAGGGAATGACGCAAGACTCACTGATGACAGTGAGCCTTGCGATGTACATATGATTCTGGCACGTTTTTCACGCAAAAAAATACACGCTTTCATCCCGAAGGACAAAAACGTGAGTAAAATTGGTGGAGGCGAGGGGAATTGAACCCCTGTCCGAAAACCCATTCATACAACTTTCTACGAGCGTAGTTTATCTATTAAAATTCCCCGAACAGACCGCCGACAAACAGGCTGAAAGTCCAAGTAGTCCGAATACAATCAAGCGGAACGGACACTCCGCAGGATCGTTCACCGTTAGTCGATGCCCATGTGAAAGCCACGGTACTCAATCACAGGACAGAAGCAGACTTAAGCTGCTACCAGTGCACTATTTCTAGTAACTGTAATGTTATTTCTTGCGTTTATATTTAAACGTGGCGCAGTTTAAGGAGATTACACCGCAGCTCCGCTCGCTTATCATACTTCAAGATCCCCGTCGAAACCTTTACGCCCCCATAGAATTAAACACTATAGGGGGGAAGCATAATGTATATTTATATTATATCACAAAGAAATTGTGTTGTAAATAGTTTTCACATAATTTTTAAAAAAATATCATTGTCAGGCCTTAGAAATTGACAAAAAATAATAAAATCCTCCGCTGTCTCTGAAACAGAAACGGCGGAAGAAAATTATTACAGTACATTAACCTTTGCCGCAGCATTGCTGTAATCATTTGAAACAGTTTCAGAAAATACTGTGCTTCAGTAGGGTATTATTGTAGGCTTTATCATTGCTGAGAAAGTGTCTGTATCCAGAGTTGACACGTTTCATATGCATAATAAGCTTGTCGCTTGCCAGTGCGATAAATTCTGAGTTTGTTGGGCGATTTACAAGGTTCTTGGCATTGCAGCCGAAAAATTCACTCATAGCTTCCCGATCGTTTTTATTCCACGCCATTTCAATAGCGTGTCGGATTGCTCTTTCAACTCTTTCAGGTGTGGTCTGATAAATTTCAGCAATATGAGGATAAAGCTCTTTTGTCATATGTTCAAGGTAGTTATAATTCTGCGCACATTCCAGTATAGCGGTACGGATGTATCTATAGCCTTTTATATGGGCAGGAATACCAACACTGCGTATAAGATTTGTAACGATGAGTTCAGCGTCATCGCAGTCGGCAGAAAGATGCTTGATTGCTGCAAGCTTGATAATATCGTAAATTTCCTTGTTATCAAAAGGTTTTGATACTGTGTATGACGCGCCGCATTCAATAAGATGACGCTCAATATAGCTGTTATGGATTTCTGAAATTATAACGAATTGCGGCATTTTATGGACAGTACTTCGTATTTTTATCATAAGCTCAATGGCGTCTGAATCTTTGAGAGTAAGATCTGTAATTACCAGATCAGGAGCGTCTTTTATTATGGAGTTTATTATGGTGTTTTCCTCATTTTTTCGAGTGTAAGCAAATATATTGTACTGGTTGAGATAAGATGCGAGATTAACTCCAAATTCTGCGCTATCGTCGCAGATTAGAGCTTTTAATGTTGTTTTATCCATATTATTACATCCCGTATTAACAGATTTTTTGATTTCTTTGTCGTTCAACGACATAAGAATCAAAATGATAAATTATGGTCATTATTCCAAGTGGAATAATTAAACCAAATACTGTTACAAACAGACAAAAATATTATTTTTGTCTGAAAACGTCATAACATTAAACTCGGAAAATGTTTTTTCAGTGAAATGATTTTATCATACTAATGTTAAATCCGTAATACCAGATTTGTAAAATATATGTAAAATTTTCAATAGGTCTTGCGGGGAATGTCCGTATGACCTGACTGCGAATATTTCCCGTAATTTATGTTAAATATTACCACAAATATTTTATCACACGAAAGCAGCAAAGTCAATAGGTTGAACGTAATTAATATCGATTTTGACATAACTTCTATCTTTTCACGATAATTTTATCATAAATAATAATGAAAAATATTGATTTTGCACTGAAAGCGTTGGTTAAATATTTAATACTGTCAGAAATTGCGAAATATTGCATCAAAACTGTCAAAATTACAGGTCCTAAACTGAAAAATAGCAATTTTTACATTGACAAACAATTTCCTATTTGTTACAATGTTAATATAAAAATATATATTAATCTCAAGGGGGAATTATCTATGAGAAAGGCGTTAAAATCCGTAATAGCAGCCGTTTCGGCTATGGTAATGTGTGCGGGTACATTTACACCGCTTGGCATTTCAGCAGCTGATTCTGAGTACTATCGCGACAGTTTCGAAGGCAGCGATTGCAACTGGACAGGACGTGGCTCCGCAGCAGTTTCCGTAAGCAGCACAGCGTATCAGGGAAGCGGTTCTCTTTTTGTAGAGGGCAGAGCTGAAAACTGGAATGGTGCTACAAAGTCACTCAGTACAGACACATTTGTTCCAGGACAGGCGTATTCGTTCAGTGTAAATGTAATGGGACCTAATGAAAATAAGGAAAATACATTTCATCTTACACTCCAGTATAACGGAACAGACGGCGAAGCACATTATGACAAAATAGCAAGTGGTACTGCATATGGCGGCGAATGGATTCAATTGTCAAATAAAAGCTTTGAAATCCCTGCAGGTTCATCTGATTTGTCCATTTATGTCGAAACTGAAACAGGAACATCTGATTTCTACATTGATGATGCTGTAGGTGCGGCAAGCGGTACTGAAATCGATGGTGCAGGCGAAGCAATTCCGCCCACACGTGGAGATGTCAGCTGCGATGGAGTTGTTGATGTTTTTGATGTTATTGTAGCCCGAAAGTGGTATGTGGACGGATTTGGCAAGGGAAAAGCTTCAAAGAATGCCGATGCTGATAACAACGGTGAAGTTGCAATAAACGACCTTGTACTCATTGCACAGTTTGTAATGGGCGATATAGTAGAATTTCCGCAGGGTGAGCCTGTTACACCTCCTGAGCCTGAAAAGACTCCTTTTGACTACAATGCCAATCTTCAGTATAAGGCAGCTCCTGATAAATATATCAACGAGCCTGCTGCTCAGCAGGGTACAATTGTTAAGGAGACATATAACAGCATCAACGGCCAGAAGAGCCTCCACGTATATCTCCCATACGGTTATGACGAAAGCAAGAAGTACAATATCTTCTACATTATGCACGGCGGCGGAGAAAATGAAAATACAATCTTCTTTGATAAGGACGCTAAGCTTGGCAATATTCTTGACCATATGATTCAGAATGGCGAGCTTGAACCTATGATTGTTGTAACTCCCACATTCAACGGCGGAAACTGTACTGCACAGAATTTCTATAATGAGTTCCGTCAGAGTGTAATTCCTTTTGTTGAGGGCAAGTATTCCACATATGCAGAGTCAACTTCTGCTGAGGATATCGCGGCTTCAAGAATGCACAGAGCTTACGGCGGCTTCTCAATGGGTGCGGTATCAACCTGGGCTGTAATGCAGAATTGTCTTGATATCGTAGGTTACTATATGCCTCTCAGCGGTGACCACTGGTCAGGTAACTCAGGCGATGATAAAGCACGTTCAATTGCAGGGGCTATTGACAATTCAGGACTTGCAAAGGATGAATATTTCATTATGTGTGCAACAGGAAGCGATGATATTGCATATTCTAATGTAACACCTCAGATTGAAGCTATGAAGAATTATTCTCAGTTTGTTTATACATCTGATTTCTCACAGGGTAATTTCTACTATATGGTAGCACCAGGACTTACACACTGGTGGGGCTATGTAAGACATTACGTATACGATTGTCTGCCATACTTCTTCCACGAATAATTTATTCAACCGCACAGGAATCACAATCTTGTGCGGTTTTTTTGTACACCGTACGACTGCTTTACAGATGTGCCTTAAGACTTGCTATTCATCCCTCTGTATATATAACGCACGAGACCCCAAAAAGGTCACATTTTTTGCAAAGTTTTTCTATATAAATTCCTAATATTGCACATATAATCATATTATATCAATTGGTAGTGTAATTAATTTTGCTCAAAAAAAGAAACGCCCTCGCAATGAGAGCGCTTCAGATGAATTATATAGTGTGCTTTATTAATCCTGATTAGTATCTTATATTTTCAGGAATGTAGCCGTCAAGCTGTTCAAGAAGTTCCTTGTTATCGCCGCGGTCAAGGAGGTAGTAGCATTCACCGTTTGCAATAATTACAGCAATGGGCTTTTCGCCAAGAACAATCTTTGTACTTCTGTTGAGTAAATCAATTGCAATTTCATTGGAGTAAGTGTACATACCTTCATCATGATAAGCATAGTGGACTGATGTGATTGAATCAACAATTGTTTTCTCGTCACTATCAGTATAACCGTAATAGCTTTTTTTATTACTGTAATCAGTTTCAAAGAAAAATTTTGCATTTGAATAGAACGACGGGTATTTCTCAAAGGTTATCGATATTGGTGCATTTGGTGATACATCACCCACCTGGAAACCGAGTTCTTCAAGTACTGCAATTGTGTTTTCAAAGGTTTCAAGTACAAAACCTCCGTCGGTTATTGTACCGTAAAACTTTGCGTTGAGAAGGTCATCCTCAGTCATCTCTGAAAGGTCATTGTAATATGCAAGGCGGACAGCGTCAAGAATTGCCTTGTCAGCAGGTTTACCCTGATACTCACCTGTTTTGTCATAGAATTGAATGAAAATATTTTTTCCGGTATCACCATATAATCCATTTACAAAGTTATACTGATAAGAGAACATTTCATTATAAATCTGTTTTGCATACTCGTCAGAAAGGAGAATTGCCTTTGTGAGCTCTCCAAGCATACCTGAGGGGAGTGTGTAGTCTCTTGTGATGGTTGAGCCTGTATATGTTGAATAATCAATGCTTATATCTGAATCATATGTTCTGTAATTATCGGGATTGTTTACTGTGTTATAGCTGTAATTTTCCTGATTGAAATGGCGGTCAACAAGCTCCTCGTGAAGCTTTACAGTTTCTTCAATAACCTTTCTGTCGCGTATAACAAGCTCTGATAAATCACCGCAATACAGTGTTACGCTTTCAACAGACGCAGCGGAGGGGACGTTTTTAGCCATTCCGAAGCCCTTTGTTGCTGTGAATGCATTGCACAGAATTATAACAGATACAACGGCTGCTGCAAATCCGATGCCTGCCTGCCAGAATTTCCTGAAGCCGCGGCGTGTGATAACCTCCATAATAAACCAGCCGATACCACAGAGAACAATACCTGCCGCAAGGAAGCCGTCAAGGGTGAAGAAAAGTGAAAGTATGCAGAATACGGACATTGTCATTATTCCGTAGAAGGCTGTCTTGTATACATATGGCTTTGAAACATCCTCAGCCTTTCTGTGTCGGTAAAGGAGATATGCAGCTGCAAGATATATTGCAGATACAATAAGTGTTATAATTATCCATTTTGCGAAAAGGAACGACGCGAAGGATTGTGTTTCGCTATAACTTAAATCAAATGCGTACATTACAAAAAATGATGCTGCACCTACGGGTGATGTGCTTGTGAAGATATTCTTATAAAAGATACCGCCAGTGTCAATACCGTAGGGATAGCTTTCGCAAAGGGCAAACCATACACAGGCAACTGTAGCAGGGATAAGCACGTTGAAAGCAAATATGCTGAAAATAGCCTCAAAGGTGTTTCCGCAGAAGGTAATTGCCAGTACAGAGAGGGTGTAGAACAGTATCATTGCTACAAGAACGACAAATACAAATCTCAGTACTAAATGGAAGTTTTCCCAGAAGTCTGCCATAATTCCCTCGCCCACAATTGGTGTACCTATGCCAAGTATGGCGATTGCAAGAAGTATACCGCCGATTGCAGGGGCAAGATACATTGTAAAGCCAGAGAGATAATCAGCGAAAAATCGCTGTGTACCGCTTAATGGCAGAGCATAGTTCATATCCGTAATGGATTTTTTGTAAAGATAATTGAAATGACTAAGAGCAATTGTTATTCCAAGAAATAAGCTGATAATAATACAGATAACACCGACAACTGCAAATGCACTGCATCCGGAATAAATTGCTGCTTCACTTTCATAGGGCAGATCAAGTGTTTCTACATAAATAGCAATAAGTCCTAATACCGCCAGGGTGGGGAGTCCTAAAAGCTCCATAATTATATGGATGATAAATGCTCGCTTGTTCTGTCTGAAATTATTTTTGTATCGCTTGCCGAAATAGCTTGTTTTCTTACTTGATGTCGTTGCTGTCATATCCAAGCACCTCCAGTTCATAGATGAAAATTTCTTCAAGTGTCAATGGGATTATTTCAAAGAGTATAGGCTTTTTCGGTGCGAAATAAGCTTTCAGCACATCAGCTTCGCCCTTTGCAATGATATAATAAATACTCTGACTGCGTTCAAAGTGGAGTATCTCCAGTCCTGACTCTGCCAACTGTTCACGGGTGTATTCAACGGGATTTCCGTTTTCATCAGGGGGGAATACTGCCTGTATCTTATGAACACTTGATGTAACGCTGTCAAGGTCGCGGGAAAACAGGATTTTTCCGTTGTGGAGAAGTGCCGCTGTATCGCATACCTCGTTAATCTCGCGGAGATTGTGGGAGGATATAACAGTTGTAAGCTGACGGTCAAGCATTGCGTCAACAAGCATTTTCTTTACGATAATTCGCATAGTGGGGTCAAGTCCGTCAAATGCCTCGTCAAGGAGCAGATATTCTGTTTTGCAGGCAAGTCCTATAATAACGATAGCCTGACGTTTCATACCCTTTGAGAATTTGTTGATTTTCTTGTCAATGGGAAGGTTGATACGCTTTCTCAGTTCCTCAAAGGTTTCTTCTGAAAAGTTTCTGTAATAGCTTTTGTAGTAGTTTTTCAGCTCTTTAAGGGTGAAATTGCTGAATTGTACTGTTTCATCGTTGATGAAGAAAACTTTTTGCTTAATTGCAACGTTATCGTATACTGATTCGCCGTCAATTAATACTTCGCCCTCCTCAGGTTTATAAATACCCGACAAAAGACGGAGTATAGTCGATTTACCCGCACCGTTGGAGCCTAAAAGTCCGAATGCAGTACCTTTTTCAATTTTTAAATCAACGTGGTCGAGTGCGGTATATGTATCAAATTTTTTCAGCGTGTTTTTTAATTCAATCATTTGTCTTCCTCCTTTGCGAAAATTGCGTCGATATGTTCTTTCAGCGTTTCAGCGGATATTCCCTGCATTTTGGCTGAAAGAGCTGCTTCGTCAAATTCTTTCAGTGCTGCCTCATGAAACATAGTGTTATCAAGGGCGGCAATGAAGCTTCCTCTGCCCGGGACTGAGTAGATGATTCCACGTCTTTCAAGCTCCTGATAGGCTTTGGCTACTGTGTTTGGGTTTACCCTTGCATCCTTTGCAAGTGTACGGACGCTGGGCAGCTGAGAGTTTTCTTTGAGAGTGCCTGTTAATGCAAGCTCTGTGATTTTCATATAAATCTGCTCGTATATCGGTACTCTGCTGGTGAGGTCAATTGTAAACATAAGCTCTCCTTTCTGTCATTAGTGTACTATGATTTGTAATACAGTTATTACACTTAATACTATAGCACATATTTTTTCTTTTGTCAAGTGTTTTCGGAAAATTTTTCATCAAGAACTTATGTCTGATATTTTTCCCTCTATATAATACATTCGAGTAAAGTTGGAAAAAAAGGACATAAATTTTGCTGTTTTTGATATATTTTTATTTTTTAACATAATTTCTCGTAAAAATAAAAGGGCGGATGATATCCGCCCTTACACGAAACTACGTAATATAGCCATTAATCCTCCTGCTGACATAGCGGGAAGATCATATGCTGCATTCAGCATTTCTTCTTTGTTTTCTTCGCTGTATTCAATTTCTTTTGAATAATTCTTGGCGATTTCTATGCAATCATCCTCTGAAAGTCCGCTTTCAAGCCATTTCTGCTTCCACAGAAAAGCAATTACTGCTGTGCTTGTTACTGCTAAAACGACAGCAGAATAAAATTCACCGTCAAAAACGCCTTTCATCAGATACCGCCATATGTAATAAATGGCAATATTACGCATATAGCTGTGTATCTGCGGATTTTCTGAAATGAATTTTTGCTGATTGGAAATCAGTTCATCCGCATTTTCAGCGGCTTTTTTCAGCGTAGGCTGCCATTTTTCGTCCATTGCTTCAAGGGTAAGCATAAACTGGAGGATGCCCTTAATATCGACTGTATCTGCCTGTATTTCAGGGATATCCTCGGGTTCGGGCAAATCATTATCTGCACATTCCTGATATGTGGCGGCAAGTCCGAGAACATCAGAAAAAGCATCAGCCAAAGGATAGTTTTCATCGCTTAGAACTGCTGTAATACGTTCTCTCAGGCTGAAAATAAGGTTGTACAAATCTTCGTCGCAGGGGGTATAATCCTCGTCGGGGATTTCTTTTTCATTAAAAGAAAAGGGGAGGGGACTTCTCAGAATAATCCTTGCTGCCTCCTCGCAGCACATACCAATGCCGCCTTCTTTGATATTGCCGTACCATTCGTAATATCGGGGGTGATCGCTGCATATCTGACAAAGGGATTTTTCGCCCAGCTCCGTGATTATATCACAGAGGTTGCAGCTATTGAGGAAGGGGCAACGTTCATTTTCGCTTAGAATAAATGACGATTGTTCGCTGAAATTTATGTTTTCTTTCAGTCGCTTTCCGAAATCTCCTTTGATAGCCTTATATTTTTCGGCTGTGGTATTGTCTATGTCAATTTCCCAGCCGATACAGCAGTTATCCTTGCATTTATCAGCGATACATTGGAATTTATTGTAATAAAACGGTGTTCTAAATATCATAGATACCTCACTAAATAAAGGGCGGATTTTTTCCGCCCTTTGTAATTACTTTCTATTTTTGAGAAGTGCTTCAATCTTTGCGTGTGGATCAAGAATCTTGCTGATTGATACATCGTGGTTGATAGCTTCAATGAAATATGCGATATACTTAGCAACGTCAACCTCGTGGAACCAAGGTCTGCTGAGAAGCTCAGGTGAACGGTATGTAAGGTTTGTACCGAGAACACCGCTGATAATACCATCCTCATAAGCCTTATCAAACTTTTCAAGTCCGTTTGTGAAGATTGTATATGTAGCATATGTGAAAATTCTGTTTGCGTTCTTTTTCTTGAGGTTGTATGCAAGGTCAAGCATTGATTCGCCTGAGGAAATAATATCATCAGCTACGAAAATATCCTTGCCCTCAACGGGATTACCCAGGTATTCGTGAGCAACAATGGGGTTTCTTCCGTTTACGATTGTGGAATAGTCACGTCTCTTGTAGAACATACCCATATCAACGCCAAGTACAGAAGCATAGTACATATTTCTGTTCAGTGCGCCTTCGTCAGGTGATACAACCATAAACTTGTCCTTGGAAAGGTCGATATCCTTTACATCACGGAGGAGGCATTTGAGTACCTGATATGTAGGCATAACGTTATCAAAGCCCATAAGGGGAACAGCGTTCTGAACTCTGGGGTCGTGAGCGTCAAATGTAACGATATTTGCTACGCCCATTGCCTCCAGTTCCTGTAATGCGCAAGCGCAGTCGAGAGACTCGCGGTAGCTTCTGCGGTGCTGACGTCCGCCGTAGAGGATAGGCATAATAACGTTGATACGGTTTGCCTTACCTGATGCAGCCTGGATGATACGCTTTAAATCCTGGAAATGGTCATCGGGGGACATTGCGTTTTCCATACCGAAATAATTGTACTTTATATTGTAATTTCCTACGTCAACAATAATGAAAAGGTCCTTTCCGCGTACAGTGGACTTGATAAGTCCCTTGCCATCGCCTGATGAAAAACGTGGACACTCTGCCTCAATAAGGAAGCTGTCGTCCTCGTATCCTGCTGCTTTGGACCAGTCAACGAGATAATCGTTGATTTTAGCACCAAGCTCAGTGATACTGCTCATAGCGATGATTCCGATAGGTGCAGCGCTGATTTCGCTGCTGAATAAATTTCCTCCAAATGGTGACATAAGTTTTAACTCCTCTTTAATTAATTATCTTATTTAAAGACAGTTATGATACGTTTGTATAAAACCGCCTTATATCCTTTATTTACAGAATGTCTCGATATAGCTTTCGATATCCTTGGCTATAATCTTTTTTGCTGATTTTACACGGCCGAATTCGTTTACAACAGTAGTCTTGCTTTCAAGTTCCTTGTAAACTGTAAAGAAATGGCGCATTTCGTCAAAAATATGCTTAGGAAGCTGTTCAATGTCGGTATACATATTATAATTTGGGTCGTCCACAGGAACTGCGATGATTTTGTTATCCTCTTTGCCGTTGTCCATCATACGCATAACTCCGATAGGAGTGCATTTTACAAGAGTAAGAGGCATAAGCTGTTCCGAGCATAAAACAAGGACGTCCAGTGGATCGCCGTCGTCGGAATAAGTGCGCGGAATAAAGCCGTAGTTGGCAGGATAGTGGGTAGATGTATGCAGAATTCTGTCCATTATGATGAATCCCGTTTCCTTGTCCAGCTCATACTTGATTTTGCTGCCCTTGCTGATTTCTATAACAGCGTAGAAGGTGTCGGGAGTAATTCTTTTCGGACTGATATCGTGCCAGATATTTTTCATTTTATCGCTTCCTTTTTCGCATAAGACATATTTACCCTAATAATAGTATAACACATTTTTGCGTTTTGTCAATATTAACAAAGCTGCTTTGTTGATTTTCGGCTAAATGACGAATTTTTTCTCAAAGCCGCGGAGTTTTTTGGGATTTTACAGCAAAATAGTCGAAATATAATATAATGTTTAAAATAAACGTACAGTATAATTAGATGAATTAAGTATTAATTTTGTTAAAGAAATTAAAATCATAAAAACTATTGATTTTTTTTTAGAAATGTTGTATAATATTAATAGATGTTATGTTAGTTCGTTTTTTATTGTGTAATATATAGTTATAGATAGTAAATTGTTTAGTGAAGGGGAGGTGGAAAGGTTAATGAACAAAAAGGTTGCTGTTATTGTTGCTGGAATAGATGAAACATATCAGAGCAGTATACTTAGAGGAATAAAAGAGGCTGCCTCAATGTGCGGGCTGGATTGCTATGTCTTTGTATCATTTACTGGTATGAAGGATAATAAGGGTCATGACGCAGGTGAAATGAATATATTCAGACTCCCTGATTTTTCACGTTTTGACGGTGCGATTCTGCTTACAAACACTATAGATTGTCCCCCTGTTGTAAATGATATCCTTGACCGTATAAAAAAAGCAGGTATTCCAGCTGTCAGCATAGATAACAGGGTTCAGGGACTTCTTCACATTGTAATAGATAATTACTCGGCGATGAGAGATATTACTGAGCATTTTGTTTATGTACACAAATTTACCAAGATAAATTACATATCAGGCCCTGCGGATAACCCTGAAAGTGCTGAGCGTATTGAGGCTTTTCTTGAGGTTATGGCGGAAAATAATATTCCTGTGGAAACAGATAGAATATTCTATGGAGACTTCCGCGGAGATTCGGGCAGAGAGGCTATTGAATATTTCCTCAACAGTAGGCTCGAAATGCCGCAGGCTATAATATGTGCCAATGATGTTATGGCTGTTGCTGCTATAAACAGACTTCATGCGGCCGGTATAAGAGTTCCTGATGATATAGCCGTTTCAGGCTTTGATGATGTATTTGACAGTCTCAATCTCAGGGTTAATCTTACTTCTGTTGAGCGTCCGTTAGTGCGGTCCGGCAAGCTTGCCTGTGAGATGCTGTACAATAAGTTTAATAATTCGCCGCAGCAGGAAAGTATGATGCTTAATATGCTGACTAAATTCTCGGAGAGTTGCGGTTGTGTGGAATGTGTTACAAGAAGTGCTGAGGAATACAAGGAAGCAAATATTAGAAATTTCAGCAGGATAGACACAATAAATCATTATATGTCAGTTTTCAACAGCCTTGCCTGTGAGCTTAGCGGTGCTGATAATTTTGATGACTATATTGATAGTATAAAGCGATTTGTTCAGTTTATCAATCCAGGGGAGTTTTATTTCTGTCTCAATGAAAACTGGAATTTTGAATCTGATGAGATTGGCGGAAATATTTCTGAAAACGAAACCATTCCGCAATGCTACGAGGATAATATAATTGTTCCTATAGCGTACCGCGGCGGTGAATTCCTTGAGGATACTACTATAAATCTAAGGGAACTTATGCCTGCAGGTGCAGATAATAATGAAGCCAAATTCTATTATTTTCTGCCTCTTCATTTTCGCGAGCGCTGTATGGGCTATATGGCAATTAATAATTGTAAGCTTTCTCTGCATAATGCACTTTTCCAGTCCTGGTGCATTACTATGAATAATTCCCTTGAAAACATCCGCAAGAGAAATGCCCTTGACTGTGCTGTAAAGAAGCTAGAACGTCTATATGTGCAGGACACCTTTTCGGGCATATATAACCGTAACGGCTTTGTCAACGCCACTAATGATATTTTCAGAGAGTGTGCTTTGCAGTCTCGTAAGATTATGCTTATGTTCATAGACCTTGATGGTCTGAAAATGATAAATGATACATACGGTCACGCTGCAGGTGATGAGGCTATACGCGCTATTGCAGGAATTCTCAGTAAAAGCTGCTGCAATAATGAGATTTTCTGTCGTTTTGGCGGAGATGAATTTATAGTGTTCTCTGCTGATTATTCGGAACGGCAGGCTGTAAACCTCACATCTGAGATACAGCGTAATATTGCCATTTATAATGCAAATTCCGATAATAAATACGATTTATCGGCTTCTACGGGCTATGTTATTGCAGTTCCTAAAATGGGCGAAGATTTGTTCCGTTTCGTAACTGAGGCCGACAAAAAGATGTATGAAACAAAAAGAGAAAAGAAATCAAAATATTTAAGAGCAGACTATTAAGGATATACCGCACAAAGCGTAAGACGTGTATGTGCGGTATTGTTGTGTATTGGCAAAGTGTACAAATAATAATCTGTTATTGGTAATATATGACAAAAATTTTCGTCAATACAAATGTTTTCTTGCTTTTTTATCAAAGATGTGGTATAATATTAATGATGTATTCATTATTTATTCAAAAATAACCTTAATAAGAGGTGTATAACAGATGAAAGTCAATAAGATAGTCAGAGTCAGAAAAGCTGGAAATTCTGAGACTGAAACTCAGAATAAAGCTGTAAAGCTGCTGACTGAAGAAACAGTCGATACGGAAGTAAAATCTGAGGAAAAGCCTAAGGAAGCACCGAAGGCAGAAAAAAAGCCCGAGGAAAAGCCTAAGGAAACACCTAAGGATGGGAAGAAGCCTGAGGAAAAGCCTAAGGAAGCTCCTAAGGCAGAGAAAAAGCCCGAGGAAAAGCCTAAGGATGCACCGAAGGCTGAGAAGAAGCCTGAGGAAAAGCCTAAGGAAGCACCAAAGGCTGAGAAAAAGCCCGAAGGAAAGCCGAAAGATGCTCCAAAGGCTGAGAAGAAGCCTGAGGAAAAGTCTAAGGAAGGTCCCAAGGCTGAGAAGAAGCCCGAGGAAAAGCCGAAGGAAGCACCAAAGGAAGAGAAAAAGCCCGAGGAAAAGCTCAAGGAAATACCAAAGGCTGAGAAGAAGCCTGAGGAAAAGTCTAAGGAAGCTCCAAAGGCAGAGAAAAAGCACGAGGAAAAGCCTAAGGAAGCACCGAAGGCTGAGAAGAAACCCGAGGGAAAGCCGAAAGATGCTCCAAAGGCTGAAAAGAAGCCAGAGGATAAGCCTAAGGAATCTCCCAAGGCCGAGAAGAAGCCTGAGGAAAAGCCTAAGGAAGCTCCCAAGGCTGAGAAAAAGCCCGAGGAAAAGCCCAAGGAATCCCCAAAGACTGAGAAAAAAACAAAAGAAATTCCTATGCCTGAAATAAAGGCTGATAATAATCACGAGGTATTGCCTCATGCAGATCAAGCTGCAAAAAATCAGGCTGAAAAGAAAAAAGTTTTTGAAACGCTTGATACTGAAAAGGTTAATGTAGTAAAAAAACACGAAGATCCTTTTGAAAAATCAGAGAAAAATCAGAAAAACAGGGAAATGCCCGATTTGGTAATTCCTGAAAAGGCCGATGAAAAGCCTAAAAAAGAATCAAAGCCAAAAGAAAAGCCAATAACTGCTACTGTTGCTGATGATAAGAAACCACAGGGAGAAAAATCTTCATCGAAAACTCCTTCCCGTGAAAAGCTTGATGCGCTTTACAGCGACAAGGACATTGAACAGGTTGAGACTGTTGAAATCGATGATATCAATAATATGGCTCTTGGTAAGAACGGTACGCTACTTATCAAGTATTTTGGCACAAATGAAGTTGTTCGTATTCCCGATACCATTACGACCATTGGAAAATATGCTTTCAGAGGCAATAAATCGGCAAAGACAATTATTATGTCAGACAGTGTTAAATTGGTTGACCGTTTTGCTTTTGCTCATTGCGTAAATCTTGAGGAAATTATTTTTTCTCGCAATCTTGAAAGTATCGGTGAAAATGCATTTCTGAAATGTCAGCGTATCAAGGAACTGAATTTCCCTAACTCACTTAAAGTTATAGGAAAGGGTGCTTTCGGTCGCTGCAGCTCGGTGCGTAAGCTGATATTCCCGCCTCAGTTAAAGAGAATCAGTGACCTTAGCTTCTACTCCTGTCGTAATCTTAACCGTGTTGTAATATCTGAATCTGTTGAAGCAATCGGAAATGCGGCATTTTCTGAGTGTTACGGGCTTAAAAAGATTATTATATCTGAGTCTGTTACATCAATCGGTGAAAGTGCTTTCTCCTGGTGCAGGACATTGGAAGAAATTAACATACCCTCATCAGTAAAGATTATTGGCAGCTGGGCATTCTACGGATGCGGAAAGCTTACCGATGTAAAAATAAGCGTTAATACAAAGGATATTCGTGATGACGCATTCTGTGGCTGTGAGAATATTTACAACGTTAAAATTGCTGAATTTGATGGTGTTGATTATAATCAAGCAATGGTTAAAAAAGGCCACAGGCTTATACTTAAGGTTCTCAAGCAGGTAAACCGAAATAAAGCGGAGCGATATGCTCGTGAACATAATATAAGTATGATGTTTATATAAGTGTAAAAGTAAAAAATGTAGTACGGAGTGTAAAAAACTCCGTACTTTTTTGTTATAAATAAAATAATAATTGCAATATGGGGAAATATATGTTATAATGTTTATGTATGATGATCGAACAGGGGTGCTTGTATGGATATAAAAGAAAAAATAATTGCATTATCTGAGGTGCAGGGTGCGTCTGGAGATGAAACTCCTGCTGCTGAGCTTGCATTGGAAATGCTAAGGGAATACTGTCCCGATGCCGATATTATAAACGGCAATGTTGTAGGAAAATTTGGTATTCACCGCGATGGTCTGCCCTCTCTTGTACTTGATGCACACATTGACCAGATTGGTATGTGCGTGACTTATATTACATCGGAGGGATTTGTAAAAGTTGGAAATCTTGGTGGACTTGACCGCAGACTTCTCCCTGCACAGCAGGTTGTAATCCACGGAAAAAAGGAAATAAAAGGTGTTATATGCTCAATTCCTCCGCATCTTTCAGCAGGGGAGGGGAAAGTCCTTGAAATTGCTGATATAGCTATTGATACGGGTCATTCAAAATCTGAACTTGAGGAATTTGTTTCCCTTGGTGATTCAATAACATTTGATGTAAAATGCCGTAATCTTATGGGAAACCGTATAACAGGCGGCGCTTTGGATGACCGCTGTGGAATTGTCGCTATACTTCATGCTCTTGAACTTCTGAAAAATCGAGAAACTTCATATAATGTGACTGTTATTTTCTCAGCACAGGAGGAACTTGGAGAGCGAGGCGCAAAAATTGGCGCATTCAGCCTTGCTCCTGATATAGCAATTGCCGTAGATGTAAGCTTTGCCTATGCAGAGGGCGAGGATGAAAAAAAATGCGGTTATCTCGGCAAAGGTGCAATGATAGGTATTTCTCCCTGTCTTTCACGTGAAATATCAAATGGACTTATAAATGCCGCTAAATCGGCAAATTTGCCGTATCAGCTCGAAGTGATGAACGGTCTTACTTCCACAAATGCTGACAGATACTCCTCATCACGTGAAGGCGCAAAGGCTTGTACACTGTCAATTCCGCTTCGTAATATGCACACTCCCGTTGAAGTTATAGACGTTGATGATGTTGTAAATACTGCGGAAATACTTGCAGAATTTATCGGGAGGGCAGCAGAATGAATAATTTATTGAAGGAATTATGCCTCATAAACGGCACATCAGGTGATGAAAAACTTGTACGCAATGCAATAGTTGAAAAGATAAAAGACTTTTGCGAATATCGTGTTGATAATCTCGGAAATCTTATTTGTTTCTGCAAGGGTAAAAAATCTGCGGATAAAAAACTCATGATTGCAGCACATATGGACGAGGTAGGTTTTATTGTAACTTATATCCGCGACGACGGAACTCTCTGCTTCAATGAAGTGGGAGGAATTGATACCTCTGTTGTTATCGGCAGACAGGTCAAGGTAGGAAAAGACGGTATATCGGGAGTTGTAGGCTCTACAGCTATTCACAATCTCTCAAAGGAACAGCGTGAAACTCCGCCAAAATATGGGGATATGTACATTGACATAGGTGCATCTTCAAAGGAAGAAGCGGAGAAGATAGTCAGTCTGGGTTACAGCGTTTGTTTTGATTCAGAATTTGTTGAACTGGGTGAAAATTGTATAAAGGCAAAGGCGATTGATGACCGTGCAGGTTGTGCTGCAATGATTCAGCTTATCTGCGAGGGTGTTGAGTACGACACATATTTTGTATTCAATGTTCAAGAGGAAGTGGGACTTCGCGGCTCTATGGTATCTGCATTTTCAGTTGCTCCTGATTTTGCCATAGTCCTTGAAGCTACAACAGCCTCCGATATTGACGGAGTAGGCGGTGCAAAAAGAGTTTGTTGCCTTGGAAAAGGCCCTGTTGTAGGATTTATGGATAGAAGTACTCTTTATGACAAGGAACTTTACCGTATGGCTTTTGAAATTGCCGATGAACTGGAAATTCCTTGTCAGACAAAAACAATGATAGCAGGGGGCAACGATAGCGGAGCAATACACATAAGCCGCGGTGGAGTACGTACCATAGCCGTTTCCGTGCCTTGCAGATATATTCATAGTCCTTCCTGCGTTATTAATACGGAAGATTTTGAAAATACGCTTATCCTCACAAGAGAGCTTGCAAAAAGGATACAGGAATTATGATTAAACTTATAAAAAGCGAAAGCGAGCTTGACCGTCAGCTGCTGCTGAAAAGCCTTTCGGGACGAAAAATGCTTGCTTATATGAAAGCCTACGGTGCTGGTTATGACTTCTGCCGATTTTACAAGATAACCGACGAGTCAGGCGAGGGATTTATGTTCATCATAAATTCCACATTGATTATATGTGCTGACGATAAGCTTGAAGCCACTGATGAGCTGAAATTCTTTGTCAGTATGAATATGCCCTTCCGTGTGGAGGGGGATAACCGTATACTGCGTAATATAGCTGATAGTGATCGCTATCAGGTGCTGAACAGGACTATTTTTGAGCTTGTTCCCGATGAAAAATCCCACCAATTTGAGGAGGAATATGTGGACTTTAATCCGCATCTTCCCGACGTATATAAAATTTTAAGCGAAGGATTTCCGAATATTTCAGATTTTTCATTGTGGTATACTGATACATCCCACAGATGCAGACACGGCATAAGCCGCGTATTTACATATCGCGACAGTACGACAGCCTCGGTAGTTTTTGATATTGAGGATGAGGTGCTTATCGGGCAGGTTGCCACAAAGCTTTCCTGTCGTGGCAGCGGCTATGCAAGGGAGTTTTTGAAATGGCTTGCATATTTCTTCAATACCCTTGGAAAACGTGCATTTTTACTTGCTCTTGATGTGCGTGTAAGTTTTTATCGTGAAATTGGCTTCAAGGAGATTGAAACAGAAATTGTTCTTGAACGCTATGATGTTGAAAAGGAAAGTGTAACAAAGGGTAAATTACAGAATTAAGGAGAATATAATGAATTATAATGATATATACGGCTTTGACAGCCGCCTTACAGTGCTTGCTGAGCAGGCTGAGAAAAATTGCGCTGATGCATTCGCAAGAATTGAAAAAACTGCCGAATATTGCGGTGCAAAAGTGCTTAAAGCATTTTCCGACAACCGTATAAGCGAATCCTGCTTTTACGGCTCTACAGGATATGGCTACGGCGATATCGGCAGAGAGGCTATAGACAGGGTTTTTGCACAGGTACTTGGTACAGAGGATGCTCTTGTACGCTTTAATTTCGTATCAGGTACACACGCTCTTTCTACGGCTTTATTCGGTGTTCTCCGCACAGGTGATAAAATAGTATCTATCACAGGTAAACCTTATGATACCCTTGAAGAAGTAATCGGAATAGCAGGAGAAAAAGGTAACGGTTCACTTATGGATTACGGGGTGGAGTACGGTCAGGTGGACTTACTTCCCGACGGCGAGCCTGATTATGATGCCATTAGCGAGGGTGTAAAGGGGGCAAAAGTTGCTTACATACAGCGTTCAAGAGGATATTCACTTCGCCGAGCATATACTGTCGATGATATTGAGAAAATGGTTCAGGCTGTTAAAAAAGGCAATCCTGACGCAATTATTATGGTTGATAACTGCTATGGTGAATTTGTGGAGGAACGTGAGCCTTCTGAAGTCGGTGCTGATGTGATTATCGGTTCACTTATAAAGAATGCAGGCGGCGGAATTGCCCGTACAGGCGGATATATTGCAGGCAGAGCAGACCTTATAGAGCTTTGTTCGTATCGTCTTACCTGTGTTGGCATGGGTAAAGAAGTAGGCTGTACTCTTGATATGAACCGTGAAATGCTCCTCGGTTTATTTATGGCTCCCGATGTAGTAGCGGCCGCTCTTAAAACATCGGCATTTGCTAGCGAATTATTTACTCTCTTAGGGTATAAATGTTCTCCCCGAAAAGACGATAAACACGGAGATATTATCACAGCAATTGAGCTTGGCAACGAGGAAAGGCTGTGTGCATTCTGCCGTGGTATACAGAAAGGCGCCCCTGTTGACGCGTTTGTTACTCCTGAACCCTGGGATATGCCAGGATATACAAGCAAAGTTATAATGGCTGCTGGTGCATTTACAATGGGTGCTTCTATCGAACTTTCAGCTGATGCTCCGATACGTGAGCCCTATGCTGTATGGATGCAGGGCGGTATTACTTACACAAGCGGTAAACTTGGTGTAATGCTTGCAGCACAGGAAATGCTTGGTTGATGATTGTTACTAAAGAGTTACAAAAGTATTACAGAAATGATACAATTTAAGGGTGAATGTTATCATATTTGGTTTTATTGTTGACTTTTTTGCAAAATCCTGTTACAATTATAAAGAATGCAGGGATTGACTGCATTCTTTATTGATTATATTAAAAAAAGGAGGAACAGCTTTGGGAGATCGTAGATTCTGTTACAGATGTATGGAAGAAAAAGACTTGGATCAGCATATCTGCCCCCACTGCGGGTTTGATGAAACCACTCCGCATAATGCGAATTTTATAACCCCCGGAACAATACTCCGCGACAGATACCTTATAGGAGTCCTGATGGATTACAACGGCGAAGGGGCTTCCTATATCGGACTTGACCTTTCAACGGACTGCAAAATCAAGCTTCGCGAGTATATGCCTGCCAATTTCTGCACAAGACTAAAGGGTAAGGCGACCATAAGCGTAAATTACAATAACCTTGCCAAGTACAAGGCATTTATGGCTGAATATACCGAGCTTAACAAATCCCTTGCAAGACTTCGCAATAATTCAAATATCGAGCCTATACTTGATATGTTTGCGGATAATAATACAACCTACACTGTTTTTGAGTATGCAGAGGGCGAGAAAATGCTGGATTATCTCAAGGATAATGCAGGAGAACTTAGCTGGGAGCAGGCAACTGCACTGTTTCCGCCTTTGTTTACCACAATAGGTATTCTTCATAACAGTGGTATTATTCATCGTGCTATCAGCCCCGATACTATTTATATTACCGCCAAGGGCGATTTAAAGCTTTCAGGCTTTTGTGTATCAGCTGTAAGAACTGTTGACGCAGGACTTGAACACGAACTCTATAAAGGATACGCTGCGCCTGAGCAGTATTCTGCAAATAGCAGCAGCCGTCAGGGAACATGGACTGATGTATACGGTGTAAGTGCTTTGCTTTACCGTTGCCTTACAGGCTGTATGCCTGTTGATTCTATCAGCAGAATGAAAAATGACGACCTTTGTGATCCGTCAGTGCTTAATCCCTCAATTCCGGCGCACGTTTCAAAGGCTATAATGGACGGTATGAAGCTTTCAGGCTCTGAGCGTATACAGACAATCACTGAGCTTGTTACCCGTCTTTTTGAGCAGCCTGTGACACCTGTAAAGCCTGTTGTGGCAGCTCCTGCACCAACACAAAAGGAACAGCCTCGTGTGCGTGAACAGGAAAGATATGAACCACCAAGACAGCCACAGGGTTATTATGAATACGACCAGCGCGGAAGCTATCCTCCTCCTGTGCGTGAACGTCAGCGCAGAGCAAGAGAGGAAGAGTATGAAGTTGAAAAGGTAAATATGGTTGACAGACTTAAAGTGCCGATAATAATAGGTGTGCTGCTTTTGGCTATATTTATTCTTCTTATTGGATTTGTCTGGCCTTTATTCAAACCAGAGAGTGATTCTGATGATCCTTCATCATCAAGAGATTCTATGTCAACTTCATCAACGGAAGCTCCCGATGAACTTGAGGACCTTTCGGGTAATACTGAAATGCCCAATCTTGTTGGAAAATTCTATAGCCTTTGTGAGGAAAAGTATAAAGAGTATTTCAAATTTGTCGTTGAATACGTTTACGATGCCGATACAGAAGCTGATATGATTATGGAACAGGATATAGAAGAGGGTACTTATGTTGAGGAAGGCTCCACTGTAAAGCTTGTAGTCAGCAATGGACCCGAGGGCGGAACTATTCCAAAGTTTGATGGATTGACTGTTTCACAGTACGAAAACGAGTTGAAAAAGGCTGGTATTTCCAATTATTCACTTATTAAGTCATCAAGCACTTGGGGAACTCCTGATACAGTTTCACAGCTCCAGATTGACGGAAAAACAGCTACTCCTGGCGAGTATTTCAGCAACAAGGAAGGCAAGAAGCTTATTGTATTCTATATTTCCAAGGATGCAAGCTATGTTCCTAATCAGGTTACACAGGCAACACAGGCTGCTACAACAACTCCACCAACAACAGTGGCTGTTGTAACGCAGGCACCTACAGCTGCACCTACAGAGGCTCCTGTAATTCCTACAGACCCGCCAGCACCTCCTCCGACTGATCCACCTGCACCGCCACCACCACCTCCCACTGACCCACCTGTGATTACACCACCTGAGGGCGGCGGAGAAGGCGATATCGGTGTCTGGTAATAGTAATTTATAAAAACAAAGAGGTTTACCAATGGCGGTAAACCTCTTATTTGCAAAAAAATGCCTTGTATCATTCAGATAATGATACAAGGCATAATTATTTTACCAGTTAATTACAGAATGACTGTGAATGTAGAATTCTTCCTGGCTTGGCTGCCATTTCTTTTCCTTTGGCGGAAAAAGCTTATCATATTCAGCAACAGCTGCTTCATCATCACAGGGAGCGTCAGCGTCGTTGGGGTGGTAATACCACTTTCTGCCGTCCAGAGCGTCCTCAGTGAGGGTTTTTACAAGCAGAGCCGCAGGGAATACATCTCCCTCAAAGCACACATTATACTTTTTACAGCTCTTGTAGCCGCGAGCGACGTAGTTATCGGGATTACCAAAGTTAATGACGGTATCATATCCCATTTTTCTAACTAAGTCGAATGTAAATTCAAGCAGTGTTTTGCTCAGACCCATTCGCTGAAAATCGGGATGAATACATATAGGCCCCATTGATACAATCGGCTTTATATTGCCGTTTTCATCAACAAGCTCAGCCTTTGAATACATAACGCTGCCGATGATTTTTCCGTCAGTCTCAATTACATAGTCAAGCTCCGGGATAAATGCCTCATGCTTTCTCAGCAAGTGCATAAAGTAATGTTCATTGCAACCGGGGAAGCTCAAATTCCAGAATGCTTCACGGGCGAGGTTTTCAACCTCATAGTAGTCTTTTTCTGTTTCCAAACGGATAATATAGTCATTTTTATTCATTGTTTTTTCCTCCTGAAATGTGTTGACCGAACACGGGAGGCTTGTGTGAGATAGTATTCGCAAACCTCCCGTTTACGCTACTATCTCCTTTTTAGTTGTATTTTTCAAAAAAATTCTCCTTTAAAAATCTATTAAGAGCAGAAATATCTCGACTTCTGTTCTTGTACACATTATAGCACATCATTAATGCGTTGTCAATGCTTTTTTATGAATTAGTTCGGCTGTCCCTGACGGTGACGAAGATTATTCTCTTTAAGTTTTCTGCCCTCTGCAATAAGTCGGAGCATTTCATCAGAATCAGAGTTTTTCAGAGCCTCGCTGTATTTTTTCAGGTTTTCAATGAGCAGTTCAAGCTCATAGCTGAGATGTTCCTTATTCTGCATAAAAAGGTCAGTCCACATTTTTTCATTCATTGTGGCAATTCTTGTCATATCCTGGAAGCTGCCACCGCTGAATCCGCATTCAAGATCAAGTTGAGGACTTTTTACATAGGCAGAGGAAACAATATGTGCAAGTTGTGATGTATAAGCTATCATTTTATCGTGATTTTCAGGGGATGTATTGACAATTTTTCCTGCCCCGATTTCTTTTGCAAGAGAGGAGAGGATTTCAAAATACTCGTTTTCACTATCCTCAAAAGGGGTTATAATAAAGTTTGCTTTAAGGAAAAGGTCGGCACTGCTATTATGATATCCGCCGAATTCCTTGCCTGCCATAGGATGCATACCGAGATAATGCAGACCGTTTTCTTCAGCCAAATTCTTCATTCGCAGAGAAAAATCTCCTTTTATACCGCATACATCGGTGATGAGTGTACCTTTATCGAATTTTCCGATGTTTTCACATATATACTTTTCTGCCGCTTCGGGAAAAAGAGATACAATAACAAGATCAAATCCGCTGTAATTGCCGTCAAATTCCATATCTATAGCAACATCGCGGAGTGCTGAAAATTCAATATCGTGATTAAGGTCACAGCCTACTACGAAATGGGACGTATATTTTTTCATAGCCTTACAAAGCGAACCGCCGATAAGACCAAGACCGACAACTAAAATTCTCATAAGATTACCTGCCTTTATAATTGATATGTATATTATATCACTTTATCACTTTAAAGTCAAGCTTTTTTGAAATTAAAGCACATAAATTGGA
Organism: Ruminococcus sp.; assembly: GCA_045531615.1. Lineage (GTDB taxonomy): Bacteria > Bacillota > Clostridia > Oscillospirales > Ruminococcaceae > Ruminococcus. The sequence continues at coordinate 25,075 of JAZSEJ010000099.1, forward strand.
ATAAATCCACACAGAACAAAGAAAATCGGATATATTCGTTAGATCGTGTAGTTATAATCAACAAAACCTGTATCGAAACTTTGTGTAATCATACAATTTTTCAAAAACCTCTTGACGAACAAATAATAATGCTCTACAATAATAGTAGAAGATAAATACACATATGTGTTTATTAAATTCTAAAGGCATTATATAGTAACAGTTTTATTTGATATAATGTTTTTTCAGTTCCTGATAGCAGTAGTGATTGGCGATACAATCCGCTAAAGCACGGTGAGCGTCATTGTGACTGATTCCGAAATATTCCGTAAGAGTTGTAAGCTTTCGGTTTGGAACGTCAAGATTGCATTTTCTTGCATATGTAAGGGTATCAAGAGTGTCGTTCATAAATGGAGGAAGTCCCAATTTTTCGCAGTATATCTTTATAATATTGCGATCAAAGCAGGCAACGTTGTGACCGAGAATTATGTCGTCACCGATAAATTCAAGGTAATCTGGGAGAATATCACGTATATCAGGGGAATTCTTCACCATGTCGTTTGTTATGCCCGTAATCGATGTTATAAGGCTGCTGATAATTCCCACAGGTTTCACAAGACTGCTGAATTTATCAGTTATCTCGTTATTCCGCACTTTTACAGCAGAAACTTCAATGATTTCACATTTGTAGATATTGACATCGGTAGTTTCAAGGTCAATGACGGTGTAGTCGGAAATATCTCCTTTGACGCTTTTTCTTGTATTTGTATTTTTTATAGAAGTATTCATTTTTTCTTCTCCTTTATTGAGGAAATTCAAGATTGTATGGGCATTTCGGCTCTACTTCATTGAGATATTTAAGAGAGGAGCTGTCGGGGAAGTCAAATTCAAGGCGATACGCGCAAAGTGCCTGTCTGAACAGGTTATGACGTTTGTTTGCGGCAATATTTCCATATTTTCCATCACCGAGAATGGGACATCCGATATGTGCAAGATGAGCTCTTATCTGGTGTGTACGGCCTGTAAAAAGCTTTATTTCAAGAAGTGACATTTCCGATTTTTCTGCAAGAACACGATAGCCTGTGCGTATCTCCTTGTACCCCTCCAGCGGCTTATCGCTTATGCGGACAATATTCCGTCCCTCCTGTCGGTAGTGGTATGCAGTGAGGATATCTTCGGATTTCGGAGGTTTACCCACAGTGATACACTGATAGATTTTGCGAACATATCCGCTTTTAATACCATCGTTCATTTCTCGTAAGGCAGCGGCGGTCTTTGCAGCTGTTACAATACCTGATGTATTTCTGTCAAGTCGGCTGCATAGAGCAGGAGCGAATGTACTTTCTTCCTCGGGTAGATATTCTTTCTTGTTAAAGAGATACAGCTTTATACGGTTAATAAGCGTATCTTCGGTTGTTTCTCCGTTTCCGTGGGAATCAAGTCCCATAGACTTATATGCAATTAAGATATTGTTGTCCTCATAAATTACATCAAGCTTTGTGTCAGCCTTTAAGAAGGACATATCGTGCTTTTTTACAGCAGAAACATCATGCTTGACATATACGCGGACAATATCGCCCTCACAGAGTTTTGCCGATATTTCGCAGCGCTTTCCGTTTATTTTTATATCCTTTTTGCGGATAAGCCGATACATCATAGACTTAGGCAGGTCAGGCATAGCTTTAAGCAGAAACTTATCAAGCCTCTGACCGCTGTCGTTGGACATTATTGTAAATTCTCTCATTGTTTCACCTCAGAAATATATGTGCATAATAGACAAAATAATCTGTATAAAATAGGATGTAGTAATGAAAAAAGCGGATAATATCACGTTTTTGTATTTAGATTGTTGCAATTCTGTAATTTTTATGATACAATATTTTTTGAATGATTTATGGATTATTGTATACGAATAAAAACCTATGCCCACGAGATTTTCAAGGAGTAGATTCCCATGAGCTTAGCGAAAAAAATTATTTCATCCATATTGGCGGCAGGAATGAGTATTCTGCCTGTTATGTCGGTCACAGCCTCAGCTGTGGGCGATGTGAAAAATACCTATGTATATGATACCACAATTTCTGAAAAAAGTAAAGCCCCTGGTTCACAGGAAAATGAGCCATTCAACGTATTTGACATATACGACGCTTATTACGAAATTAAGTCACAGACTACAAAGCCTGTAACTACTGCGTTAACTACAAAGTCTACGAAAAAAACAACGACAACCACAGTAAATACAACAAAAAAGCCAACTTCCACCACTAAAAATACAACGGCCAAAAAGACCACAACAACCAATAAACAGACGACAGCAGCGAAAAAAACTACAATTTCCACATCAATGGCTGAAACATCATCAACAAATACAGCTACAACGCTGCTTACTACTGCTGTCACAACAACTGTAACTACTCAGGTAGGACAATTTGCAGACGGAAAATACATAAACGGTATCGATGTATCACAGTGGCAGTATAAAATTGACTGGAAGGCTGTAAAAGACAGCGGACAGGTTGATTTTGCTATTATAAAGGCAGGCTGGGGTAAGGAATACGATCAGGTAGATCCCTTTTTCCACGATAATATGCAGCAGGCACAGGCTATCGGTATGGATGTAGGTGTGTACTGGTTCAGTTATGCAATGTCCGTAGAAGAAGCCAAGCAAGAGGCTCTTGTATGCATGGAAACCATAAAGAATTACAGCTTCAATTATCCTGTATACTTTGATTTCGAATATCAAAAGGCGCTGACAACTCTAAGCTATGCAACCCTTTCTGAAATGATTGAGGTCTTCTGTACAACCCTTGAAGAAAACGGCTATAAAACAGGTGTATACGGAAGCGGAAGCGATTTTGAATACCGTATATACAGACACGTGCTTGAAAAGCGTCCTGTTTGGGTTGCTGAGTATGATACACCAACGGTCAGCTGGTATACGGGTCCTCACGGTATATGGCAGTATAGTCCAAGAGGAAGAATAGACGGAATAACAACAGATGTCGATTTGAATTACTGCTATGTTGATTATCCCTCAGTTGTTGGAGTAAACCCTGTCAATGGTGTAATACCTCCTGCAACTACACCAGTAACAACAACTACAGACCCGTCGGTTACAACTACAACAACACAGAGCTGGAATTGCAAAATAATTGACCTCAGCACAATGTCAGTTGATAACTGGGATGATTTCAATAAGGAAGAAAACGACTTTGCAATGATTATGGCTGATTCAGATAATCTTGAATTAGTCGGCGAAAATATTGACAAAGCTCATTCCCTTGGAATTGACTGCGGAGTTATATACGACTGTAATGTAGTAAACGTTGAAAAAATCAAGGAAGATATAGCTGTTCTTGATGCACAGTTAAGCGGCAGAACTCTTGAATATCCTCTTTATTTCAACATAGAAGAAAAAAATGCAGAGTTCGCAATATGTGGCTTTGAAAAGGATAATGCTGCATATATAGCAACAGAATTCTGTTCTTACTTTGAAAATAAGAAATATTATGTAGGTATTAAGGCTGAGGATAAGGCCCTTGGTTACCGCTTCAACCGTGATTTGCTTTCACGCTATGATGTTTGGCAGGTCAAGTACAATAACGACCCGAATCTCTTTACAGGTAATTGTGGTATTAAATCACGTTATAATGCTGAAAACGGCGGATTTGATACGGTATGTATTACCGATTATCCCGAGATTATAAAGCGAATAGGATTAAATGGATATACGCCACAGGAGCAGAATGTAATTGAAAATGCGGAAAATTCCGTAACACAGGAACAAAAATAAACAATCTCACCGCACGGAGCATTTCTGTGCGGTGTTTCCATAAGGAGAAGATATGGTTGAATTTATTATAGGAGCGTCGGGAACTGGTAAAACTACTGAGCTTCTTGAACGTATAAAACTATGCAGCGGAAAAGAGCGAATTGCTCTTGTTCCCGAGCAGTATTCAACGGATTTTGATAAAAAGCTGTATCATCATATTGGAGCGAGGGAGTTCAACAGTATGCTGTCCCTCAGTTTCAGCAGTCTTGCACGACAGCTTTTTCAGCTTTATGGCGAACCGGAACGAAAAGGGGAGTATGCCGATGATATGGCTCGCCTGATACTTACATATCAGGCGATAAATGAGGCTAAAAACAGCCCTGAACAGCTTTTGTTCTTCCGTAGGGGAGCCGCTCAGACAGGTTTTGCAGAAGAAGTACTTAAACTTATTGGTGATATGAAGAAATCGGGTATTTCTCCTCAGAAGCTTATGCTGAAAGCAGATTTATTTGAAAAAAGGCTCCATGATAAGGTGAAGGATACTGCAAATATATTTTATGAGTACGAATTTTTAATGGAGCAGTACGGCTTTAAGGACCACCTTGAAAATATCCGTGAAGCTGCAAAGGCAGCAAATCTTAATGGATTTTTCAAAGGAAAAACAGTATTTCTTGATGAGTTTGAAAGCTTCACAGGTGACCAGCTTGATATGCTTAAGGTTATGCTGTTAACTGCTGAAAATACCGTAATTGCTCTGCGTACTGACGATGCTGATGCAGGTGAATTTACACTTTTTGAAACAGTAAATGATACATACCGCCATATATGCAGAATGTGCAGGGAGCTTAATATTCCTGTAAAGGTTACAAAGCTTGTGAAAAGCAGGCGTTTTGTATCACCTGACCTTGAATATATCAGTGAAAGGGCAATGCGCAATCTGCCAAATGAGCCACAGAATTCTCCTCAGCCAAAAAATATTCGCATATTTGAAGCACGTGATATGTACAGCGAGGCAGAGTATGTCTGTGCGGAGCTTGTTCGGTTGATACACAGCGATAAAACACTTAAATTCCGTGATATAGCAGTTATATCCAATAAAATCGAGGACTATGCAGATGTGCTGAAAGCTGCATTTTCGCGTTATGACATTCCCCATTTTATGAGCATTGAAAAACCAGTGGCACATACTTCTGTTATGGTGTTTTTTCTTTCGCTCCTTGATTTGATTACAGCGAGAAAGCTGAAAAGCGAGCAGATTTTCCGTCTGCTTAAATGCGGACTTCTTGAAGCGAAGCTGACAGACGTTTCATTGCTGGAGAATTACTGCTATAAATGGGGAATTGACGGCAATATGTGGGCTGAACCTTTTACTGCTGAGGATGATAACCTTGAACTTGTTGAAGCAATAAGAAATGCTGTAATTACTCCAATTCTGAAATTGCGTAAAAAAATTGCCAAAGATAATACAGCCGAAGCATTTTGCCTTATGCTGTATGATTATCTTACAGAAAGCAATGCAGAGCGCTGCCTGGGACAGCTTATACTGCGTCTTATAAGGGCTGACAGGGACAATGAGGGTGCAGAGCTTAAGAGACTGTGGGGATGTCTTATGGATATCCTCGACAGCGCAGCCGCAACTCTTGGAGATACAGAGCTGAAATTCGACGAGCTTGCGGATATACTGCGTACAATGACAGGGCAGATAAGCTACTCCTTACCGCCCCAGACCCTTGACGCTGTTACAGCAGCGTCTGCGAGAACTGCGCGTCTCAGCTCGCCCAGGGTTATATTTGTTATGGGAGCTTCGGAGGGCGATTTCCCAAATCAGGTTAATCTCCACGGAATTTTCACAGAAGCAGATAAGCAGAAGCTTGCCGAACAGGAGCTTAAAATAGCCCGACCTCTTACAGACCTTATAGCCTCGGAGCGTCTTATTGTATATAAGGCGATTTCAACAGCTTCGGAAAAGCTTTATCTTACATATCCACTTGCTGATTTATCGGGTCAGGCAAAATATCCTGCGCGCATTACTGAGCAGATAATTGAGATGTTCCCTGATAATTCGGGGGTTTTCGTTACTGAGGGTATGCTGACTCCCGATTTTTACGCAGTAACAAAGAAGTCAGCGTATTATCACTATATGCAGGATAGAGCCGCAAATACAAAGGAAATAGCGTCTATTTATGAAGCAATCATTTCAGATGAGGAGTATCGCCGAAAAATAGCCATTGCACTGAGCAAAACAGGGCAGACCGCGGAGTATAGAATTGACAGGGAGCTTATGGAAAAGCTTGAAAATTTTGACCCGTTGTTTTTATCTCCTTCGGCACTGGAATGTTATAATAAGTGCCATTTTATGCATTTCTGCGAAAGAATGCTGCGCCTTGAGGTTCCCGAAAAAATTGAGCTTGACCGCCGTATTACAGGCGAGCTTATTCATAGCTGTTTGCAGAAAATACTGGGTAAGCGTACAAAATCGGAATTTACGTCAATGACATATGACGAGCTTTGTGGAGAAATCCGCGATGAAGCCGAGGTGTACCGCAGAGAGAAAATGGCGGGAGATTTCGGTAAAACGCCCAGATTTGAGCTGTTTTTTAATAAGCTTACAGAGCGTTTAGGAAATGTATTCCTCCATAGCCAGCATTCCCTTATGGCAGGTGATTTTGTCCCAGATGCTTTTGAGCTTGATATACGCAAGGGTCATTCTCTCAGACTTAGCTATGCTGACGGTAAAAATCTGCTTTTCGGTGGAATTATCGATAGAGTTGACGTATGCAGCATAGGCGATGATAAATATCTCCGCATAGTTGACTATAAGAGCAGTAAAAAAACGATAAATGAGGTGTCCCTTGCCGGGGGACTTAATTTACAGATGTTTACATATCTTTTTGCGGTATGCAGCGAAAACGGCTTGTATAACGGATGTAAGCCTGCAGGCGTACTATATACACCTATGGAGCTTTCAGGAATTGACATAGAGCAGTCGAAGATTGAGGAATTCAATCAGGCGGCAGTTGATTCTCAGCTAAAAAATACAGGCTTATTGATTGACAGAAAAGATGTGCTTGAAAAAATGGAACACGGACTTGAGGGAAGGTACATCCCTGCAAAGCTTAAAAAGGACGGCGAATTTACAAGCAATTCTACAGTTGTATCAGAAATTGGAATGAATAAGCTGAAAGATTATATCTATGGCTGTATTAGCGAGGCAGGAGAGGCTGTTCTCAACGGTGATATAAAGGCAATTCCCCTTAAAACTGGCAAAAAGCTTCCATGCAGTTATTGCAGCTATGCAAATATATGCGGCAACGGCGACGGAAAAATCAGCCGTGAGCCTGACAATGAAAAATTACTGAAAGCCGCAGAAATTCTTGGAAAGGAGATTGACAAATGATGAAATGGACTGAGCAACAGGAAACAGCAATAAACGCAAGAAATGCTTCATTTATAGTATCAGCGGCAGCAGGAAGCGGTAAAACAGCTGTACTTACAGAGCGTCTTGTCAAGCTTCTCTCCGACGAAAATGCAGGTGTAAGAGCTGACAGAATAGTTGCGGTTACCTTTACAAATGCGGCGGCTTCTGAGCTTAAAAAGAAGCTGGACAGACGATTCCGACAGCTTATAAACGATCACCCAAATAAACAGTATCTACTTAAACAGCAGGTGTTGCTGCAAAGTGCAAAGATAGCCACAATTAACTCATTTTGTTTTGACCTTTTGAGGGATAATATAACGGAGCAGGGGATAACATCAGGATTTGGAGTGCTTGATGAAAACGATGTTAATGTTATACGAATACAGGCAGTAAATGAGCTTCTTGATGAATACAGCCGAGAGGACTACGGTAAAATTTCGTACTTGTACGACAAATTCTGCATAAATGATCAACAGCCTCTTATAGATGCGATATTCGCTGTTGACAGATTTCTTTCATCTGTTGCAATAGGTGAAAAATGGCTTGATATGGCGGTAGGGGAGTACAGGAAGGACTTTGCCGATTCCGTATATTTCAACGCATTCTTCGAGGATATGGCGGCTAAGCTTCACAAGGCACAGTCTCTTGCTTTGGAAAATATAAAGGCAATTGAAGATATTTTCCCTGATATGACGATATCCCAGGCGATAAAATCCCTGGAACAGGCACAGGAGGATTATGTTAAGGTACAGACTCTTGTTGACTGTGCGGAAAGACATATTTTCCCCGATGATGAAATGGCGGCAGAATGTCTTGATTTTGCAAGGCTTGTAACGCTGAGTAAAAAGGTTGAATATAACGCTGCTTTAAGGGATATCTTTAAAGAACACCGTGAGCGTATCAAGAAGATATTGAAAGGAGCTGCACCCTGTTTTGCATCTGCACCGCGGGATTTTGAAGAATCTGGAAAGGTTGCGGAGCTTCTTGCGGAGGCTGTAAAGCGTTTTCGCGGTATTGTATGGGAGAAAAAGTGCGCGAGAAATTCCATAAGCTTTGATGACGGTGAAAGGCTTGTACTGGAGCTTCTTATGGAGTACGATGATGAAGGCAGAATTATTCAGTCAGAGGCGGCAAGGCGTATAGCGGAATATTACGATATAATCCTTGTTGATGAGTATCAGGATTCCAATAATAAGCAAGATCTTATATTCAAACTTATATCAAAAGATTTTAAGCACGACAGTGCAGGCAGACCAATGTACGGCAGAAATGCCTTTGTAGTGGGTGATGTTAAGCAATCTATCTACCGTTTCCGTCTTGCAAATCCTAAGAATTTCATTGAGGTTATGAACAGCTCTGAAGGATATACGGAGGAAAGTGAATCAGAAAATAAAGCAATTCTTCTGAATAGGAACTTCCGAAGTTCTCCACAAGTAATTGGTTTTGTGAATTTCATTTTCGGAGAGCTAATGACAAAAAAATGCGGTGAAATAGACTATACCGATGATGAAAAGCTTTACTTCGGTGCAAAACAGTATGACAACGGCGAGGGTGAAAGCCGCATTACACAGATAAACTTCATTGATACAGATTCAAAGAGCATTGACGATACAGAAGAAGATATCCGCCCTGAGGCTGAAATTACAGCGGATATAATAGCCGATATGCTCCGAAAAGGCGTATCTGTCACAGAAACCGACGGTACAAATCGCCCTTGTACGCCAAAGGATTTCTGCATACTTGTCCGTACTAATCCTGCAGCAAATATATATGCTGAGGCACTTGAAAAGCGTGGAGTTGCCGCTAAAGGCAGCGATGAGAAGGGCTATCTGAAATCACGTGAAATAGCTGTTCTTACCGATTTGTTAAGGGTTATTGCCAATCCACTTAAAGATGTACCTCTTGCGGCTGTAATGGTTTCACCTATGTATCCCTTTGAGGTGCGAGATCTGGCTGTGCTGCGTTCATATGATAAAAAAATGCCACTGTTCAGCCTTGTGAGGGCGACAGCGGATAATGAATATGAGAATGTTGATGAAAATCTTTCAGCAAGATGCAGGGAGTTTCTTAAATCTATTGACAGCTTCCGTCTTAGCTCTGTTACAATGACCATAGGCGAGCTTATAAGCAGTATATACGACACTACAGACTTTGTGTCTGTTATGCAGCAATACACAAACGGCGAGAAAAAACGTGCAAATCTGCGTCTGCTTATACAGTATGCACGTAATTATGAGACGGCTTCCGCAACAGAGGGCGGCGGTGGTTTAAGCGGATTTGTTGCACATCTTGACCGCGTTCTTGAAAGCGGAGATTATGAACAAGGAAAGGTTTCAGCGGCTTCGGGAGATTATGTAACAGTCCAGACAATGCACAAATCAAAGGGATTGGAATACCCATTTGTATTTGCAGCGGAGCTTGGATATAAATTTCGTTATGATTCAGACAGAGTAATGTGCAGTGATGATAGTAGAATGGGATTTATACTCTGCGAGAAAAAGGATTTAAGAAGATACAGAACTTTCCAGCAAATCATCTTAAGTGCAGAGGGGCAGCGTGATACACGCAGCGAGGAGCTTCGTTTGCTGTATGTTGCACTGACAAGAGCAAAACAGCAGCTGTTTATTAATCTGAAATGCGGTTCAGAGGAGAAAAAATCCATAACATCTCTCGTGGAAGAATGTGTTGTAAACGGAAGTGATACACATGGACTTGCTGAGGGAGCAAAGAGCTATTCAGATTGGTTTTGGCTTGCTTTGATGATGCACGGGGATTTTACTGAAATTGCTGAAAAGCTTGATATTGACTGCGGAGCATTTGGTTTTCCTGTTTTCAGCCGTCAGGATAAGCTGTTCAGCTATAAAATATACAGCGAATTTGAAAAGCCTGAAATTTCATCAGAGGATAAGACATATGTCAAAGCTGATGCAGACATTGTAAGACGGCTTACAGATATGTTTGAAAGCGATTATGACCGAACGCTTTCAAATACACCCTCAAAGCTGAGTGTTACTCAGATTTCAAAGAAGTTCACAGATGATGAGGAATTTGATTTCAGGCTGAAACGACCTGCTTTTCTCAGAGAAAAGGGACATCTTACAGGTGCGGAGCGTGGAACGGCTATTCATAGCTTTTTCCAGTACTGTTCTTTTGAAAATGCTATATCTGATACCAAATCAGAAATAATCCGACTTACCGAAAAAGGATTTTTAACAAAATCACAAGCGGATAGTATAAATATCCGAAAGGTGCAGGCTTTTTTCAAAACTGATTTATACAGAAGAATGTGCGCTTCTACAGACGTTCAGCGTGAAAAGAAATTCACTGTAGCCGCTGCTGAGCTTGTACTGAATGATCCTGTTTTTGACAGACTTAAAGGTTCTGACGGAATGATAAAGGGTATTATCGACCTTATGTTTGAAGAAAATGATGGCATAGTTGTAGTTGACTACAAATCTGACCGATTTGCAACAGAAGAACAGCTTCGTCAGCGATATGAAAAGCAGCTTGAAATATACAAAGCAGCAATTGAGCTAACCACAGGTAAAAAAGTAAAAGAGCTTATTATTTATTCAATAGACCTTGAAAAAGAAATAGAAATATAAATGCAACAAAAAGGCATATGTCACGGTAAATGACATATGCCTTTATTTCATCTTGGCTGAATAAGAGAATTTCTATCTTCAATTGCTTCTGTTGGATCTTCTGTGGGTTCCGATTCCATTTCGTTCTGAGCCTCGTGAAGAATAAGGTCAATATCAATATCCTGTCCCTCGCGGTATACTTTAAGGGTAACTGTATCGCCTGCCTTGAATTTATTCTTGATGCTGTTAAGCTCTTCCATTGTAGTAACGGCTTCATCGTTGATGCCTATGATAATATCGCCAATTCTGATGCCTGCCGCCTCAGCAGCACTTCCCTCAGCAACAGTACGGACGTAGATGCCCATAGGAAGTCCAAGATAGCTTGAATAAACATCGTCAATATTTACAGCGGAAATACCAATCTGAGGTCTGCCCTTAACATATTTATAATTTACAAGGTCATCGATGATTTCTTTTGCTTTATTTATGGGGATTGCAAATCCAAGTCCCTCAACAGATGCGCTTCCATAGCTGGAGGACATCTTTGCTGAGTTGATACCAATAACCTGACCGCAGCTATTGAGGAGCGGGCCGCCCGAGTTACCCTCATTTATGGCTGTATCAGTCTGAATAAGCGTCATCTGACGGTCGTTAATTGCGATTTCTCTGTCACGAGCCGAAACAATGCCGCTTGTAACGGTACCGAAAAGGTCAAATCCAAGTGGGTTTCCGACAGCAATTACCAGTTCGCCTACACGAAGTTCATCGGAGTTGCCGAAAGTAGCAGGAGTAAATCCGGTTGCATCAATTTTGAGAACTGCAAGGTCTGTTTCAACGTCGAAGGCAACAATTTTAGCGCTATATTCTTCCTTGTTTTTAAAAAGAACAGAAACCTCTTTAGCCTCGCCAGCAATGTATTCATCGGTGCTTTCCATATAAACAACGTGGGCATTTGTAACAATATAGCCGTCCTCAGTCATTACTATACCTGTACCCGTGCCGACACCCTCTCGTATCTGCGGCTCCGTTCTGAATCCCCAGTTCCAAGGATCGAAACTCGTAGTAACGTTGTATTCAATCTCGAATAGTGAGGAAATACCCACAACAGAGGGCATAATCTCGTCAACAATGTCGGGGAGATATTTAGCGTCGGAGCGCGCAGCAATATCAAAAAGCCCTGGTGTTTTTTCTGAAGAGATATTTATTTCGGGTGAAGTATTGTTGTTGCTTCTCACAGCTTCATCGCTTTCGGTGGGGGTGCTGTGCTCTGATTCCTCACTGCCGAAATACTTGGTGTTATCAAGAAAGCTGTGAATTTGTTTTATAGTACCCACACCAGCACCGAGTATGAGTGCAATCGTAACAATAGCAAGGATAATTCGGCCCTTGGGCTTTTTAGGTTTATTCTCAGGTTCATCTCCCGAATAATAGGAGTAATTATTCCCCTGATTGTAATATCTACCGTCCTGATTATAGTCATTGCCGTAATTGTTATACATATCTGACATTGGCTTACCTCATTTCGTCATTTTTATATCTTTATTATAATCAGTTATGTGATAAATATATGATAGGTGACGGAAAAGTGATTAACAAATTATGTAAAAAATTAAAAAGTCCGCAAAATGGCGGACTTTTCAGATTACTTATTCAGCTTTTCATAAGTTTTGGCGGTAAACTTCTCGCTGAAAACGAGAAAACGCTTGTGTATTCCGCAGCCGATTTCGCCGCATTCATCGTAAGCTTTTACTTCGAAGGTGAACTCGCGTCCATTGACGGCAGTGAGGACAGCTTCTGCAGTTACTTTCATAGTTTCAGGAGTTGCGGCAATATGCTTTATATCAAGCTCTGTACCTACAGTGGTTTCGCCTTCGTCAAGGTAATCCGCAAGGCAATTGCAGGCTGATGCCTCCATAAGAGCAACCATTGCAGGTGTTGCAAAAACCTTGAGCGAACCGCTTCCCATTGTGGCTGCGAAATTGCTTTCATTAACTGTAGTGCTTGCTGTTCCTTTAATATTTACACAAATTTCTTTCATTATTCTTCTCCTTTGCTTGCTTCAAGAATTTCATCGGGAATAGGGCAGGGGGACATAACCTCGCCTATAACGCGGTCATATGTAAGAACGTCGAGCTCCTCATTATCGGGAGTTCCATCGTTATAATCAGTTGAGTATACGGGAAGCTTATCGAGGTATTCATCCATACTTTTAATAAACGCATCATGGGGCGCGTCGATTATATCAGCGATAATATAGGGCACATAAAAGAAAGAGAATTTTTCTTCGGGAACTGATGAAAAATCTGCGTCGTAATTGCTCCAGAAGAAATACTTTTGCTCATAGAGTGTACTGCAATTCTCACCTGTTATATTAAGCTGATTATATACGCTTGTTTCGCCTCTGAGGGAGGGGAAATGGTCGCCCACAAAGAATACAAGAGTAGGCTCATCAAGCTTTTTAAGCTCATCAAGGAATATTGTAAGCCCCTCATTTGTATGTTGTACCCATTGGAGATAGTTGCCGATTTCATCGTTGGGGTCTTCTCCTTGGTCATATGGCTGATGATTCTGCATTGTAGTTGTATGGATGTACATTGGTTCGTCTGTTGTGTTTACAAGTTCCAAAAGCTGATTGAAAATGGTGTTATCATCAACGTATGTGCCGTAGTGTTCTACAGGAACTGTAAAATCCGTAACATTGTCAATATCATCGTGGAAAATCATCTGATCAAAGCCGAAATCGCTGTAAATATTCGTTCTATTGTAGAATGAGCTCTGGAAAGGGTGAACATAGGCTGTTTTGTAGCCCCAGTTTTTGTAATACTGAGCAAACGCAGGCTGTTCACGGTCTGCAAGCTCTCTCTGAGGCATATTTGGAGTATTGAGACCTCTTACTGGAAGTCCGAAAAGCAGCTCAAACTCAGAACGAACTGTATAGCTTGCATATGTGGGAGTTATAGCGATGCCGCTTTTACCCTCTGCACAGGCTTTATCGAAACCCTCGTAGTAGGAGTCGTCAATTTCAAGTTCCTCAAATACGCGAAAATCAGCGTAGGACTCGCTCATAACAACAATAACGTTAGGTTTTACGCCGTTGTTGAAATTATCAACAGCAACAAGTTTCGCGTCAATAATTTCCTCGATATATTCCTCCGTATAGTTATCAGGCTCTACTATGCGGTTTTCAAAGCTCTCGGAAGCTGTTTCAACAAGAAATGCAAGAAAACTGTTGTTATCAAATTTTTCATTAAGAAGAAATGCATTGTTAGCAGCTGTTGTATCAAGCTTGAAAAAGTCGTATACAGGGGTATAAAAACTTGGAACGACTATCATACAGATACTTATAACGGAGCATATAGCAGCAGTGACAAAGCGTTTTACTCCTTTATTCTTAGGAAGCTTGGGATTGAAGTGGAACACCAGAGCAACAAAAGCGATTACAATCAAGCAGTATATCACAAGACTCGGAGTAATTTTTATGTATGCAAATGATTTCAGGCTTTTGACGCTTTTGAAAAGTTTCATATCAGAAAGAATAAGGTGATTTCCATTGGTGCCGTATTTAAAAAGCTCTGTGATGCTCAGTGCCATATATACAAAGCTTTGTGTTGCCACAGCAAGCCAGCCTTTGCGGAAGATTGCGAGCAGCAGAGCAAAAATAAGTCCTGCGGCTATGAAATTAAATGTTAGCACAGAGGGACGACAGGCGGCAAATTGCGCAAAAGAGCTTACAAATTTAAATTGATTGATTTCAGCCATACAAACAATGAATATGGGAAATAACACAAGCAGAATAATGTTAAGCATCTTATATTTGTCCGAGTTTTTTTCTCGTATGCTGTTATATTTCTTTGCTTTATCAAGAATGTGTTTGAATTTTGTTTTAATTAAATCTGTCATTTTATAAAACCTCCAAAACAAAGGATTATATTGTACACAATATAATATATCACATTATAAATAAACATTCAAGAGGTTTTTGAAATTATCATAATTCTGTCACCATTTTCGGAGTTTTGGTAAATGTGTACGGAAAGAGTGGATGTATTTTGTGAAAGATGACAATTAAAAATTGCGTAGAAATATGTTATAATTGAAACACAGGAGAGTGATTTGGTTGAAAAAAGCAGTTGTAACAGGCGGCAGCGGAGGTATCGGCTCAGCTGTTTGCAAAGGACTTTCAGAGCAGGGATATTTTGTATATGTTGGGTATTCATCTTCGGCAGAAAAAGCCGAATCTATTGCCTCGGAAATCTGCGGGGAGGCTATAAAAATCGACGTTTCAGATGTTGAGTCAATAAATGCCGCCGTTGATTATATCGGTTTTGCAGATTTGCTTGTGAATAATGCAGGAATATCTGAAATTGATCTGTTTACTTCGATTTCTTCCGAAAAAAGCGTACAAATTATGAATGTAAATTTAATTGGTGCAATGGAGCTTACCCGTAGGCTTCTCCCTGAGATGATAAACCGCAAATCGGGATGTATAATCAATATCAGCTCAATGTGGGGAGAGGTAGGTGCATCCTGTGAAGTTGACTATTCTGCTTCAAAAGCCGGTTTAATTGGCTTTACAAAGGCACTTGCAAAGGAGGTTGCGCCGTCGGGAATACGCGTAAACTGCATATCTCCGGGATTTATTATGACTGAAATGAACAGCCGTTTTTCAGCGGAAGATTTAGAACTTATCCGTGAGGAAATCCCCCTTGGGATATTCGGCGAACCGCGTCATATAGCTGATGCAGCGGCATTTCTTGCCTCTGATAAGGCAGAGTATATCACTGGACAGGTCATAAGTGTAAACGGTGGAATGGTCATATAAAGTCTGAAAATAAAATTTCTGAAAAAATTTTGAAAAGTACTTGACAAGCCTTTGGAAATATGGTATACTATTTTAGTATCGTGCGTAAGTACGGTAATATTATCCTTGCCCGCAGTAAGTTGTCGGGCGGAATCCAGAAGGAGGTGTACAGAAATGGCAAAGGTATCCGCAAAATATGAGGTAATGGTTGTATTCAGCCTCAAGGACGGAGAGGAGTCTATGAAGGCTCTTATTCAGAAGTTCAAGGAGAGAATTGAGCGTCACGCTGAAGCTGTTGAAGTCAACGAGGATTGGGGTAAGCGCAAGCTTGCATATCCTATCGAGGACGAAACAGAGGGCTACTACGTAATTTACACATTCGAGTCTAAGCCCGAGTATCCTGCTGAGCTTTCAAGACGTCTCAACATCACAGACGGTATTCTTCGTTCACTGGTAACAGTTGTTGAATAATCCGTATTTCATTATTTGCAAGGAGGTTGTCAGATGAATAAAGTTATTTTAGTTGGCAGACTTACTGCTGATCCTGAGTTAAGACAGACTCAGAGCGGTATTTCTTCCTGTCGTTTTACAGTAGCTGTTGACAGAGGCTTTGCCGATAAGGCAACAGGCGAACGCAAGGCTGATTTTATCACTTGTGTTGCGTGGAGACAGACTGCTGAATTCGTATCACGTTATTTTAATAAGGGTAAACTTATTGCAATTGAGGGTACTCTCAGAAATAACAATTATCAGGACAGAAATCATCCCGATGTTACACATTATACTATGGATGTAATGGTAGATAATGTCGAGTTTGTAGGCGGTAAAGGTGAAAGCGGCGGAAATGGTGGTAATCAGAGTTATAACAATCAGGGTTATCAGGCTCCGCAGAATAATTATAATAACTATAACAATTATCAGGCACCACCTCAGCAGGCAGCACCCGCTGCTCCTAATAATGAAAGTATGTCTTACGGAAATGCCGGGGATTTTGAAGAAATCCTCAGCGACGGCGACGTACCATTTTAATCGAATGAAAATTTGAGCTGAATCAATATTACGAAAGGAGAAATTGTCATGGAAAGAGAGAGAAATTCTCGTCCCTCAAAGAAGCCCCGCAAGAAGGTATGTATGTTCTGTGCGGACAGAATTGAGAGAATTGACTATAAGGATCTCGCTAAGCTGAGAAAGTGCATGACTGAGAGAGCTAAGATTCTTCCCAGAAGAGTTACAGGCACTTGTGCATTCCACCAGCGTGAGCTTACAGTTGCTGTAAAGAAGGCAAGACAGATTGCACTTCTTCCTTACGTTAGCGACTAATAAAAATATCGAGGCAAGAAACAAGGATATTGCTTGTTTCCTGCCTCTTATTTGTTATCCTACGGCATCTTACGGATAACGCAAGGGTGGTTACTGATGTGCTGTGCTTACTGCAAATTCCTCGTTCTTTCTGAACAGGAGAGAAATGCACCATACAGCAGAAATGGCTACAAGAATGTAGACAGCTCTTGCTGCGAGGCTTCCTGCACCGCCAAGCATCCATGCAACCAGGTCGAGTTCAAATATTCCAACAAGACCCCAGTTGATACCTCCGATGATAAGGAGGATAAGTGCGATTTTGTCCCACATTTGTGAACACCTCTTTTCAAGCGTTTTATTCAATGTAACGCCTGAGTTTATTATTGCAGGAAATAGACAAAATATACAGTAAATTTTTTCAAAAAAATAAAACACCCCGAAAGGTGTTTTATGGTGTGTGTATTGATTTTGTTTACTTTACGATGAATCTGTCGATATCAACTAAGAACTTTTCAGCATCGTCAGTGTGGATGTTAAGCTCAATAGGCTTTGAGAGGTCAAGGCTGAAAATACCCATAATTGACTTTGCGTCAACTGCGTATCTGCCTGATACGAGGTCGATGTCGAATTCGTACTTCATAACTGTGTTAACGAACTCCTTAACGTCGTTAATCTGCTGAAGTGAAACTGTTGTCTTTGTCATAATTATTACCTCCTGATTTTAAGTGGTTGTTTTTTATTGTTTATCTTTTCTTCCTTTGCGGATTTCCCTTCCGCAAATATATAATAACATTAAAATTCCGCTATGTCAAGGGGTTTTTTTGAAATTCGGCATAATGGCGATTAATATTGTTCGTTTTTATGTTGTTTTTGGAGATAAAGAATAATTATTCAGACTGCACAAAAGCAAATCTTGAAATTTGTGCAGATTAAACATTGTGAATTTTACGGAAATGGTGTAAAATATGTATAAAGTTTATTTTATAACTTTTGGTTGCAAGGTTAGTCAGTATGAAACAGAATGTATGCGCAGTTGTTTTGTGTCCCGAGGATATGAAATCACGCAGACAGAGGAGGAAGCCGATGTTTTTGTCATCAATTCCTGCACTGTAACAGGAAGCGGTGACAGTAAATCCCTTTACGCTGTCAGACGACTTCGAAGATTTTACCCTGAATCAGTAATTGTTCTGACAGGGTGTCTGCCACAGAGTAATAAGGACATAGATAACGCCTGTCCCGAAGCCGATGTTATAACAGGCACAAAGGAACGAGAGAAAATTCCTGCCCTTGTAGAAAAGGCTATAGCTGAGAAATCTCGTATTATCAGCATTCCCGATTTTATGATAGGGGAGGGCTTTGAGGATATTCCCTACGAAAGCTCTTTCAGCCAGACACGTGCCTTTATGAAGATACAGGACGGCTGTAACTGCTTCTGCTCATATTGTATTATTCCCTATGCAAGAGGGAGATGCCGCAGTAAGACTATAGAATCAGTGAAATCTGAGGCTCAGCGTCTTGCTGATGCAGGCCACAGGGAGCTTGTTCTTGTGGGAATTAATCTTGCTTTTTACGGTCAGGAATTTGGTCTACGTCTTGCTGACGCTGTTGAAATATGCTGTAATACAACGGGTATTGACCGCGTACGTCTTGGTTCTATTGAGCCGGAAATGCTTACAGATGGCGATTTACAACGGTTGTCTGCTCTGCCCCAGTTCTGTCCACAGTTTCATTTGTCCATGCAAAGCGGCAGTAAAACCGTCCTGAAACGTATGAACAGGCGATATACTCCTGATGAATATATGTCTATAGTTGAAAAAATACGAGGATATTTTCCCGATGCCGCCTTTACTACAGATGTAATGGTAGGCTTCCCCGAGGAAACAGAGGAAGAATTTGCAGAATCCCTTGATTTTGTTGAAAAAGTGGGATTTGCGGCTATTCACGTATTCCAGTATTCTCCAAGAAAAGGCACACCTGCAGCCGCAATGAAACAACTTCCGAAGAAAATCAAAGCTGAACGAGCTGACAGAATGAAGGCAGCAGGGGAGAGCTTGAAGAAAAGATATCTTGAAAGTCTTGTGGGAAAGACTGTTCCTGTTCTGTTTGAGCGCGAAAATTCGGCAGAATTTCACCAGGGACACGCCCCAGACCATACACTTATAAAAGTTTTTCGAGAAAATTCAAAAAAATGTTTGCGTAATTCGATTTTATATGTTATAATAGAAGAGTGTGGTAGTGATTACTGCATAGGCAGAATTGCCGACGATAATTACACGTAATTTTTACGTGTCAAAAATATCCCAGCAGGGAGAATGGAGATAGAAGTAATTATGTCCGTATTCAGAATTTATTCCGAGAAGAAACCAGAGTTTGCCGTTGAAGCGCAGTCAGTTCTCAGCGACATCAAAACAGCCCTCAGACTTGATATCAAGAATATCAGAGTTCTGAACCGCTACGATGCTGACAGACTTACAGAGGAGGATTTCAATGCTGCTATAAGCACTGTATTCTCTGAGCCTGCCGTTGACGTCGTTTACAGCGAGCTTCCTAAGCTTGCAGAGGGAGAGAGAGTATTTGCTGTTGAGTATCTGCCGGGTCAGTTTGACCAGCGTGCAGATAGCTGTGAGCAGTGTATCCAGATTCTCCGTCAGGGCGAGAGATGCCGCGTGAGAAATGCAAGAGTTTACATCATCGACGGAAATATCACAGATGAGGAGTTTGATAAGCTTAAGGCTTACATCATCAACCCCGTAGAAAGCCGTGAGGCTTCACTCAATACAGTTGAAACTCTCGATACAAATTATGAGATTCCCACAACTGTTGAAACTCTTGAAGGCTTCATCAACCTCAACGAAAAGGGACTCCGTGCATTTGTAAGCGAGTTCGGACTTGCTATGGATTATGATGATATAAAGTTCTGTCAGGATTATTTCCGCAATACAGAGCGCCGTGACCCCACAATCACAGAAATACGTATGATTGATACATACTGGTCTGACCACTGCCGTCACACAACATTCCTTACAAATGTTGAAGATGTAAGCGTTGTAACTCCCTACATTAAGGATACATACGAGATGTACCTCAATGTCCGTGAAGAGCTTGGCAGAACAGACAAGCCCATTACACTTATGGATTTAGGCACAATTGCCGCAAAGAAGCTCAAGGCTGACGGACTTCTTCCCGACCTTGACGAGAGCGAGGAAATCAATGCCTGCTCAGTTAAAATCAAGGTTGACATTGACGGTGAACTTGAAGACTGGATTCTTATGTTCAAGAACGAGACTCACAACCACCCCACAGAAATCGAGCCTTTTGGTGGTGCTGCTACTTGTCTTGGCGGTGCTATTCGTGATCCTCTTTCAGGACGTTCATATGTATACCAGGCAATGCGTGTAACAGGTGCAGCTAATCCACTTGTACCTGTAGAGGACACAATTGCTGGTAAGCTTCCTCAGAGAAAGATTACAGTAGGTGCGGCAAACGGCTACAGCTCCTACGGTAACCAGATAGGTCTTGCTACAGGCCACGTTTCTGAGGTTTACCACCCAGGCTATGTTGCAAAGCGTATGGAAATCGGCGCTGTTCTTGGTGCTGCTCCTGCTGAAAATATCAGACGTGAAAGACCTGCTGCAGGGGATGTTGTTATTCTTCTCGGCGGTAAGACAGGCCGTGACGGCTGCGGCGGTGCTACAGGCTCATCCAAGTCACATACACTTGAATCCCTTGAAAACTGCGGTGCAGAGGTTCAGAAGGGTAATCCTCCTGAGGAGAGAAAGCTCCAGAGACTTTTCCGCAATCCCGAGGTTACAAAGCTCATCAAGAGATGTAACGACTTCGGTGCAGGCGGCGTATCCGTTGCTATCGGCGAGCTGACAGACGGCCTTATTATCAACCTCAATGCAGTTCCAAAGAAGTATGATGGTCTTGACGGTACTGAAATCGCTATTTCCGAGTCACAGGAGCGTATGGCTGTTGTAGTTGCTCCTGAGGATGTAGATAAATTTATGGAGGAGGCTAAGAAGGAAAACCTGGAAGCTACACTTGTAGCCGATGTTGTTGACGAGCCTCGCCTTAAGATGAACTGGAACGGCAAGACAATCGTAAACCTTTCCAGAGATTTCCTTAACTCCAACGGTGCTGCAAAGCATACAAATATAGTAATCGACGATCCCGACCATATCCGCGATGAGGAGCTTTCCGACAATGCTGAGGAATGGACAAAGCTTATGGGCAGCCTTAACGTATGCTCACAGAAGGGACTTGTTGAGAAGTTTGACTCTACAATCGGCGCAGGCACAGTTCTTATGCCTTACGGCGGTGTATACCAGATGTCACCTTCACAGGCGATGGCAGCAAAGATTCCCGTATTAAAGGGCGAAACAAACACCTGCTCACTTATGGGTTGGGGATATAACCCCGATGTTTCCGTAATCAGCCCCTACCACGGCGCAATGATGGCAGTTATTGAGTCAATTGCAAAGGTAGTAGCAGCAGGCGGTACATATAAGAAGTGCTGGCTCACATTCCAGGAATACTTCGAGAGAACACAGAACGATCCCCAGCGTTGGGGCAAGCCTATGGCTGCACTTCTTGGTGCATTCAAGGCACAGCTTGAAATGGGCTGCGGCTCAATCGGCGGTAAGGACTCAATGTCAGGAACATTTGAGAATATCGACGTTCCACCCACACTTGTTTCATTTGCCGTATCAACAGCAAAGGCAGACAAGGTTGTATCAACTGAGTTCAAGAAGGCTGGAAACAAGGTTATATACATTGCTCCCGAGTACGATGCAGATGGACTTCCTGCATTCAGCAGCGTAAAGGCTGTATTTGACAAGGTTGAGGAGATTATTTCCGCAGGCAGAGCAGCTTCAATCTGGACAATCGGCTATGGCGGTGTTGCTGAGGGTATCGCTAAGATGTGCTTTGGTAACAAGCTTGGTTTTGAATTCTCAGAAAGACTTGCTCCCGAAACAATGTACAAGCCCACATACGGCGCATTTATTATCGAGCTTACAGGCGAAGCGTCCGATGATGAGCAGGTTATTGGTAAGGTTATAGACAGCTACAAGGTATGCACAATTGATTATATCGTAAACCTTGACAGTCTCCAGAGAGTATGGGAAGGCAAACTTGAGCCTGTATTCCCCTGCAGAATTAAGACTACAGACGCTACACCTGCAACATACAGCTTCAAGAACACAGAAAAGCTTGCATCAGCTGAGAAATTTGCAAAGCCCAGAGTTCTTATCCCTGTATTCCCAGGAACAAACTGCGAATACGATACAGCAAGAGCCTTTGAAAAGGCAGGAGCAGTTGCAGAAACTGTAATTATCCGCAATATGTTTGCAGGCGATATTGAGCAGTCCGTAGATTACTTTGAAAAGGCAATCAAGGAGTCACAGATTATTATGATTCCAGGCGGATTCAGCGGCGGTGACGAGCCTGAGGGAAGCGGTAAGTTCATCACTGCATTCTTCCGCAATCCAAAGATTAAGGATGCAGTTCACGAGCTTTTGAAGAATCGTGACGGTCTTATGCTTGGTATCTGTAACGGCTTCCAGGCACTTGTAAAGCTTGGACTTGTTCCTTTCGGCGAAATAGTTGATATGAACGATGATTCACCTACACTTACATTCAATACAATCAACCGTCACCAGTCAATGATGGTAAATACACGTATTGCATCAAACAAGAGCCCTTGGCTCTACGGCACAGAGGTGGGCGATATCCACTGCGTACCGATTTCCCACGGTGAGGGACGCTTCGTAGCACCTGCAAGCCTTATCCAGCAGCTTGCAAACAACGGTCAGATTGCAACACAGTACGTTGACCTTGACGGCAATCCCACAATGGATATCCGTTACAATCCTAATACATCAATTGAAGCAATCGAGGGTATCACATCTCCCGACGGCAGAGTATTCGGTAAAATGGGTCACTCCGAGCGTAAGGGCGGATTTATCTGCAAGAATGTTGAGGGTAACAAGGATCAGAAGATATTTGAAAGCGGCGTAGCATATTTCAAATAATTAAGAATTTTGAATTATGAATTAAGTTATTAATGTACGGAAGGGGGGATCCATCGGCCCTTCTGTTTACATTAAAGGACACGGAGTTTCTCGTATCTCTAATTGTTGAAAAACCTGAATTTCGTTCCGAAATTGCGGGCGACCAATGGTCGCCACTACACAAAATAACGCAATATAGCCAATTGTAGGGGCGAGCATTGCTCGCCCTTGATTAAAATATGCCTTTATAATACAGACTGAGGACACGGCAAAATTCCGTGTCCTTATTTTATAGATAAAAATAAATAAAACACCATACAAAGGGAAATTTGCCTGCATAAAAAAGAGAAATACCAATCAGTATTGTTAAATTCAACAAATTATGTATATTCGTTTTGTGCAATCGTACAAACTTTCAAAAACCTATTGACATTTAAATAATAATGCTCTACAATATAAGTAGAAGATAAATACACATAATATATTTAATAAGTCATTAATAACATCAGAATGATATACAAATGACACATATGTATGCTATAATACAGATATAAGATTAAGGAGCTTCTTATTTATGAAAATACTTATAATTGAAGATGATTTGCAAATCTGTGAGGTAACTCAAAAATATTTTACCAATAAGGGAGCTGAAATTCTCGCTGTAAATGACGGCAGGGAGGCACTTCACGTTGTTGAAAGCCGCCTTGATGAATTTTCCCTTGTACTGCTTGACATTATGCTGCCCGAAGCGGACGGCTTCACCATTTGCCGTACAATCCGCAAAAAGAGCAGTATCCCCGTAATTTTCATAACCGCAAGAGGACTGGAGGACGATATTCTCCACGGCTACGACTTAGGCTGTGATGATTACATTGTGAAACCGTTTTTGCTGTCGGCACTTTATGCCAAATGTCAGGCAATAGTCAAGCGAGTTGACGGTATATCGGGGAATACTCTGGTATGCGGAGCAATTTCTCTTGATATACGCAAGCTTACCTGCTGTGTAGGCGGCTCAGAAGTTGAGCTGACGCCTAAGGAATTCGGTATATTGCGATATCTTATGGAGCATCAGGGCTGGGTAGTTGACCGCGAAACCCTACTCAACAGAGTATGGGGCGATGACTTTTTCGGCATTGACAGAGTGGTTGACAATAATATCAAACGTCTGCGTAAGGCTTTAGGCAGTGCAGGAGGACAGATTCATACTGTAATCGGCAGGGGATATAAGCTTACCGATGAGTAAGGAGAGAGATTTATGAAAAAGAGAAGAAAAAAACGCGTCACATTATTTTCGCTGATTTTAAAGGCTTTATGTGCGTCAGCTGTACTTATTTGCATATTCGCAAATGCATTTCGCGGATATCTGAATTATGAAATCAACACCCAGGCATACCAGAATATATCAGATAATCTTGAAAGATATCAGCAGCGAATAGACCAATTAGAAGCGGATTATTCTGAAGAAGAAATTATAAGGCTTGTAAACAATTATATGGGAGTATTTGGTGTTTTTGAAATTGATATAGAAAACCCTTTTACTAATAAAATGGTTATTATAAACCCCGAATATTCAGAAAACTGCCATTTTGCAGCAGCACTTATTGACGAAAATAAAAATATAGTTGCGTCAAATGAGAAAAAACTTGTATCAATGATTCTTTTCGGCAAAAATCATAAAGATAATGGTTTTTATTCCTGCGACAGGGAACTTATAAATCTGCCTGAGGTTGATAAGCTTTATGACGAGCATCTTTATAAAGAGAGTTTTAATCTTTATCACACATATGATTTTGACAGTGTCTATGTAAACAGAGAAAATTTTACATTTATTCCTCATAAAGGAACATTAACGCTTATTAATAATGAAAATGAAGATTTATATTATGGCTGGAAAGAAGAATATCAAAGTGTTGTAGAAACAATTGATATTGATATAACAATAGACAGCGATGAATATGAACTTATAGAGCTTTCAAAGGAAGAAATTTCCGGCGCTGAAACTATATATCCAAGACAATCTATTAGAAGTTATTGTGGCGAAGAAAAGGATATTATCGAAAGCTTTGATTTCACATCAATCAGAAGATTCGAAGTCTCAGGAGTTGACTCATGTGAAATAGAAGACGGAGTTGAGCAGTATAAACGATATGAACGTGTGTATATAAATAAAAAGCCTTATTACCTCTTTGTAGGCTATATAGTAGACAAAAACGATAAAGACGTTGTGAATTTTCATATCAAATGGTCAATTATTTTCGGCGTATTTGTGCTGTTTGCGGCTATGCTTCTTGTATGGTTTGAGAATACGAAAAATAAGGCAAAATATGCTATGGAGGACTATCAGAGGGATTTGACAAATAATCTTGCCCATGACATAAAAACTCCCCTTATGGCAATCGGCGGCTTCACGGAGAATATTATGGAGGGAAATCTCACCGAAAGCGAACAAAGGGCTTATCTTAGTCATATTCTTGAAAATATAACCTTTGCGGATAGTCTTGTAAACCGCACGTTACAGCTTAATAAAATGGGAGAGGGTAAACCTCACAAGGAGAAAATCAAGGCAGAGGAAGCTTTTGAAAGAGCAATAAAGAAGTATTCTCCTATGCTTGATGAGCGAAACATCACCTATAGCGTCAATGGCAGCTGTGAGGTCAATGCTGAAATTGCCTCTTTTGAAGCACTAATGGAAAATCTTGTGTCGAATGCAGTTAAATATACTAAAGAAAATGGTGAAATAAAGGCGATTTTTGATAAAAAGGCAATTATTATAACTAATACAGTTGTAGAAAAAATAGATACAACGGGTTTGAAGCAGCCTTTTGTAAAGGGTGATAAATCCCGAAGCAATGCAAAGGGAAGCGGTCTTGGTCTGTCTATAGCTGATAAAGCAGCCATTTCTAACGGTATGACGCTGAAAATCAGCTGTTCGGACAGGGAATTCAAGGCTGAGGTGAAACTATGATATGTCATAATATTGCACTTAGTTCGAAATATATTGCTTATATATAGAATTTCAGGAGCGGATTTTTATATCCGCTCTTTTGTTATTTTGCATAATTTAATTGCGGCAAATTTGTGCATAGTCACAGTTTTGGATTTTTCTATTGACAAATATACCCAACTGTTATATACTGTATATATAACAGTATAACAGTGTATAACACTATATAACAGTTATGGAAAATTCAAAGGGATTAATCAGGAGGTGCTTAATGAAAATTTATCAGAATTCAAATGAGCCTATTTACAAGCAGATAGCCTCACAGCTTCGCGAGCAGATTCTCACAGGAAAGCTTAAAGCAGGAGAACCTCTGCCTTCCATACGAGTACTAGCGCAGAATCTGAAAATAAGTGCTATTACAACTATGAAAGCCTACGATGAATTGGCTGCAGAAGGACTTATATCATCCACCAAGGGAAAGGGCTTTTTTGTCAGTCCTCAGGATGAAAAAATGCTTATTGAGCAGCATATGCGTAAGCTTGATGACGGACTGACAGAGGCAATTAAAGCTGCAAGGGTTTTAGGCTTTGATTTGACGCAGACTTGCGAATTTCTGCGTAATTTATGGTATATGGAAGATTGAAAGGATGTATAAATTATGGAAAATGTAATTAAAACAAATGGTATAACAAAAAAGTATAAGGGATTTACTCTTGGACCTGTTAATCTTGAAATTCCCTGCGGATTTTCAACGGCTCTTATTGGTGCAAATGGTGCAGGAAAAACTACGCTTATCGATACAATCTGCGGTGTTATGGGAAAAAGCGGCGGAGAATGCGTATATTTCGGGGATCAGACGGATATTGACGACATGGAACTGAGAAATAAAATTGGATATTGTTCATCAATGAATTTTCTGCCATTGAGCTGGAATGTTAAAACAATTGCAGAGGCTATGGAAATTGGATTTGATAATTTTGACAGAAACAAATTCAATGCTTTTTGTAATCGCTTTAACCTTGAAACTACGGACGTTAAAAAGCCTAAGAGACTTTACAAGATGTCGGACGGCAATAAGATGAGAACGTATCTTGCGGCTGTTCTTGCACGTAATACAGAGCTTCTTGTCCTTGATGAGCCTGCTTCATCCCTTGACCCTCTTGCTCGTGATGTATTATGTGATATTTTCAGAGAGTATCTTGCCGAGGGTGACGGAAATCGCTCAATTGTTTTCTCAACCCATAATATTGCTGATATGGAATATGCTACGGACTATGCTGTGTTTATGGCTAACGGAAAGGTCGTAGAACAGGGATTTGTAGAGGATTTAAAAGAAAAATACATTCTCGTTCACGGCGAGGCTGACAAGTGCGAAAAGGCAAAGGCTCTTATGCTTTCCTGTACAGCTAACAGTATGAATTTCGAGGGTATTGCCCTTGCGGAAAATCTTGCAAAGCTTTCACAGCTTGATACAGCCGTTGAAAAGCCTAATTTACAGCAGCTAAGCGTTGGTATTCTCAGAAAGGCGGAGAAAAATGGAAAATAAAAGGATTACGATTTTTCAAGCGTATAAGCTATATCATTGCGGCGGCTTTGTGAAGGATACGTTGTTGGCAACATTGATTAGTGTTGGGGTTATGTTTTTTATCAGAATTCTTCTTGGAAACGATTTCGATTCAGCTAAATTAATTATGTTGATTGCTAATAGTATGATATGTTTTGTTTCGTCAAGTGCATATATATTTAATTCCCTTGAAACAAAGGCTGTTGAGAATTTTTTTCGTACAGTAAAAGAACCTGTGGATTTTTTTCAAAAGCAACATATTGCAGGTCTTATATCCGGAATTGCCGTAATTGTATTAAATCATCTTATTATGGGTGCAGCATTTTCTTGCATTTCTATGAGTATGATGATAGGAAGTTTGTTACTGCTTATAAGGGCAATTGCAAATATATTCAGCGTTATAAAAAAAGACGCGGTAAGAGTTCTTGCTTACATAGGGGGATATTTTGTTTTCTTCCCTGTGGCGATTGCTATTTGTTCGATTAACGATAAAGATTATATAGAATTTGAAATGGGAAATATGCTAATTTTGATTTTTATTGTACTTGCATTGATAATCTTTGTTTTGTCAGAAAAATATGTGCTGAAATCATTAAGAAATAACTGGTATAAGGATTGAGGGGATTTATATGAAGGATTTTTTTAAGGTTTATAAATTTTATATGAAAACGGTTTGGCCTCCGATAATGCTGGCGATAACTTTTCTTATTATGGCTGTAGGTATTTTTGTTATTATTGTAACGGCTGCTCCTGAAACAAAGAAGGGTTTTTTCAGTACACTTAATGAGTGCAGTATGTTTCATATCGGTATTATGTTCAATGGTATTTATACTGAAATGCTAAAACAGTTTAAATTTTTCAGAACAACAAAATTTGCAAAGGCGTATCACACTGTTATACCTGTTTTTGCAATGGCTGTATTCAGCATTATTTATGATGTTATTCTCTTTATCACAGCGGCAGTGTTTATAGATTTTACTTTTGCATCTGATTTGATTATTTATAATTCAGCTGCGACAATAGCGACTGTTCTGTTTGGTTCTACATATAGTTATAGTATTCCGAAAGTGAGTAACTTTGCGTGGCTTTTCTGGGCAACATATTGTTTGTTCTTTCCACTTTTTCACTGGGCTATGCCTCAGATGACAACATTCGGTCTGCCGATATATGCAGATATTCTTATTGCTATAGCAATATATGCAATTGGATTTACTGTTAATGTTGCACTTTTAAACCGTTGGTGGTCTAAAACAGAGAGAAATATGCCTAAGTCAGCTGTATGGCAGACATAATAATTCTTCCTTGACTGAAAATCCGTTTTATGTTATAATTATATTATACTAAATCGGAATCAAGGAGGAACACTATGACAAACAAAATCAAAGAAATTTTAAATCAGCTGAGCTGGAGAAATTTTCTTGTGCTTTTAGTGGCGGGTTGTATTAATGCATTCGGCGTAACTATTTTCTTAGCTCCTGTTAAGCTTTACGACAGCGGTATATCTGGAACATCAATGCTTCTTTCTCAGCTTACATCAGGAAAAATATCACTTTCGATATTTCTTATATTCCTCAATATCCCGTTGTTTTTGTTCGGTCTGAAAAAGCAGGGTAGGGCATTTACCATATACTCTCTCTTTGCCGTTGCAGTCTATTCAATCGCCGCTTGGCTTATAACAGACGTACTCCCAATAGATGTATCAACAGCCTCGCCTCTCGCTGAACAGGATTTGCTTCTTTGTGCCTTGTTCGGCGGTATAATCTCAGGCGTGGGAAGCGGTCTGACTATTCGTTTCGGCGGTGCAATCGACGGTATTGAAGTTATGTCGGTTATCTTTTCGAAAAAGCTGGGTATTACCGTTGGCACCTTTGTTATGATATACAATGTAATCCTGTATGTTATATGCGGTTTTGTTATGGGAAGCTGGATTCTGCCCCTTTATTCCATTGTTACTTATATGGCGGCCCTTAAAACAGTTGACTTCATTGTTGAGGGTATTGACCGTTCAAAGGGTGTTATGATTATTACAGAAAATCCTACTGAGGTTGCGGAAATTCTTATGTCTACTTTCGAGACAGGTGCAACTATTATGCCTGCTATGGGCGGATACTCAAAGGCTGAAAAGCATATTGTATATTTTATTGTAAACCGTTTTCAGATTTCAAGAATGCGTACTCTCGTTCACGCTGTTGACCCTAAAGCGTATATGACTATTTCTGAGGTTGCGGATGTTTTTACAAGTGTATGATTATAATGCAATACCGCACAGATTTTGTGCGGTATTGTCGGATAAGGAGGTTTTTCTATGATTTATATGCACGGACAAATTCTTGGTACTCATTCTTTCCTGCTGAAAGGAGAGTTTCTGAAGCCTGATGAGTACTCGGAAATTAAGTCGAAATATTTTCTTCCTGGTGGGGAAACAGGTACTGCTGCTACTGTTCTTGCTTCTCTTGGCGAAAATGTGAAGATTGACGGTACTCACATCGGTACGGAGGTTGCGCCTCTTTTAAAGGAGTTTTACAAGGATAAATCAATTGATTTGTCATCCCTTTATTTCGATGATGAATATGAGGGATTAATGGATTATGTAGTGATTGCAGGTCTTGTTCGTTCACCTATGGGGGTATTTCAGGCTCTTTATGAAGAAGGGGCGAAAAAACGTTGGAATATGCCTAAGGAGGCGGATATTGCTGCGTGTAAGGTTGCTGCTATTGACCCATTCTTCCTGGAGGAAACTCAGGCTGCTGCAGAGCTTTGTGTTAAGCACGGTAAGCCTTATGTTACCATTGACAGTTGTCACGACAGCTATCTTCATCAGCATTGTGCTATAAACGTGGTATCAAAGGAGTGTACAGGCTGTGAGAAGTACAAGGATAAATCAATTGAGGAAATATATCAGCTGCTTACTGATACTACCGAAGGTCTTGTGATTATTACACGTGGTGAAAAGGATATGGTTTACGGCAGAAAAGGTCAGCCTATGAAGCTAATGAAGCCATTTTCTGTGGAGGTTAAAAGCACTCTCGGTGCTGGTGACACATTTAAAGCAGGCTGTATCTACGGTCTTGCTAATGATATGTCTGATGATGAAATTGTACGTTTTGCGAGTGCTTGTTCGACTATTGCTATTTCTCGTTTCCCTCTGCCGCTTAATCCTCCTACATTGGATGAAGTAAGGCAGATGCTGGATAGATAATGGATGTTTAGAAAATGAAAAAATACAATAATGAAAATAACCCAGATTTTCTCAATGATTATCTCGTTCATATGAAAGTAGTGAAAATGCTTTCAGAGCGTACAATTGAGGAGTATTACATCGATATACGGCTTTTTCTCAAATATTACAGAGGAAATATGCTGAATTCCGATATGGCAGTGGAGGATGTAGATATATCCTCTATGACTGTGGATGATTTACGGAAAATTACTGTTTCCGATATTTACAGCTTTATCTTTTATGCTGCAGATGAACGAAATAACGCTGATAAGGCTCGTTACAGGAAAATATCGGCTTTACGCAGTTTTTTTAAATATCTCACAAAAGCCGTTCATCTGCTTCAAGATGACCCCACAAAGGATATAGAAGTGCCTTCACCGAAAAAATCTCTTCCGAAATTTCTTTCCCTCGATGAAAGCCTGCAGCTTTTGAGTAGCTCCGACGACGGGGAATCGGTCAGAGATTACTGTATTCTCACATTATTCCTCAACTGCGGTATGCGACTTAGTGAATTAATCGGCATAAATATATCCCATATTGACTTTACAGAGGCGCGAATGAAAGTCCGCGGAAAAGGCAATAAGGAGCGTATGGTGTATCTCAATACAGCTTGTATGGACGCTATAAACCGTTATCTTGCCGTAAGAGGACAAAACGAAAAGGCAGCGGATGAACCTGCCCTTTTCATCAGCAACAGAAATACGCGCATTTCAAAGCGCCGCGTACAGCAGATAGTGGAAAATGCAATTGAAACGGCTGGACTTGGCGGAAAGGGGATAACTACCCATAAACTTCGTCATACTGCGGCTACTCTTATGTATCAGTATGGTGACGCTGATGTGCTTACCCTTAAAGAGCTGCTTGGTCACGCTAGCATATCCACAACTGAGATATATACCCATTTATCAGATGAAAGCGTAAGAAATGCTGTTGACAGTAATCCGCTTGCTAAAGTAAAACAGACAAAGAAAAGCTCCGAGTAAATCGGAGCTTTAGTGTTATATTGATATCATCAGATAATTCAAAGCCTGATTGTAAAGTCGGAACGGTCGGATTTTGCTTATAATCAGCCTTTCCGCAAAATCCACAGCATCCTCAATATTACGGGAAAAATCGGGTATAACTTCCCTTTGCCCTGTCCTTGAATCCTCAACTTCAATACCGTATGTAATAATTTCGTTGTCGTCCCAGTCTATTTTTCCGGATGTTACCCTGTATGATACTTTGTTGTCGCCGTAAACCTCTAAATAGACTGTCCTGTCCCTGACTTCTTGTTTTTTCTTTCTTATAAGTCCGAACATATAGCGTACTCCTTTCTGTTTGTTGGATATATTATATCACGGGAAAGGATTTATTGAAAGAGTGAAAAAAATCTCTTTAGAATTATTTATGGCGATGAAAGTCGATATCAGTTTATATCGTTTATCTCTGTATATAACTTCTGCATTTGTATATCAGTTTCGGCTATACGCTCTGCACACTGGCGAAGTTCCTCAGAAATTTCGGGAGTTATTGTTCCTGTAGGCTTGTATCTTAGTTGATGCTCCAGACTTGCCCAGAAATCCATTGCAATTGTTCGTATTTGTATTTCAACAGGAACAGTTGTCTTTGATGAAGAAAGATGTACGGGTACATTCAGTACAAGGTGAAAGCTTCTGTAGCCGCTTGGTTTGGGGTTTTTAATGTAGTCCTTTTGTTTCAGTACGACGAAGTCATCCCTTCGTGCAAGCATTTCTGCAAGTACGTAGATATCGTTGATATAACAGCAAGTAACGCGTATTCCTGCGATGTCAAGGAGATATTTTTTGGCGTTCTCTATAGTGAAAGGAATGCCCTTTTTTATCAGCTTATTCATAATAGAATCGGCTGATTTAAGGCGGCTTTCAATGTTGTGGATGGGATTTCGCTGGAATTTGATGTTGAACTCGTTGTCAAGTATACCGAGATATGTCTTTACTATCTCCATAGCAGACTCGTAAACGTGGCCAAGCTGCATAAACTCCATAAATGCCTGTGCAACACGTTCTTGTGCGTTATTGTTTTCTACTATAGCAGGGAGTTGCTGTATTCCCTCTACAAAAAAATCCATCTGGCTCATAATAGCTCCTTTCTTAAGGTATGCGACCTTGCAATTTTTGTTTAAATTTAGTATAATATAATATGGTATCAGATAATTGTCTGAAATCTGAAAATGAGGTGAAAATATGGATTATTATGTAAAAAATGATGATATTATCCTTTCTGAAAAGGATTTTAACCTTGACGAAACCCTTGACTGCGGACAGGCTTTCCGCTGGAAAAAAATCCCGAGCGATTACAACTGCACATATGAAGGCAGCTTTTTTAACGATTATCTGCGAATTTCCGAAATAGCTAAAGGTCAGTTTGTATTCCACGATGTTACAGAGGAGGAATTCCTAGGAAAATGGGCGGATTATTTTGATTTTTATACTGACTATTCTCAGCTGAAAGCGCAGTTTTCCGAAGATGAAACGCTTTCCAAGGCCTGCGAATTTGCAGGAGGAATACGTCTGCTTAAACAGAATAGCTGGGAGTGTCTTATTTCCTTTATTATTTCTCAGAACAACAATATTCCGCGTATCAAGGGTATTATTGACCGTCTTTGTGATAATTATGGCGGATTTCCTACAGCGGAACAGATGAATGGAGTCACTGCTGATGACCTTGCCTATCTCAGAAGCGGCTTCCGCGGAAAATATTTATGTGATGCTGTTGAATGTGTAAATTCGGGGAAAATTAATCTCTGCAATATTGCCGCTGCTCCTATTGATGAGGCCAGGGAGGCTCTGAAAAAAATCAAAGGTGTCGGCCCTAAGGTGGCTGAATGTGTGCTGCTTTTCGGGATGCACCGCACAGAGGCTTTTCCCGTTGACGTGTGGATAAAACGAGTTCTTGCAGAGTATTATCCTGACGGCTTTCCCGAATTCGCTAAAGAAAACGCAGGAATTGCTCAGCAGTATCTCTTTCATTACATAAGAAACCTTGAATAATCTTTGATAATCTGCCAAATATAACTATAAAAATTCTCGGAGGATATTATGGTTAAAGGCGTAAACAAGCAGATTATTGAAGTAAACAATCCCGACAGTATTTATTTTGAACGGGCGGTATTCTACCTTAAACCTGGTGTGCGGATTCTTCCAACGGAGCTTTCAGAGCGTGAAATAAACAAGATTATCTCGCCATACAGTGAGAATAGGAAAAATGCTGCACATATGAAAATCGGAAAGTTTGTTATTTGTACTATGCTCATTCTTACTGCTGCGGTTATTTCATATTTTCTGATTTTTTGAAAAAGCATAGCAATATTTTTCAAAAAATATAGACAAACTGTGAATTATGTGATATAATAATATGCAGCGATACTTTTCAGAAAGGAGAATGAAGCATATGGGTATAAATTCGGATGAACAATCCTGTGAAAGATTTATATGCACACCCAGTGCTACGGCGAAAAATGCTTTCTTTTACGCCATAGAATTCGGTACTGTTAGCAAGGAGAATTCGTCTGCTGTTCATCATCATGCAGCGGATTCTTGGCTTTTTGCAGCTGTTGTTGACGGAAGCGGGGAGCTGATATATAATGAAGAAGAATACTCTTTCAGCAAGGGAGATTGTTTTTTTATTGACTGCCGTGTTCCGCATAGCTACGGGGGTGATGAAAATAGCCCTGCGGAGCTTATGTGGATTCATTTCAGTGGTGCAACATCAGGACAGTATTACGAAGCTTTTGCTGAACAGTCAGGCTGTGTATTTCATCCTGTTTCCTTTGAAAAGGTTACTTCTTCAATGCGGGAGATTTTTCGTCTGAATCGAGAAAAGACCATAAACAGCGAGGCTATTACATCGGAACTTATTGTTCAGCTTCTTACATCAGCCCTGACGTCTACAGGTAAGGCTGAAATGATTGATTCGGCGTTAAAGAAGAAGCTGCAGGCGGTTAATGTCTATATTGAGGAGAAATTTACAGAGGATATTTCCCTTGAAAATCTTTCGGCGGAATTTTACATAAGCAAGTATTATCTTTCAAGGGAATACAAAAAAATTTACGGCAAGACTATTTTCCAGCATATTATTTCCTGCCGTATTAACTACGGAAAGCATCTCTTGCGATTTTCAGATAATTCCGTAGAGGAAATTGCCCATTTATGCGGATTTAATGACCAGAGTTATTTCGTTCGCCAATTCAAGAAAGCGGAGAATGTTACTTGTTTTGCATATCGCAGAATGTGGCGCGAATAGACTGTATTCATTTTTTATGTAGTTTGTTGACCCTATTTTTTACCGCTTTTTTTATCTGACAGGTTTTGTCGCGACAATTACAACAGTTTAATGTCTGATTTGAGCCGTACCAGAAGCGTTCAGGGTATTTTCTCCACATTATTTCCCAGTGTACTATGACGGCAGTTCCCATAAGAAATAGCGTAATACTGTAGAATGTGCCTACAAAGAGCATCGGAGTGAACATCATAAAGTGGCCCCAATCATATATGCGGCAGTTTATACAGCATCGGTTTTTCATACCAAAGGTCTGAAATGGGCAGAAAATCAGTATGCAGATATAATCACAAATAAAGTAAAAGCCTGTAAGAAGAAGAAGTTCAGGCTTGCCAAGTAAGCCTAAGAAGTAGAGCAGTCCGACGACAGCATTTCCCGTAAGCCATACAAGCATACATTTTAATGCTTTTTTATTCTCATTTTTGATGAATTTTTGCAGCTCGAATTCTGAATAATCGGAAACAGGGAGATAGTTTGACTTGCAGCTTTTTCCTGCACCCATAGAAAGAATAGGGGAGGGGAGTAGATGCAATGTCATCAGTCCTATAAATATGCCCCACATAATATGCATAAAATTGAGCTTATCAAACGGAGAGGTTGTTGTATATCGGAAAAAAGCTTCTTTATCCTTTATATACAGTATAATCATAGCTGTGAAAGCGGATAAACGTAGAGCAAATTTTATGAGGTAGCCTATTATCTTTGGCGTTGGTATGAATTTTCTATTGTGCATCTTACACATCCAATCATTTGAAAGTAATAAAATCATCTAAAGCTTACACATATATTATATCATTTTTTGTCTGTAATGTCAAATATTTCTTTTGCAGTAGACAAAAATGAAATAATATGGTAAAATACATAAAGACGGAGATATCCGTGAAGAAATATAAGAACAGGAGAAAAATAATGGCAGAATTAAAATTTGAAATTACAGAATCACTTGGAGTTCTTGCAGAGAATGCAAAGGGCTGGACAAAGGAGCTTAATATGGTAAGCTGGAATGACCACGAACCTAAGTATGATATCCGTGACTGGTCACCCGATCATTCAAGAATGGGTAAGGGTGTAACACTTACAGCTGACGAGCTTGCTGCATTAAAGGATATCCTTGCAGAAGTTGACCTTGATTCATTTGAATAATTGAATTGTTGTCAGTTCTGATGGTATAATCGTATAAATCTATGGCTGCTTCAAATCGGGGCAGCCATATTTGAAGGAGGTGAAAGTAATGATTTTAGGCATTAATCAGACAAAATCAAGCGGAAAGAATACTTTTTCCATAACCGAGGAGGGTTTCAACCTGTATAATGCGGAAACTCCCTGGACACCTATTCATAAACTTGAGATATCCATTAATGATGATAAGGGAACAGCTATATACAATACAAAATATTCTTTCTGGGAGAATTTTACAGAGGAGCTTATACCCTTCAAATATCTCTTTACAGGTTCTCAGAAATTTGAGCAATTCTCTGTGGTTGATACCAACGGCGAAACAGTAGGCAGCTTTTATATTGAAGTGAACGGCTTGTGGGATTCAAAGGTATGCATCCGCTACGGCGAAAAAATTCTTATTGGCTACAGAGTTGGTACAGGTTTTGATGAAAATGTGACCTTCTATGACGGTGAAACTGTTGTTGGTCAGCTTACAAAGTCGAATAAGGTTGTTGTGGATAACAAGGATAACTATATGCTTCATTTTATTGAAGGATATGACGATTTAAAGCCACTTCTTGCATTTTTTGTCATATATTATGATTTCAGATATCATAATAATACAGGTGAGGCTTTCAAGGGCACAAAGGTGAGTTACAAAAAGAGTCTGCATAAAAATCTTGATAAATATGATCTGGATTTTATCAGCAGAAATTTTGGCAGTGACGCTGTTCAGCAGATGAATAATTTCTTTGCAGACAGTGTAGAGAAACAAAAGAAAAAGATGTCCAAGGGTATGAAGCTTTTCTGGACTATATTCGGTATTGCGGTAGGACTTGCAATGTTTATGGCGGCTATAATAATTTTTGTATTTAATTGATAGCATTTGAGGGAGGAATATAAATCCTCCCTTTGATTTATTGTTTAATGATTTTTTTTATTTTATTCCCTTGACATAATTAGATTTTTATGTTATAATATTATATGTAATTGCCGCTGTGGTGGAATAGGCAGACACAAGGGACTTTAATGTTTGTACGCATACACATAATTGTGCGTCTGTGTTTTTACACAGAGAGTGCCTACAAAGAAATTTGTAGAGTAGAAGTCGGCTAAAACGGTGAAGGCACAAACAGAACGCCGTGCTAACCCGTAAGGGTGAGTGTAGAGACTTTACACCGACTACCTAAGTCTTTAAAGATATGGTAAAGACAAAGTCCAGACTACAACATACATTCTTGTATGGCTATGGTAACATAGTGTGGTAAGAAAATCCCTCGCTGGCGACAGCGTACCGGTTCAAGTCCGGTCAGCGGCACCATAAGTTCAAGGCACGAGAGAAATCTCGTGCTTTTTTATTTGACGATATACATATCTACTCAAATACATATGGCTCATTTTTGCTCTCTATCCCCTCCACCAAGTACTCTTGCTATTGTTTCTGCTGAATCAATTTTTGACTGATAGTCGAGATGACTGTAAAAATTCGCCGTAACGGTATACGTTGAATGACCGAGCCACTCTTGTATAGCTTTCATCGGAATGTTATTCGCAAGAAGAAGGCTTGCACAAGAATGTCTGAGGTCGTGAAATCTTAAGTGCTTCATATTATTTTTATCAATGATGTGTTTAAAGTGGTCAGTGACATAACTCGGTGTGATAAGCTCACCTAAATTATCCCTGCAAACAAAGCCGTCATAGTCGTGATTGTAGCCTTTTTTCAGTAAACGAGAATAATGAACTTCAAGAAACATTCTTTCTCTAAGCATTTTTTCAATTTTCGGAATCAAAGGAAGAGTACGTTTACTTGCTTCTGTTTTGAGTTCGTCCTGACATACGATTTCTTCTTTGCCATTATCAAATTTGCTTACGATTTTTCTGCATACTGTAATTGTTTTTTTATCAAAATCAATTGCGTCCCACTTC
This sequence comes from Ruminococcus sp., assembly GCA_045531615.1. Taxonomy (GTDB): domain Bacteria; phylum Bacillota; class Clostridia; order Oscillospirales; family Ruminococcaceae; genus Ruminococcus. The sequence goes on from JAZSEJ010000099.1 coordinate 63,053, forward strand.
AAACCACAAATCTCACTACGTCTTAAACCATAATAAGCAGCAATATAAACAACCAATTCCATTCTATCCCCCTCAAATGCTTTAAAAAGTTCTTCAAGTTCTTTTTCATTGTAATACGTTGCTGAATATCTGGAAAGTTTTGGACGTTCCGTTTTCTCTGTAGGATTACTACTGAGTATATCCATTTTTATCGCATACTTAAAGGCACGGTGTAAGAGAGCGTGATAATGTTTTACGGTATTTGCAGACAAACCTCTGTTATATAAGTCGTTATAAAATTGCTGTATTATAAGACCGTTTACTTCACTAAGAAGAATATCAGGATATTTTTCATTAAAGTAAGCAATAACTTTGTTTGAATTAAGAAGATATGAGTTATATGTACTTCCTGCTACCGTCGGTTTGGCTGTGTTAAGCCAATGAGGTAAGAAATCCACAAATCTCTGCTTGGATGATATATCGGCTGAACCACCTTTAAGAATAGCCTCACTTGCAATTGATTTATCAACTTTTGGTTTAGCTACTTTTGTAAGTTCACCGCTATTATACGCATCAAGAAAAATCTGCGTAATCTCTGCTACTTTCCCCTTCAAAGCTTTCTTAGTACATTTTTCGGGAAGTCCTGTTGAATACCACTTTAGTTTACGTTTTCCGTTATCGTCTTTGAAACTAAAAACCACATGGTTTCTATCGTTTTTCACTTGGATTGAATAAGTATAAAATACAGGTGCTTTCATATTTTCCTCCTTGTTTATCATTTGAAATCTTTAGATTGCACCTGTTGACCCTTTAATTATAACCTAATCCAAGGGATTTTTCAAGTACATCTAACAAATTCAAAAAATTCTTATCTGGCATATACAATTCATACCTCAGATATGGGTAGTTTGTTGTGCGCATTGAAGAACGTATTTTATTACTTCAGCCTTAGCAACCTTAATTTTTTTGCCACAAGGAATTGTCGGAATATCTCCATTTTTAAGCATAGCATAAACCTTTTTCATACTAACACCAAGCATTTCTGATAATTCTTTTGATGTGACTACATCAGAATATTCGACGAATATCATTTTGTAGGCACTTTTAATTTCTTTATCCATAAGATAACCCTCCTTGTTTTAGTTTCATCAAACTAAACGAGCGTTTAATCCGTTGTAATTATTTAATTTTCAAGATGCTGTTTTGAATATATCAACTGTTGATATATTCTCAAAAAATAGTTTGATTTCAGCTAAACTATCCTTGGAGAATGTATCAACCGTACTGACAACGACAGAGAATGCAAGCGCAAAGGAATTCTCTGTCGCTGTCAGGCAGGTGTGTGTTCCGAGGAGATTCATTCCCCCTCACTCATATACCGAAAAAAACGGCAATCGTTAAGCGTAAATAGAAATATTTTTTATAAGAAATCGTTGTTTCGTTTGTTTAGATAAAAATCAACAGTATATTTTGTTAGTATTAACATTGTTTATTGCTGCTCCAGTAACTGTTTCCTCAAAAATTCAATTCCTTTTTTCACTTTATAAAACACATTTGTTTTCGTTACACCCAAGCTTTTTGCTATGGTATTATACGATGTAGCTTCATCGCTATAATAATATGCAATAATTGCATCATACCACGATTCATTCTCGGTCTTGAGCTTCACCAGTGCATCAGCGAGTTTCTTGTGAAGTTCAGCATCTTCTTCAAATTGTGTATCTCTCGAAGCAGAAATATCAGGCAGAAGAAATTCTATTTCGTCCTCAAACCCAAAATGAATATTCTTATTTTTATTGTCCAGTTCTTCAAGATAACGTTCACGCCTGCACAGCTTTTTGTACTCTGTGATTTGTTCCGAAGTAACACCGTCAACATTCCTTATATCTAATTCGTTTTCGTATTTCACGTTTTTCTCCTTTCTGTCAGAGAAAAACGCACATAATGAACAAGCTGATGAATGTCGGAGTGTAATTCTCTGACAATCATTTCTCAGCTTCTGATTGTGTTTGCCTAATGGAACTGAGTAACAGCGCGCTTGCTTCCATCAGGTTATGTATATATATTACTCTTTTTCTCAAAAAAAAGATATAACCCACTGAGAAAGTATGGAGAAAACAAAGTCGTCCGATTTTTGTGTGAATAGCACAAAAAATCAGACGACCTTATTCTTTTTCTTGTTATAACGCAAGAAAAATCTTATTTATATCTATTTTAAAACTTTCTTTCCGAGAAAACTGCATAAAAAGTTTGTAAGAAAGTACAATTAACGGTACGCTACGGTTTAAATTCCGTATTCCGATGTACCAATTTTTGTAAGACTTGCAAACCCGAATTTGAGTAGTTTTTGATTGCATTCTTCTATGGGATTGACACCATTATTAAACTTATTGTTTGAGAGGTAATAGTTAATGATGTCATTCTCAAAGCTTGGATTTTCAGTAGTAAAACCGGTAAGCCTGAAAACAGCTTTTACTTGCTGCATATCAAGCTCAAGGGCAATTAATAGTGCAAATACATAATTTTTTGAGATGCCCTTTCCGTTAAAATATTTCGACATTTTTGAGTCGCTCAACCCTGTTCGTTTTGCTAAATCAGCATTAGTGAATCCCTTCAAATCCCTTAAACGTGTGATGTATTCGTGAAATTCCTCTCCGTATTCCGGAAGTACAGAACCCATTCGCAATTCTATATAGTCCTCTATCATCTCAATATCATCAAGTCGTTCTTTGGGAAATTCATTATGAATATCTATTTTTTTTAGTTTAGCGATTAAAGCTTCTTTATATTCTGGAGTGTGTTCTACGTTAACCATAACCTACATAAAACACTATGCTGTTTAAGCTTTTAATGAACAACTTTGAGCATACGGAACTTAAGAGCAGATGCTTCGAAATCACAGCAACATATATCAGATGCCAATTGTGATAGTCTGCGAAGCCTATAAACAGATTCTGATGTATAGATTTTTTATGAATTCTTGAATTGCCTAAAGTCATTAAATACCACCCCCTAACTATTATTTTTTAACTCATCTTTCTATATCGCTTGCAATTAGCAAGTGAGTGAATTTTAATATTCGGAATAATGGGCTTAATCGCCCATTATTCTTTAATCTAATTATCGCAATCTACAAACAGACCAAGAATTTGAAGATGCAGGCATACCGCATATGCAGGAACAAGATATATTTCTGCAAGTTCATCAATAACCTTATCAAATTTTTCATCTGTTTTACTTGATGAAAAATAAGTTTCTTCAAAGCCGTGTTCTTTCATAATTTCTTTTGCTTTGGGAACAAACGTAGCTTCAGGCATAGTTAGCTTACAAGCAAGAACATCTGTGTGAAGTTCTTCAAGTGCATCAGGATGCCTTTCAAGATATGCAACACACTTTTTCGCATAAAGAACATCTGACCTTTCAGATATTTCTTTTGAACAAGCGTACTGCTCGCTCAATCTACTCTTGTACCTTTCAAAAATAAGCCAGTGTGCTGCCTCGTGAGCTTTAGTAAAGCGTTTTTCTAAGTTGTTGTTATGCAACAATTTATTAAGAAGGATGGTATGTCTTTTAATAGTGAGATAGTCATACTTATACTGGAATGTGAAGTCAATAAAAGGAATAACCCCCATAATCATTGGTGACATCTCACATTCAATTACTGATAGCTTTAATATTTCAAGCATATGGTCAATATCAAATGCCATAGGTGTGCAAAGATATTCCGGCATATTCTTGGAAATAAAATCAAGAGCCATTTCATTTAATTCATAAAACGTTACGGTTGGAATTTCCGTATCATTTTCTGCAATATGGGTATGCATTTCAAAATCCTCCTTTTTGAAAGAATAAAAAAATCCCCACACAGATTCAAGCACTTGATTTGATTTTCAAGTATTGAGAGTGTAGAGATGATTATATCGTAAGTTTAATTACGATTACTATGAAATTTTGGAAAATGCATTACTTCGAAGAAGGAGAAATACGGTCAATAAATTCCTGCCATTGTTCATCCGTAATATTCTGTTCATCAGCTAAACGAAGTGCAAGCCTTGCAATTGGCTTTTTTGATAAATAAGAATTAATATTTCCGTATCGACTATAGGTAGCTTCTGCCATTGTATAAAAGGCGTGTACTTGTTCTTCCGGAATCTCCAATTCTCGTATCATATTAGCCAAATAGTCAACACCGCTATTAGCACCAGTAGGCGCTCTTCGTTTTCCACATTCAATATCGCTTAAATATACAGGTGACATACCTATTTTACCTGCGAAAATTTTTGCGGACAAGCCGAGTTCTTCCCTTCGTGCTCGAATGCACCTGCCAAAAGTCTCCTTAGAATACTCTTTCGGCTCAATATCGTTGAAGTTCATAAATATCCTTTCTAATGAAAAGCTTTTATCTTATTAATACGACCATTCAATTTCGTACAGCTTTTCAAGCAACATTTTTTCTCTCGCTCGCAATACGGAGGAATAGCCGTACAAGCAGAGCTATCTGTATTTGTCTTCTTTCTTTATCTGCAAGTCAGTGAATCACTCACTTGCGAATTGTTCTATATTAAGTATAAACGGTTGTTAATTTCTTGTCAATAGGTTTGTGCCAAGTGTTTAAATATTTCAGTTATCTAAACAATTACTCACAGATAATTTTGTACAATTACACTACATATAATTATATCTCCTTACGTTTATACAAATCGTAATTCATTTATTTTATGTTATTTGATTTTTTTCACTTACACACTTAACGATTGCCGTTTTTTTCGGTATATATATGGAGGGATATTTTATTTTTCAAAGTCCAACCATATGTTCTGATTTCAAGTGTAGCAAGCAAGGTACATTGTCGGACATTTTAGCAAATCCCGTCAAAGTACAAAAGCTTGTTAAGGGTTTCACCCCTAAGACCCCGATTTAAAAAAATATGAAAGGATAACTGTTATGAAAAACGACAACCGAAAGCATAAAATCTCATTCAGATTGAACGATGAAGAATACAATATTTTTCAGCACAAATTTGAATTGTCAGGCTTTAAATTCCAAGGCGAATTTATCAGAAAAATAATGCTGTATGGACTTGTAATTCGTCTTGATAAGAAAAAATATGAGAAAGTTATCAGAGATATATCAGGCATTGCAGCCAATGTAAATCAGATAGCAGTAAGGGTTAATTCTACAGGCAATATTTACGCTAATGATGTTTCAGAATTACAGAAGGATGTGAATGTGCTTTGGCAACAACTAAGATTGTTTCAATCCGAGTTACAGAAGCTAACGCAATAGCGTATATTGCTAATCCTGATAAAACCAATAACGGAGAACTGATTTTCACAAATGGCTGTAGTAAAAATCCATATGAAGCAAGTAAAGACTTTGAACAAATACGAAGTCTGGGTACAGGCAGAAATCAGATACTTTCTCATCACTTCATTCAGAGCTTTTCACCGGGTGAAATTACTCCTGAAAGTGCCTTGCAGGTCGGCATCGAATTATGCCGTGAATTTCTTGGCAATGAGTATCAATATTATCTTGCTGTTCATAACGATAAAGAACATATTCATTTGCATTGTATTTTCAATAATGTGAATATGATTGACGGTCGGACTTTTGAAACTCACGCTGACCAAGGTGATAAACAACATCGTAAGTGGGTAAATCTCAGAAACTTGTCCGATGAAATTTGTAAAAGGCATTGCCTTTCCGTGATAGAAAATCCTGAAAACAATAAGGGAAAAACCTATTATGAATGGGATATGAGCAGACAGGGATTATCGTGGAAAGCAAAGCTGAAATTCACTATCGACCAAGTGGTGAAAGAAAGCAATGATTTTGAGGATTTTCTACGCAAATGCACTAATCATAACATTGAGGTAGTTTACTCCCCTGAACACGTTATTGACCTTAAATTTAAGCTTACAGGACAAAAGAAATTTACTCGTGCAAGAACGCTGGGCTGGTATTATGAAACCAAGCAGATTATCAAGCGTATAGAATTATATAACGGCATTATCAGAAGTCACGCAAAATCCAATCTGATTGATACTCAGACTGAGAAAATGCAGAATTCTTCTGCGTTACAGCATTGGGCAGAAATTGAGAATATGAAACGTACTGCAAAGGCTCTTAATCAGCTTACGGAATACACGGAAAAAGACAGAGAAAGCATTGAGAAAAAGCTGTTTGCAGCTCATACACAAATAGGCTTCTGGGTTGATAAGCTGAATAGTCTGAAAACTGAAATTGATGACCTTGATATAAAAATAAAAACTGCTCGAAAAGTTCAGAAGTTAAAACCTGTTATGGATAAGCTTAAAACTCTCTCCGGACATAAGAAAAAGCGTTTTGAATCAGAGCATCAGGCAGAAATTTCAGACTATCGAAAGTCGGTGAAACAACTGAAAGAAATGTTTCCGAGCGGTAATGTTCAGACACCTGAAACTATGGAGAAAAAAAGGAACGCTCTTGCAAAAGAACGTTCCTTAAAACACGATGAATATTTAGCTTTAAAAGCAAAAGTTTCAGAGCTTGAAAAATCCCGAAAAACTGTTGACGATTATCTAAGAAATCAGAAAAATATGCAGAAAAAACGTAAGAAAGATGATTTGGAGTAATTTATTCCTGATTCTGGTCCATTACGTCTATCAGTAACTGCAAAACAAGATTTTCACGATATGCCATTCCATATACAGCATCGTTTTCACATATTTTTGCGTTTTCATTAAATGCAATACGAGGATCAACGAATATGGGAACAAACCTTTCACATAGTTCACCCTCGTCATATTTGGTTTCGGAAACCACATCTGTCACTTCGCAGAAATAGTAGTAGTTATTTTGAATAAAACACTCATCTTCATGTTTTAATGATTTGCGAATGCGGTGAATATAGCCTAATTCCTCAATAGATTCAGGAATAACGTGCAGACCCGTTTCCTCAAGCGTTTCACGAATAAGAGCATCTTCTTTGCTTTCGCCGTGTTTAATACCACCGCCTGGGAACTTATAATAATTGTTTTCTTGACTATGAATCATAGCAATTTTGTCGTCTGAAATAATGATTGCTCTTGCTGAGTGGCGAACGTTCAGTCGAGTGCAATTTTCATAATCATCGCTGTCCATAATGTGAAGCAGTCTCATTTTTTATTATCCTCCGTTTTTTTATATAACTCCAAAGCTGTTTGAATCAACTTATTAACGCTCATATTTTTCGACTTTGCATATTCCTTTAGTGCATCACGCTCCCCCTTTGGAACGTAAAAAAGAATTGAATCATAGTTTTCTTTTGTATACTGCTTGTTTGTATTAATTTTACGCTTACTGTCTTGTTTCTTCTGGCAATCTTTACAGCATTTCTGCGAACCGCTTGTTACTGTATATTTATTGTTGCATATCGGACAAATTTGCTCACTTCCTACTGCTATTGACAGACCTGCAAGTTTCTTTTCCTTGTAAGCCTTATTACGCAGAACTTGCGCTTTATCACGGCAGTAAATGCAGTATTTCGCTCTATTGGATGTGGAATGAAACTCTTTGCCACACATTTCACAAGTATGGGTAAACACAAATAACCCTCCAAACTATTGATTTTTCATTATAGAGATTCCATATTATTTTATTTTTCTTCATAATCTTTTAGTCAGACAATAATTATAACTCACCGACAATCTCATTATAACTTACCAAACTAACATTGCCCAGTTCTTCAGCCCTGTCAATACATCCTTTTGTAAATCCTGTCTTTGAGAAAAGATAATAATGCACATTTGTGTATGAAAAAAGCTTGCTTCTTTTCACAAGTGTTTCAAGTACGCCAAGGTCAACCTTTTCGTTAGTCCATTTGCACTCTCCGAAAAGTGCTGTATCCTTGTCCTGTTCGCCCATAATATCAATTTCTGTCTGCTTTTTTTCCTTCGGGTCATTTCCCCACCAGCGTCCGAGAGAATTAAACTCAATAGGACATTTTTCATCAAGAAGTTGTTTCCAGAGATACTGAGTACATATATCCTCAAAAACTTTGCCCATATAATCCAACAGATAAGGCTCAATACGTTTATACACACGGTCAGTAGCACCACGCATAATAACAGAATTATTATCAAGTACAAATCTGTACCAGAATCTGAACATATTGTCCTCGATATAATATATTGTTTTGCGTGAATTCTTTTCACCATACGGAGTTTCTTTCTGAACAATACCGAGATTCATAAGGTTTTTGATGTATGACGTACACACATTAGTATCCTCGCCAACTTTTGTAGCAATTTCAGACATTCTTGATGCACCTGTTGCGATAGCGGTAATAATTGCTGTATAAATAGCAGGCTCTCGGACTTCCTGTTTCAATAGATTGGTTGGTTCTTCAAAAAGAAATGAAACAGGATTTAAATATGTGTTTTTAATATTATCTTCTATGCTCTGTTTATCGTTCATCTGTAGCAAATACTGAGGTGTTCCGCCTACAATTCCGTATATCAAAGCCTTGTCCTCTGAGGAAAAATTTTTGAAATAACGGCAAGTTTCTTCAAAATCAAATGGTAGAATCTTCATCTGAGCAGTTCGTCTGCCATACAGCGGTGCTTTATAAGCAAGCACATTATCTTCCATATATGACATCGATGAACCACAGAGAATAAGCATTACTTTTGATGTATCCTTGTATTTGTCAATAAGCATTTGAAGAGTTGATGCAAGACTTTTTGAAGAACGTGCAACATAAGGATACTCGTCAATTACAAGTATAATACGCTCATTTCTTGATAACTCAAAGACATATTCTAATGCCGACTGAAATGACTGAAATGATGTATCGGCAACTATACCGCTATTATACTCAATAATGCTTTTACTGAAATTCTCAAGATTTTGTTTGGCGTTGCTTTCAACGCCCATAAAATAAATGGATTTTTTGTCGCCTATAAACTCATTGATAAGTGCTGTTTTTCCTACTCGACGGCGACCATATATAACTGCAAATTCAAATTTATCCGATGTATAAAGGTTATTAAGTGCCTTTAATTCCTTTTCTCTTCCGATAAACATTATAACACCTCCACCTTAATTTCCTATATTATAACATATATTATGGATTTAGTCAAGTACGATTATGCAAATCATACTTGACTACTATATGCTATCGTTTTGAGAAATTCAGAAGTTCACAAATGAAACAACTATAACCGCATCAGCAAAATGCACCGAGGAATATGTTGATATTACTGCGCTATTTACAAACTTAAAAAACTTCTAAAAATTATACTTGACAATAATATTATGTTTGTGTATAATATAATTGTCGAAAGACAAAAAATTGAAAGGATATGATACAATGTTAAACAAGGTTATACTTATTGGCAGAATTACCGTTGTTCCCGAAATTAAGACAACGGCAGAATCAAGATACTGCAAGTTTGGTCTTGCGGTACAGCGACCAAAGAGAAAGGGTGAGGATACAGCCGAAACGGATTTTTTTAACTGTATAGCTTGGAACGGAATAGCTGATGTTGTAGCTAATTGGTACAAAAAGGGCGATTTAATGATGATTGTCGGTATTCTCCGCAATCGCAAGTATGAGAAAAACGGTGAAAACCGGATTGCAACAGAAATAATTGTCAAAGAAATTCATTTCACAGGCAATAAGCATAATTCTCAAAGTACAAGTGAACTTGATTTCACATATAATCCTGACGAATTTGAAGAAATCTTTGCTGATGAAGATGTTCCGTTTTAGTTGAAAGGAGTAGACAAATGAGCGTAGTAATTGCAATTTCAAATCAAAAAGGCGGCGTATCAAAGACTACTACAGCATACAATCTCGGAGCGTGTTTAGCTTTGCATCACGGCAAAAAAGTAATGCTGATAGATATTGACCCGCAGGCTAATCTCTCGGAGTATCTCGGTTTTGTGCCTGATGATAAACCAACAATGACTAACCTTATTATGACTACCTGTACAAATGGTGTAATAAAACCGTATGAAGTAATGTCAGCAGTACGTCATAGTGAAAATGCCGATGTAGATTATATCCCTGCTGATATTAATCTCGCAAGCATAGAAACATTTATGACTACTGCAATTTCAAGAGAAACAATTCTCAGCAGAATTCTCTCCGAGGAAGTTACTCATAATTATGACTTTGTACTGATAGATTGCTTGCCTTCCCTTAGCACATTGCTTATCAATGCACTTGCAACAGCGGATAGAGTGCTTATCCCGGTACAGACACAGAAATTTTCAATGGACGGATTACAGGCACTTGAATCACTTTTAAGTCAGATTAAGAATACTATCAATCCTAAAGTTAATTTGCTTGGAATACTCCCAACAATGTCAGACAGAACAACTGTCAGCCGAAACGCAATTGATACTCTTACTGAGAAATACGGAGGTATGATGTTCAGTACAGCAATAAGTAAATCTATAGAAGCTGCCAAAAGTACGGAAACAGGCATACCGCTTTGTTTAACAAAAGGAAAACTCGGTACAGAATACGAAAAACTCACAATGGAGGTGCTTTCAAGATGTTAAAAACTCCTGAAATGGCTATGAATCCCAATCCAAAGGTCACTACAAAATGCTATGGCAAACTTGAAAAGTGGGACGATAGAGAACAAGCAAAAGAACATTTCCTTGAAGCTATGATGAACTCCGAGGGTACTGAATATGAGCGTTATTCAGCTATCTATATTCAGCTTGTAAATGGTCTGAGTTACTGCACAGATGAGGTAGAATAAATGAATACACAGTTTAATTTAGGTGCAATGCTTTCCACTCCCACGGCTTTACAAAATGCTGTTAAACAGATACCTTGCGATATGCTTAAACCTTATCATAATCACAGATTTGAACTCTACACAGGTGAACGTCTGGAAGATATGGTAGAGAGTATCAAAGAAAATGGAGTGCTTTCTCCGATTATCGTACAGCCTTGTAATAGCGGATATGAAATTCTTATCGGTCATAATCGTTGGAATGCGTCAAAAATAGCAGGACTTCCTACAGTTCCTGCTATAGTAAAAGAGGGACTTTCCGAAGATGAAGCTGAAATGTATGTCATTGAATCCAATCTTATGCAGAGAGGATTTGACAATCTAAAAATCAGCGAACAGGCTGCCGTCATAGCACAAAGACACAGCGAAATGTTCTCTCAGGGTAAGCGAAATGATATTATACGAGAATTGCAGATGCTTGACGGGACTTTTACTGAAACTTCTGGACCACTGGTCCAAAAGTTAATAACAAGAGATACAATAGGTGAAGAATATAGTATGAGTGGCAGAAATATTGCACGACTTATCAGAATTGATAAGCTGATTGACGAGCTGAAAGTCTTAATTGATAACGGTGTATTGGCGGTCAGAAGTGGTGTTGAATTATCTTTTCTTTCAGAAGAAACACAGCTTGAAATCTCTGAACTTGCCGAGGACTATAAGATTGATATGAAGAAAGCTAAGCAGCTCAGGGATTCAGCAGATAATGACGGAAATGTGAGTAATGCCGATATTATCCGAATCCTTGACGGAAAGAATAATAATGCTGATAAGGGTAAATCTGTGAAAATCAGCAATAATATTTATAGCCGATACTTTGAGCCGACAGCAAAACCAAAAGAAATAGCAGAAACCATCGAAAAGGCACTTGAAATGTATTTTTCAAGTCAGGTATAAAAATAGCACCTGCTTTTCACAGGTGCTGGATTGAATATTAAACTGTTTGATAAATTGGGATTTGTTACTCCGTTAAACTGAAATTTCACGCTTACTTTGATAATAGCTTTTTATACAAATTATCAATACATATTGCTCCAAAAGGTGCTGTTATTAAAATAGATATTACTGCAACCGTAAGAACAATCTCTCCACAAGACAGCCCCATCACAAGGGGTACTGTACCAAGTGCTGCCTGTACGGTTGCCTTTGGTGTATAGGCAACTGCACAGAAGAAACGCTCTTTTTTATTTAGCTTTGTTTTGACAAGTGATATTACTACTCCCATCATCCTAAATACCAACGCCAAAATTACTAACAAAATCACTACGATACCTGCCGCTAATGCATACTTCAAATCAACTGCAATACCAACCAAGACAAATAGGAATATTTCTGCACCAAGCCAAAGTTTATTATATTTGACAGATAGACGCTTTGCCAACACATCATATTTTTGATTGATGATGATACCCACGCTCATTATTGCTAATAGTCCTGAAACCGGCACTATACCTTCCAGCCTATTTTGCAATTCAAGTAGCAGAAATGAAACACTTAGAATGATAAGCACCTTGATGGAATCACGAATGTGAAATCTTTTAAAAAACCATACAAGAATAGTTCCAACAACTCCACCTAAAAGAACGCCAAGCAAAATAGATGTCGGTATCTGTATGAAGCTTATTGCAGATACTTCCCCTGTTGAAGCTAAAGTAGTAAGAGCGGTAAACACAACAATCACAAACACATCATCCACGGATGCTCCCGCTAAAATTAACTGTGGAATACTCTTGTCCGTACCATATCCATCCTCTATCAGTCTTATCATTCTAGGAACAACCACCGCCGGAGATACCGCAGCCATGACACTTCCTATGATTGCTGCATCCAGAATAGATACATCAAATAATAACGGTGCGAAAATTATTGTTCCCACCATTTCAATGCATGCTGGTAAAAAACACATTAGAATTGCAGGACGACCTACCTTTTTCAAATCAGAAAAATTTAAAGACAAACCAGCTCTTGTCAGAATAATAACTAATGCAATCTGTCTCAAATCTCCTGATATTGTAAGTATCGAGTCATCTACTAAATTCAGACAATGTGGACTTAATACAATTCCCACAATAATCATTCCTAACAGGCTTGGTAATTTCACTTTTGAAAATATCCATCCCACCAGTAACCCAAACAGTAAAATAATAGCAATACTTGTTAACATATAATCCTCCTTTAACGCAGAAATCAAAAAAGCCGACAGTTTCTGCGTAATTTTCGCTGAAGCCATCAGCATAATTGCGGTTTAGGGGTTATTACCCATGGGAGAGCCTCATTTTCAAAGTCGATATTATTATAATACTTTTTCTTCTGATTCACAACAGAAAATTCTTATTTATCGAACAGATATCTGTTCTTAACATAAGCTAATTATACCATAAACACGTGAAAATTACAAGCGATAAAATCGAAAGGAGTTTTTCTTTTATGAAAAAAATTATCACAACCCTCGCAACCCTTTGTATTGTTTCGAGCGTAGGCATTACTGCTCACGCTGCCGAAATACTTGATAAAGACTACATAGAATCAGAAATCTGGGAGGAAATGTGGCTTGGAACAAATGATGACGGAACTGAATTTCCCGAAGCATCTTTCAATCATCACATACTCAGCAAGTGGATTGACGAGAATTACGGCTCAGATGAGTATGATTGGACAGCATTAGGCGAACTCAAATACGAATACAAGGACTATTACAACAGACTTATTGAGGATTGGGACTTCAACGATGATAGAAACGGCAATTGGACTATCGACACCGAGGATAATTCATATCATTTTCAACTCATAGGCGGTCAATGGAATATGATTGACAAGAATGGTGATACCATTGAGATGTTCCCTGTTTTCAGCACTCTTGAAGAAGATACAACGGAGCGTGTATATAACGAGGATAAAGTAAGTGACAATGGCAGTGCTGTTGGCATTGCAGAAAATGGAGCTGAAAAGCCGTCAGAGAGCCGTAATAAATCGGATAGTAAAGTATCTGCCAAAAGCACAGAAAAAGCCACAGAGGGCGTTCCTGAGCGTTCTGAGAGCAACCCGTTACCGTTTGCAATCGGTGGAATCGCTATCGTAGGTATCGGTGGAGCAATTATGTACAAGAAAAGAAAGTGAGGAAGTTATGATTTTCAAAAGTGATAAATGGGAACTTGATACAGAAAGAATTACTGTTACTAACCTTGAAACTGGTAGAATTACCGCTTTCCACGAGGATTTTATCCGATATCATCTGCATTATCGTGAAGAATATTCTCCCGAACTCTTGCAGAAAGTTGTTGACGAGGGCAATATCTTGCAACACCTTGAAGATTTAGCAATCAATGTTAAAGATAAAATTGAGGAACAGAAAGAATTATGGTTGAATGAAGATAAAGCTTATCTTGTAGCACTTGAAAACGGAAATTTGCTTGAAGTTGGCAGAATAGCAAATGTATACAAAGAACTGGCTAAAGAAAGTGTTTATGCTTCTATGGTTTATGTGTAAAGAGTGGGATTTTGAAATTGTCATTGTCAATTTTAATCTAATTCAACTTGCTATAAAAATAGATGAGAGAAAAATCGAGTTATGTCTATTCGTTATTAAATGATAAAACACCGCAGAATCAAAACCGTAAATGAATGTTTGATGCTAATTGTTTGACATCTGACTATTTGCATTAGAAGTAAGGTTCTTTCACTGGGACTGTTCTTTTAATAGTGTATTCGTTATATCCTTTTTCATAAACATCTTATTCAGGCTGCAAAATGAATTGCAGCCTTTTTTAATTATTTTCTTTAATTTTTTCTGTTTGGATTATTTTGGTTTGAGTTTTGCGAATTTTGGGAAATTGTACTAAATGTTTGACTTTCTGATATAAATATGCTATAATTTAAGTGAATTATATAATGTACTTGTAATAAATTCTATAATTACATATTACAATCACTTGTATTATAGGTTTATTATTATTTTTAAATAAAGTGAGAGTTTTAAATGAATGTATGCAAATTTATTGAAAGATTTAACAAATTTAAAAAGTCATCAAGCGATTCTATAGATAATATTCTTAGTTTTGATGACTTCAGAAAATATATGCACGTTATAAGAGCGACAGAAATAGATTTAAAATCTATTCTATCTGCCGTTAATTCTTCTAATAAAAAATCACTGATTTTACTGTGTGGAAGTGCAGGAGATGGTAAATCACACTTACTGTCTTATTTGAAAAATTCAGATTCAGATCATTTGCTAGATGGCTACAAAGTTTTTAATGATGCTACTGAAAGTAATGCACCCAACAAAACAGCTGTTGAGACATTATATAAACGTCTAGAGGACTTCAATGACGATAACATTAGTACTCCAGGTTCTAATGCCATTATTGCAATTAATCTTGGCGTTTTAAGCAATTTTATCGAATCCGAGTATGCATCTAACTTTAGTTTTCTTAAAGAATATGTAAGAAACTCAAATATAATGACTTCTGAGATCACTAATACAACTTACGTTAATAATAGCAATTTTCAACATATCAGTTTTTCAGATTATCATATGTTCTCCATGGATAAAGGCGAGGTTGTTCCTGAGTATATTGAAGCTTTATTCGAAAAGATTATTTCTAATGATGAAAAAAATGTTTTTTATGCTGCATATAACGATGATTGTAGTGCCTGTCCTTTATATTCACAATGCCCAATACGCATGAATTATGAATTTTTCACTGATTCAAAAGTGCGTCGTTATATAGCACTTATGCTTGTTAAAGTAATTCTCAAGGATAAAGAAATACTCACCACTAGAGAGCTATTGAATTATATACATGACATAGTTGTTGCCCCTGGATTTGATTATACAAAGTTCTATAATTCTTCAACTAAGCCTTCAGTATTCTTAAAAGAATACTTGAATTGTATTATGCCGTCATTATTATTTGATAATGTGGACATATCTGCGATTATGAATAAGACGCGAAAATATGATCCTCTCTTGAACAGGAATGAAGCAGAGGATGATATTGCCATTGAATATTATGTGTCCGATGATATTACAACAACAGTAAAAGCAATTGTTGATGATTCAGCCTATTCCGCTGTATTGTGCAATCAATCTTATTCCGATATCATTAATGAGGATAAAACTATTAAGAGCAAGTTGTTCAATGTACTTATTAGAATAAGAGATTTAATGAACAATAGCGGTTATGAGAAGATGTTTTTGGAATATATTTCGGTTCTTTATAATTACAATATCGGAAAAAAGACTAAACTTGCAGGGATTTACTCTGATATTGAGGATGCCGTAATGAGTTGGTGTGGAAATGAGGAAGACGATAATATCTGCATTGATGATAGCAATAAAAGATTTACTATTTACGAAAACATAAAATTTGATCCATTTTTAAACAACATTCCTTCACCATCCACTAACGAAAAAATAGAGAAGTTCTTGCCCTACATAGTTGCTGAGTTTAAAAATCACAATGATACAGCTATTCATATTGATATTGATTATTCGCTTTATGAACTAATAGAAAAATTGAAAGCCGGATATGTCCAAACTGCAGAGGATAGAAATAATCATGCTGACTTTATAAGCTTTATTGCAAAGATACTCAAAACAGGTTCTTCAAACGAGTCAATTACCATATTGTCTGAGAAAGGGAAAAAGGCTAAGCTTGAAAAGACTAAATTTGGAATATATAAATTTGAGGTGGTGAAACAATGATCGATTATTCTTTCGATGAAGAATTATTTAAGAAAAACTTTAATGTAAAAGATGATAAACCAGAAAATACTTATCGGTTAAATCATACTACAGATAAGTACTTTAAGTTATTTCCATATAAAGCTACGCCTAAAACCGCATCACCTATTGTTTCTAATATGGGAGAATGTATAAGCGAATTCTTTAGAAATGTACTCGAAATAACCAGTGAACCCGTTGAATACAATCAGCTTTGTGAGAAGCTAAAAGAAAATATAGATATTGAAGACGATGATGTTGAAATGTTCAATGACATTATCAGTTCATTGTTTTTTAAGAATGGTGATTTCTATGCGTACAATATTGGATTGTATCCATATCAGACAATAGTTGATAATAAAAGTTCCGAAAGAATTGCTGAATTTCTTTATTGCGTGCTTGGCTTGAATAATACTGATAAGGAAAACATTAAAGCTGCTGTGGAGAAATACTCTTTTAATGTTTTAGAGAGAATGGTAGTAGATTCAATTGATACTCAAAATAATGAACCAAAGTTAAAACCAGAAAAGTATTATCCAATCATCAATAGTATTCAGGAACAGTTCAAAGCTGATTTTGCTTTTATGCTTTCTTCAAGCATGACTTCTGTTGAAGATCTTGCAAACATATTATCCTTTTATTATTTTTATTATGTTTCCCAAACTTGTTTAACGCTTGATCAATTTGGAAACGGAATTCGTGACAAAGTACAACCTTTGTACTTTGCTCTTGATTGGGAGAAAATAAGTAAAAATAGAAAATGCTGTGAAGAAGGCTGGGCTAAGTTGCAAAACAATGTTTCTCAAATGTTTAGTCATGCTATCACACTGGAAATAATCAATCAAAATAAAAGTACTGATATGCTGGACTATATAGATTTCAAATCTGCAGCAGATTCAAGTGAGGAAAATGACGTTAAAATTTCTAGTGTAATCAAAAGGGTTGAACATGTATATGTATCATATATAGGAGATTGTTCTAAAATAAAGAATCTCTCTGATGAAACAGGTGCGAATCGAACAGATGCCGCTATCAGACATTTGTTTAAGTGTATAAACACGCAATTTGCAGAAACTGAAAGAAAACGTGCAAGCCAATTTTATTCAGAAAAATTTTCTGAATTTTGTAAAGTAAGATTTATTAAGAATAGAAAAAAGTCAGGTTTAACACTAAACTTAACAGAAAGAGATATTATATTTCTTACAAAACTTGCAATACAACACGATGATAAGATACGATTGAAAGATTTGTATAAGGAGTACGAAAAAAGAGGTGTATATTTAGATTTTACATCTAAAGGCCTGTTGCAAGAATTCTTTACAAAGTTGAATCTCATAGACAAGAAAAGCGATAGTGGAGATGCTCAGTATGTTAAACGAATTTTATGATTTTATAGCCAAAAAAATTGATGCATATTTTCAAACCACCTATGCCGAAGGCAAATTGCTCATAGGAGAAACATTTTGTTTGAAACTTGACACAGATGAAATGGTTAGCAACGTGTCTAATGCTTTACAGGAAATAGCCTTAGCTAAAGGAATACGTGGAGAGTTTACACTCCCCTGCGAAAATGGGGAGCTTTATAGTACCTACACATTAAACTTAGGTGGCGTTGAAATTATTATTGCTCCTCAAATCAATGGCATGACTAGTGATTTCTTGTGTGCAACGTTAAGAAATGAAGCGAATAGTGCACAGAAACCGATTCTTATGATATCTGCCAATCCAATTGATAGTGCTATTAGTGGTTCTAAAAATATGGCTGCAAACGGAATGCCTTTTTATGGTGAAGAATTGATGAAGGAAATTCGTGAAATGGTTAGCGACAGCACTCAATTGACCACCGTTGAAAAGCAAGTTTTAGAATTTGAGCTAAAAAGAAGAGATACTGATGTTTTTAGTGATAAAGCATCATTGTACGAATATAGCGATCTTCTTGCAATTATGTCTTCTGGCAGAATACCAAGAGAGAGTTTCAATGGTTTCAGATTATTCTATATAGATGGAAAAAAGGAATACATCAATGAAGGTACCTCAGCTATTGATAGAGAGATTAAAGAAAATCATAAGTTATTTGATAAAATCGATGTTTGCTTCAGATTTGGCAATGTCTCTTCTGAACTCTCTAAATTATTTGATGATACTTTCATATCTAAATTGGAGTCTGAACAAAGACAGGAGCCTGAAAACTGGAGCACCAAATTTTCATATATAGAGATAGCTTCTCAGCTTCAGAAGCATCAGGCTAAAATTGAAAATCCTCTTAAAATAGAAACAGAAGACATTTCAGTTTATGGTTCTCTTCCTATCGAATCGCTTGTTTATGGTGTTGATTGGTTGTTACGCAACGAAGGCTCTCAAACAGGAAAAAAGAGACAAAAAAACATTGTCATTTTTAATAAAAATAAAATCAACGAACTGCATATAAGATTTAATTGTAATGCCCGTGTTTTACAGAATGATGTTCAACACGATAATCTTCATTATGCAAAAGATGGCAAGGACTTTATATTTACAATTCCTGCGTCAGGAATTTGTTTTCATAAAATCGAATTGCATGATTCTGCCAATGATATAAAGTATGTTTTTAAAACTTGCATGATTGATCTTGTACCAGATTATATGCTGTCTGTAATTAAACATTGTTATACTGTTGATTACAAGAAGAAAACGGATCTCAGAATACGTTTGGCAGGTATAGGAAACGATTTGATATTCAATGGAAATGTAAGCAATGTAAAAACTGAAAAGCTTGACGATGACAACTTGTATTACTGTACATTTGATCAATGTCTGCATCTTCATACTACCGAAGAAGAATTATCAAATTATTCTACGGGAATTCGTATTAATATAGACTTTGCTGGTATAACTGTACCTTTTCTCATGGTTCCTGATGAATCTAAAAGCACGGAAATCACAGGAAAAGGTGTTTTGAGAGAAAAATACACTATAAAGCGGAGTCTTGAGTTTAAATCTGATAGAATTTATTCAGACACTCAGGAGTATTACGCAAAAAAAGAATTATTAAGAGAGCTGCATACAGAAGAAAAGATAATCAATAATCAGATTCTAGTTGGAAAATGCCAAAAGGATAATCTTACAGAGCAAATAGCAATCACTTCGGATGAATTAAAGCAAAATGATCTATTAAGAGAAGCTTATTTAGATTTAGTGAAGAAAATTAAATCATTAAGAACGCTTCCTACCTTGGCGTACTATAAAGATGAGCTGAAAGAAGCCGCAAAAAAATATGTGGATTTATTTATGGGACTTTATACTGATTTAGCTGAGGGTTCTACATTAAATGAAGAACAAGAAAACGCCTTATCTATCGGTACAATTACCGTTGGAAACAATGATGAGATAATATTAACACCGCTTCATCCTATCAATGTAGCTTATCAACTTGCATTATGTTCAGAAAAAGGTATTGAAGAAGCGGCTGACATGATAGTCGAGCGTTTAAATTCTTTAAATTTACTGCCCTACATTAAAAAGAAGAAAACAATATTCAAGGTATCAGATCAGCAGAATTCTCTTGAATGGAAATATTATGCTTCTGTTGAAAATAAGAAGTACCGTGGCAATTGGCGTTTTGTTCCGAAACTCATTGATGAAAAAGTTACAGAGTTTATATCTCATTTCCGATATATCTTTAATGACATCAATAATAAAACCATAAAAATCAATCTCATCAATATGGGCGATTGCAGTGAAGTATTTATTGGTATAGCACAGTATTTTATTCGTGCTATTAACCATAACCCAAATGTAGAAGAGCTTACTAAATTTGAATTGCATATTTATTCAGATAATCGCTTAGATAATGCGTTTTCAAACATACGAGATTACAATACACTCAAGCAATATCTATCAAACTATAAGCTTGAAATCGCATCAGGAATATCGATGAATACACTTGAAGGTATTTTCTCAAAAAACGTAGAGTGTTATTTCCATCATGATAAAGGTAAAGCTTATAATTATGCACACATATCATTTTATGAAATGGAATCTGAAATCACTTCGGAGCAGGCATTTATGTCTGATATCGAAACGGGTATTTCACTGAACGGAATATTATCCGGAATTCCTTCAAGTAAGTATTCAAATAAATACAGAACAGGATATGGTTCAAAGTACGCTTCGAATGATGTACTTATCAAACTTTCAAATCTATACAATTCACTTATTCAAGTTGAAACTACTGGTAATCCGTATTACAAAGGACTAAGCATCTCTACTCAAATTGATGAAAAAGCTGAGAACAAAATGGATGAAATATATTCAACCTCAAATTGGGTAGTGTTTGTTGAACCTAAAGTTGATCTAGATTTCTTTTGTGAAAAAGAAGCCAATAGTGATCTACTTATCATTCATTACAGCGACCAATATACTTCTAGCAGTGGTTATGATGCAATAACTGTTACGCGTAAATCAAAACAATATGAAGCAGTTATACACAATTATTTAAAAAGTCGTGGTGTAGATACATCGTCGGAAGATATTCACAGAATCATTAATCTGTTTAATGCAGTAAATGGTGATTGGCTTTTAAGGCTAGTTTCATCAAAGAGAGCAACTAAAGACAGTACCTTCAGCAGAGAAAAAATAAGCATTGTTGCAGCTATTAAGCTGTTGTTAGCTATATTGCGTCATAAGGATATAATATGGATTCCTATTTCGCTAGAAGAAATGTTGCGAGTATCCGGAGGTGCAGGACTATCCCAAGGGGATTCAATACTATCTGCTAAAAACCTTGGATTTGAAAAAGGCCCGACAAGCGATGATATATTGTTTGTTGGCGTTGACAATTCATACCAGGTGCCTAAAATCTATCTTTATCCCACAGAGGTCAAGACAGGAATAAATCCTAATGATGTGATTAAAAAAGCATTTAAGCAAGCTTCGGCAACAGCCAAAGGTTTGCAGAATGCCTTCGGTGAAGGTGATATTGAAAAAATTGTGCCAAAGGTTAATCGCAATTTCTTGATGCAACTTATAATAACGAGCTGCAAAAAGATGAAAGCATATCACGTTGATGATTCGCAAAATTGGGACGTTGTACTGGATACATTCAGAGAAGCTCTTCTGAATGAAAATTACGAACTATCATGCGATATTCGTGAAATCATAGGTAATGGTGCAGTACTTTCTTTTAGGAACAGCGTAGTAGGTCGAAAGACTTCATTTATGAATGATTATATTAACTTCATTGAAGTTCCTGAGACTGACGAATATGGTCTTATTCTGAAATCTGTAGATGAAATTGCACAGGAAATTCGTTCGGAAAAAGATAATGAATTGCAAATACTTGATGATGTTCCCCTTGAAAAACTAACAGGAGATACCTCGAAACTTGCTATCTCTGATTTGTCTGATGAAGTTATTGAAAAACAGTCCTTGTCTGATGATAAACTTAATAATAATTCAACTGATACGATAATATCAGATATAGATTCTGATGACGATAAAAAAGAGCCAGTAGCTATTGCTCATGCAACATATGAACCAAGAATGAGGATTTTGTTTGGCACCAATGAGCAGAATGGTGAAGAAGTTATCTGGAAACCGAACGATACAACCCAGTTATTCCATGCAAATACTGGCATTATCGGAACTATGGGAACGGGTAAAACTCAGTTTACCAAATCTATGATAACACAGCTTTATCTCAATCAAGTTGATAATGTAGACTCAAAAGAACTTGGAATCCTTATCTTTGATTACAAGGGAGATTACAATGAGAGCAAACCAGATTTTGTTGAAGCAACAAATGCTAAGATCTATAAACCTTATCATTTGCCTTTTAACCCATTCACGCTTACAAAATCGGCAGTGTTTAAACCGTTATTGCCGACTCATACAGCTAATGCTTTTAAAGACACACTCTCTAAAATATACAACCTAGGTCCCAAACAGCAAGCAACGCTACTTCAATGTATCATGGATGCTTACTCAGCATCCGGAATTAGCCCCGGAAATCCTACAACATGGGATAATGAAGCTCCAACATTTCACCAAGTATACCAAAGATACGCGGGTGACGATGATATTAAAAAAGGTGATTCATTATCTGCTGCTTTAGATAAACTTAGTATGTTTGAAATATTTGAAGCAAATCCAAGTGAAACGAAGTCCTTATTCGAGATGTTAAATGGTGTTGTTGTAATTGATATGTCTGGGTATGATTCAGATATTCAAAGCTTAATTGTAGCAATAACTCTTGACTTATTCTACTCTCAGATGCAAGCTGCTGGCTCCAGTAAAATGGACGGGCAATACAGACAGCTGACAAAAATGATCCTTGTAGATGAAGCTGATAACTTTATGAGTGAAGGCTTTCCTTCGCTTAAGAAAATTCTCAAAGAAGGACGCGAGTTTGGAGTCGGAACCATTCTCTCTACACAGTTCCTGAAACATTTTGGAAGCGGAGATGATGATTACTCTAAATATATTCTTACATGGATTGTACATAATGTATCTGATTTAAAAAACGGTGATGTTGACTTCGTATTTCATACTGAGCCAAAGAGCAGTGAAAGCAACACACTCTTTAATCGTATTAAGGGGTTGGAGAAACATCATAGCTTAGTTGCGATAGGAACAGGTTCACCAATTTATCTACATGACAAAGCATTTTGGCAGCTGTATAATGAAATCAATAATAAATAAGTCAGCATGTTTTTCAGAAAATGATTGACATAAACTCTAAAATGTGATATACTTAAGTATATACTTAAGTATATCACATTTTTTGTGAGGTGTCAAGATGAATTTTACATATCGTTTCCCGGCTGTACGAGGAATACAGTCTAATAGAGAATACTATATATCTATGGTTCCAATGAAACTGCTTTCAAAACTATTTCCAAATGAAGAGGAAACTATTCTACCAGAATATAGGGCACAACGAAAAATTAATGAATTAAGAATCCCAGAAATACGAGATTACATTGTAAACAATCGTGATTCGTATGTTTTTTCAGCTCTTTCAGCTTCAATAGATGGAGAGTTTGAGTATAAACCTTCTGCTATAAATAATGATGTTGGAATACTTGAAGTTAATATGGAATCCACATTTCTGATAAATGATGGTCAGCATCGAAAAGCAGCCATAGAAGAAGCTATAAAAGAAGATCCTACAATAGGAGATGAAACGATATCTATTGTATTCTTTAAAGATGAGGGATTACTGAAGAGTCAGCAGATGTTTACCGATTTGAATAAACACGCTGTAAAAACTTCTAATTCTCTTTCTACATTGTACGATTCAAGGGATGTTTTAGCTGTCGCTACTAAAAAAGTTATAGAAAATGTTTCATTCTTAAAGAAATATACGGATAAGGAGAAAGATAATCTAGGCAAAAATTCTTTGAATCTTTTTACGCTTACTTGTATTTATAAAGCTAACACTAAAATCCTACATAGTGATTGCACTGACGAAGACACTAAATTTCTTATATCATTCTGGAATGGTGTTGCAGATAATATTCCTGAATGGAAAGAGCTTCAAAATAAACAGCTTACTAAAAAGGATCTCAGAGAACACTATATTACAACATTAGCCATAACAATGTATGCGTTCGGAAGACTTGGTAGATATTTCTATGATAATCGTTCTGTTAATATGAATGATTACCTATGTAAGCTTCAGGACATCGACTGGCTTCGTTCTAATCAGGAAAATTGGCAAGGAAGAGCTATTCAAAATGATGGAAAAATAAGAAATAATGAAGAAGCCGTTATACTCATATGCTCAAAAATCAAACAGTTAATAGATATTCCCATTTCAAAAGAAGAAAAAGCGAAAGAGCAACAACTGTTGGATAAAAATAAATAATTGGGAGTTTAAAATATGGAAGAAAATATAACTCGTGATAACTATAGCTCTGAAACAACAATAACAAAAGAAATAATATTAGGGATACAACAGACAATCCGAGATTTATATCTTGCTGATGATATTCCATGGGTTATAGGTTATTCTGGCGGTAAAGATAGTACGGCTACGCTTCAACTAATATGGTTATCATTAAAGGAACTGCCTAAAGGGCAACTAAACAAAACTGTACATATCATTAATACTGATACTTTAGTTGAATCGCCTGTTGTTGCTAAATGGGCTCAGAACTCTTTGAAACAAATGGATCAGGCAGCGAAAGAACAGGGGTTGCCATTTATTACACATAGATTGGCGCCACAGATGGATAATACGTTCTGGGTAAATTTGATTGGAAGAGGTTACCCATTCCCAAGAAAACGTTTTCGTTGGTGTACAGATAGATTAAAAATAAAACCTGTAAATGACTTTATAAAGAATTGTATTGCTGAACACGGCGAGATCATCCTTGTGCTTGGAACAAGAAAAGCTGAAAGTGCAAATAGAGCTAAAACTATGGCACACTATGAAAAACTTAGAGTGCGTGAACTTTTGAGTCCAAATCCAACATTAGCCAATGAACTGGTTTTTTCGCCTCTTGAAGATTGGAACAATAACGATGTATGGCTATTTCTTATGCAGTACAAAAATCCCTGGGGCTATAATAACAATAATCTTCTTACTATGTATCGTGGAGCAACCGCAGACGGCGAATGTCCGATGATGACGGAAGCTGGACTTCCGAGTTGTGGTAATAGTAGATTTGGATGCTGGGTCTGCACTATGGTTGAGCAGGATAAATCAATGGAAGCTATGATAGCTAATGATACTGAAAAAGAGTGGATGACTCCTCTTCTCGAATTCCGAAATGAGATAGGTGATGAAATCCTTGATAAATCAAGACGTGATTTCAGAAAAAGAGGCGGTTATTTACAAGGCTTTAATGGTCGTTTAAACCACGGTCCATATAAAAAAGAAACTCGTGAGATGTGGCTTGAAAAGCTTCTTCGTATGCAAATTGAAATAAATGAAAATGGTCCTGAAGAATTTAAGAATTTAGAACTTATTACTATACCTGAGCTTATTGAAATCAGAAAAATATGGGTGATAGAGAATCATGAATTTGATGACTCACTTCCAAAAATCTATGAAAGGGTAATGAATAAACCGTTTCCAGATAATTCAATTTATACGTCAACATCTTTTAAAGAAATTGAATGGGATATACTTAAAGATATATGCAGTCCAGAGAAAAATAACGACGAAACCATGTTGTTTGAATTGATGTATACTCTTATAGATATTGAAAGTAAGTCAAATATGATGAATAATCGCAAAGGAATTCTTAATCAGATAGAACAGACTATTAAAAAGAATTTCTATAAAGATGCTGATGATGCTGCAGAATACTATTTTGATAGAATAAAGCGTAAGAAGGAACATGGTGCAAAATACGATGATAATATTTTGCAAATAACAGAAGATGAATTTGAGGGTGATGAAGCATGATAATCAATAAATTACAATTACATAATTTCGGTGTTTATGCTTCGGATAATACCTTTGTTTTAAACAGCGAGAAACCGGTTGTTCTTATAGGTGGTATGAATGGTCGAGGAAAAACAACATTTCTTGAAGCCATTCTTTTAGCACTTTATGGAAAAAATTCTTTTGCTGTGCAAGAGAGTATTTATGGTGCTTATGGAAAATATTTAAAAGCACATACCAATATTTCTGACGGTACAAACGAAAGCTATGTTGAACTTGAATTCTCAATTGAAGAAGATGGTAAAAATAATGTTTATACTGTCAATCGAAGCTGGAACACAAATGTAAAAAATATAAAAGACAAGGTCACAGTAAAGAAAAATGGCAATGATGATACTTTCCTTGCTAAAAACTGGACTATGTTTGTAGAGAGTATTTTACCAAGTGCTTTGGCAAATTTCTATTTTTTTGATGGAGAAAAGATTGCTGAACTTGCGGAAAGTGATACTAGTATTCAGATGAAGAGTTCAATTAAGGCTCTTCTGGGAATTAATGTTATTGACCTTCTTGAAAACGATATAACCCGTATTATCAAAAAAATGGATACTGAGCAGACTGAAGGCTATAACGGATCATACATTGAGGAATTACGACGTATAAAAGACGAAAAATCAGATATTCTCAAACAGATAGACGATGAGTTCAATGAATTAGAAAAGCTTCTTAGTCGTATAAACAAAAAGATTGACAAGAAAACCGAAGAATTCAATGCTAAAGGTGGCCAAATCGCAACTCAATCTCAGGAATTGTTTTCAAAAAGAATCACTCTTAATTCTGAAATCACTAAAATCCAAGAAAAATATCTTGAATTAGCCGCTGGCGAGTTTCCTCTCTTGATGGTACAAGATTTATTGTCATCAATAAAAAGTAAGTCTGAAACTGAGCGTGAAAACAAATCAATGTCTGTTGCTGTAAGAAAGATAAATCAGATGTTTAAAGAGTATACCGATAAAACCAAACAATCATCTGAAGAAATATCACAATTTATAAATTATTTAAAAAAACAAGCCAAAAAGAAACAGACCAAAAGTGTATTTGATCTGTCTGAAAACGGTTATATTCAGCTTTCTATGTTGCTTTCCAGTCAATTGGAGAATACACAGAATAGCTACAACTCATCAAAAGTCAATGAGCAAAAAATCATGAAAAGGATAAATGAAATCGACAACTATCTTTCTGTTGATATTGATGAAAAAGCAATCGCTCGTCTTTATAAAAAAATAGGTGAGTTGCAGAATGAGCGTATTGATATTGAAATTCAGATTGAGGCAAAGAAAAAACAGCGAGTTACGGCAAACGGCGAATGCCAAAAAGCAACTACAGAATTTAATCGT
Organism: Ruminococcus sp.; assembly: GCA_045531615.1. Lineage (GTDB taxonomy): Bacteria > Bacillota > Clostridia > Oscillospirales > Ruminococcaceae > Ruminococcus. The sequence continues at coordinate 90,296 of JAZSEJ010000099.1, forward strand.
TGTGTAGACAAAGCGATTGCTTCTATGGAACGTGGTGACGATGTTCAGCGTATTCATAAATATGCTTTGAAAGCACAGCAACTGGCTGCAAGATACAAAATCGAACTTCAGAGATCGAAGATCTCAAATTTAGCTGATACAATGACAAGATGCTATAAAAAGATACTTGGCAAGAAGAATCTTATTGACAGAATAGAAATGGATGCTGAAACACTTGATTACCATTATATTGATGTCAATAGAAATGAAGTAATGAAAAGTAGCCTTTCTGCCGGTGAAAAGCAGCTTATGGTAATAGCTATGTTATGGGCATTGGCAGAATGCTCAAATAAAATGCTTCCAGTAATAATAGATACTCCGCTTGCAAGACTTGATTCACTACACAGAAAAGCCTTGATTGAACGTTATTTTCCTAATGCTAGTTCTCAAACAGTCATATTGTCTACAGATTCTGAAATAGACTCAAATTACTACGATATAATTAAACCTTTTGTAAGTAATGAGTTTACTCTTGTGTATGACGAGATAGAAAAGCGCTCCTATGTTAGAGCTGGATATTTTGAGGAGGAACAGGCATGATTGTAAAGCAAATAAAACTTTCTAATGCTGCAAAAGATAAACTGGCTAGACTTAAAGGAAAGACAGGGATTCAGAATTGGAATGTATTGTGTAGATGGGCTCTTTGTTATTCTCTCAAAGAAGGTACAGTCCCTACTGATATCGAAATAGCATCTGATAGTAATGTTGAAATGTCTTGGCTTACTTTTGCAGGAGAGTACCATGAAATATACGAAGCTCTTATAAAAGAATGGTGTATTATAAATAAGTTTGGCACAGATAATGATACTTTGGCAAAATATCTGAAGTTACATCTCGAAAGAGGTATTGGCTATCTCAGTGGCACAAATTTTGTTAAAGACCTTAAGGGGTTGCTTGATAAATCTATAAGTGAGGAATAATTATATGAGCATTTATCTTGATTATAATGCATCGACACCAATGGATCAAAGAGTTCTTGATGTGATGATTGATGTTTATCAAAATAAATATGGTAATGCAGACAGTAGAGCGCATGATTATGGAGAGACAGCACGTTCTACTGTTGAAAACGCTCGCAAGCAGGTAGCTGATTTATTGGCTATAAAAAATGATGAAGTGTTCTTTACAAGTGGAGCTACAGAAAGTAATAACATTTCTATACTTGGGTTACAGGAATATGCTGAAAAGAACTCAAAGAAGCATGTTATTACAACAGCTATTGAGCATAAATCTATCCTAGAACCGTTGCATAATCTTGAGAAGCAGGGATTTGAAGTAACATATATCTCTCCAGATTCAAGCGGACGAATAAATGCCGATGAGTTGCTTAGTAATGTTAGAGATGATACTTTACTTGTTTCTGTTATGCACGCCAATAATGAAACCGGCATTATTCAACCAATTGATGTAATTGGAGAAGAACTCTCAAAAACAGATATATTCTTTCACGTGGACGCTGCTCAGAGTTTTGGAAAGCTTGTTGACGAATTGAAAAATGTCAAATATAACTTTTTGTCAGCAAGCGCCCATAAAATGTATGGACCGCAAGGAGTAGGCGTTTTAGTCTTAAGAAAGAAACGTTTTAAAATGCCGCCTGTTAATTCGATTATGTTTGGAGGAAGTCAGGAAAGAGGTATGCGTCCAGGAACAGTACCGACTGCATTAATTGCAGGGCTTGGAAAGGCTTGTGAAATAGCATCAGAGGAACACGTTTCTAATTACATCAATTATCAGAATAATAAAGATTTTATTATAAATGCGTTAAAAATGTCTGGCATTGATTATAGCATCAACGGTGATTTAAAATATGCTATGCCAAACACCTTGAATGTATCCTTTAACGGCGTTAACTCTGAAGCAATAATGCTTGCTACTAGAAAGTACTGTGCTGTATCTAACGGTTCTGCCTGCAATTCAAACAGCTATAAACCGAGTTATGTGTTATCAGCTATGGGATTGTCCACGGATAGAATAGAGTGTGCGATACGTATTAGTTTTGGTAGACAAAACGAAAACATCCAATATTATATTCACAAACTAATATCTACTGTAATGGCACTTTAATACATAGCATTTAAGATGAAATTTTTATCGATAGAGCCATACTAGTAGAAAAAATTAGGAATTCCTTGAGGAACAACTGTGGATTATCGAAATATTCATTGAAGAGCCTCTGAAAAAAAGTCTGTAAAAAACAGTCAACTGTGGTATAATAGAAACCAGAGGAGGCTGATTATTTATGGGAAGAAGAAAAGAGAAAGAATGAGCGAAGGGAAGAAGAATATCATCGGAATGCTGCTGGAGGAATACGACATCCGCAGTGCAAAGGACATCGAAGATGCCCTGAAGGACTTGATGGGAGGCACGATTCAGGAGATGCTGGAATCAGAAATGGATGATCATCTTGGCTACAGCTCATACGAGCGTTCTGACAATCCTGATTATCGAAATGGAAAGAAAACAAAGAAAATACGCGGAAATTTCGGAGAAACAGAAATAGAAGTACCCCAAGATCGTGATGGAACATTCGAGCCGAAGATAGTAAATGCCTTTGTCAATAAAAAACTGAGCCAGTTCGCTAATAAAAAAATGAGCCAGTTTTGATAAAAAAATAATGAGCCACTAATCATTATTGATGGTTGAGTCGATGCGGTAAGATGAGCTGCAGTTCATGTTCAGAACGAAAGATCTGAAAGTGACTCTGTCAATGAGTGCTGCAAGCATCATCTCATTCTAAAAAAGCTGAGTCCATTCCGAAAACTCAAGATTTGTGCTGATAATAACACTGGCTCTTTCGGAACGTTCAGATATGACTTGAAAAAGCATTTCTGATTGATATCTGTTAAAAGTAAGGTAACTCAGCTCATCAATTATCAACAAATCAATTTTACTGAGGCTCTTTTCAAATCTTGAAAATCTATTCATCTGAACAGCTTCCGCAAGCTCAGCTGCAAGGTTGACTGCTGTATAGAATTTCACACGATAACCAGCTTCACAGGCGTTCATACTCAAAGCTATCGACAAATGCGTTTTTCCGCTTCCCGGATTTCCTATCATAACAACGTTCTGTCGCTGCTTTATGAAATCACAGGAAGCAAGCTGCCGTATAGTACTTTCGCTGACGTTTTCAAGTCTGGACATATCAAATTCATCAAGAGTTTTCAATGATGGGAATTTCGCCGCCTTTATTCTGCGTTTCTGACCTGTTAGCGAGCGTTCAGCAACTTCCTGTTTCATCAGCTCGATAAGAAACTGTTCATAACCATCAGTTGAAGAAAGCTGCCTTATGACCTTATCATAGTTATTGAATGTTGGCACTTTAAGCTGCCTTGCATAGAGTTTTATTGTTTCCTTCTGTACGCTGTTCATATGACATCACCACCTTTCAGCAGTGAATCATACCTTTTAAGATCCGGCAGTATTATCTTTACGGACGCTTCTATCGGCACATTTTTTACTGTATTACTGCTGACACAGGCATACAGTGTATCATAGGAATCGGCATAAGACAGGTGCTTGCCACTCCTTTATCCTCCTGCATAAAAAGTTCTTTATCTTATTATACAGGATTTTTTCTTCTTTGTGGCTCATTTTTTTATTATCATTTTCATCCTTTTTGGCTCACTTTTATTTTAGCATACATAACAAATAAGGCAAAAAAACAGCACCGACAATACGGTGCTAAAAAATATATATGCTTTTAACGTATTTTCTTCATCCAGTCAAAATCACTTTCAAAAGCAAACTCATATGGGTGTATATACCGCACCGACTGCCACAACTGCACGGGCTTTTTGCCGCACCTTGCCGCTGACTGCCCACGGAAATTGCCCAGTAAAAAAGAGCCTGCCTGAAATGGAATCAAACAGGCTCATATCAGCTATTACTCTTACTGTATGGAGTAATATTTGAGCTTAATCAGATTTCTGGATAATCGATATCATTCTTATCAAGAATAGCTTTGAGCTTATCTATGTAGTCATACAGTCTTTGAATTTCTATCCAATTGCCATGACACAAATTATCAGCCTCTTCCAATTCGTGACGGGTGAGCTCATAATCATCCCACTTCAGACACTTGTGATTGTAACTGAAAGCACAGTAATCATTCATCACGGCTCAGCTCCTTCCGGTAATCCATGACGTTTTCTCATGGAAACGGCACCGTCAATCATAATGTCATAGGCATTATTGATAATTCTGTCAATGATAGCGTCAGAAATAGGGCTGTCATTATCCGGATCAGGATTTATACGATTATACCAGCCTTCCGAGTGATACTGTGTGCAAAATATCATGGATTTTTCAATTCTTGATTCGATTATCTCCAGTAAATCGTAGCTTTCATTTGCATTAAGTTTTCGTATCAGCCATTCATCAAGTATCAGTAAATCGACTTTCTTGTATGCATTGATTACTTTGCTGAATTCTCCGTTTATTCTTGCAATATTCAATTCGTCAAGAAGTTCCGGCATTCTGATGTAACGTACGGTTTTGAATTTGCGACAGGCAGCGTTTCCTAATGCACAAGCAATATATGTCTTACCATTTCCTGAGGCACCTTTAAGGATGATATGTCTGCCATTATCCACATAATTACACGTAGCAAATCTAAGCATTTTACCTTTGTCAAGATGTCTGTCTTCAATGTATTCAATACCTTCTATTGTAGCAGAAGTATCAGAGAATCTGGCATTTCTGATAAATCTGATAAGCTTATTGTCCTGTCTGCGATTCCATTCACTATCAACAAGAAGTGCAAGTCTGTCCTCGAATCCAAGCTGATTATAACTTTCTGAATCTTCAATCTGACGTTCAAGTTCAGATGCAAAAGCATTCATCTTCATCGCACGAAGGCATTCAATTGTATTATTCAGCATTACCGCCACCGCCTTTCTTCCAGTAAGCAGCACCACGTGTAATGCCGTAATCATTATTATCAGTTTTTGTTGTAGTATATGTATCTCTGTTATTCTTTAAGAGTGTTGTAATTGTACGAATAGAGGGAGAAGAAGAAAATGCCAGCATTCGCTCGCAAGCAGCTTCAAGCTTCTTTTTGCCATAACGTTTACCAAGTTTTGAAAGACTTACACACGCCTTGTAACCTTGTTCAACGGCATTACCGGAAGTCAGGAAATATTTTACAACTTCCTCAACTGACTTTCCTACATTTTTTGCCCATTCTTTAAATTCATCGGCATTGCAATTCAGATATTCACGATGTCTGTCCGGCATATGTTCAGGTTTTACAATTGGCTGTACACTGAATTTTGTAAGTCTTTTATGAGATGTCATACGACTGCCATTGAAGTATATTTCAACAATATCTCTTGTCAGTCTTATCTGTACCTGTTCTCCGATAAGGTCAAACGGAACAGAATATTTATTTAAACCGTCACTGATGAGATAATCATTGCCAACAGTTTGCTGTTTCCATACAGACGGCTCGTATGGTTGTTTAGGAAGTGGCAGCATAAACTCCTTCTCTTCGGCAAGATACGCTTCTCTGCGGTTTCCGGGACGTTTCTGAAAAGGCTTTGTATTGATAAATTCAAGACGTTCCGCAACTGCTTCTTTAACCTCTGAAAACGAGAAAACTTATGTTCACGAAGTGCTGCTGTAATCCATATAGTTGAAAATCCAACAGAACGTTCTACAAGACCTTTATCCTGTGGTTTACGTACACGTGCAGGAACAATAGCAGTACCATAATATTCGGCAAGTTCCTGATAGCTCTGATTTAACTGCGTTTCATAACGTGTATTTGCCGTTACTCCTGTTTTAAGATTGTCAGGCACAAGAATTCTTGTAACACCTCCGAAATACTCATAAGCATGAACATGGCACATAAGCCAGTTTTCCTGCTTCATATCAGTACATGCCTCTACGTAAAGATAATTGCTGCAAGGTAATGCTGCAACAAAAAGATATGCTTTGTATTCTTCGCCTGTAACTGAGTCAAAATACGGGATTGTACCACCTGCCCAGTCTACCTGCATTGTATCTCCTGGTTTATGTGTTACACGCATTGTTGCTTTAGTTGCACGAGCCCAGCGGCGATATTTGTCACCAAACTGCGTACTCATGTAAGGAGTTTCGCCATTTGCATATGCATGTTCGCAGTATTCCTGCCACAGCAGCGTAAGTGTCACGCCTTTCTTGGAAAGCTCCTTGTGGATGTAGTCGTAGTTGGGTTCAGCATAATGACTGCCTGCTGTTTTTCTTTCAGGATAGAACAGCTTTTCGAGTTCGGAATTGGTTATGGAATCATCCAACTGCCAATTCACATGATACTTTTCTGCAAGCTCCAGAACATTCTTAACAGTATGATGTGAATGTCCTGTGCTTGCTGCAATCTGTCTCAGGCTATATCCGTTATGGCTTAATCTGAGAATTTCTTTATAGTCCACCATTTTGATAGACCTCCTTGATATGTAGTCACGTATTCAACGTGCCATATCAAGTATATCATATTTTGCCGCGCAGTGCCCGTGGGCAGTCAGCGGCAAGGTGTGGCAAAAAGCCTGTGCAGTTGTGGCAGTCGGTGCGGTATATACAATGGGTCAAGTTCAAGAATTGCACATATACGGAGTCCCAGTACCATACTGGAATTTGAAAGCTTGCGCTGTCCGTATTCAAATTTCTGATACTGCTGAATCTATATACCGGCATTTAACGCAACATCCGTCTGCGATAATCCCAGTTCCTTTCTTCTTGCTTTCAATATTCTTGCTTCTCTGTTCATTTAATTACCTCCAAGTGACGTTATTGTATGATTATACCGTCTTTTGGAGGTAATTGCAATACGCATTGTGGACAAGGTTTGGGTTGGGGAATTGGTGGGTTTAGCTGCTTGAGATGAGATAACTCTTTATATTTGATTGTTTTGATAAAATATAACAAATATTTACAAATTTATATTGAAAAATACCAAAATATGTGGTATAATGAAATATAAATATTTTTCTAATTTGTTAGAGATAATTTTAGAAAAATTGAATAAAAGGGTGAGTGTTATGAAAAAATTGAAAAAAAGCGTTATTATTATAATAGTAATGTTAGTTGTAATCGGCTCAATAATTGGTGTTGCTTTATTTATGAAGAGTAAAAATGATAAAGACTTGATACAATTTCAACAAGCAATTGAAAATGAAATTAAACCGCTTAATGAACAAGCTGAAATTCCGGAATTTATTAGTAGTTTCAGAAATTCATACTCTTTTGAAGTTATTTCAATTGAAGAATCAAGTGATAGTTTTACATATAAAGGCAAGGTGCTTCTTACTTATGCTGATGTATCAGACGAACTCGTCAACTACGTAAATTCTCTTGAAAACACAACATTTGACGAAGAAAAGATAAGTAAAGATGTTGCGGAAATAATATCTAAAGCAGATTCTAAAGTTGAAGAATGTGAAATGTATTTTGTAAAAAATGGTGAAGAAATGCAACCAGTATTTACAGAAGAAATTATTGATAAAATGTATGGTGGTATTTATAGTTCATATTATAATATGCTTGATGAGATAGCTACAATGACGGAAGGAAGTGAGTAAAAATGAAAAGAATAATTTCATTATTTCTTGCAATATTACTATGTATTCTTAACATTGATCCAAATGGTTTATATTCTTATGCAGACAAAATAAATGAGTTTAAAATAGTATATGTTTGTGTAAATGTAAATGGAAATACTAAAAGATTACCTGCCATTCAAAGTGAAAATAAGAAATTATTTTTCTCTGGTAAAACTTTATCTGAAATCACAGTGTATAATAATCAAAGTGATGAAATGTTTTTTCAGCATGATAAGGCAACAGAATTATGTAAATACCGTGAAATAGTTATACATAGTGAGTTGAAAGGAGCTAATGTAATAACTTACTCGCAATATCTTCCTAATATTGTTAAATCTGTTGAACTAGCTGATGTTATTAGTTATAATAATGAATGGTATTTTCCTATTGCAGAAATGCTTCCGCTATTAAACGCTCATGCTGTTGTGGAAAATAATTGTCTTTATGTAGAAAATATTGAATATTCACTGAGCAATATTATGCCTGAATTTGAAATTAATGACTATATGTTTAATATGTATCATGATAACGATATTTTAGGTTTTTCTCATTCTCAAATACTTGTAGGTTGGAGCTATTTATATAACACAGTTATGGAACAAGATTTAAATCGTGTTTTAATATTACCACATAATGAAGAGGCTTATGAAGATATATTTAAAAGTTTTCTTATTGAAGATGATGTCTTTTTAGAAACAATTTCTAAAGACGAGCAATACTCTTTACCTTTGGTGGATTATTTAATGAGTGATGAGATTGAACCATTAAAAAGAATAAAAGAAACTTATGACATAGCGTACGAAGAAATAGAAATTGAACATCAAGAAATGCTAAAAAAATATCCCACAATTGATTCGTATACAAATGAATATACTAACTCCAAACTTCTATTAGATTTTTTTAACGGTGCAGAATGGGCTATGAAAATATATTCTTTTTCTGCAATATATGCTGATCATGTCGAAGATCATTATCAGATGTTGAACTCTATTTATCGTTTTGATTATTTCGATAGAAATAATTTAGGAGCAGATTTTTCTGCAGCTTCTAATGTGTATCGTATGTTTTCAAATGAAACAAATAAAGCTGTATTACAATTTGTTATGAATGAAAGTATAGATTATGCTATAGATAATCTAAGCGATCTAATAGTTACACCATATATAGGACCTAATATAGTTACTGCGATAACAAAATATTACTTTTCAACATATGGTGCTTATATTGATGTTGTCGCCTCTAATTGTGAAAATTTAGGACGATATAATAAACTTATGGAACGTGGCTTAAATAAATATAAAGAATACGATATTAATATTTCAAAAGATAACATAGAAAATAAAAGATTATCTGCTATATTCACGTTGCTTTCAAGTCGTTCGATATATCAAGCGTTATGTAATTCTGATCAATCAATTGGAAATAGTGGGGTTATATATCAAAAAAAAGTTGACTCCATTAATGAAATATTGAAAAAATTCTATCTTGCAAAAAATTGCTGTCTTACAGATTCAGAAGAATATATTGATGAAAGAATAGAAATGTTGAATTCAACAATTGATACTGTCGCATTTGTTGATGAAAATTCAATAGAACAGTATAAGTGGCAGCTTTCTGCGAAAGTTTACAATAGAACAGGAGGTGTATTATATAGCGAAGAAAGAACAGATTCTACATCTATTTGTGTTATTCCGGATGAAGAAGAAGTAACAATTATATCCTTCCCAGAAAAATATTTAGCTGGAGAAAGCAGTTTAATAAAAGTTGAATATAATTGGCAAGTTGGATATATTAATACTAATGATATAATATTTGATGCAGCAATCGATTTGAATGAACTATCTAATAGTGAAGCTTGCGAAATTGGAACTCTTTTGTATAATCAGTATCTGCAATTGTGCAAAGATTTTTCTTTTAATGGCGGCATTAGACATGCACGTTTCTCAAATGATTCGGATGCTTTTGATTTTGAATATATAAGATTGGAACCAGCAGAGCTTTCCCTTGAACAGTTGAAAATGGATTATCAACGATATTTTAGTTCGCAAAGCAAATTAAATTTGCTTGATATCTATATTGAAAGAAATGGTTATTTATGGAAAAAACGTGTCGTGTATGGTGAAGAGTGGAAAGATAAAACGATGGTAACTAACATAAAACGAATTTCTTCAAAAGAAATTATATTTACAATTGATACGTTTCGTACATATAATGAGGGTGACAGTATGACTTATCAAACAGATTTCAAAATTGCTTTTGAGGAGGGATTTTGGAAATACGTTGAATGTCTCCCTTCAGATGCTAACGATATGAATAATTCAAATATGATTTCTAAAAATGAAGTTGGTGATTTGAGTACAATTGAATTAAACTTAGAAGCTAAAGTAATTGGAAAAGACGGTGTTATATTAAGGAAAAATGACTCGGAAGAATCAAAGCAACTTGATAACATTCCGTATGGAACAACAATTAAAATTATCTCTCTAAATAGCAATTACAAATGCTATGGAACTACAGATGAATCCATGGTTAAAGTAGAATATAAAGGTCAATATGGATATGTTCCTTCCTATAGTTTACTGGTCGATAACGCTGTTGATATTAGTCGTTATTCACCTGAACAAATATTTGCTTACTGTTCTCTTAATCATGATCAAATGTTAAGATTGTATTGGAGATTTGAACATCTTGGCGGTTTTTATGACTGTACTTTCACAGACGAATATGACGAAGCATATATCAAATTACTTCCTTCAGGATTAACAATAGAGCAGTTAATAAATGATTTTAATACCTATTTCAGTTTAAATAAGTGGACCCATTTGAGAGAAAGTTTTTTTGATCTGTATAAAGAGAAAGATGGATTCTTGTGGGCGTTAACTGGGTTTGGAGGCGATGTAAGTTGGCTTTATGATGAAGTAACAGAAGTAATCAGCATTTCTGATAATAAGATAAAATATAAGAATGTACATTATATCATTCCAGAATATTATGAAGCCGTGGGATATCAGCAACGCGAGGAATACTATGAATTAAACCTAATTGATGGAAGATGGAAATATAGCGATTGTAGCACTATTATAGAAGATACTGAAACAAATTTTTATTCAAATAAAGGTATAGTTACTACTGAAAGTACAGCATTGAACCTTAGAGCATATGGTTCAATCTATGCTGAAATAATAGCAGAAATCCCAAGAAATTCAACTGTAACAATACTTGATTCAACTTTATTGTTGTCGATGTGCTCAGAAGGAAAGTGGTATCTTGTAGATTATAAAGGACAAGTTGGTTATGTAAGTGCGGATTACATTCAAATAACAGAAGAAAAAGTTAAGCTTACAGAGAAACAATTAATAAACATTGCACAATTACGATATTATGAAGGGTTAAATGCTAAAGAATGGGAAATGAGTTCGTGTTTTGAATTAGATCGTAATAACACTTTTAACGAATCAGAATTTACATACATATTATTAAAAAACATTCACTCAATAGATGACTGGTTAGAACAGGTACACACTTTGTTTTCTGAAAAGTATGGTGATTATTACAAGTGTGATGAAATTATTCATGATAAAATTACTTATTATGACAGCGAATATCCAAAATATCTAGAAAAGGACAAAAATTGGTATATCTGTGATGGATTGTATCGACATGGTAATCTTCCAGTTGACATACTATCTGTGGATAAACATAACATTATTGAATTTGAAGTGGAATCAATTAACGAGAATGAAGTCGTATTTCGTGGTGTGATTAATTGGGATGAATCGTATCATGAATATTCAGAGAAACAAGAAATTATTTCAGAATTTTCTATTGTATACGAGGATGGACATTGGAAGTGTGGTAAACTTCCTATATAGGTAAACAAGGAGGATGAGCTGTATTATGAAGAAATCACAGTTCATTCTTAACTAAATATAAAATTTTCACTCTACAACAAAAGATTTTTTCAATATAACATTTTATTTTCATTGCAACCTTCTAGCAAATAAATGAAGGCATTCTCTTCCAGAGATACTTAGTACAGGAGATGAACAGTCGTAAGCATGAGATTCTGAAGCATCTGTTCAGCTAGATTGATTTCGCCGTACTGGAACGTACACCAACTCGGTTCAATTATAAGCAGTTCAAGCATAATTTTCAGAATTAGGATATTATGCACAAGCGGTTATATGTTATAAGCTAAATTATCAGCAGAGTGCCAATTGACTTATCAAGCGAAATCTGGTATAATATAATATTCCGATACACTCGGAATCAGAGCAGCATCATAGACTACCGTTTATTACTCTAGGAGCTTCGCTCCGGAAAGGAGGTAGCGCTATGAACCTTTTGGTCACAATCGACTGGAAGTTTGTTGCTGCTCTTGGTGCAGCTGTAAGCAGTATCATCTTGGCTTCCAAGATGGACTCCGATGCAGCTGAGCGAGTATCAACACACGCAGTTGATGCTTGCAAAGAGTGTGCGGTTGCTGCTAACGGCAGCCGCTAACTCTTCATTCGTTGCGGCACATAATCTTCGGGTTGTGTGCTTTTTTCATATGATTAGTTGAAAGGGGTACAGTATGGATATTTACGATCATGAAATTAATAAAATGATTACAGCCGGATTTTTTCCACCTGAAAAGCTATATCCTGCTGTTAAACCTAATATTGAATATGACATATCAAAAATAGCCCTATTCGGTCTTGATCATTTTAAATCCAAGTCTGAAGAATTTGATGCTCTTTTTTGGTTTTTTAAAATGCAAGTGGAACTAATTGATGCTCTTCAGAAGCCAGAAGCTTATATTCATCCGTTCAATTTCATTATCAACACCACTCATTCAGAAGATTACCTTAGTATTCACGGCTCTTTTCCTATTGCGAAAGATTTAATTCCAGTAGTTACAGGTTTAGATAAAATTCTTTGGTATGGGATATATGCATTTTATCAGGAGCAAATGATCAATTTAGGTGCATCCGAATATGATCCACCAACTCTTATGTTCACCTGGATTTATCTTTTATTACTAGTGCAGGAAAAGGAGTATAAAAATGGATATACTATAGATCTCGATTCTCTAAAAAATGTGAGTGACATCCTTACAATACTGCTTAAGGATTTTAATGATTCATCAGTCAATCCGCATCTACGCAAACTGACTCATAATGAATCACTAGAGCTATCTTCTCTGTTTAATAAGAGGCAAGAATTAACTACGATGATTCATGAAGAAAGAGCTCGTGATAAAGCCCTCAGAAAACGAACAAAGAAAGAATGGGAGACGTTTCTCAATATCATTAATGATTTATCAGAAAGCGAAAAACATGTTATTCAGGTTATTACGAGCAACACCTCAGCAAGAGACAAAGTAAAGGCAATCAAATACTATAATACAAAAATATCAGATATTGAGCGCGGAAAGTATTACTTAAATGGTAAGCAACTTAATCTTCTTAATTTATATGAAGTAGTTTGTGAACGAATGCAATCATGCAGCGCCTGTGCTAAAACAACTGGAGGCTATCCATTTGTCCTAAGTTCAGCAATATTTGATTTGGCTATGTCACCGCACACCTACAATTCAGTATTTATAGTATTTCATTTATTCCGTTTAGAGCCTAACGTCACTAATGCCACTAGGTTTATCTCTCTTGCACTAGAATGTATTAACAGAAATCTTGATCAGGAGCATAATACTCCAGATAAACTTGAAGAGATGATTAAAGCCTTCCATTCGACTGTTATGACATTTATCAATTCAAATCGAGAATATATCGATCAACTATGTTTTGAAAGTTTACAACCAAATGCAGTTATCGTTAATTCATCTTTATTCAACGTTCAAACTGAGACAGATTCATTCTATGACACAATAAATAGTAAAACAAAAAAGATAACTGATGCAGGAAAAATCGAAGAAGAGGTGGCAAAGTTATTTGAGAGCAATGTGGACAAACAGCAAATAACCACACAAATTGCACAATTTGAAGCGGAATGTGAAAAAGCAGAGCGAATAGCAAAAGCTCGAAGGATTATTTTGTCCGTAAACATCATATACCTATTTTGTGATGCATTAAGAATGGTTCTTTCAAATAATATAGTAGTTGAGTTTAACAAAAGAATTGAAATAGCAAATATCAGAAGTAAGTTATCAAAAATCGAGAGCCAGCTAATACATAAAGTTTATAATATAAAAGACGATGAGCTCGATATACTTGAATACAGAGAAAAAACAGGTATAGTCTACTCGACTCTTTCAGAACATGAAGTTCAAATGGAACAACTACGAAATGCTACATTCTCCTCAATTCTTAAAAGTACAGTAGAGGAATTCGCCTCCATTATTGAAGCTAAGGATACAGAGGGAATACTTCAAATAAAAGCAAAAATCAAGAAAGAAATCTCTTGTTATCCAGACTGCGATGATAAATTGCACTATGCAGAGTGGCTTGACTCAATAAGTGATAGAATAAGCAAAGCTTTAATCAGTATTTGTAAAATAGCGGAAGATGATTACCTAGAGATTAAATGTCGAATTACATCTTCATTAGGTGAAAAATGTTCCATTCTTCCTTCATCTGCTATTGATTCATTAACTACCGCTGAAATGCTGTTTCAACGCTATGCCAAAGAAGAATATGCAAATAAAGGATTTGATTATAGCTGTATCTCGGCGTTATACTATCAAGCCTTTGAAGATGCTTATAATGAGTTGATTTGGGCTAAATATGCTTCACATCTTAATTCTTTAACGATTTCCGGCTCAAATTATACAGATATTTTAAAGCGACATAAAAACTCCAGAGCCGCAAGTATTACTGAAACAGATGCTAGGGGCTACTTATTTGATGATGATCTGAAACAAAGAAACTATTATGTATTATATCATTCTGGCACTGCATCTGTTAATACCAGATGTATGTATAAGAGCTTTGCCATCATTATGGAACAATTAAAGAATCCTTCAGACCTGAATGGCTTTTGTGAATTTGTTGCCAAATTATGTGGATTTGCGGGTATGGCTGATATGTTTAGCGATACTGCATTTATGCAGAAATGTCACGATTTTTCTGATGAAATCAGCAGATCAGCAAATAATCGTAATAATGCTTCACACGGAGGTAGTTTTATTAGTCTTGGACAGTGTACCGATGATAAAAAGACAATACTCAACAATCTTGAATCCATCAGATGTGAAAGTGTTGGCTTAATACAACAATTGTTATATATATTGCAAAAGGACTAATCTCGTTACATAAAAATTGAATATATAGAAATTTATGCCGATTATTTTATTCTATTTTGTCATTAGCTATTTACTTTTTCGTGAATTTGTGTTATAATATAAGTAGAAATCGGTGTTATTACGCAAGATAACGAAATAGAATGTTTAGCTTTTGTTTAATGTGCAGGTATCAGCTGAAACGATAATATTCAATATATATCTTGTCTTTTAATGCATATAATATAAAAGCACTACTTTTAAATGTCGACAACATTCTAGGTATAAAGGAGGACGCTATGGTAAAAATCATGCAAGCAGCTCGTTTTCTTGTCTATTTATCATATCAGAAGGATCAATATTCACTTACCCCTTTGAAAATACAAAAATTGCTTTATGTCGCACAAGGATGGAGCTTTGTTTGGGACGGACATGAATTATTTCCAGATCAATTTGAAGCATGGCAATACGGTCCAGTAAATTTAGATGTGTATAATCATTTTAAGAAATATGGAAGGGATGAAATCCCTGCAATAGAAGGCGTTTCATCAATTCAAAATTTTGAAGCAGAAGAAACATTAAGAAGCATCTGGTCTCGCTTTGGATCATGGAATGCTTTTCAATTAGTAGAATACACTCATTCACAAACGCCGTGGAAAAAAGCATATGAACTGGGAAAAACGATAAGTAATAAAGAAATTCAAAAATACTATCAAACAAATTATTAAAGCTTTTACTAGTTACTCCTACGAAAAAATTAAAATAAATACTTTACACCATAAACAGTCTTGTAAATTAGCTATAGATTATTAGTTATTTGATTTGTTATGTAACAAGGAGTGGATAAAAATGAACACAATTTTGAATGGGATATGGCTAGGTAATTTTAAGTCATATAAAGCACTTCAAAAAATTAATATTTCCGATTTAAGTGTATTACTAGGCGCAAATAGTAGCGGTAAGAGTTCTGTGCTTCAAGCGTTGCTATTGATTAAACAAACTGTTGAATGTAATAGTGCAGACATTAATTTATTATTATCTGGGAAATATGTATATTTGGGAGATTTTCAAGATATTTTATATGATCCTGATAACCCCAATATCTGTATAGGTGTGTCTACGAATGCACAAAGCGAACTAGGTGATTCATCGGAAAAGCAAATCCTTTGGTTCTTCACCAAAACTGACGAGAGCGAAAGAATTGTTTTAGATAAAATCGAAATAAGATTTAATGAAGAAACAGTCTCTTTTAAACATGATAAAAATTTGGATTATAGAATTTTAGTCAACAACGAAAATACTCCATGGATAACTAAAATTCAGAATTTAAAAGTAAATTCATTTTATGCTCAATACGAAAAAGACTTAAATATATTATTTAGCCAATTCCTTAATAGTCTTCTGCATGAACTTATAGGAACGAAAAAAACAGATTCTATAAGAAAAGATATAATGGTAAGCTATTATGGAGAAAACGATTTCTGTATTATCCTATATAACACATTTCAAAATGCCTTTTCAACTGAAGAAAATAATCAAGAATGTACGAACAAAATTGTTCATTCGATTACCGACCTTATTAACAGATTCAGACAGCTTCAAATACCCTATTCGTCTTTTTTAGATGATATAATTGTTAATAAGTTAAAACCAATCATTATTAATAACGCTGTTTATAATTACTTAAAACGAGTCCAAAACTCAGATACGATTGATGATATTATTTCAAAGTACACGCAATTATTGGATAATTATATTGAAGAAAAAAAAGCTGACACTGAAAATCATAATTGTTATTTAAAAGAGAGTATTAGATTTGATTATACTCAAGGCACTTTAAAAGGTGAAGAACTGTATTCTGATAAATTCATGGAAGCTTTAAAAACATATCGTAGTTTTATTACAGAATTCATAGAAAAAATATTCTATCTAGGTCCGATTCGTGAAAAACCTCAAGGTCTATATAATATAGGATTTGAATCAATTCCCAAATATGTTGGTGTTACAGGAGCTTATTTTGCATCAGTGTTATTGCATGAAAAAGAAAAGATTCACCAATACATTCTCCCAGAAGGTTCAGACGAAACAGAACTATTAGAGGCAGTAGATGTATGGGCTAATCATTTGAACATTGCAAGTCAAATCAATGTGAACAAAAATATCTCATTTGGATACAGTGTCTCCGTTCACAACACTCAGAATAAAGAAGCAAGTATCATGAATGTGGGTATTGGAACAAGCCAAGTGCTCCCTGTTTTGATATGTGGCCTTGTTTCAGCTCCAGGAGAAATACTATTATTTGAGCAACCAGAACTTCATTTGCATCCATTTTCACAGAGTAGATTAGCAGATTTCTTTGTTGCTTTAGCCTTGAATGGACGGAAAATATTAGTCGAAACACATAGTGAGTATTTAATCCTTCGTCTTCGTTATCATGTGTTAGCTGGTCACATTAAGCCGAATCAGATTGCAGTAAATTTCTTTGAGAATAACGATGGAACAATTGTTAAAGAAGGAAAACTTGATGTATATGGAAATCTGCAATATCCCAGTGATTTTAAAGATGAAACACAGAAATTATTGGATGAACTTCTAAATGTTGCGATGAAAAAGGGACATAATTATGGGAAAAAACATTTTGATTGATCCACGAATGTTTCAGATTCAAGACGAAAGAGAAATAGAAAATAATTTAAGTTTCTTTCATGATGTTATCGCATTGCTAAAGAAGAAAAGAATTTCTATAGTCTTATACAATGATTTGTACACAAGGATACTCCAGAGGGATAACAATCCATTTCCTCTCTCCTGCAAAAGCCTCTCTAATGAAGAATTAAAAAATGAAGTGAATTTAATTAATGCTCAGTTTTACCATACAATCTTAGAAAATATTCAACCAATTGAGATTGAGGATTGTGATGGCGATCAATCATTTTCTGCTGACCCTGATCTGAAATCATATGAAGAGTTCTTAGAGTTATACTGTGTAATGTTGGGAAATTGCTACAGGAAAGATATAACGCTAGATTCCTATGTATTATGCGGATTACTTACTTACGAGTTATACACTCCTTCGGAAAACATTAGTGAAGTCACGATTAATTGTAATTGTTGTTCAGGTAAGCCGTTCAGTCAGATTTTTTTATGGAAATCACCTGATTTTTTCTGTGATAGAACTCCTAATTATAAGGATAAAATTCAGGAAATAATTGAAGCCACAAACGATTTATATGTGGAAGAACCAGAAACTATTAGGGCCGATCATCATTGTCCATTTCAAAATAAATCTATAAAAAATTACAGTGATATTTCTGCTCGTAATAAACAGGTTATAGCATTATTAAGATATTTTGGCTTGAATAAAATAATTTTTAAAGAATTTCACGAAGAGTCAAAAAAACAAGTAGGAACACTTTTAGTAAATAATTTGGAAAAAACAGACACACAAGATATCCTTACATGTTGGTTATATTGTGAAAAACAATTTAAGACAGAAGTTCAATTATATTTTGGTCATAATATGGGAGAAATGCTTGCCAAACTTTTGGATAACGAAATGACTTATCAGAAAGTCAGAGAACTGAAGGAATATTATTTCACATAATGTGCTTTCTTCTACATTTAACAGACATACAATTGTATTAATTAATTTTTAATAGTAAGCTAACGATAGTTTTCAAAATAACAAAAAATCCATCTTTGTCAGTACAGAGATTCATTGTATCAAAATGAAGTGTACCCTGTCTTCAATGTATTCAATACCTTCTATTGTAGCAGAAGCATCAGAGAATCTGGCATTTCTGATAAATCTGATAAGCTTATTGTCCTGTCTGCGATTCCATTCACTATCAATAAGAAGTGCAAGTCTGTCCTCGAATCCAAGCTGATTATAACTTTCTGAATCTTCAATCTGACGTTCAAGTTCAGATGCAAAAGCATGGAATAGAGTATCCTAATCTCTGAACTGTATAATTGAAAACCAAAAGGCTGTTTCTGAAACGATAAAGTTTTACTACACTCGTTTCGGAAACAGCACTTATTCATACGATAAAATTGTTTTTATGTGTATTGGGCACATCCGTGGGCAGTAGCGGAACGAGTGGGCAAAAGTACCGTGCAAAGTGGGCAGTCGCTGCGGGATATACAAGCGCCAAATAGTCCTTATCTACCATTGACGATATCAATAATGCTCATTATTCTATTGAAAGAAAGCGTCGTAATATCCCTCATCTACCCCAAACTGTCATCCGAATATAATAAAATATAAGCAACTCTATAGACCAAATTGAAATATTTAAGAGAGTCTATAGAGTAAGCTGGAGATAATCAGACACGGATAAGAATCTGTAAGATACATAAATCTCTCCACAACCAGTCATTTGCCTGATTGGTTTATATTGTATATGATGCCGATGCAGCGCTCCAGCTAGTACCTCTAGTTGTACTGTTAAAAAGCAAATTCATTCTGCCTATAGTGAATGGAATTATAGCAAACGACAAATTTTTTTGGCGTTTGCTATTTGCCGATCCGCACATCCGCAAACTTTAGTTTGCGGATGTGCGAGGCACTTTAAATCATTAATTATAGTGAATGTCAAATTATATTTGACATTCACTATAATTTCCATTGTAGCTTGATTATCTTTGCTAAGAGACGATACTTATCGCAAAACTTCTTACTCATATAGAGAACTTTACCATTTACACGACAGTACTCACATTACTCGCACCATATGAGAGTGAGTGCCACACTGTTTTTAACTGTAGTATCAATTACATTTTTTCAGTATGATGTAAATACAACCATCCGTCCTCGTTTTTAATCTATACTTTCACCATTACGTTTCTTGGACTTATCATTGCACTTATCAGACTTTTTCTGAGAAAGACGCATAGCCTCTTTTTTCAGTTTTGCACGTTCAAAGTAACAAGTTTTTTCTTTTTTAGGAGCGTTTTTCTTAGCTTCAATAGCAGCCTGATTTAGTTCTTCGGTAAGTGTTTTTAAGCGAAATTCCTTTGTGTCAAGTTCGTTAGCCTGCGGAAAAGGTTCTGAAACAATCTTTTGTGCTTCGTTGAAGTCTACACGCAGTTTGGTGAGTTTTGTATTTGTATCGCTTATTTTACGGTCAATATTGTAAAGTGAGCCTTCAAGTCGTTTGAGATTATGGGCAAAACTCTCAATCAGTTTCGTTGAATGTAGATACGCACCTTTTATTGTTGCTGTTACACCGCCGCCCATTGCCGGACTATTCATAGTAACAGATAAAGGAAATCCTTGAAACTCACCGATTTTCACAGGATTATCAGCTGACTTTATACTCAACACAGCATCTTCAAATGCCTTAGCTGCTTCTTTTCTGTCCGTATATTCAGTTTCACCTATAGTGATTCTGAATACGGGCAGTTTTGTTTCTTCATCAATCGGAAGCTTACGCAGATATTCTCTGTCAGAACGGAGATTTTCAAGTGCATTATTTAAGCGTTCTTCACGCTCTGGAAACACCTTGATTTTATCTTCCATTTCATAAACGGTATTATTGTATTCAGCTTCAAGTGCTTTGAGTTCCTTAACATCGTTATCGAGCATTAGTTTTTCCTTGATACGTTCATCACCTGTGCAGAGAGCCTTGATTTCTGAATATGTAAGTGCCTGTTGGTCAACATCTTCACATTTTCTTGCCGGCTCTTTTGAGGTCATAATCTGTGAGATAAACTTCTGCTTGTTCTCCAAGGTCTGATAGCTGTATGCATCGAATGTACCCTTGGTCACATAACGGTAAATCTCAACATTCTTGTTCTCGTTGCCCTGTCGAATAATTCTTCCTGCACGTTGTTCGAGGTCAGCAGGTCTCCACGGAATATCTAAATCGTGAACAGCAATAAGCTTTTTCTGTACGTTTGTACCTGTACCCATTTTGGCTGTACTACCGAGCAAAACACGCACTTCACCTGAACGAACTTTATCGAATAATTCTGATTTCTGTTTCTCAGTTTTTGCATTATGAATGTAGGCAATTTCATTTTCCGGAATACCTTTATCAATAAGTTTCGCCTTAATATCATCATAAACGCAGAAGTCGCATTCTTCTTCAAGTGAATCACGCTCCGCAGAAGATATTTCATCATTAGAATTATCATCAGCTTTTTCTGCGTCAGTTGTATTCTTATGGGGAACACCAAGGTCACAGAAAATAATCTGTGTTAGCTTTTCCTCTGATGTTTCAGCGTGAATGCGAACTACATTTTCTACGCATTGATTTAACTTAGTATTAGGGTTATCCTCAAATGATGGGTCAATCAGACGAGGGTCAAGACCGAGTTTACGTCCATCCGAGGTGATTTTAAGCATATTATCAATACTTGGGTCTACATTGCCTGAATTGATTGCATCTGCTCTTTCAGAAAGTTCATCAACGAGTTCTTTTTGAAACGGTGTTGCTTCAACATTGACTACCTTGTATTCACAATCGGGAACATCAAGTTTAAGAGAATCAGAAGTACGAATATCTGCAATCTGCTTGAACATAGACATAAGTTCAGGCAAGCCGGTATAGTTGGCAATACGTGTTCTTTCCTTAAAGCCATTGCCTGCCGGTTTAAGTTCCCAATCTGTCTTTTGTTCTCCGAAAACATCTACCACACTATATGGTAGAACTGGATTCAAATCTATGTTAAAAGTGGCTGTATATCGGTATTAATTATTTAAATCTCTGGTAAATAAATTATCGGAGATTTTTTCTTTTGATATTATAATTATTAGTTGGTGTGCTACAATGCACTTTTGTTGAAATAAAATAAATCTACTTGCATTGTCTGACAAAATATGCTATAATTAAAATGAATAAGTATACCAAAATGCAAAGGAGGTCCATACATGACCGAAAAAGAACAAAAATCCGCAGCAAAGGCATTCGCTGAATATTGGAAAGATAAAGGCGATGAAAAAAGCGATACACAAAGCTTTTGGCTGTCGTTATTGCATGATGTGTACGGTGTAGAAGAACCGACAAAATATGTTAGTTTTGAAA
>JAZSEJ010000020.1:0-32201 GCA_045531615.1 Ruminococcus sp.
TCAACCTCAAGGCTTACGCCGTCAAGAGCATGCACCTCATTTTCTCCGCTGCCATATATTTTTTTCAAATCACAGGTTTCAAGTATAGCCATAAAATTTACTCCTTTGCAAATAAAAATCCGTATTGTAAATCTCTCTACAATACGGATTATCACATATAATTCTTTCCACATTATTTCCACGCAAAAATAAATTCTTACAGTTTTGAAAGAAATACAGAAAATGCTGAACCTTTTCCCACTTCCGACATAACCTTTATGTAGCCATTTTCCGCTGAAACAATCTGCCTTGCAAGGTATAGTCCGATACCGACACCTTCTTCAGATGCTGTCTTTTCGGAACGGTAAAAGCGTGAAAAAATCTGTGCCTGCTCCGATTCGGGAATACCTCGTCCTGTGTCGGAAATTTCAATGCAGACAAACATTTCATATTCCTTCACAGTAATTTTCACGCCGCCCTTGTCAGTATATTTCAAAGCGTTGTCAACAATATTCCATACGGCCTCATTTGTCCACTTTTCGTCAAACACAGCCTTTTCGCCGCCGCATTCAAGTGTAAGAGACAGGCCCTTTTCGTCCGCCTTTGCCTGCGCCTGAACAACAATATCCTGAAGCATGGGTGCAATCGCTGTTTCCTTCGGCGAAAGTGCAATAATTCCCGTTTCCAGCCTTGACAGCTTTACAAGTGACGTAATAAGAAAGGACAGCTTTTCCGACTGAGAAAAAATGCGGTTGGCATATTCCTTTTCCATTTCGGAGAGATCGCATTCCGCAAGCAGCTCCGAGTACAGCAGAATATTCGAAATTGGCGTTTTTGTCTGATGGGAAATATCCGCAATGAGAGTCTTGATTTTGGCTTTCTCCGCAGCGGTTTTCTTTGCAGAAATTTCCGACAGTGAGAGATACTTCCACATCTTGTTTTCGATATATGAAAGTTGGGATTCATCAAAACAGCTTTCCGTAAAGCTGCAGTCTATGGCTTTGTCAAGCATTTCATCCAGCTTTTTAATCTGCCGATTCATTCTAATATGGGAATAGATCGCATACGCAATTGCAAGAACTGTAACACCAATCAGAACAAGGATCAACAGACTGCATTCTTCGAGCAGCAATACCTCAGTCTTCATTGTTTTTTACCCACATATACCCTATTCCGTAAACCGTTCTGATGCTGTCCTTTGCATTAAGCTTGTCACGCAGACGCTTCACTGTTACGGAAAGCGCATTTTCATCCACGTATTCCGCGCCGTCCGTCCAGATCCTGTCAACAAGTTTATCACGGGAGAGTTTAATCTCTGCATTGTCAGTTAGAATACGCAGAAGCTTTTGTTCTGTTTTGCTTAATTCAACCATAATACCGTCAACGCTGAATTCCATTCGCTCAAAGTCAAAGATGTACTTATCGGATACAAAACGATTGGCAATCTTTCTGTCGGCTGCCTTGCGAAGCTGCGTGTTCACTCTTGCACGAAGCACAGCAAGGCTGAAAGGCTTTGTTATGTAATCGTCAGCCCCCGCCTCAAGTCCTGCCACAATATCCGATTCAAGATCATTTGCCGTCAGCATGATCACGGGAATACCGTATTCATTTTTTACATACGGAAGAAAATCGAAACCGTTTCCGTCTGGAAGATTTACATCAAGAATTACAAGTGAAACCTCTCCATTGGCAAGGCGTTCTTTTGCCGTATGCAGATTTTCTGCGGCAATTGTTTCTGTTCCTTCGCCTTTCATGGCACGGCACAAGCCTGCTGAGAGAGTTCTGTCGTCCTCCACTATAAGTATTTTTTTCATAATGCACCGCACTCCCTGTTGTATTGTCTTATTTGTGCAAATCTGTAACTTAAATTTATTATATCACAACTGACATCAAAAATCAAGCTTAAATACCGACAGAAGTTGATCTCATCTCAACGTCATCGACATCCATAATTACGATTATGCGAAGTATATGGCGCTCTTTTCCGTAGTATTTCAAGATTCTCGCCTGTTTTCGTTCTCCAGCTCATGAAACACGGCTCCTGAAACAAGGCGTATACAAGAAGTCAAGACAGCGCAGGCGGAATATTATCGAGCTACTGCTGGGAAATTGGCTAATCTGTATATGAATTTGTTGTATTTTTGCTGTATTATCGGCAAAACATATATCCTTTCTACACTAAGCGTAATCTCGTTGTATAAATTCATATCTTCGTAGAATATAAACAAGGTTCATTATGATTTCCTTTTGGATGACAATATGGACATGTCATCAATTCGTTTTACAAAATCTGTTTCTTTAAAAAATACTTCATTTCTAAAACTATGATTTTGAGAAAAACAGTTGATTTGTATTACTCAAAATCTTCCATTGTAAAGGTGTATTTTTTATCATAGTTACCGTCAAGGCAAATATCAAAAGTGAAATCGTCAAGTTTGTAAACACATGACCATTCTGTATTTTCCTGCTTAGCATCATCAGTAAGCTGCATAGCTTCATCCGCATTGAGAACATTGTTCTTTTCGGCCAGACGTGTTTTGATAATATCATAACGATTACATTTCCAATCTGAATCGTAATACTCATGTTTTTCGCAAAGAACTTCATTTGTACAGCCTGAATCCTCGACTATAAACATTTCGTCGTCATCCCATTCCACAACAACTGAACGCCCTGTTTTATCGGTGATATACAAGTGGAATGAATCGCCTAAGAATGAGTGATAATCGTAGGATTCAAGGTATTCTATTGCCTCCTCAACAGATGCACAGGTGTCAAGAATAACTCTTATAGCCATTATGGGCATGAAGTCTTTTTTGCCGTTATCCTGATGAATTTCGGGAGTATTAAGCTGTAAAATTCCTATTCCCAATCCCTTTTCGTTCATTCCATCCATACAGATATATGGAGCGGAAAGCATATACAGCTTAGCAAGCGAAGAATCAGCATCAATACCATTTTCTGTATTTATACCATAGAAAGCAAGGTCAGCTATTCCATAAGATGCGTATCCGTCTTTCGGCTCATTGTATACAACCAGAGTGTCAGTATCATAATAGTCATAGTTTCGACCAAAATACTGCTGTCCGTTAGGAGATGTCGCTGTAAATGCCGCACATGCGAAATTATCAGGGTCAATTTTAAGAGGAATACCATACATATTTTCCTTGATAATCCAATTTATATATTCATCAATAGTATCAATATCTGCATTAATCAACTTATCAATTTTACAGTCATATTTACAAGTAATTTTATATAAGCCGTCATCAATCTTTGTAATTGAAGAAACAGCCTTTATTTTTCCGCTTATAGAAATAACCAGAATAATTATTCCAAGCAGAACAGCTGCAAAAAAGGCAATAAGGAATTTTTTTCTGAAAAGCACCGTAAGCAGAATAAATAGTCCAACCGCTAAAAGTGTGCTTCCCACAGCTATAAATAATTTGCCATTTTGTATATCTCCGAATTTTATGTAATAGGTGGAAATTGCATTCTGATTTGCCTTTATTTCTTCATTTAGTTGTTCTTCAGAGATATTCATTTCCAGCTTTTCATATACAGGAGCAACTTCATTATGGAAATAATCCGCTATTGTCTTATTGAATTTTTCAGTCATCTCAGCATCGCATTTCATCAAAGTACCACAGAAGTCCATATCGTTATGAAGCTCTTTATTCATAGCAGATTTAAAGGCTAATTTTGACGAATCAGCTACTTCAAAGCCTATATAAACATATTCACTTTCTTCAATGTTTTCGTCCTCAATATAACACATAAGAAATAATGTGCTGTCATCATTTTTCTCTGCGAGAAATGGCATTGCTTCTAAATTTCCCCTTAATTCTTTTCCAACATCTTCCCCAGAGATATTGAACTGGTCAAGTACAGGAAGATTTTCAGTATGATTGTTGTTTTCTTTAATGATACCAACAGTAAGTGAAATAATTCCGCTTATGATAATAATTATTGATATTACTATTGTTGTTATTTTCTTTTTACTCATGCTTAAACCTCTTATCTTTTTACATATTTTTATTTATTAATTCACATTATCAATTATAGCAGATTTTTTACCAAAAGTCAATAGTAATACTTAATAAATCTGTATATTGACTTGTTCAAATAGGTGTGATATACTTATGATGTATACAAATATATTGGCGAAATTAAAACAGCAGGAGGTAAGCGTATGTGTAACATCAGAATAGACGATTCATTATTAAAAGAATCGTTTTATGAAGAAGCTTATAGTTGTTTAGTGGATAGAGTACAAAAATTTGCAAACAATAATAATGTACAATTCTTTGAAGCGGCAAGACGCTTTTTTTCTGAAAATTACGGTTATTTATACTGGTGTGAAATAGATGTGGTTTATTGGTTCACTTATGCTAGAATTGGACATACTAAAGTAAGTCTTAACGGGATAAGTCTTGAACAAATTATGAATAAAATATCATCTGAACAAAACGAGGCATGTCTACCGGTAGCAGAAATATGTTTAAAAACAGCGTATAGAAGATTTATTTATATAACAGAATCAAATCGTTTTTTTCTTGATGATGGAACTTATCTTGGCAATAATTATTTAAATATTATTAATGGAATATTTAGTAATGAAATCGTTGTTGAACCTATTACATGTAACAAAATATTCGATA
This sequence comes from Ruminococcus sp., assembly GCA_045531615.1. Lineage (GTDB taxonomy): Bacteria > Bacillota > Clostridia > Oscillospirales > Ruminococcaceae > Ruminococcus. Next base: position 4,641 of record JAZSEJ010000020.1, read on the forward strand.
CACTAAAAAGACATGGTTGGGGTGAAAGTAAAAAGCAGAATATAACAGATATTATTGAAGAATATCGGGAGTGTGAGATTGAAATATTTCCTACAGTAAAAACTTTTTATGAAATTGTGCCTCAAGGAGATTATAAGGATTGGTTTTACACCAAAGGGAAACAATACCAGCGAGTAATAATAGGAGATATAAAGTCTCAAATAAGATTTCTTAAAGAGGATCAAACTCGTTTTAAGAACGTTGGGGAAAAGATAGCAACAATTTGTCGATTGGATGGTTATTATTGTTATGTAATATATTTATCTGAAAGCGGCAAGTTTTATGCGGATTTTCGTACGCAAAAATTATATTATATTACTAATGATATTTATTTGTTTGTTCAATGGTTTTTAATGAAGCATATCATAGAATGGCGTGTATAGCATTTACAAATCAAATAATAATAATTGACTTTCAATTTTAAAATATATCGATAAAAAATTAGTATTAAAATGTTACTTATTCTACTTGTATAAGAGCCTTTGAAAAAGTGGGTAAACCTTTCAGCGACGGTTTGAAGCTGAAATAACTCTGATTATATAACAAATTCGGCAGCCTGAATTGGCTGCCGTTATTATTTCTATTTCACAAATTTCTGCCGCATAACAATAAGGTCAAAAACATCAAGTTTTCCGTCATTGCATAAATCCCCTGCCTGCCAATCTGTAATATCACCGCTGCCTAAAAGCCATTTTGAAAGCATTACCATGTCAGCAACTGTAAAATCACCGTCTGCATTTACATCGCCTGTTATTATTTCTGATTTCAGACGGATATTATTTTCTTTCGCATATTCAACAGCTGTTCCCTTTGCAGAATCAATTGAAAATCCGCTTTTTATGCCGTAGCCGTTGTCGTAGCTATAGCCCATTGAACGTGTATCAAATATCGTATTTTCGCCGTTTACAGCAATTGTATACAATGAATCGCAATTGAGAAATGCATACTCCCCTACGCTTGTGCAAGCTTTTGGAATCGTAATCTCCGTTATGGATTTACAGCCGCTGAATGCTCTTTGTTCGATAACCGCAAGATTTTCGGGCAGTTCCACACCTTTCAGCTTCGGACAATTGAAAAATGCATACTGTTCAATTGAATATAAAACCTTGGGCATATTTACAGTTTCAAGTGCTATGCAATGGGCGAATGCAAATCGGCTTATATGGGTAACTGTATCGGGAATTGTAACCGATTTCAGATTATAGCAGTTTTCAAAGGCATACCAGTCAATTACAGTAACAGGCAATCCCTCAATTTTATCGGGAATAACAAGATTTTCCACGGTATTGTCAAAGCCTGTTATTCTGATACTGTTTCCCGATACGGTATATTCAATGTGGTCAAGGTCTGTAAACTCCCAGTTTACAGGCTTTTCTGTGTTGGCTGAATATTCATCTGCAAGATTATTTGTATTATCGGTAGTAACCTTATAACTGCTTTTCTGTGAAATATTTCCGCACACGTCAATACACTCAAATTCGTATACAGCCGTTTCACCGTTGAGGTCAAATTCGTAGTCAATCCATTGATTTTGCGTTGTATTAGAGCCTGAGCCGCCTGTTTTTACTCCTGCTACAAGATAGTCGTATAACTTACCGTTTTTGTAAATATTTGTCTGTGCAACAGCCGTATTGTCTGCCATTCCGTAAATTGAAACCTTTAAATGTGGTGCATTTTCGGCTGTTACAACCTCCGTTTTTACAGCTGTAGGCGGTGTGGGAGGTTTTTTTTCAATCTCCCCTGTTTCAAGATAATGCATAAAGCAATCGTGAAATTCGGGCATTGCGTTATATGGGGAATAATGATGCGGATAGGCAAAACAGAACAGGGAATCCACGTAGGGACGGGCAATTTCAAGACTGCTTGCGAAGTCGTCTACTGTCTGTGTGCCTACATAAGATACACCATGAGGGCTTGTCATTCTTGTGGCATCTGGAGAAATAAACTGCTCCGCATTTGTGCCAAGAAGAAGCTTTGTTCCACGGATTTCGTTTGAACGGTCAACGGCATTTCTATATGCTTTTATCCATTCTTCAAGGTGTGAGTTATTGCAGCCGCCTGCTCCGCAGCTATCCTGTGGACATATCATATCGCCGTCACGGAATGGAATACGGCTCAGAACTTCTGTGTAGTATTCTGTAAATCTGTCGGGATTTATGCTTGCATAGCCATATCCGAATATATTCACATAGGGGCTGAAAAGCAGCGGCATATCGGGGTTCAGCTTATTACAGTTGTCGATTACCATTGTGAACATCTCGTCAAGTCCCTCTGCATAAGCGTCAATTCCCGTATCTGTGTCCATATAAATGGTGTTGTACAACTCTGTTACAAAGTAAAACCCGTAGTATGTATCAGGGTAGCGAGATTTGTATTTGTTGTAAAGCTCCGTTGTGATTTCGTTGCATTTACGCATATATTCCCTGTTGGCATCTCTGCCCTCTGTGGAGGCTATATCGCTGTTCCATGCTGTATCAAGTCCCATACCAAGATACAGCTTTATATCATATTTATCACAGTAATAAAACAGCTTTTCAAGGGCATCGTAGGCAAAATAATCCTTGAGATAGTCAATTTCAGAGGGGTAATAAACCGTCCATGTGCCGTCTGTGTTGCGGTTTGCAACATCGCCCATAATCAGATATTCTATGCCGATTTCTTTCATTATCTGCATTTCAGCATCCCAGCGTTCATCGTCAAACGTGGCATAGAGCCACGGCTGTATAAATGTGCCATTGACCTGCGTTATATGTTCCTCTGCCGCAATTGTAGGTATTGCGGATGTACTGCATACAGCAAGGCATATTGCCGCTGTTATTGAGGATATTAGCTTTTTCAGAAGCATTTTTTCTACTCCTTTCGCTGTTTGTGGATAAATGTATAAATTGAAATTAGTACAAATAAAATTCGGGATATACTTTGTTTTATTATACCACATCCCACCGATATTTTCAATAATAAATGTTGAACATTTCGAGTAATATTATCCTATCTTTGCCCCCAGATTATAGCGAAGCCCCAAGTAAATACGTCACTTGGGGCTTGTCTTTTTCGACAGACTGAAAGAGGCTTTTTACAGCCTCTTTTATAATTAGTCGTTTTTAGCAGATTCAGCTGTTCTCCACTCGTTAATGTTATCAATTGTACCGCCTGTAGAGAGGTAAGCATAGAATGCAAGTATTTCTGAAGCGTCAACTGAGTCGATAGATCCGTCGTTATTTACATCTGCTGCTTTTTTCTGTGCGTCTGTTAATGTTGTAATTGCTCCTGTCTGAATAAGTGAATATTCAACTAGAGTTAATGATGCATCTGAAGAATCAATAGCACCGTCACCATTTACATCACCCTTTTTGAGTTCAGATGTTGCACTATAAAACTCATCGAAGTATTTGCTGATTTTTTCAAAGTTGTATGTTTCAGAGAAATCCTTTGTGCCGTCCTCGTTTACCTTGAATGTTTCGTAGTCAGGCTTTACTCCTGCATCAACGCTTACATAATTTGCATCTGTAAAGCAAATGCCTGTTGAAAGTGAATATGTATGACCATCTGCTGAAATGCGGTAATTAACTGCACAAGCACCGCCTCCGCTTTGTTCGCCGATAATCATAATGTTGTTTTCACGAGCCATAGCAGGGAGAAGATTTCCGCAGGAGTAGGAATTCGAAGAAGTAATAACTCCGAATCTGAGGTCTGTTTTGAATTCTTCATCCTTGCTGTCGATAACCTTATCAAGATTCTTGTCAACTACATAATTCTCGCTTGCAGTAGTATCATTTAAATTATCTCTGTAATTAAATGTATCAACATCAGCAACTACTCCCATGATATACTCTAATACAATAGCAACGCCGCCGCCGTTTGTGCTAACATCAATTAAAAAGTTTTCAATCACAGGATTTTCATTTGCTGCCATTAAGCAGTTATAGAAATCTGAAATTACTTCCTTAGGCATCTCGCCATTTTCGTTATAGTAAGAAGCCCATGCGTCGAAATCTGTTGTAAACTGGTCAAATTTGAAAATTGCTGTATCACCTTCTACAACGTATATTGAGCCACTTGGAAGAAGTTCAAAAACATCAACATCAGACATAACCGCCTGTCTTGCAGCCATTATTGCATCTGCACTTGCTTGTTTGGACTGACTTTCACTGATATAATCATATGCGTTTTCATAAGTGCATCCGGCTTTCATTTCAATTTCCATTACTTTAGTTGCACTATCCTTATCCATTAATGCAGGAATTGCCATAAACTGTGTATGACCGCCGTCCCAAAGGTAATAATTCAGCATATTGAATCCACAGAGGTATTCATTGTAATCTGTTGAAAGTAAAAGCTCCTTGATAGTTCTTGTTGTATCATTTGCCTCTGATAAGAAACCGTCAAGACCTTTTTCTTTTATGAGGTCTGTGTAGAAAGGTCTGCCGGGGTAACCGTAATTAAGATCAAAAGCAAAGCAAAGCTCGTTGTAGTTGTATTCAGCTAAATCAGTACTTCTACCATTTGCATACTGATTAAGCAGGCCTGTTGCATGGTCAGGTGTCAAGGAAAGAGAAGTAAGAGAAAAATCAGACAGAACAAATCCGCCGAAAATGAGAGTATCCTCCATAAAGAAAGGAGCTGTTAAATTTGTGGTATAAATATCGCAGAGAGTAGGAATGGGAACCCAAAGCTCTTCGCCGTCGCCGATAAGGTCAATATCGTATTTGCCAAAATCAATTTCAATTGCAGTTGTTGCAGTTTCAGCATTTTCACCTTCGGCAGCTCTTACATACAGATTTGCATATGGGTCTTCTTCACTTATCTGATTTTCGGGTGTGAAGAAATAGCCAGCGTCATCTGTGCTTACAACGTCATTTTCAACGTCATATGTACCCTTTACGCCTGCGGGAACAGTAACCTCGTAAGTGCCGTCATTGTTATTTGCAATTGCCAGTTCCTGACCTGTCCAGAGAGTGTAGTATTCTGATAATTTCATATATGGAACATTGGGCATATCGCTGTAATAACGGCAATCAATTGCCTCTACATTTTCAATTGAATTGACAAGTGCAGTGAGTTCCTTTTCGGTAAATGCAGGTGCGGCTTCTTCAGCTGCAAATGCAGTTAAGCCTGATGATGTGGCAATGCTTGTAAAAGCTGTCACAAATGCAATGAATTTGCTGATAAGTTTGATGTTTGAGTTACTTTTCATATTTTTCCTCCAATCGGGAACCTTTTATTCCCTAAATTTACGGCAGTTTAAAAATGGTTATATGTCGTATATATTTTTAAAAACTGCCATTAATTATTTTAACACGTATTCTAATATATGTCAATAGACAAAGCATAAACATTTTCAAAATATCATAAGATATATAACAAACAGTTGAGGTTACTCCCAGCCGTCAGATTTTCGAAAAATGCAAATTTCCTTCGGAAATTTGGGACTGCCAAAGGCAGCCCCTACACAAAACATTGTAAAATAGCAATTTTATAAGGACAGGTTGTACTGTGTCCGTTATAAAAACACCTTTTTCTACAGCCTGAGAGAGCTATTCAGCTCTTTTTTTCTTCTTATTTAATAATCATTTAAAAATAAACATACACGACAGTCCTACAAATGCCACAACATATAAAGCACCTAAAATACCAAGGAATATACACATTCCCTTTTTACTTTTCTTTTTGTAGCTTAAAAATGCACGGACAATACCCACAATTGACATAAGCAGACCTACAATAACGAGTATTTTTTCCAATACCATACCGTCCGCAAAGTCGTTGCACAATATAAAAGTATTTCCTGTGACAAGCTCAATAGTACCGTCGTTGACTTTTTTCTCCTTTTCCATAATAAATCCTCCAATTCTCATTTTGAATGCTGTGTCCTTGTAAATTGTCATATTGTAAAACCTATTTTTAGCATTCTTCTTTTTTCATTTCTACTTCGTTGCCGATAATTAAATATGCACCAACCCCAAACATCTCGGAATCGAGAAATGCCATTACATCTTCACCCTCAGGCAGTTTACCCTTTAACACACCGTCTATCAAGCTTTTTGTTTTATCCTGCTCTACTCCGTCAATTTCAATAACGGCTTTTGTAAGTTTGTTTACTACCGTTATCGTGTGTCCATTATATTCTGCCTTCCAGTTTCCTCTATCAACAGCTTGTAATTTAACTCTGTTTCCAATTAATAAATGTGATTCAAATTCAATAAACTTGGATTCAAGAACTGCTATTATATCTTCACCCTCAGGCAAATTTGCCATAAATAAACCAGTTATGAATTCTTTTGATACAGCCTGCTCTACCCCGTCAATTTCAAGTGTGGCTTTAAAGAGAGTATTGATTATCTTAATAGTATGTCCGTTATACTCTGCTTTCCAAATTGCTTTTCCCATAGTTCCCCCTTTTCAAAATAAAATTTTTAATGTATTATTACAATATGAACAACCGTATCTATAAAACCATTAATGCTTATATTATATTCACGATCGCCCTATAGAATTATAATAACATAAAAATACCTATTTTTGTAAAAAATTGCACGAATTGTCATTTTTTGTGCACGAATTGTATTTTAAATAAAAAAACCGGTCTGAAAAATTAATTTCAAACCGTTTTTAAGTTACATTGGTATCATAATTTCTGCATTGAATATTCCATCTGTATGATCAGTTACGAAAGTCCCTTCATATTCTTTAACAGTTTGTTTAACTGAATTTAAACCTATTCCGTGAAGCTGTTTATCTGATTTGGTTGTTTCCAATTCAACATTACTTCTGGTACATTTATTGGAAACAACAATTATTAAGCAGCTTTTTACAGGCTTAATTTTCACTTCAACAAAAGGTGATTCTTCATCAACTGTTGCTTCAATTGCATTATCAAGTAGATTTCCGAGAACAGAAGCAAAATGTGCAGATGATACAGGGCATTTCTCTGGTATTTCTGCATTTATAATAAAAGCGATTCCTTTGTCTTCCGCTGTTCTCTGCTTAATATTAAGAATAGTGTCAACAGTGTCATTTCCTGTCTTATAATAAAACAGCTTTTTGGTCAGTAATATGCTCTCACTTTGCAGATGAGCTTTTATGCCATCTAAATTATTATTATCAGCCAGTGTAATAAGATTCGCAATGTTATGCTTATAATCGTGCATGCTTTTTTTCCAGAGCATAAACGTCTGTTCAGTTTCACTCATAGATTTTTCCAAAATCTGATTTTTAAGAATAGTCAGTTTAAGCTCTTTCTGATTTTCATAATATTCTGTAAGCTTGAATGTTCCAAAAAAGATAACCATAAGCAGGATCAGCATAACAGTAAAGAACAAAATCGAAATTACTGAATTTACCGCTTTATTCCTTATTTCCATAAAGGTAATCAGAACTGTAATAAAAAACATAATAGTAGTAACACTGAATAAAATTAACAGATATCTTCGCCGAAGTGTTCTTTTCTTCGAAAATAATTTGTTGATTATAATAACAATCAATAGAAGTAATGTCTTTGAGCTAATTATCGCCAATACTCTATACAAAGACATTTTCTGATATATTTCAGTTAGAGGTATCTTTAAAGCAAAAGATATAGTATTAATAACAACATTATCAATAGTTGCAATAATCAATAAAAATACTATTCCTAATATCGGTGATTTTAAAATTTTTTTAGGGTAAACCAATATCCCGGTTAATGCCATTAAAACGAACCCTAATACTGCTGTAAAGTAACTAAAAATATTAATGTGGTTTATCGTCAACATTATGGCTGATATAACAATAGATACAATAATTCTTTTCCTAAAATTATTTTTTAAATCTATATTTTCAATAAACGTTCCACAAAAAATTGTACATAAAAAGAATTCTGTAAATGTGGAACAATTCTCAACAATCCAAAATACTGCATTCATATTGTCATCCCCCACATTTTCAAGATTTTCTGTTTAACCTCCTTATATCTTGGGCGACTGATTATCAGTGATTCATTGTTATCAAGTATTACAGCATAATTGTGAATATTACGCACATGATCGACATTAACAACACAACTTCTGTGAATCATAATGAATTTCTCATTTTGGATATGCTTCTGCATTTTAGTAATATTTTTGTTTGCAATAAGCTTCTTTCCGTTTTTTAAAATTACTGCTACCCTACGCTTTTCTGTTTCATAATACAGAATTTCTGAAATCATTATTCGTATGCTACCTTCATCTGTGTCAAGGGCTATCTGTAAGTCATTGTTTGCTGCAATAATATTAACTGCTGACTGAATAGCAATAGGCATTTCTGTTTCAAGCTTTGTTTTCCTTATGTATCTGAATGGTTGGAATTCAATAGCCTTGAATACAAATTCCTCATAGTTAGAAAGAAATATGATAAGCAGTTTCAAGTTGTTGGCTCGGAGTTTTTCTGCAAGGTCAAGACCTGAAATATCAGGCATATCTATATCAAGAATCAGCAAATCAATCAATTCATTCTTTTTCAGCAGCTTGTCTTGTATCTCCTTCGCATTCAGGTAATATTCAATTTCTGCTTCTTTATTAAGCTTATTTAAAGTGTTTCTGATTACTTCTCTTGCTGCTAATGCGTCACACTCTTTATCATCACAAATCGCAATATTCATAATCAGGCAACTCCTCTACATAATTTATATTTCGATATTGTACCATTTCAATAACTTCTTTCACTGCCATATGACAGTTTTGATTTGGTCTGAATACATAGCATATTGCTATATATTTCTGTTCGTATAATTGAAACATCACACAATTAATACACCGTGTGATTTTGTCTAATCCTTCTGGATCACTTTTACATATATTATATCACACATGCTTTTCTATTGCAAGATTTAATTGAAATTGCTTTCATCGTAGTCTATACCCATAAGCATACCGTAAAGTCTGTATACTTTCTCATCTACATTAGGCAGACCTAAAACTGATATATCTTTTCCCTTAAGACAGTTAAGACTTTCTATTCCTCCGAAGTGATATTCCGTATTGAATTCCTGTTCTATAGATTTAAAGATTATTATCTCATTATTATCAGAGATATTATGTATTCCCCTCATAAGCTTCTCGGAATCTTTTCAGGCTGTTAATGCATATCTACTGTATGAACTATTGGTATACTTCTCTATTCACCCCATATATTTTGCCATCTTACAGATATATTCCTCTACATTCATATTAAACATCCATTTATATACATCCGCATTTGCTGTAGCTGACATTATAATAGCTGTATCACTTGGAAAACTTCTTTGCTTGATATATGTACTTGTTTCTCCATCGTTCATAAGAACTCTAGGTTGTACTGAAAAATCCCTATCTGAGTTTTATACTCGGATAGGGACTTTTTTACTCATTACGGTCAAAAAGCTGCTCAATAGTAAGTGCCTTAAAACGTGGTATATTATAACCAAATGGCGAATCCAAGGCTTTTACGTAATCCTTGACATAAGTATGCCATTGAGTAAGCTGATTATTGTATTTATGGTCTGCGTTATCTTTATTCAAAAGCAATCTCTGCATAAGATAATGATACAACGCAAAATATGAATCTATCTTTGTAGTATCACCGATAAAATCGCCTGCTCTGCGTATTGCGGTGAGATGAGCAACATTGTTTCGATACAGCTGAACATTAAGTCCTTCAGCATTTTCAATATCCTGCTTTACACATTCTCGTAGACGCTTATTTCGTGCAAGATAGCCGCTACGGGAATTTTCTTCTTCATCGCATAATAACCTTGCGAGTCCCGTATAATTATTTTTTTCCAATTTATAATTATAAAGAGCTGCATCACGTTCAAGACTATGAAACGCCATTACATATCTTGCATTGACATTTACAAGATTTTTTACAAGATGATATACAACTGTCAGATACAAGCCAACTATTGCCTTATATCTTTCTTTTCTTTGATTTTCTGCCGAATCTTTTGAACTCTGACGGACATTGCTGAATTGTCCAAAGTTCATATTCTTCATCATTTCAGCGAGATAATTTATTTTATATTCCAAAGAAGCATTTTCATCAGGAAACTCCGTACAAGAAATATAATATCTTTCAATCTGCATTTCATCTATACGTTTTAGGACAAATTTTGTAACCGCTGTATTATCCGCTATTTTACGCACACTTCCCGGATTACAGAATTTGATGATATACACAAAACGACGATTTTCAATGATATTATTACAAATAAAATTACGATAATCATGAGGTTTCTTTATTTTTTTGCCTGTAACAGCATCAAATTCAACTTCTACAAGCTTTTCAATTTCAGCCTCAAATTGTTCTTCCGTCATATTATGCGGCATACCGAGAATAGTAAGCGCATCACGGAACATAACTTTTTTCGCCTTTGCAGAAGGCTTTTTCATTCGGGAAATATTTTTCACAATGTTAATTTCGTTTACATACTTTCCGCAGTCATTGAAAAAGCTGTAATCAGCAACAAATTTAACGTCTATATCAAGTTCCTTTGCTGTTGTAATAAAGCTTGATATGTTGTCGAATTTATTTATAAGCGTTGTGAGTAGTTCGTTTATTTCCTTGCCGTCAAGGAAAAAGCACATAACATACATAAGCTTTGAAAAATACGAAACATTGCTGCTATTACGATATTCTTCAAAATCAATATATCTGTCAAGTTCTTTAATATCACAATTCTGAAGTCTTTTAATATTAGTTCCTGATACTATATTGCAGAAATCAAGAAACAGCTTTCCGTATTTCTCCCACAACTTTTGTGCTTCAATAGCATAAAAGTTTTCCTTTGCATCCTCATTAAGACAGGAGCGAAGATAATCCACATTTTCAGCAGATTTCTTTTCGTCCTTATAATAGCCGTAGAAAATGCAGAAATCTATCAGTTTATACAGCTTTGAACGTACAGAGTCCATATCTTTTGATGTAATGGCAGCTGCACCTGTCTGTTCAAGCATTTTTTCTCTCAGCTTTGTTATGGAAAATCCCATATTCTTATACGATTTCACAACGATAAAATCATAGTAAAGCTTTATAACTTCCGTCAATTCTTCTTCGGGGAATATATCCTTTAATATAAAAAGATTAACGCTGTTTTTTGATACAAAATCACTGTTTATATCCTTGAAACGCTCATCAAAGAAATAATCAAGTGTATCATAATATTCTGCGGCAAGATTACGGTTATCAAGGTTATACAGCCAAGTTCGTGCAGCATTGCCATAGCTGTGAAAACACCATTGACGAAGCTGACCTGCTAAAGCCATAAGATGATACAGACGCTTTTTATCCTCTTTTTCAAAGCCGAAATAACCAAGTCGATTTGATTTTATCAGTTTTTCAAATGTCTTTCTGCTTTTTTCTATATTGCCTTTTGCTTTATCATCAAGACGAGGATTCTTTGACGGATTATAAAACACATCATAAGTATTGAAAGTATTCATATATCCGATAAAATCACCGTATACACCATTAGCCTCTGTATCGCAAAGATAATCAATAGCTACAGTTGCATTTGTAATGTATTCCGCAAGGATTTTCTCTATATCAAGGATATTATAGATAATCTGAATGTGGATATTATCATCAAATACTCTGCCGAAATATCGCTTTTCCAGCGTATCTTTCAAGCCAAGTATATCCTTGCCTGTTGCTTTAGGCTTACTGCTTTTACCCTCGTGGAGAGGGTTATCGGCGGTAAGCTCATTTTCTTTTACAAATGGGCGTGTACTTGAAAAGGATACATTAATCTCATCGGCATTGTTCACACGGAGATTAGGCGATTTGTTCATTGATGAAAAAGAATAATCAGAAGTATCAATTTTCTGTTCGACTACAGCCGCATTTCCCCTGCCGAATGATGTCATATACAGGTTTTCACCTGCAACAAGGACTGATTTCAGACCTGCCGCTTTACTTAATGATTTTTTCTTCTTGTCGGATTTCGGCTCTGCTGCGGCTTTTTCTTCAATTACTTCTTTTTTCTCCACAGCCTTAGCAGAATATTTTTCTTTCATTTTTGCTTTTCTTGCCTCACGGAGTTCACGGGGATTTTTCTTCTTACTCATAATTCACATCCTTTACAAGTACAAAGTCATTTTGTTTTTTCAGACAAAATGACTTTTTTGTTTATATTCCTATGATTTTTAATTCCCATGTTATTTAGCATGGGTGTAGTTCGTGAAAATCGCAAGGTAAGCCTTATTATCGTGTCTACACCCATGTAATTTAGCATGGGTGTAGTTCGAAGCCTTTTAAGCAAATATATGTATGACTGTTTTAGACCCATGTTATTTAGCATGGGTGTAGTTCCTCAAAGTAACCAAATTCTCACAATACGTATTATGCATTCTGACTAAACAAAGAATTTCAGCCACCTTGAATTAATAATATTATACCATATAACTTTGGATTTGTCAATTACTTTTCAGCAATTTGTACATACAGGAGATACCGCACAAAAATGCACGGTATCCCCTCAACAACTGAAAATCAGTCGTTCTTGGTAAGCTGCTTATTGCCTCCTGTGAAGTTGAGAGCAAACACAAGTGCAATAACGTCGTCAATGGGTCCGGGAAGAAAGTCGGGTGCTACAAAGTAAACAACCGCAACAATGATGAGCATCATCTTGAAAAAATTGTTGTTATTCATACAACTACCTCCTAAAAATCAGTCGTCATTGGTTTCCGTTCATCTGTTAAGTATATTATACCAGACAATTTTATCCAACGCAATAGTGCTATGTCGCAATATCGTGACATATATTTCCGTATTTGTATTGTTTTTTCTGTAAAATTATGATATAATTAAGAAAAACGGCAAAGGAGCAGTATTATGGATAATATAAAACAGAACGCAAAACATATCCTGCTGGGTATACTCTGCTATTTAAGCGACCAGTCAAAGCCTGATACACCTATAGTACAGCAGGATATTGTTGATTTTCTCAACGATACATTTTGCTGGGATGTGGGCTATAAAAGAATAAGTGCCGACCTTGATATAATCAGCACCTTTCATAAGTATATCAAAGAGAAATTAGGATTTAACATCGAGGGCAGGCTTATTCAGACCACAAAGGATTCTGTACATAAGAACTATGAGTATAAGCGCTCCCTATCCTATGAGCAAATTTCAGCTTTATTAACGCTCCTGCAATCTTCCCTTTTCTTTGATGAAAGCACATCAAAAGCTATTACACAAGGATTTGAATCTCTTGCTGATTATGAATTTAACATTGATACAGATAAGGATATACGCTCAAAAATGCTCAACAAGGAAATTATGAGAAATATAGGCATTATCAATCAGGCTATCAAAGAAAATAAGAAGGTCTTTTATTATAACGGCGGTATAAACAGATACCAGCAGCTGCACTATAGCAAGATAGTTGATGAAGAATATGTCCTTGACACTGTTTTTAAGTCCAACGACAAAAATGAAATCATAGCGGAAACGTATGAATACGATTACAATCCTGACACTTCTGCCTATTTTAAGCCTGTTACCGTTTCGCCATACAGCATTGTTTGGGATAATTCAAGGTGCTATATGATATGCCGACCAGACGGAAAAGAATTTACTCTACGCTGCGTCAGAGTTGACAGAATGTTCGAAACAGAAATAATTGAAGATAAGAAAATAGAAGTACCTCCGATTACTTCAAGATTTTACAGCAAAACAGCTCCAAAACACTTTAACACGCAAAAGTTTATACGTTCTGCTTTTAATATGTTCCCCTGCCCTGAAAAAGACATAACGGAAGCAATATTCCACGTTAATCGAAAATTTGTTAAAGTTATGACAGAACGTTTCGGTTTCGATATTGCACAGAAAAGCCTTGATGAAAATGATGAATATTTTGAGTACAGAATCCTTATTCAGCCCTCAAAAGCATTTTTCGGCTGGCTTTTCTCATTCGATACTAAAGATATTAAATTGACTGCACCGCAGAATCTTGTTGATAAATACAAAGAATTTCTGAGAGACAGGTTAAGAGATTATAACTATATTGAATACGCAAATCCGCAAAACTCAATAAAAAACAACCACAACAGCAAAAAATAAAGGAAACGAATAAAAAGGCTACAAAAACGCAGCTTGAATAAGATATTTGTTTTTTGGGGGATTAGTATAACAAACTTTTGTCAAGATCCGCATTATTCTGGTTTAATTTTTGGAGCAATGTTTTATTTTCACTGTTCATAGGCGTATGGAAATAGAACTGTATACACTTGCTTTGTTTGCCTCTGAATTGTACTCCCATCTAAAATATGCTAAAATAAATTCAGACCCAAAACAAGATTTAAGGATTATTTAATAATTTCTATGCTACAATGTAGTCACAACGATGAAAGGAGCATAAAAATGTATCTCAATATACTGAAAAAAGACTTTAAACGAAAAAAGGCGATGAACATTATTCTGCTTGTATTTATTATACTTGCGACGATGTTTGTATCATCAAGCGTAAACAACATTTTATGTGTTACATCAGCGCTGGATAATTATTTTGAAATGGCAGATGCGCCTGATTATCTCGTGGTTACAATGAACAAAAATCTCTCAGTTGACATTGATGAAACGATGAATTCGACAGATGCGGTTGAACGCTATGAAATGGAAAACATGATGTTTCTGACGGCTGATAAATTTATCTTTGATGACGAGGATGTAATTGTTAATATAGGAACGAATATGGTTCACAATGATATTTCCTTGAATTATTTTCTCTCCGACGGCAGTATACTTGAAACGGTAAATCAAGGCGAATTCTATATGACAGAAGGCAAGGCTAATGCTATCGGTGTTGATGTCGGCGATAAACTTACCATTGAAATAAACGGGGTAAGCCGTGAATTTACTCTTGCAGGTAAAATAAAGGATGCGCTTTTCGGATCGAATCAGATGGGTTTTGCACGATATATAATAAATGAGGAAGATTATAATTACTTTCTTTCCAAAGAAAATACAGTGGAACATTATGGAGGTTCCATTGTCTACATATATTCTTCGGATATTGATACAGTTCTGACGCAAATAAAGCCTCTTCTTGATAATAGTATTCTTACAATGGACAGAGCCTTTATGAAATTCACATACATATTCGATATGATAGTTGTAGGCCTGCTGCTTGTAGTAAGTTTAATACTTATCGCAATCGCATTTGTGGTACTACGCTTCACAATTACCTTTACACTTTCCGAGGAATTCCGTGAAATCGGCGTTATGAAGACAATCGGTATCAGCAATTTCAAAATCAGAGGCTTATACCTTGTAAAATATATGGGACTTTCCGTAATCGGTGCAGTTATCGGTTTTTTCCTCAGCTTCCCATTCGGTAAAATGCTTATGAGTGTTTCATCTCAGACAATTATTATCGGAAATTCCAATCCGATTATATTGAATATTCTTTGTGCAGTGCTTGTAATAGCAGTAATTCTTCTTTTCTGCTACGGCTGTACGGGTAAGGTAAAGAAAATGACACCTATTGACGCAATCCGAAACGGACAGACAGGTGAACGTTTCCGCAAGAAGAGCGTTATGAGTCTCGGTAAATCAAAGCTCTCTGCAACGTCTTTCCTTGCGCTTAATGACATCGTGAGTGCACCAAAGGGATACAGCATTATAACTCTTACCTTTATGCTTTGTCTGTCCCTACTGCTTATTCTTTCAAATACTGTTCACACAATGAACAGTGGAAGCCTTTCAACAACTTTCGGCTGGGCTGACTGCGATGTATATAATCTTGACAGCAAATTAGTTCAGGAGTGTATGACTAAAGATGGTCGGGAAAAACTCGAAAAGCATCTTGATGATATGGAAAAAACTCTTGCAGAAAATGATATACCCTCGAAATGCTATCTTGAAATGATGTTTAACCTGCCTGTTGTTCTCGGCGAAAATGAAATCAATATTCCTATATATCAAGGCACAGGTACAACAATGGATATGTATGAATATACAGCGGGAGCACTGCCACAGAACACAAACGAAATCGCAATAACAAGACTTTCAGCGGAAAACCTTAAAGCAGATATAGGCGATACCGTTACAATAAAAACCATCGACGGTGATAAGGAATATATTATCTCGGCATTCTTTCAGTCGATGAATCAGCAAGGAAATGGCATAAGACTTCACAGCGATGAGTATATAAATTATGTTCAGGCAATCGGCGGCATAGGTACACAGATTAAGTTTACCGATAATCCCGATGATAAAGAGATTGAACGCAGAATTGAAGAAATCAAGAGAATTTTCTCCGATTATGAAAATATAAAAAGCTGTTCCGAACAAACAGCGGATATGCTCGGCGTTGCTGAAACTCTTGCGGCGGTAAAATCCCTTGTGGCTATTCTCACAATCGTTTTAGCCGCACTTATTACCGTACTTATGGAGCGTTCCTTCATTGCAAAGGAGCAGGGTGAAATCGCACTTATAAAGGCAGTAGGTACACGAAACGGAAAAATCTATGTATATCATACCTTAAGATTTTTATTCGTGGGAATTATTGCGGTGATTATCGCAGAAATTTTTGCAATGCCTCTGACACACCTTTGTATTGATCCGGTTTTTAAAATGATGGGTATGGAACTCAGGGTTGATTACACTACAAATCCTCTTGAACTCTTCCTTATATTCCCCGTTATAATTATTCTGACAACAACTGTAAGTGCATTTTTAACTTCCCTTTACACAAGAAAAATCAAGTCCTCCGACACGGCCAATATTGAATAAGAAAGGACACCAGCTATGAATATTTTAGAAGTAAAAGACCTCTGCAAAACATATATTGTAAACAAGCGCCAGAATAACGTTCTCAAAAATGTGAATTTCACCGTTGAGAAAGGCGAGATGGTAGCCATAATGGGACCGTCAGGCTCGGGCAAATCAACACTCCTTTATGCCGTTTCGGGAATGGACGGAATTACATCGGGCGAAGCGAAATTCTGTGGAAAGAACATTGCGAAAATGGGCGATAGGGAACTTGCCGATTTACGCCTTGATGAAATGGGATTTATTTTTCAGCAAATGTATATGCTGAAAAATCTCACATTACTTGACAACATTATACTCCCTGCTGTAAAATCGAATAAGAACACCGAAACACGCAAGGAAACTATGCAGCGTGGGCAGAATTTAATGCGAAAGCTGGGCATTATCGACATTGCTGACAATGACATCAACGAGGTATCAGGCGGTCAGCTTCAGAGAGCGTGTATCTGCCGCAGTATGATAAATAATCCTAAAATGATTTTCGCAGATGAGCCGACAGGTGCACTTAACCGTGCATCTTCCGACGAAGTTATGGAGGAATTGGCGAAGCTTAATAACGACGGCACGACGATTATGCTTGTAACCCACGATGTAAAGGTTGCTGCAAAATGCACAAGGGTTCTCTATATAGTTGACGGAAACATAAAAGGAGAGTTTAATATAGATGTAGACTCTTCACCAAGAGATAGAGAGCGTTCACTTAATAATTGGCTAATGGAAATGGGTTGGTAATAATGGATATACTTATAGTCGAAGACAACAAAGAGCTACTTGAGCTACTAACAGATTTTTTAAGAGCTGACGGCTACACAGTAAGCACAGCAGAAAACGGAGAAAAAGCCTTGTCCCTGTACGAAAAGTACGGGGCAAGGCTTGTCCTGCTTGATATTAACTTACCAGGTTTAGACGGCTTTGCTGTATGTGAGAAAATCCGTCAGAATGGTAACACACCTGTTATTATGCTTACTGCAAGAGTCAGCAAAGAAGACAAGCTGAATGGTCTTATACTTGGGGCTGATGATTATATCGAAAAGCCTTACGATATAGACATTCTTCTTGCAAAAATTAAAGGCATTTTTAAACGCAGATTTGCACAGGACAAACTAACCGAGGGTAATTTAACCCTTAACCTTATCACAAAAACAGTCACAAAGAACAGCAAGACTCTTGATATGACAGCAAAGGAATTTGAGCTTTTAAAAATGCTTATCGAAAATAAGGGTCAAACTCTAACTAAAGACAATATTTTCAACAGTATATGGGGAATTGACAGCGAATCAGAAACTCAAACTCTTACCGTGCATATTAAGTGGCTAAGAGAGAAAATTGAGTCTGACCCTAAAAAGCCTGCACACATTATAACAGTTTGGGGTAAAGGCTACCGTTGGGAGGAGTAAAATGAAAACCTACAACAAAATCATAGCCTTTGTTATGTTGATTATCATAGCCTTGTTTGCTGTTGTAAATATTATACCTAAGATATTAAAAGAAGAAACAAGTATTCTAAAGGTAGAACTAAACCGAGTAGAGAGTACCATTACAGAAACAGGTGAAATACCCAATACAGAGAAATACCGTACTATTTTAGGCGTGTACGAAAAAACCACACAGGAGGATTTCTTTATCTCTGAAAATGACTATGTTATCAGAGAAATTGACGGCAAGCTTTACCGTATTGAATACCTCGAAAACACCAACAAAACAAACGAATTGCTATACATAAATATTACTCTTGCAGCATTTTCAATTTTCGTGCTATTGGTGCTTTTATATATTCGTCACAATATTTTAAAGCCATTCAGCAGAATAACCACTCTCCCCTATGAGCTATCAAAGGGTAATCTTACCATACCACTTAAAGAAAACAAAAATCGCTTCTTTGGAAAATTCTTGTGGGGACTTGATATGCTACGAGAAAAGCTTGAGGAATCTAAACAAGCCGAGCTTGAGCTAAAGAAAGAGAAAAAAACTATGCTTCTTTCTCTTTCTCACGATATTAAAACTCCACTTTCGGCAATAAAGCTATATTCTAAGGCTTTGTCTAACGGAATATACAAAGACCCTCAAAAACAGCTTGAAATTTATAAAAGCATTAACGCAAAGGCAGACGAAATTGAAGGCTATGTTGCAGAAATTATGCGTACCGAAACCGAGGATGTTATTGCATTTGATATTAAAAACGGCGAATTTTACCTATCTGAGGTTATTGACAATATAAACGCATATTACAGCGACAAGCTTACAAACACAACCTTCACTATTGCTAACTACCACAACTGTATGTTATGTGGTGATGTTGACAGATTAACCGAAGTGTTGCAAAATATAATTGAAAACGCCATTAAATATGGAGACGGGCAGAATATAAGCCTTGATTTTTCTGACGAAGAGGATTGCCGTATAATTACAGTAAAAAACAGTGGTTGCACACTACCTCAAAGTGAGCTGTCACATATTTTCGACAGCTTCTGGCGTGGCTCTAATGTAGGCTCAAAAAACGGTAACGGTCTGGGACTTTATATTTGTCGTCAGCTTACAACAGCAATGGGTGGAGATATATTTGCCGATATAGAAAACGATTATATGTGCGTGTCGGTTGTTTGCAGAAAAAAGTAATTTTTATAAATTTGAATTTTATGGGGGTGTTTTAAATAAAAAAAGAACAATTTTCAAAACCAATAATTAGCTGTGTACTTATTTTTCTTATATGTGGCATAGCAAGAGTAATCGAGTATTTTTTGATAAGAACCGATGAAACAATTTTGGCAGAAAACTTTTTGCATAAGGTTTTCGGTATAATCATTTTAGCAGTAACGCTTAAACTCACAAAGCTTTCATGGGATAAACTTGGATTTACAAAATCTAACATTATACCTAATCTCTTAAAAAGTTTAGCACTTGGAGCTGTATGCTTTTCAGTTGCATATATTACAGAATGTATCTTACTATACTGCATAAACGGAAATGTACAAATTTCTATTTATACAAGTGGCTTTTCACTAAACGGAGAAGCTGTTAAACAAAACGGAATTGTCTTTATATTACTTTGTGTCGCCTTCAATATTATAAATGTATGGATGGAAGAAGGTGTTTTCCGTGGTCTTTTCTCTAGTTTACTATCAGACAAAATGAGCTTTGCTGGTGCAACAATTTTTATTGCGTTGCTGTTTGGCGTTTGGCATTGGGTTATGCCACTAAGAGATTTTATAGAAGGTAATACTTCTATTGCTAATTTACTAGTAATGGGCATTGGTTACATTATTTTGGCTGGAATTATGAGTATAAAGTGGTCAATGCTATATAAAATCACAGGTTCATTGTGGCTAGGACTTGGAGACCACTTATTCAATAATGTAATTGTAACAAATCTTATACACGTAATATCAAATAACGAAGCTGATAGTCTGCAAATTGTAAGAATTTTAATTGGCCAACTAATATCGTTTGCGTTAGTTATGATTTACTACAAAAAAAGAGCAAGCAAAAATATTAACACTCAACACTAATCTCTAATTAAACACTCAACATCTTGTTAGCATAATTTCAAAAACTCCCATATAATCTTTAGCGATTATACGGGAGTTTTAATTTTTTTAATTTTTTACTTTATTAATATCAGTTACGATAATAGCTTTTTGTTATACCCTCACGGTTAAAGCTGGTTTTCTCGTAGTAATGTTGAGCCACAAGGTTATTCATGGCTGTGTCAGTGTCAAAGCGTGTAATACCTTTTTCGTAAAGGAATTTTTTTAAAGCATACATACACTTTGTGCCAATACCCTTGCCTGTTATATTGTCATTGACATAAATCCAACGAAGATACGCTGTATTTTCATTAAGATAATGAACCTCACAGCCACCAACCTGAGCTCCGTCAAGAGTAAATCCGATATACTGCTGATTGCCTTTTGTTAAAGCCTGTGGTTCTACTACTGCCTCTGATGTTTCTTCGCCCTTTAACATTGATGAATAATACACATTCTCGTGCTCAGTTTCAAAGCCATTTTCTTTAAGCAAAGCCTCGATATAAGCGTACTTTTCAAACAACTTACCATGACGAGCAAAACAGCTCATACCAAAATAATGGAAAAACGCATATACTCTCTCGGTATTTCCAAAGCTTTCTAAGGCGTTATTTAAAAGCAATTCGCCTGCGTCAATTTTGTCTTTGTTAAAATACAAATTACGGATAATAGGATATGAAATATCACTTGATATTTCTCCGTTATCAGCAAAGCCAAAAGCAGTTTTACCATACTGAATAAAGCCTACAAGCTCATCATTATCATAAATTACCTTTGTGTTAAGCTCCTTGAATAAAATTCTGCCCTCACCATCAATATCTTCTGTAAATGACTTTTGCCAGCCTTCAAAATCCACCGAAAAGAAGTAAGGTACTTCAAAGCCAAGTTGAAAATTATAAATATCCTTTAAATTACTAGCCTCTGTTATTTTTAGCATTGTTATTCTCCTTGCTTTAATTATCTAATTATTCTTGCAATTCTTTTTTCGTTTGTCTTGATAAACTTAAAAAGGTTATATGTACTTTGGGCTAAAGCAGAATCGTCATTGCTCTCAAAATAGACAAGAAATAAAAGCTCTATACACTCCATAACAAATACAGCCGACTGTTTTTCCTCGTTTGTAAGCTTTAGAATTTTATTGTAGCCTGCAAAAACATTTTCTACAAACTCAAACCATATTTCCTCTGTAATTTCAAACTTTTCTTTTTCAGATAATACGGATAGCACAAAGTAGCATAAATCAAAAATTCTTATATTTTTCTGACTCAAATCAAAATCTATATAGCCACTAAATTTTCCGTTATCAAAAAGGAAATTTCCAAAATGCACATCTCTATGGATAAGCTGTACTGGAAGCTTGTTATAATACTTTTCCAGATTTTCTATAATAACCTCATAGTCGTTACAGCTTATATTTTGCCAGCCTTTTTCTTCAAAGCTATCTTTTACCCAGCTGTTCATCTCGTCTAATAAGCTATTGGTCCAAAGCTCAGCTTTATTTTCAAAGCTTTTAAATGCAGTGTGCAGGTTTGCAATAATTTCTCCCATTGCTTCTGCCTTATTATTGCGAAATTTCAGCTTTACTATATTACTTCCTCGTAGCCTTTCTGAAATAAAGAAATACTGCCCATTATCCTCAACATAAAAACTTCCGTTATTGGTTTTAAGTAATCTGCCTACTGGAATACCCATTTCGTCCAGATGTTGATTTATTAGAATATTTCGCTGTAGCGATTCTGGCTCGTTATATAGCTTCAACACATAGTTTTCGCCAATTTGCCAGGTGGTATTATAAATTTGCTTTATGCTTTCATTCTGTAAATCCCAGTATGGTAGTATTGTTTTTATACTCTTATGCATAGCCTCAAAGCTTTTCCTTTGCTCAATAATTATTCTTCTTATACTCGACTGAGCTAAACTAAAGCATTCGGCTAAGGCTTTATTACTCATCCCCTCAAGGTGCATATTGTAAACTCTTACATTTCGCTTTTGTAGCTCAATTTTGTATTCAGTTGGAGCCTTTGTGATTTGTTTATCCTTTTTAGGTATATAAATTGTTTCTCCCTGAATATATTTTTGTATTTCTTCAATCAGCTTTTCGGGAAGTATCTCGTTAGCATTTTTATATTTCATATACTCACTCCCAGCTTTTATGTTATCAAAACTGTCAAATCCAAACTGCAAGATTATTATAGCATCAGCATTTCAACTTTTTTGTTTAAGTTGTTTTATAATTAAACATAAACAGGATATTTATATACTAGCGTTTATAAATATAAGCTTATGTTGGCATACCATTAACTGCAAAGTAAATCATCATAGTAATAAAATCTATAAGAATAATTGCACCAGCTATAATTCCTACTATTTTCAGAATACTTTTAGCTTTACTCTTGTTTTCACTGGTCAACACCTTTTCGTTCAGCACGGTTACAAAATCCGATTTTGTAGTTGCTGTTTCAGCAGGCTGTGGTTCGTCTTCTTTGCCTGTAACAAGGTTATCAAGCGACACGCCAAACAAATCGCTCATAGCTACAAGCTTTTCCATATCGGGTGTTGAGTCGCCAACCTCCCATTTAGAGATAGTCTGACGAGATACATTCAATCTGTTTGCAAGCTCCTCCTGTGAAAAGCCCTTTTGCTTTCTTAATTGATATAATCTATTGTTAAAATCCATTTTAAATTCCTCTCTTTCGATAAAGCTTTACTAAAATTATAGTAGCTACTGCTAATACTACAGTTGTTACAATACTTGCCTCTAAGCCGTATACTCCACCAGTAAGAATATTTTCTGCATTAACGCTAAAGCTTGTAAGTGCGTCTGGGTTACTGCTACCACCACTTGCTGACAAGCCCATAACACCATTAATAATAAAATTCCACACGCAATGTAATCCACTTACAATATAGATGTTTGAACGAAGCATAAATAGCAATGAGAAAACCAGTGATACTAAATAAAGATTTATTACACCGATAATTGCAAATTGTGTATCAGCCTCTAGCACTGTGCCTAGATGAGGCAACGCAAATGCAGTTGAGCTTACAAAAATAGCAAGTGGTAAATTTGTCTTCTTGTTAAGTGATGGTAAAAGAAAGCCTCGGCACATTACTTCTTCTGTTAAGCTTTGAATAACAAATCCACCAAACAGTAAGCCTAGGTATCCAGCGTTAGCATTTGCATTAAAACCATTAAAGCTAAACACACCTGTTACACAGCATACACCAACAATTACTGCAAGCAAAAGAACAGCTAATCCACTGCCAATAATATAGTCAAAGCCTTTTTTATTAAAGCCGACTGATTTAATGCTTCTCTTTTCAACACGCTTACAATAAATTAATGTCACTGCAAAAAATATTATATTACCATAAAACTTTAAAAGCATTGCTACATTATCAGCTGGCATAACGCCGTTAATTGGGTCATAACCCATACCATATAATAGTCCGATAATCACTACTTCACCAATAACTGCTGCTATACCAAAAATCAAAAAGAATGAAAGTAGCTTTTTGATAGCGTACAGAGCAACTGGCATTTCCTGTGCATTGTTAAATGGGCTGATGTTTTTGATAATTGTTTTTGTCTTCATAAAAATCTCTCCTCAAAATTTATTCGATGTTGTTTTCGATGTCATTAGTATAGTATTTTGAGCAGAAAAAGACCACCAATTACCCCTTGCAATCTGTCAACCAACGCTAACATTTATGTAAACAGCTGTTGCAAACAGCAAAAACACTAGTTTTTTGCAAAAATCCAAGGTATTAGCCTCTATTTTTAATTTTATAACATTATTGGTTTTATATCAAGGTGAATTATTCAGATTACTGGTATTTTGTTTATCAGGCTTGCGTTATATCTGATTTTAAAAGTTATAAGCTAGTCTAGAGCATTGAAAACATATATAATTAAAGGCTGATGTTATCCTTCAGAACAACATCAGCCTTTAAACTTATGTATTAGCAATCAATAATATTCGTCACTGCATATCTCAAACATAACCTTACCCTTAGGTGCTTCGTCACATTTTTTTATTATAGTATCGGGGTACATAACCATACCATACTCACTTGTATGTAAATCGGATAGTATAAGTTTGTAGCAATAAACCAAGTCGCCATTTTCATCTACAAAAATAATTCTATGAACACCCTCATCCACTCCAGATTCAACCTCATCTATTGAAATGTCAAGATTATGTGCTTTGGCAAACCCCTCTCCTGACAAGTAGCACTCCTCTGGCAACAAAACATAGGCTCGGTCAAATTCAAATTCAAAAACCTCACTTGCTTTAAATTGAGATTTTTCATTTAACATAGCAAGCATTTTCTGGGTGTAGTCAACCTGTTCATTTGTTGAGCATGACACACAAAAAAGAGCAGTAATTATTACACATATAATACCAAGAACAATAATAAATTTATTCTTTGCTTTCATAGTTCACCTTCTTAGTATAATTAAACTTAATTATTTTCCACTGCCAAACAAACCTCGTGCTATTTTCTCGCTGAATGAAAGCTCTTCGTTTTTATCACCATTTCGTGAACTACCATATATGCTATTACCCATACTGCCTGCTCGCTGGTATTCAAGCTCAACTGGATTAGGACTAGATTTTGGAACTTTTTTGGTGGCAATAGCTGCTAACTCTTTTCTTGAGCCACATCGGGAACAGAAGTGAGCTACATTTACAGCTCCACACCTACACAACCATTGCTCAATCATATTTTGCTGCTCTGGCTTTGGCTGCTCTATCTTTTGTCGCTCTGGTCTTGGCTTCTCTGATTTTGGTCGCTCTGGCTTTGTCTGACCCGTCTTTGGCTGTCCACATTCGGTACAGAATTTTGTTTTATTTACTGTACCACAGCTACTACAGCTCCAGCTGTCGTCCTCTGGCTTCTTTTTGCCACAATTGCCACAGAATTTGCCTGTATTTTCCTGCTTACATTCGCATATCCAAACAGCCTTTTTCTTTTTTCTTGGCTTGGCTGTTCCACATTCGGTACAGAATTTTGTTTTATTTTCGGTACCACATTTGCAAATCCAGATTTCTGGTTCTGCTGTTGATTCTGCATTTTGTGGTTGAGCTGTTTCTGCTACATTTTTATTATCAGAATTTTCTGCTGATTCTTCTTCAACTGCTCCCTGTGCAGCCAATTCAAGAATTTCTTCATAAGCAGACCTATTATCCACCATAACATCATACTTACCCTTAATGTTACTGCTATCTATTATCGCCTTGCGTTCGCTCTGTGTAATAGCACCCATAAAGCTTTGTGGTGGCACAATTTTACATCTTTCAACAACAGATGGTATGCCGTCCTCCTGCAAGGTAGACACAAGTGCTTCACCTATGCCTAGCTGAGAAATAACCTGCTCTGTATCAAATGCAGGGTTTACTCTGAACGATGACGCTGCTATATGCACTGCCTTTTGCTCGGCTGGTGTATAAGCATGTAGTGTGTGCTGTACACGGTTGTTAAGCTGTGCCAAAACTGCGTCTGGAATATCACCAGGGCTTTGCGAAATAAAGTAAACCCCAACACCCTTAGAACGAATAAGCTTAACTACCTGTACTATTTTTTCAAGCAATGCACTTGGCATATCGTTAAACAGCAAATGTGCTTCATCAAAAAAGAATACAAGCTTTGGCTTTTGGCAGTCACCAACCTCTGGTAGCTTTTCGAACAAATCTGATAACAGCCACAAAAGGAAGAACGAATAAATTGTAGGTGTTTGTATTATATTAACGCTATGCAAAATATTTATATAGCCCTTTCCGTTTTCATCACAGGTAAACCAGTCATTAAAATCAAACGCAGGCTCTCCAAAAAAGAGATTTCCTCCCTCGTCCTCAAGTCTGATAAGTGTTCGAAGTATACCACCCACACTCTGCACTGCAATATTACCATATTGAGTTATATATTCCTTACGATTTTCGCCAACATAGTTAAGCATTGTGCGTAAATCCTTTAAATCAATAAGTGGCCAGCCCTTATCATCGGCAATTCTGAAAACAATATCAAGCACACCCTCCTGTGCGTCGCTTAACCCTAACAAACGAGAAATAAGCATAGGACCCATATCTGATACTGTTGTTCTTACTGGGTGTCCGTTTTCGCCCTTTAAATCCCAGAATCTTGTAGGAAAAGCGTCGTAGCTAAAGTCATCTAAGCCCATTTTCTCTACTCTGTTTTCTACATTCTGTGTAGGCTCGCCCATTTTGCTTACACTGCCTAAATCGCCCTTTACATCAGCCATAAACACAGGTACACCCAAGCTACTAAAGGCTTCTGCAAGAACCTTTAGTGTAATTGTTTTACCCGAACCAGTTACACCAGCAATAAGTCCGTGTCTGTTTGCCATTTTAGGGTATAAATAAACGCTTTTTTCTTCGCTTTTAGCCAATAAAATTTTTCCATCTTTTATCATTTTACACCTCGTACCTAAAAGGTAGTCAAATTAAAATTTGTTATTATAAATCTATATCGATTTCGTACTTGTCATCAATGAGTATATAATTTACTTTATGTTTTTGTACAAGACTTAGCATATCTGCGTTATCTTGCAAAACACTCTCTAAAGTACACCCTTCATCATCTAAACGATTTTCAATAACTCTAGCATATTGCTTTATGTCACTAAAATGATTTCGTATATATTTTTCACTCATCACAAGACAATAGTATCTTATACTATCAAGGTATTCCTTCTCAAAGTCGTTTGCCCACTCAAAAGGAACATAACATCCTTCTACAATTAAATTCTGATTGTTTTCAATAGCTGTTTTTATCATTTCACGCACAACAGGCCATAGGTATGCAGTTAGGTCGCTGTCATCACTCATTGGTGTAAGCTTTGTATTGCCACTACGAATCAAACCCATTTTCAAATGGTCTATTGACAGATATGGATATTTATATTTTTCAAGCAATGTTTGAGCAAGTGCCGTTTTGCCTGTATGCGATGCTCCTGTAATTAAAACAATCATTATCTCACCTACAAATTCTCATTTATATAAAGGTATCAAAGATAATTAACCGCCAAAATTACAATGCTCGTGGCGATCATAACAATACCGACCACGCGGTTTAGAGTTTTTGCGTCAGCTTTGTTGGCAATTTTAGCGGCAATTCTTGCCCAAAGCAGCGTAAATATCACGCACAGCACAAGGCAAAGAATATCGGGAACTCCCCCAATCATAAAATGACTGATGCCTCCCGT
>JAZSEJ010000017.1:0-19331 GCA_045531615.1 Ruminococcus sp.
CTCTTTTAAAGCTATATTATTCAATTTTAAAGCTTTTTAAAAAAATAATGGACAAATAATGGACAGACGCAGAAGATGATGATATGCCTTTACATAATATTTGCGAATTGAAATTATTGCTATTAACGACATTATTATACAACATAAATATGGAAAAATCAAGATGTGAGTAATCACACTTTTTATTATAAATATGCCAAAAGGTATCGCCTTGAAAAGACGATACCTTTTTTTATGGTTAAAAACTGAAAGGCATTGACAACATAGATGGGTAGTACACCTTAATGGATGGTGCAGTTCTCTACCGTCCTACTATGCTGATATAAAAGTTTTATGAGAACAGAAACGGAGAACACGATGTATATTTTTGACTATGAATGGAGGTGGAGATATGAACAGCATATATAACCTCTTAAATCCTGATAATACGATTTCATTTAATCGCTATTTAGCACACGCTATCGGTTTGTCGGAAACAATTATATATTGTTCTCTTATTGCAAAATGGTATTACTACAAGGAACGTAATATGCTTGATAATGGCGGATGGTTTTATTCTACAATACCAGACTTGCAAGAAAGTACGGCATTAACCGAAAAACAGCAAAAGCGTTGCATAACAAGGCTTGTTGAAAAAGGACTTATTAAAACGGCACAAAAAGGAATGCCTGCAAAGCGTTGTTTCTTCATTATTGACGATGTTACAATTCTTTCATCGCTTTTAGAAGAAGGCAAGTTAATTTCTTCAGATATTAAAGTAGTGGCAGCTTTAAAAAACAGCGAAAAAAGTGCAGTTCGTGATAAGAAAAAGGAAAATTCGTTTGATGATTTAATTTCAACTTGTTCCGACAAAAAGGATGAACAGGTTCCGTCTGTTGAGATGAACAAGTTATTCCCAAATGGTGGAGTATGTTCTGCCGAAATAGACGATAAATCTAAAATAACAAATCTAAATAATAATAATCCTAATATTATTGATAGACCTGACACGCCGGTGGCATTTTATCAAAAAAAGGAAATTATTGATTTTGTGAAAAAGCAAATTGACTACCCTTTTATATGCTCTATATCGGGGGAGAATTTTGCTGATATGGCTGTAGAGGTAATATCTGAATGTATTACATCAGATAAACCTATAAAGTGTAATGGCATTGTATATTCCCCATCGGAATTATCAGAATTAATGAAGCACACAAATTATGATGTAGTGGCTATGGTTTCTGATAATATATATCTGAAAAAGGGTAAGATACGCTGTTTAAAAGCATATCTAACAACAGCCCTCATCGAACAGACAAGCGAATATATATCGCTCCCGTCTTATGAACACGAGATTTCAAGTTATACAGAGATGCATAAATTCAAAAATGATTTACAGCATTACAAATAAGGAGATGAATTACTTATGTTTATCGGCATACACGACGCAGATATGGAACACCTCAACAAAGGGCGGCGTAACAAGGTGTTTCCGAACTACGCTATTATGAAAATATCCGCATGTCATAAGGCTCTTGGCGATACTGTGGAGTGGTGGAACAGCGATAAGACCTATGACAAGGTATATTCAAGCAAGATTTTTGATTTCACTCCCGAAAAACCTCTGCTCCCCGCCGATACAGTAAAAGGAGGCACAGGCTATGGTTTGTTTTCAGATTTGCCGCAGGAGATTGACGAAATGTTCCCCGACTACTCCATTTATCCCGATTGCGATTATGCTGTGGGATATATTACAAGAGGCTGTCCTAATAACTGTCGCTGGTGTGTAGTTCCTCATAAAGAGGGTGCTATCAGACCGTACAGAACTTGGGAACAGCTCGTTCGTCCCGACAGTAAAAAGCTCGTTCTTATGGATAACAACATTCTTTCCCTCGATTACGGCGTTGAACAGCTTAAAAGCCTTATAGACAGCGGATATGCGATAGACCTTAATCAAGGTATGGACGCAAGGCTTGTTACGGATAAGATAGCAGTAATCCTTGCTAATCTGAAATGGATAAAATATATCCGTTTCAGTTGTGACAGTATTCCGCAGATTGAGGCGATACATAACGCTGCGGCTCTCCTTGAAAAATACGGCGTGAAACCGTACCGCCTCTTTATATATCTGCTCGTCACATCGGACTTGGATAATGCAGAGTATCGGGTGGAGCAGCTTAAAACGCTGAAAGGAATAAACATATACGCACAGGCAGAACGCAACGAACGGCTCGGAATAAAACCGAACAGATTACAGTTGGAATTTGCACAAAGATATATCTACGGCGGCAGTTACAGAAAAACCTCTTGGTCTGATTACGCAAAGGAACGAGGGTTATTGTAATTGCCGTCGTGCTATATATAGCACAAATAACATAGACAGGAGGAATAACAATGGCAGATGAAGTAGGCTCTGCGGCTCTGTCCGCTGGGCAAAAAACGATTGAGGTTAGTGCGGAGCTGATAAAGCTCCTCGCTCCCCTTGCTGAAAAGCTGCTGTCAACGGTTTACCACAAATCAGTTGACGGAATAGGCGGTATCGGAGAAAAGATTTCGGATATACGCAGCAAGGGTACAGTATCCAACAAAGCCTTGTTTATGGAGGCACAGAAAGCTGGCTGTGGCATTTCTACCACAAGCAACATTCTTTCAAGAGATGTAGGAGCTTTTGTCGAAAAGGCAAAGGAATACAACATTCCCGTTGCTGTTGTGGGCAAGGGCGATAAGCAGACCATTGAATTTCTTGACCGTGACAAGGGCGTTGTGGAACAGATAACGCAGGAAGTGTTGCAGGACCGTCTGAAAGAGGCTCCGCAAAGCGTTAAGTGCTTTAATATAAGCGAGAACAATATCACCGCTATGAAAGCCGCCTTTGAGGAAAACGGCGTGGAATGTCAATTTATGCGAGCCGCAGACGGCAAGATAAAGTGCGTCTATCCCGCTGAAAATGCTGAACAGGTAGCGGTCATAAAGGCTGATTACAAGCAAATGCACAGCGAGATTGCCGAAAACCTTACCGTTCAGAAAGACGAAAACGGCATTACCATTACCGATGAACAGCTTGGCAAGTCTTTTTCTTTCGGCTCTGCAAATAAGGCACAGACAATGCAGGTGTTACAGGAACAGTTCGGATATTCCGAGGCAAAGGCAGATTTGGCGGCTAACAAGATATGCCGAGATTTAGGCTTGGATAAAGAAAAATTCCTTGCCCGTACACAGCAGTATGATAATCTGAACTCGCTGAAAACGAATATCCGCTATCAGAGTGACGATTTGACATTACGGGATATGCGTTTCAGCTCCGTTAATTTCAAGGACGGCGGCAACACGCATATTGTAATATCCAATGGCGGCAAGACCGCAGCTCTCACTCCCGATACTATGACAGAAATCGAGATGAAAAACATCTGCACAAATCAGCTCGGTATGTCTGAATATCAAGCTGACAAGGCGGTTGAAAAGGCTGTCAAGATTGATAAACAGGTCAAGTCGCAGATTGAGGAGCGTACTGTCGGAAAGGACGGTCTTTCCCATAGTATCGGCATTGAGCGTAATTCGCAGAACAGCTTTACAGTACAGTTCGGCGGCAAGTCCAAAACCTACAATTTCAGCACAATCAATGTTGCTGATAAGATTGCAAAGGATTTCGGCATACCAAAGGCAAATGCGGCGAATATCGTTCATAAGGCAAGTATGCAGAGTGTGTTGCAGAACAAAATCAAGAATACTCTGAAAAAGAAACCGCAGGGCGTGGCAGCTCCTACGCTTAAACTTAATGAAAGTAAGGGGCTGAAACGATGAAGAAGAAAAAGCCTGATATGCTGACGATACTCCTTTACGGAATTATCATATTTGCCGTTCTGTATGTTTCGGCGGCTCTCGGTGCGGCTATGGACTTGTCTGTAAACGATGAGGGCGTACTTGATTTCAATCTGCTTATGGCTGAATTTGAAACGGTGCTGACAGCAACCGATATTGTGGGCGAGCATTTTACGGACTTTTCATCGTACAGCTTTAAGATAACGCTTATGGTGTCTTTTGCTCTCGGCATTTATGCTCTGCTGAAAATGACATCACAAAAGCGGCTGCACAGAAAAGGCGTTGAACACGGCTCTGCTCGATGGGCAACGGAAAAGGAAGAAAAGTTCCTTGCGGACAAACCCGAAAAGATTATAAAGTCTGAAACATTCACCGACGAAAGCGGAAAAAATCATACTACGAAATTCCGTATTCAAGGAGAAAACTGCTTTATAGTAACGCTGGGAAAAGTGTCAATGACCTACGGCATATATGACAAGGACAACGAGGACAGGATATGTGCCGACTTTAACATTCCCCGCAAGACTGCACGAAAGTTAGTGAGCAAGGTCAAGAAATGCGTTAAAAAGCAGTTTGAAACGGACAACAATATCATCTTGACGCAGGAAGTCCGAATGTCGCTCAATACAAGACAGCACAGAGAAAATCTGAATGTGCTTGTAATAGGCGGCTCTGGCTCCGGTAAGTCCCGTTTCTATGTTAAGCCAAACCTTATGCAGCTTAATACCTCTTATGTAGTGACGGATCCAAAGGGCGAGCTGCTCCGTTCCTGTGGCAGACTTATGAAAAAGGCTGGTTATGAAATCCGTGTGTTCAATCTCATTGATATGGCACACAGCAATAACTACAACCCTTTCAACTATATCTATGACAAGGACGGAAATGTAAATAAGACTTATGTTATGAAAATGGTCAACTGCCTTATGAAGAATACCAAACAGGAAGGCTCATCGGGCGGCGACCAGTTTTGGGACGATAGTACAAAGGCACTCATACTTGCTATTTCCTTTTATCTCTTGGAAAAGGCAGACGCCAAAGATGTGAACAACAACTCTCTTGACCGTAATTTCAGCACGGTTATGAAGATGTTGAGGCTTGCGGAAATCTCCGAACAGGACGAAAATCACCGTTCGCCCCTTGACGATATGATGGACGAGCTGCGTGAGGAAAACCCGCATAGTATGGCGGTATCGTTCTATGCAGATTTCAAGAAAGCACCCGCTGAAACGGCAAAGTCAATCCTTATATCTGCGGCGGTACGATTTGCGGCGTTCAATCTGCCCGAAGTAGCAGACTTAACGCATACGGATAATATTCATCTTGATACATTGGGCGATAAGAAAACCGCCCTTTTTGTTATCATACCGTCATCGGACGCAACCTTTAATTTCTTGGCGGCTATGATGTACACACAGCTTTTTGATACGCTGTATGATACGGCGAATTTCAAGTACGGCGGAAGATTACCCGTACACGTCCGCTGTCTGCTGGACGAATTTGCAAATGTGGGCACTATCCCCGATTTCGACAAGCTGCTTGCGACTATGCGTTCAATGGAAATATCCGCAAATATCATCATTCAGAACTTGGCACAGTTAAAGAAGATGTACGATAAATCGTGGGAAATTCTGACGGGTAACTGTGACAGCTTGCTGTTCCTCGGTGGGCAGGAGGCAAGTACGCTGGAGGCTATCTCCAAATCTCTCGGCAAGGAAACTATTGATGTAGTGTCGCAGAACAGGACGAAAAGCCACAAATCCCCGTCGACCTCTGAAAACAACAGCATTTTGGGTAGAGAGCTTATGACAACAGACGAGCTGAAGGTTATGAAACCGAATGAGTGCGTTCTGATTGTAAGGGCACTCTATCCTTTTTTCTGCCACAAATTCGATATTGAAAAGCACAAGAACTATCCGTATTTAGAGGACAGCAATCCGAAGTATGCCTATCTGATAGACGATTTGCATACCGAGAAAGCTCCGAATATGCTTGACAACTACACCGAAACCATACCGCCGAAAACGACTGCGGGCGGTGATGAACAGGCTATCACGGATATTGATGTACCCGACGAGGAGGACAATATGAGCATTGAAGATGAGTTTGACGAAAACGAAATCGCTGCGGCAGTTGCAAAACACAGTAATTTAAACGCTGCGGACGAACTTTTTGTGGAGCAGAGTGATACTGATTTCACAAATGATGAAAGAGTTCCAGAAGATTTAATGCCTATGGATTTATCCGTGCCGAGAGTAGTCGGCGAGGCTGATTTCGATGAAATAACTGACAGTTATTTTTAACACTAATTCGGTTATGACCGCACAAGCGGTTATACATAAATCATTTTTCAAGGAGGTTTCTTATGAGAAACAACACAACATTAGCTGTGCAGAGCACAGCAAAGAAGAGCAACCCCATTAAGAGCTTTTTCTCTGCTCTCAACGCAAAGCGTAAGAAGATTACACTCACGCTCACAACAATGGTAACTATGGCTATGATGTCAACCATTACTGCGTTTGCAGAGGGCGACACTCCCGCCGTTGACGGTGAGGCAGCGTTCAACAATGTTATCGGGTTCTTTGCCGATTGGATTGGCAAAATCGGTCTTGTTGTTGCGTTTGTCGGCGGCATTATGTTCGCTCTCGCTATCAAGAATGATGACGCAGAGGCGAAAACTCGTGGTCTTATGACACTTGCAAGTGGATTTGTGGTGTTCGCACTCACGCTCTCCCTTGACCTGTTCGGCATTACGGCGGGAACGGTATAATTTCGGCAGAGAAAACAGTATCGAATGTGCGGCGGATCGCAGCCACAGCGTTCCGCCGCTGTTTTCGTTCAAAGAAATGAGGTGAACTTACAATGTGGGGTTACGGACAATGCCTTGATACAATAAAGGGAATTGTAGTAGAGCTGAACAGCTTATTTTCTATGCTTATCGAGCTTTTGACGAACGATAGCCTTTATTTGTCGGCTACAAGTGCCGTTCCTGACTTGGTATCGGCAATAAAAGGAACATCGCTGATACTCTGCGTAATGTTCTTTTTAATAGATTTCTTTACAAAAACCCTGCACTTACAATGGGTGACTTGGGAAAATGTAATGATGTTAGCAATTAAACTGATAGTTGCAAAGGTATGTGTGGATAATGCGGAGTTTTTCACAACCTCGCTGTATAACGGCTTTAACAGCTTTGTAAATGCAATAGCTGGCACTATCACACAGTATTCCTTTATCGACACAAGCGATTGGACTACGGCTACAAAGTATTTCGTTTCTTCGTCACAAGCAACGCAGATTATAAACAATGTTGACGCAGGTTTCTTAAATTTCCAACCGCTTATACTCAATATGCAGATTTCAATTCAAGGTCTGATTATGAAGATAATAATGATTATCGCAAATGTAATTGTTATTGCAAGACTTTTTGAGCTTACTGTATATACGCTGGTAGCTCCCGTTCCGCTGTCAACATTTGCTTGCGACGGTCTTTCAGATGTAGGAAAGAGTTTCCTTAAATCATTCGCCGCCGTCACAATTCAATCCATTGTACTTGCTATTATGTTCATAGCCTATGTTGCGATAAACAACGCACTCATAGCGGGAAACATCGGCAGTTACAACTTGGCTCTTGACGGCATTTTAGGCTTGGTGACAACGCTTACCCTCGGTATAGGCGTTATGAGTTCGGGTGCGTGGGCAAAGCGTATCTGCGGCTCAATGTAAAGGGGGTATAATGCTTGATTGAAATTAAAGTACCGAAAGAAATTACGGAATACAAAGAAAAATTCCTGTTCGGTCTGACTATAAGACAATGCGTTAGTGCTGTTGTGGCACTTGCAATATGCGTTCCTCTGTATATCTTCGGCAAGGACTATCTCGGTGATGACCTTGTAGGCTGGCTTGTTATTCTGATAGCCGTTCCGATATTCGGCTTTGGCTTTTTCAAATACGACGGAATGCCGTTTGAAATGTTTATTGCTATGCTTTATCGGCAGAAATGGGTAGAGCCGCAGAAACGAAAGTATGAGGAATTACCTGTCTTTTGGCATTGCCGACAGGAAATTATAGACGATGAGCTGGCTCACGAATACGGACAGCTTATTCATAACGAACGCAAGGAAAGGAGAAAAAAGTAAATGTTATCTTCGTCTAAAAAGGCTGTAACAGAGGTAACTGCAAAGGACTTGGACAAGGCAAGACTTGCAAAGCAGAAAAAGCCTAAAAAGACAAAGGAAAAGGCTGTCCGCAAGGTTTCAAAGACCGTGCAGGACACTATTCCTTACGAACACGCACACGGAAAGTATATTTTTGAGGTAGAGAAAAACCGCTATTCTGTTACATACTGTTTCACAGATGTAACATACGACGCAGCGGACGCCTCTGAACAGGAGCGTATCTTCCTCGCATACGGCGATTTGCTCAACAGCTTTGACACCTCTGACGATATTCAGATTACGCTCCACAACAATGTTATCAATCAGAAGGAGTTTTCAAGTCAAATTCTTCTGAAACACGCTGGGGACGGCTTTGACGAATATCGTGATGAGTATAATGAAATGCTGCTTGAAAAAATGCAGCAGGGACAGAACGGTATCACTACCAAAAAGTATTTCACGGTTACTGTTACGGCGGCAAACCCTGAGCTTGCACAGCAGAAGCTCGCCGCAAAGGAACTGTATATGCGTAGCTGTTTTCAGAAAATCGGCAGCAGCATAGAAAAGCTGAAAGCCAACGAGCGTATCCGTATTATTGCGGATATATTCAGAGGCGTAAATCAAGAGATACGCCCCATTTCCGCATCGGAATTTATGAGAGGTGCGGAAAAGTCCTTGTGCTGTCCCGATTACTTTGAATTTAAGAAAGACTATTTTATGTATAACGACAAGTATGCAAGAATGGTGTATCTTAAACATCTGCCCTCATCGCTGGTCGATGATACTCTGAAAGACCTTTGCGAAACCTCGCTGCCGATTGTTGTTACTGTGAATGTTGCTCCCGTTGAGCCGAGTGAGGCAATAAAGGTTGTAAAAAGACAGCTCACGGCTATGCGTTCCAACAAAATGCAGAAAGAAAAGAAAGCCTCGCAGCACGGTGTATATTCCGATGTTATTTCCGATGACTTAAAACAGTCGCTTGAGGAGGCGGAGGAACTTCTGAACGATTTACAGAGTAAAAATCAGAAGATGTTTCTGCTTAATCTTGTGGTAATGGTTACGGGAACGAGCTTTGAGGAGCTTGACAATAATACGGATAAAATCGAGGCTGTTTTCAGAAAACATATCTGCACCACATCAAGAGCGAACTTTCAGCAGGAGGACGCACTTGCAAGCTGTCTGCCCCTCGGCAACTGCCGTCTGAAAGTACGCAGAACACTTACAACGGAAAGTGCCTGTGTATTTATGCCGTTCAATTCAAAGGAGCTGTCACAGAAAGGCGGCGTATATTACGGCTTAAATCAGACTACCAACAACCTGATTATCTTCAACCGTGCAAGCCTTATAAATGCCAACGGCTTTATACTCGGCTGCCCCGGTGCGGGTAAATCATTCAGTGCAAAGCGAGAAATGGTCAATGTGTTCTTATCCACAAACGACGAGATAATCATCGTCGATCCAGAGCGAGAATATACAAATCTTGTAAAAGCTCTCGGCGGTGAGCTGTTATACATTTCCGAAAGCAGCGATACGCACCTTAATCCGCTTGAAATCTCCATTGAGGAATACAACAAGGGCGAAGATGTTGTAAGCTCCAAATATGACTTCTTCCTTTCGTTCTTTGAAACGATTATGGGAAAGCAAGGCATATCTCCCGAACAGAAAACCATTATAGACAACTGCTTGCACGAGGTTTACAGAGATTTTCTTCTCGGAAACACAACGGAAATGCCTACGCTGAAGGACTACTACGATATTCTCTCCAAACAGCAGTCCGAGGAGGCAAAGCCGTTATATATGTCCCTTGAACTTTATGTAAACGGCTCTATGAAAACATTTTCCTATCCGTCAAATGTCGATGTCAACAATCGTGTCGTGGTATATGACATCAAGGACTTGGGAAAACAGTTAAAGACGCTTGGAATGATGGTCGTGCTTGAAAATCTGTGGGATAAGATAGTGCGTAATCGTGAAAGAGGTATCAGAACAAGAATATACATCGACGAAATATATCTCCTGTTCCGCAACGAAGAAAGTGCAAACTTCCTTTTTGAGCTTTACAAGCGAGCGAGAAAATGGGGCGGTATTCCTACGGGCATTACGCAGAATGTAGAAGATTTGCTGAAATCTGATACAGCAAGGTCTATGCTCTCAAACTCTGAATTTATCCTTATGTTAAATCAAGCTGCAAGTGACCGTGACAAGCTCTCACATCTTCTTAAAATTCCCGAAAATATGATGAGCTTTGTAACGGGTGCGCCTGCGGGCAGCGGTCTTATTTACTGCGGTCTGAACGGCTCACTACCTTTCAAGGACGATTTCCCGACGGATACAAAGCTGTATAAGCTGATGACAACAAAATTCGGAGAGTAATGCTCCCGAATTATAGGGGGTGATAAAACTGAAAGTCATCACAGAAAAAGGCGGTGTTAAGGCTCGTTCCGTTAATGACAAGGCTATTGAACACAGCATAGCCAAAAAGACGGAGCTTTCCAAAAGGAATGAAAAAGAGCTGACGAGCAGAACGGAACGCACAGTTCATCACGCTGACAGAAACGCTCCCAAACCCGATAAAAAGGAAATGCAGATAAACCGCACGATCCAGAACAAGCGTTCGGGCCGTGCGGTTTCATCGGTTACAGCTAATAATGCAAGTACAGTTTCCGAAAGGTCGGTTACGGAAGAAAAGCATACTGTAAATCCGTCCGTAAAAAGCGGTACGCCGAGCAGCTCCGTTACGGAACGAAAACCGCCGAATACAGAAAAGCCGTCTGTTAATTCTACGCAGGATAGGTCTGCAAAGGAAACAATACCTGAAAAGACCTTGCAAGGGAAAACACAGACAGGCTTGAAAACGGCAAAGCAAGCTCCCGATAAAGCTCCCACTGGCACAAGACCGCCGAAACGCTTTGTGCTGTCAAAGAATATGCCGAAGAACAAGCGGTATAAGGTGCTGAAAAACGGAGCTTTGGATAAAGAAACCTTGCAGAAGAAAAAGCAGAGGGTTATCTACAAGCAGCAGGAAAATAAACGGCTGCGGAAGATTAAGCAAAGCAAGCTGAAAAAGGCTGAACATAAATCTTCAACTGCTCCCGTAAAGCCGCCGAGCCGTAAAACTCATATTATAAAGCGGCTGCGGAATAAGAAATTCAAGCTGAAACGCATAAAAAAGCAGCGTATCAAGTTGAGCAGAAAACAAGCTGCCGAGCTGTTGAGGCTTGCAGCGAGCAGAACAAAGAAAACTGTTTCGGGTATCGGCAAGGCGGCTGGCGTTGTAGGAAAATCTGCTGAAATTCTTGCAAAGCCTATCGGCACTATCAGAGGACAGGTCACATCGCAAAGTCTGAAAACCGACAAGACCGAGGACAGCGGAACAGAGGCGGTAAAGCTCGGTCTGCAATCTTATGATTACCTTGAGCGTGGTGTTAAAACATCTGTAAACGCTGCAAAGGACATCAAGGAGCGTGGCACTCGGACAATAAAGAATACTGTCAAGAGAGTTGATAAAATCGGCTCATTTGCTAAACAGCGTAAGCTCAAAAAGCAGATGAAACGAGGCGTAAACGGCGGCACACGAAAGCTCACCAAAAAGGTTACTAAAAATGCGGCAAAGGCTACTGTGAAAACAGCAAAGAAAGCTGCGGAGGCTGCCAAAACCGCCGCAAAAGCCGCACAAAAGGCTGCACAAGCTACGGCAAAAGCGGTGGTCGGTGCCGTATCACGATTGGTTTCCTTTATCGCCTCAACAATGCCGTACAGCTTAATCATAATCGGTGCAATCCTTATTATCCTTATACTCTGTCTTGGTATGTCGGAGATTATCGGCGGTGCTGGCGGCTCTGTGGCTGGCGGCGGTGCTTGGCTCGTTGACGATGAGCAGGAGCAGACACCCGAAGAAATCTACGAAGGCTACAAGGAGTTTATCGAGCAAGCCAAAGATGTTATGCAGACGCAGGCAAAGGACGCACTTAAAAATACGGTCACTGGTTTTTGTTCAAGCGATACTACCGAGCCGAGGAAAATCATTCAGTATATCGACAAGAACAATAACCGCACATTCTATCCCGCATTAGGTGCGGACAGCTCCATAAACCCGCTTATTGATTTATTCGGTACAGACGATTACGCCGATTATATGTCCCTTTTATTCGTCCTTATGACAAGGGAGAAACAACAGGCTGACGGAGTTTCAGACGGTGAGATTTACGACTTCGACTTTGAAAGAGAAGATTTCGAGGAATTTATGAAAACCGTAAATGAAAACTCTTGTCGCTGGGGAGATACTTTCGTTATAAAGACGGCGATTACAACATCTCCCGTTGCTTGCCCCGGGCAGAACTGTAAACGCAAGACTATATCGGGCTGTAAATGTGCCTCATATACCGATGAAGAAGGCAAAGTCCACTTGTATTGCAAGGGACACCCGTACTGCCCTGTAAATCATACGAAAATGACGGTGCAGCTCTACACGGTCAAGGATTATTATAACAAGGACTATCCCGAAATCTACAACTTTACGGACAATGAAAAAGCACGGTATGAAGCCTCAAAAGCTATAATACAAGGATTGCTTGATTATTGGGAATGAGGTGCGTATGAAAAAGCTGTATAACTATTTTATGAATAAGAGCGTAAAGCAGCGTATCGCAATATGTTTTGTTGCGGTGATGTTGCTTGTGTTCCTGTTCTTCGTGATAAAGGCGAATTTCTTTGATATACCCCTTGAAACAGCAGAGAGAGCAGACGAGCCGAGCAGACCGCAGTTTCACATAAGTCTGCTTGATATTGGTCTGCTCCTTGTTACTGTTGCGGTATATCTGATACACAAATTCCGAGAAAAGCGAAAGCAAAGGAGAATGTGATTTGAACATTGACGAACGCATAACCAGCCTTAATGAAAAAGCGGCTGTAAAGCGTAAAAGACTTGCGGCAATTATGCAGGACATCGAGAAGAAAAAGGCAGTCGCACAAGCTCTGACGGCTGAAATCAAAGGTTATGAGAAAAATATCTTTGATTTAGAGGCACAGCGGCTTTTGGATAAGCTCAAAAGCAAGGGTGTTGGCATTACAAGCGTAATTGAGGCTGTCGAGGCTGGAATATTCGATGAAAAAAGTTGTGCTATAAATAGCACAGAACAGAAAACACAGGAGGAAAAAACAGATGAAATTAGTAGTAGCGGAAAAACCGTCGGTAATGCGTGATATTGCTGCCGTTCTCGGTGCGACAACACGAAACTCTGACGGAGCATTATGCGGAAACGGGTATATGG
Organism: Ruminococcus sp.; assembly: GCA_045531615.1. Taxonomy (GTDB): domain Bacteria; phylum Bacillota; class Clostridia; order Oscillospirales; family Ruminococcaceae; genus Ruminococcus. The sequence continues at coordinate 13,223 of JAZSEJ010000017.1, forward strand.
TGACTTCGGCAAGAGGACATCTTGTAAGGCTGAAGGAGCCGAACGAGTATGACGAAAAGTACAAGAAGTGGGAGCTTGCCGACTTGCCTATAATCCCCGTTTTTCAGCTTGTTCCCATTGAGAGTGCCGCAGATGTGTTATGCACTCTTGAAAATCTTATGAACAGCTCTGACATTGACGAAATAATCGAGGCAACGGACGCAGGGCGTGAGGGCGAGTGCATATTCAGATATATCTATGACTATATCGGCTGCACAAAGCCTGTCACACGCCTTTGGATTTCCTCTATGACAGAGGCAAGCATAAGAGCTGGATTTGACAGCTTAAAGCCTGTTAGCGATTATGACAAGCTCTATAACGCTGGATTTACCCGCAGCAAGATAGATTGGCTTTGGGGTATGAATTTGACAAGGCTCTATACCAACTGTTTCGGCACAAAATGCTCTATCGGGCGAGTGAGAACGGCGGTGCTTAATATGCTCGTTATGCGTGAAAACGAAATAAAAGGCTTTACAAAGCACCCGTTCTACAAGATAAAACTGGATAACGGTGCGGAGTGGTTTGATGATGAACAGGACAGCTTTGAGGATAAGAGTATCGCTGAAAGAAAAGCTGACAAGTGCAGAAATCAGCCTTGCAAGGTTGTGTATATGAACGCACAGCCTAAAAAGGAAAACCGCCCCTTGCTGTTCTCCCTTACATCGTTGCAGATTGCGGCGAATGATGAGCTTGGTTTTTCTGCGGCAAAAACCCTTGCTATAATGCAGAGCTTATACGAAAAAAAGCTCCTTACATATCCCCGTACCGACAGCAATTACCTTACGGACGATATGGCGACTGTTCTTCCCGAAAGAGTGCGTATGCTTGATTGCTTTGAAGATATGTCTGCGGCGGTTGAATGGCTCACGAACGAGGGCCTTAATATCGACAGCAGAATTATCAATAACAGCAAGGTGTCTGACCATCACGCAATTATACCTACGGAAAACATCGGTAATGCGGTAAATATGGAGCTTTCATCGGACGAAAAGGATGTGCTTTCCCTTGTGCTTAACCGCTTTGTGGTAGCTCTTTCTCCGCAGCACGAATATACGGAAATAGAGTATATCTTCGATATTGCTGGAGAGCAGTTCAAGTGCAAGACAAAGACAACTACCAAGATGGGTTGGAGAAGATTTGTAAAACCCGATGATAAGGAAAAGGATAAAATCGGCTCGCTCTCTTATTCAGAGGGCGAGATTTTTGATGTCAAGAAGATTTCCGTAACTACGGGTGAAACAAAGCCGCCGCAGAGATTTACCGAGAGTTCGCTGTTAAAGGCTATGGAGAACATCGACAGGCGTATCGAGGATAAGGAGCTGTCTGAATATGTTTCCGAACGAGGTTTAGGCACTCCCGCAACAAGAGCTGCTATTATCGAAAAGATTATTGCAGACGGATATGCCGAGCGTGACGGCAAGAAAATCACTCCTACGGCAACGGGAATAACCCTTATCTCCCTTATTCCCGATGAAGTCAAGTCTATTGAAATGACGGCGGCTATGGAATTACAGCTTGCGGCAATCCAGAACGGAACTGTAAGCACAGACGATGTGATAAACAGTATCACAAACAGAATTAAGGCTATCATCGAAAGCGAAAAAAGCAAGGAACATACCCGTGTTGTAAACCCGAAGGCAGCAGGCGTAAAAGCACCTCTCGGAAAATGCCCGAAATGCGGCGGTGCGGTGTATAAGTATGTGAGGGACAACAAGGCTGTGTTCTACTGCGAGAACGCTCCTAAAAGCTGTTTCTTCCGTGTTTATGAGGACGATTATTTCTTCCTTTCCAAAGGCAAAAAGCTGACGGAGGGAACACTCAAAACAATGCTCTCAAAGGGAGAGGTCAAGATAAGCGGCTTAAAGTCTGAAAAGACAGGAAAGACCTACGACGCACTTGTTTCCTTTACCGACAGGACGGATAAGAACGGAAATGCAAAGGTCGGCTTTGTAATGCGTTTTGATGATAAGCCGAAGAAAGGCGGCAGATAAATGTATTTTTTCAAGATAGAAATATCAAGTTTTGATGACGAGGCAAAAACGCTGTTTGTCGTTCCCGAACAGAACGCCGATGAAAACGGTGTACCGTTCAGCGAGAAAATTGTAACGCAGACAGCAGAATACAAGGCGTTCGTCAAGGAAACAAAGACAAACATTGTCGATTGTGCATATACGCAGTATAAGACGGACGCACCCATTCTTGACGGTGTTACTATGGAACAGTTCAAGGAGCTGGAGGCTGAAAACAAGCTGACTATCGTTGACAGCAACACCTACACCATAACAACGGGTAAATCTTCCGCAAAAGGCGATAACAAAAATCTTATGACATATCTGATTATAGCGGGTATAGCTCTTGTGGCGGTCATAATGATTATCGCATTTGCGGCAGGCGGCTCAAAGCAGCCTGTGGAAACTACGGAAACAGTGGAAACCACAACGGCGGTTATAGAAACTGCTGAAACGGAAACTCCCGCAGAAACTACAACAACGGCTGCTACGGAAATTACAGAAGAAACCACATCGGAAACTGCCGAAACTGAATATGTTGACGAGCCTGTGGAAGATACGGACACAACCGAGCCGCCCGAAGAAACTACTGACAGCGGATACACGGACAGCGGTTACAGTTCATCGAACACAAGCGGAACAAGCGGCGTATATACGATAAAGTTCAATACAAACGGCGGCGAAGGCGAGCTTGCAAGCATATCGTCGGAGGCTGGACAGTATGTAGTTCTTCCCTCGGCTGAAACTGCGGCAAAGTACATTTCCAAAAAGGGATATAAGCTCATAGGTTTTTCCGATAACACGGGAATTGCATATCCTCTCTATGATTACAAAATGCCCTATGAGAATGTGACGATGTTCGCCGTATGGGAGCCTGACACCTTTACCGTCACATACAATTCCAACGGCGGTACGGGACAGCTCTCAAAAGCGGAGGTAAAGTACGGCGATGATGTTCCTATGCCAAAAGACATTTCTGTGTATAAGGACGGTCTGTTCCTTTCGGGATGGGCGAAAACAGATAATGCAAAGTCGGCGTTAAAGAGCCTTTCAATGCCTGCGGAGAATATAACGCTTTATGCTGTGTGGAGTAAAACCCCGCCTACTGCAAAAATTACACTCCATTATGATGATAAGGTACAGGTCGTTGAGGCTGAAATCGGCTCTACCCTTGATATGCTTGACGATTTCGGCGTTGCGAAAGACGGTGAGGTAGTGTCGGGGTGGTACTTTGAAAACTCTCCCGTCCGCATTGAAACCCTTGAGGTATCAGAGGATTGTGATGTTTACGCTAAATGGAAAAGTGCTACATATATCACAATTACCATTGACCGCAGTTATCTTAACAAAGAGCCTGTTATTATAAAGCACTCATTGGATATGACGGGTAATGCAAAGGTCGTTCTTCCTGTTGTTGACGATAAGAGCGACATATATAACAGCGTTTTCGGTTGTACCTACGGATATTCTACCGAAAAGCAGGACGGCGAGTTCGGCACGATTGAATATTTCGGCGGTGCTGAAAGCAAGTTCACGGAAAGCGTAACGCTGTATCGTGTTTTGAGCGAATACGGCGGCGGTGAAGGTACAAAGGAAAACCCGTATATCATAAGCTACTATGACCAGCTCATAAGACTGTCCGAGCAGAAAGCAAAGGGTTATTTCATTCAGACAGCGGATATAAAGTTTCCGAGTGGTACAGAACGCAAGCCGATTGATACAAAGCGTATTTCCAAAGGCTATGAAAACAAGTCCTACGATTTCTTTGTGTATGACGGACAGGGTTATGTAATCAAAAACCTTTCGGGTGACGGAGGCTTATTCGGCAAGGTTGCGGCAAGTACCATAAAGAATGTTGTAATTGACGGAGCGAATATCAAGACGGGTAAGAATAATTATGTTGGAGTTCTCTGTAATGAGATCTCAACATATTCTTACCCGTCGAGCGATAAAACGGAATACTTTGCAACAGGAAATTCAAAGATTATCGGCTGTGTTGTTACAAACTGCAAGATTTCTGCTGACAGCAGCGACATAGTAGGCGGTATCTGCGGATACGGCGGTGCTGTTTCAGATTGCTACGCAAGCGGAATTACAATCAGCGGAGGCGGTAGTGCGGGCGGTATCGTTGGCAACGCATATTCCGTCGCAGGCTGTATCGCAAACAACATTACCGTGAACGGCTCTGTTAAGTCCGCAGGAGGAATTGCGGGAACAGCTTACGGCGTTATGCTCTATGATGACGGCAAGGACGGTCACAGTTCGGGCGGTAATATAATCGGATGTGGTGTACGCACATTCACATCAACCGCAAAGAACAGCGGCGGTATTGTGGGAACGGCTACCTCTGACAGCTCCGCATATATCAAGAGCTGTTACGCCGCCAACATATATCTGAACGGCACAAATAATGGCGGTATCGTTGGAGCTGATGGCGACAGGAAAAAAGCACACAGGATTGTGTACTGCCTTGTTGACAATGCAAACAAGTATCCCGTTATCGGCGGCAATAAGATACGCTCCGTTGCAAAGACTATGATACTTTCCGTTCCCGCTGATACAGGTCTTACAGTTGAGGGCGTACTGTCCGTTCTGAACGCTGACAGCAGCGGTTACAGCTATTGGGAACGCTCCGACAGCTTTAACGGCGGTTATCCTTATCCGAGTAAAATCAGCTTTCAGTATATTACTGCGGAAAGAAAGTAATATATTGAATAAACAAAACAGTAACAATTAACAGGAGGAAACAATACTATGGAACACACTACCACATTCGATGTATCGTCGATTTCACAGCTTGAAAACAGCGGTAATGTCAAGGCTCTCGCAAATGTAGTTGTCAACGGCGAGCTTGCAATTCGTGGCGTAAAGGTTATGGACGGCGAAAAGGGTTTGTTCGTGGCTATGCCGAGCAAGAAGATGGGCAGAGATTACGGAGATGTAACCTTTCCCATTACCGCAGAGGCAAGAACAGCACTCAATACCGCCGTTATGGACAGCTACAAGCAGCTTATGGCGTCGGGCGAAAAAACGCTTAAATCAGATGTTCCCACAAACGAACAGACTACCTCATCGGTAAAGGTTGCTCTTAAACCCATTGAGGGCAACAGCCACTTGAAAGCGGCGGGACAGATTACCGTTGACAACTGCTTTGTAGTAAAGGATGTAAAGGTGCTTGAAACTGCGGGTAAGCCGACGTTCGTAAGTATGCCGTCGTATCAGACGCAGACAGGCGATTATGCGGATTATGCTCTCCCCATTACAAGGGCTATGCACGAAAAACTTGATAACGCCGTTTTAGGCTCATATCAGTCGCTCGGTAAGGTTGAATACAAGGGCGTTAAGTATGCGGAGCTTGGTGCAAGCGAAGATATTGCACATCTTCCCAAACAGAACAATACCTTTGCCGCAAAACTTATGGCGGAGCTGGACAAGGCAGGTATCAAGTATCAAGCACGAATTGAAGGTACTACCACTATTTCCGTCAACAAGGCGGATAAGCCTAAACTTGACAGCATAAAGAACGAGCTTGTCAAGGCTCTCAATCCCGAAAAGCAGAATATCACTCCCAAACATAGCAAGAGGTAATACATAGGCGGTCAAATGCGGATAGGTGCGGTAATCCGCATTGGAAAGCGTTTGACCGCCTATTTTTATTTTTTACGAAAATATATTGACTTTCACGATTTAATGTGATAAACTGTATTTAAGGAGGAAACTATGGCACGAATAGATGAAATCCGTGAACGCTACGAAAACATCACTAAAAGGCTTTATACGGATAAAATAGCTTTTGCTGATTATTTGAAATTTGCTGGCAAGTTTTACAAACTTCCCACGGTGCAGACGATGATAATGTTTGAAACAAACCCGAAAGCGACTATGGTAGCTGATTACGATACTTGGAAAAAGTTCGGACATCAAGTACAGCGTGGTGAGAACAGTATAGCGGTGCTGAACGGTGGCGAACTGAAACACCTATTTGATATATCGCAGACGGCGGGAGAAAAAATCCCCTATCAGTGGACGCTCGACAAACAGACAGCACAGGAATTTGTAGC
>JAZSEJ010000008.1:0-22467 GCA_045531615.1 Ruminococcus sp.
CTATAAATTGAGAAAAAAACATCGCCTGAGATTTTCAGGCGATGTTTTTTATCTGCAAATTACAAATGAAATGTTAAACCAAATAAGAATTTAACGAAGATTATAGAGATTTATTGAGGGAGACCCTTTTGAAAAAGGGTCCTCCCTCAAACTCCCTCCCTAAAACTTTTATCTTAATTTTCTCACCAGGGATAAAACCCTGGTGAGGAAATTTAAAAACGAAAGTCTTTGGAAAGGGGTCTGGGGAAGAACCTTTCTTCAGAAAGGTTTTCCCCAGTAAGTTCCAATGATACTTCGTTAAATTCTTATTTGTAACATCATTTTGATATATGCAGATTATATATATTGCATTAAAAATTTATACACAAAAACTTTGCCAAAAAATGTGTCCTTTTGGGGGTCTCGTGCGTTATATATATAGAACGGCAGAAAATGCCTTTACATAGATTTCAGCTTATTAACAAGCTCCTTAATTTTATTCTCAATCTTTTTGATTGTTTCAATAAAAACCTCATCACATTCCCCTGTAGGGTCAGGGAGACCCCAGTCATCATCAAAAGCCCTGCCAATATAGGGACAAGCCACACCGCATCCCATAGAAACAGCAATGTCAACATCGGGGATATCCTCAATCGTCTTGCTGTACTGTGAAAGCTCCATATCAATACCATAAAGCTGTTTCATAAGCCTTACCGCGTCCTGATTTATCTGCGGTTTAGTTTCAGTACCTGCGGAATAGCTTTCAAAGACGCCACCGCCAAAATGTTTACCGAGAGCCTCAGCAATTTGACTGCGGCAGGAATTATGTACACAAATAAAAGCAACCTTTTTCATAACAAGCACCTCATTATTCATAATCCGCAATAACGCTTTCGAGAAGCTCAACAGCACTTCTAATCATTTTAGGGCATATATCACCAAACAGATTCTTTTCCGCAATGACAGCCTTATCCTCAGGCTTTGTAAGGTCATAGCCGAGCAAATCACGGCATACAATAGAGCCGTTCAGCTCCTTGAAACGGTTTGTATAATCAACTGCAATAGCGTATGCACGGGATTTCTGTTCACTGTTATCAGCTTCAAAATGCCCGAATTTCAAACCTAAAACCATTAATGCCCCCGAAACGGCACCGCACATTTCAGCATTTCTTGCTCCACCGCCAAACTGTGTACCAAGCATTAACGCAAGCTTTTCATCAAGCCCGAAATCCTCCGCAAATACAGTTAATACCGCCTGTGAGCAGTTAAATCCCTTTGAAAAAAGATCAACAGCCATATCAGCCTTATTCATTTTTATCCCTACTTTCTAAGATTTATCAATATATAACAAAACAGGACCATATTTTACAATACAGTCCTGTTAATAAGCGTGCCTGAAGGGATTCGAACCCCTGACCTACTGGTTCGTAGCCAGTCACTCTATCCAGCTGAGCTACAAGCACATCTCTGTCACAACAATATATATTTTACCACTTTTTATGGCAAATGTCAAGAGCTTTTCAAAGTTTTGTATAGTTGTCCAATTTAATTTAAATTTATTGGAATAAATATGTTATTGTGCTATTTTTTCATTTTCCACTTGACAAATGATGATTTTTCCTGTATAATATATAAAGATGTTTACGGCAAACATTAAAAATGAGACATTAGCTCAGCCGGTAGAGCATACGCCTTTTAAGCGTAGGGTCGAGGGTTCAAATCCCTCATGTCTCACTTTTAACTCCGCAGTCTTTATATATGACTGCGGAGTTTTTGTTTGCTCTGCATCTATAAAAAACAGGGATATCGTAAAAATCACGACATCCCTGTTTTATTAGCTATTCAGCATTTTTTCAAACATATCAACATACGCCTCAGCGGAGGATTTCCAGCTGTAATCGTAGAGCATCGCACGTTTTACAAGCTCATTCCACTTTTCATCATTGTCATAGTCCAGCTTGGCACGCCTTACAGCGTCAAACATATCATCTGCATTGTATGTCTTGAACGTAAAGCCATTACCATTGATACCGCCGTTATCGCGCACAGTGTCTTTCAGACCGCCTGTTTCACGTACTATAGGTATAGTACCATACCTCATTGCTATAAGCTGAGCAAGGCCGCAAGGCTCACTCATAGACGGCATAAGGAACATATCTGCACCTGCATATATCTTATGTGCAAGAATTGGATTAAACTCTGTTGTTACCGATACCCTGTCGGGATATCGCCTTGACATCTCGATAAAAAATTCCTCGTATATTCTTTCACCGCTGCCAAGCACCGCAAATTTTAATCCTTCAGCCACCATCTGTTCAAACACACAGCGAATAAGGTCAATACCCTTATGTCCCACAAAACGAGTTACAACGCCTATTACAGGCTCATCACCCTCACTGAGATTCAACTCATTAAGAAGCGGCTTTTTACATATCGCCTTTCCAGAAATATCCCCCTTCGAGTAATTGCAGGCTATAGCTGCGTCAGTTTCTGGATTATACATATTTACATCTATGCCATTAAGTATACCCGTCATTTTGTCCTGCTTTGTCAGTAATATACGGTCAAGCCCGTGGGCATACCAGGGGTCAAGAAGCTCCTTTGCATACTGCGGAGATACTGTTATTATTCTGTCAGCCGTCTCAATCGCACCTTTGAGCATATTAATATAGCCGTCATATTCAAGAAGTCCTGCATTATAAGGAGGAATACCCATAACCTCGCCCAGCACTTCTGTGCCGTATCTGCCCTGATATTCAATATTATGTATAGTGAAGGCTGTTTTAAGCTTATCATAGCCCTGCTGATATCTGTAGTACAAGTGATAATATACGGGTATAAGAGCAGTCTGCCAATCGTTACAGCTTATAATATCAGGCATAAAACCGATATATTTCAGCATTTCCAGAACAGCTCTGCCGAAAAATACAAATCTTTCGCAGTCGTCGTAAAATCCGTACATTCCTTCACGATCAAAATAATACTCATTATCTATAAAATAATAAACAATTCCGTTTCTCTTGGCTTTAAATATACCGCAGTACTGCTTGCGCCAGGAAACATCAACTGTTATACTTGCAACAAAATCCATATCCTCACGCATTTCCGCAGAAATTGACCTATACAGCGGAATGACGACAGCACAGCTATGTCCCTTTTCGGCAATTGCTTTCGGAAGTGAACCGACAACATCGCCAAGACCGCCCGAAGCCGCATATGGAACAGCTTCACTTGCTGCAAAAAGTATATTCATAAAATCAGAATCCTTTCATAAAATTGCCCGGATATGCTACACGGCACATATCCGAACCTGCAAATCCGAAAAAAGCAGGGAACGGCCGTCCCCTGCTTTATAACAAAAATCAGATTTTGCCGTTTTTATTGATATATACAGGATATGTTTCTGAACCATTGAGAATCTGATCATCTCTGATTCCAACATTCTTATCTGTAATAATCTCGCTTAATCTGCAGTTGCTGCCGATTACAGCACCCTGCATTATTACGGAATCCTTGATTACTGTACCCTTACCAACCTTGACGCCTCTGAAAAGGATTGAGTTTTCAACAGTACCCTCAATAATACATCCGTCTGCAATGAGAGAGTTCTTTATATCCGACTCCAGTCCATACTTAACAGGTGCATTGTCACCAACTTTGGTATAAACAGGTGTTTTATACTTGAATATAGCCTTTCTTGTTTCTGAGTCAAGAAGTCTCTTATTTGCAGCAAAATAGCTCTCTGTGCTGTCAATGCGCATAAACAGCTCAGTATGCTCAAAGCCCATAATCTTATATCCGCATTCCTTGTTCTGGAGAATTTCCTTTGTAAAGCTGAATGTATTTCTGCTCATAGAATCGAATACAATTGTTCTGAGAAGCTCCTTGCTGATAATAACCATATCAAGCCACTGACAGCACTCACCCTTTATTCTGGGAGCAACAAGAACATCATTAACAACCTTATTCTCATCAAGCTGGAGAATTGTTGTACTGCGGTTCTTTTCGCCGTCGTAATAACCCTTGCCATAGATAAGGGTTATATCAGCCTCTGTCTCCTTATGCTGACGGAGTACAGGGTTAAAGTCAATTGTAGTAACAACATCGCAGTTGGAAAGGATTACATACTGCGCCTTAGAATGCTCCACAAAGCTCCATATATTGGCAAGTGCGTCCAGTCTGCCCTTGTATATTCCGCCTGTCTGGCTGTAAGGGGGAAGAAGATGAAGTCCGCCTTTTTTACGCGCAAGATCCCAGTCACGTCCTGAACCCAGGTGGTCAAGAAGTGAGCCATAGTTAGCCTTTGTAATTACACCCACCTCAGAAACGCCTGAATTAACGTAGTTTGACAGTGGGAAATCTATAAGTCTGTAACGTCCGCCAAAGGGGATAGAACCCATTGTTCTATGCTCTGTCAGGTCACTTACAAAAGATTCGTGCATACTTGCAAAGATAAGTCCGAGTAAATTATAATTAACGCCCATATTTTCAAACCTCCCGAAATCAGATATTCTCGCCGATAATCTGCTTAGGCTCTACAGATTTACCGCTTGATACCGTTACATTGTGACCAACAACTGCAATTCCCCAGTCATCGGAGTTTTCTGCACTTTCGGGACTCTTGCCTATGTGAGCACCGCTCTCTATAACGCTGTCGCTTCCGACAATGGCGTATTCAACAACAGCACCTGATTTTATTACTGCACCAGGCATAATGATACTGTAATTTACAACAGCACCCTCCTCAACTGTTACTCCTGCAAAGAGTACAGAGAAATCAACAGAACCGTCAACGTCACAGCCTTCAGCAATCATAGAATTTTCAACCTTTGCGTTATCGCCTATATACTGCGGCGGAACATAGCTGCTTCTGGAGTAGATTTTCCAGCTCTTGTCGTGAAGGTCAAGAGGAAGTGCAGGGCTGAGAAGGTCCATATTAGCCTCCCAGAGTGAATCAAGAGTTCCTACATCCTTCCAGTAGCCCTCAAATTCATATGCAAAGAGTCTCTGATTGTCGCGAAGCATTGAGGTAATAATATCCTTACCGAAGTCCTTGGACCAGCTTTCGCCTCTTTCACGCTTAGCGTTGGCATCCTCCTCATTTTCAATGAGATACTTTTCAAGCTTCTTCCAGCTGAAAACATATATACCCATTGAAGCAAGGGTTGACTTAGGCTCCTTGGGCTTTTCAACGAAATCAGTTACCTTGTTGTTTTCATCGCATATCATTATACCGAATCTTGAAGCCTCAGCAAGAGGTACATCAATTACGGAAATAGTACAATCAGCTTCATTGGCAATATGGAAATCTACCATTTTAGAGTAGTCCATTTTATATATATGGTCGCCGCCGAGAACAACTACATATTCAGGGTCATAGCGTCTGATGAAGTTCATATTCTGATAGATAGCATTAGCTGTACCCTCATACCAGGAAGCACCCTTCTGTGACTCATAAGGAGGCAGAACGTGAACTCCGCCATTCATCTTGTCAAGGTCCCAGGGCTGTCCATTGCCTATATACTCATTAAGTACGAGGGGCTGATACTGCGTAAGAACGCCTACAGTATCAATTCCCGAATTGGTACAGTTTGAGAGAGGGAAGTCAATGAGCCTGTATTTTCCACCGTATGGAACGGCGGGCTTGGCTACATTTTTTGTAAGAGCGTACAATCTGCTTCCCTGACCGCCTGCAAGGAGCATTGCCACTACTTTTTTCTTTGTGTACATAATATATTATCCTCCATTTTAACCTTTTTCCGTAAAAAACTCCTGTCGGAAAATGGCTGTTATCATTTATTTATCAGCAGCAGTCTTTTTCTTCGCTGACGTTCTTTTCCTTTTTACAGGTTCAGTATTCACCTTTTCTTCGGTATTTGCAGCCTTTTTCCTTGCAGATGTTTTAAGATACATAACAGAAAGAGGCGGCAATGTCATTGAAATACTATTATCAAAGCCGTGCATAGGTATCTTCTCAGATTTGTATGATTTTGCGGAAACACCTGTACCGCCGAACTCCTCAGCATCGGTATTGAATACAACCTTGTATGTGCCGCGTTTAGGCACGCCGATACGGTAATCCTCACGCTGAACAGGTACAAAATTACATACAGCCACGATTTCATTGCCTTCATCGTCTATACGGCGGAATGCAATTACACTCTGCTTATAGTCATCGTTTGATATCCAGCTGAAACCGCCCCAGCTATCGTCATTCTGCCACAACGGTGAATTATCCAGATAGAACTTATTAAGTTTCTTTGTGAATTCCTGTATTCTCTTGTTATATGGATTAGTTTTAGGAAGTTCCCAGTCAAGTCTTGTCTTATAGTTCCATTCGTTATACTGAGCAAATTCCTGTCCCATAAACAGCAGTTTCTTTCCTGGGTGAGCCATCATATAAGCTAAAAATGCGCGGTATGAGGCGAATTTCTGCTCACCCTCGCCAGGCATTTTCTCAATCATTGAGCATTTGCCGTAAACCACTTCATCGTGTGAAATGGGAAGTATATAATTCTCCGAAAATGCATAGAAGAAAGAAAATGTTACCTTATCGTGATTGAAAGAACGATATATGGGGTCAAGGGACATATAGCTGAGCATATCATTCATCCAGCCCATATTCCACTTGAAATTGAAGCCAAGTCCGCCGCTGCTTGTAGGCTTTGTAACCATCGGCCAGGCTGTTGATTCCTCAGCAATCATAAGAGCATCGGGATGCATTGAGAAAATAGCCTCATTGAGCCTTTTCAAGAATTCCACAGCCTCAAGATTTTCATTGCCGCCGTGGATATTTGCAGCCCATTCTCCGTCACGTCTGTCATAGTCAAGATAGAGCATAGACGCTACAGCGTCAACTCTCAGACCGTCAACGTGCATTTCTGTAAACCAGTAGTTTGCACTTGAAATAAGGAATGAACATACCTCAGGCTTACCGTAGTCAAATACGTGAGTTCCCCAGGCTTTATGTTCTTTTTTGCGGGAGTCTGTATACTCATAACAGCAAGTGCCGTCAAACTCGTAAAGTCCAGGCGCATCCTTAGGGAAGTGAGCAGGTACCCAGTCAAGAATAACGCCAATTCCAGTCTGGTGGAACATATCTACCATACGGCGGAAATCATCGGGAGTTCCGTATCTTGAAGTAGGGGCATAATATCCAGTTACCTGATAACCCCAGGAACCATCAAATGGAAATTCCGTAAGAGGCATAAGCTCAACGTGAGTATATGACATTTTTTTCAGATATGGAATTATCTGATTTGCGAAGTTGATGTAAGAAGTGAAAACCTCCTCCTCGCCTGTATTGTTCCAGGAATTGAGATGTGCTTCATACACATTCATCGGACTTTTGTATATAGAATGTTTTCTCTTCTCCTCAAACCAAGATGCATCCTGCCACTCGTACTCGCTTTCATATATTTTTGAAGCAGTACCAGGACGTGTTTCAAAATGGTTGCCATATGGATCCGATTTAAGAAGAATACGTCCATCTTTCGTTTCTATACTGTACTTATAGATATCGAAACGTTCCAGCTTTGAAATCTCTGTTTCCCACACTCCATCGGATATAAGTTTCATGGGATTCTTTAAGCGGTTCCATTCGTTGAAATCGCCGACAACCGAAACGCTTACTGCATTAGGAGCCCATACTCTGAATGTATAGTATTTACCGCGGCCCTTTTTACGTGAATGTACCCCGAAGAATTTCCAAGCTTCAAAATTTTTGCCCTGATAATATAGGTATAGCGGAAAATCATTAGGATTATTATTGTTATTATTAACTGACATAATTCAGCCCCCTTTGCTAATGACCGATATTAATCCAAAAACTTCAAATAATATCGATTTCGGGCAAACTGCAAATAAGTAACTGCAAAAGACATAAAGGTACAGTTTAAACCCATAAATATTATATCAGAAAATATGCAAATTATCAAGTTTTTTTGCAAATTTGCACAATAATTCAGATAATAGTATAAATATTTGTAGTGTTTTCTGTGCATTTTGCCATACTTTTAAGATATTTACAGTTAAATTGTTTGCTGTCAAATGTCAATATTCTGTATCCTGTTAAGATTTGTTAATAATACCTATTATGCAACACAATAAAACAAATGTCGTTCATATTATTTCTTCACAATTTTCATTCCGATAACAGTTACATCGTCGGAACGGACAGATGGATTGAAAACCTCCGCCTTAACAGCAATCTCTCTTACTATTTCACTTATCTCCCCTCCCCCGAGAAGAAGCTCTTTTATAAAAAGATAGGCATTTTCTGTTATGCCGTCGGAGAACATAATAATTATATCGCCTTCATCAAGCTTCTGTTCGGAAACGAAAAGCTCTGCTTCCTCCACAATTCCGATTGGAAAAACAGGAGAAGAAAGCTTTATCACGTCGTTTCCCCTGCGGATAATCGTAGGAGCTGCCCCCGATTTCACGGAAGTCATAGTGCAGCTGTCAAGGTCTATAATTGCCGCGTCAAGAGTTGCAAAGGATTCCTCGCGGGATTTCGTCACCATAACGGAATTAACCACTCTTACCGCCGATTCAGGCTTCATTCCGCCGCATACAAGCCTGCGGAACATACCAATTACCATATGAGAATCCACAGCAGCATTTTTTCCGCTGCCCATACCGTCGGAAAGCACCACATACTGCCTGCCTGTACTATCAGCAAATACAGAGGAGCTATCACCGCTTATATCGCATCCTGCGGCACATTTCGACGCCGAATGAATTTCAAGCTCATAAGCAGGCGGCTGATACAAGCCTAATTTCAGTTCATTTACTGAGCTGACAGATGCGGATGAAAGCAATCTCATACCAAGAGAATCCGACAATATACCGCAGATTCTTTCAGCAGATTCAGCAATTTCTCCCGAACTGAAGAATATTTCAGCCGTAAGCCTGCGCGAAGGTGTATAACCTGCCATAACACGCAGAAACTTTATTTCGTGATTTTTCAGGGCGTTTTCTATCCGCCGTCCCATTGACGAAGAATAGCTTATATCGTTACTTTCCCCCATATCACGTATAATATCAGAAATAATTCTGAACTGCTCCGAAAGAAAACGTCTTTCCCCTGAAAAACGCAGCTCCATAATATGCTGTGCAGTGCGTGCCTTGTAAAGCCTCTCAAACTCATCGGAAGCCTCTTTTCTGCGGACGCAGTCATCGGGAACAACAGGTATAAGCTCCCCTGACGTTTCAAGCTGACCGCATTCACACACTCCCCTGCGGTAACACACATCGCAGACTTTGTTGCAGTATTTCTCTTTTACGCAATTTTTACGCTGTGAGGCTATAAGAGCCGCTGAAATCTTCCCTGAATCGCATCTTACAGCCTCAATAACATCAGAAAGAAAAGCATTTTTTACAACTGTGCTGTCCACTGAATTTTCTTTTTTTCCGATGTGCATAACAAATCGTTTTTCCTTGATATGAGGAGCAACGGCAAGAAAAACACCTCCGCCGCAGAGAATGCTGATAGCAAAACCGAAATTATAGGATTCCGCCATAAGCACACTGAGAAGAAAACAGGAAAAGGTATAAAATACTGTAGACAAAAGCAGTTTTTCTCTGCCGATAAAACCTGTAAGAAGCCCTGCCGCAGGAAGAATAGCCGCCGCTGTGCCAATTTCCGCAGAAGCAAGAAAAGCTCCGCTTGCCCCTAATGCACCGCATATAACACCGCCAAATCCGCCGTAGAAATAGGCACCTGCCACAGTAACAACTGATATAAGCGCAAGTCCGATATTTATAAACGGCAGCTCCGCTGAGCATACTGACGCCGCCGCAACTATATACACAACTCCCAGCATATAGCCGATTTTTCCGTGAATTTCAAGAGATTTTCCCGTTGAAAAGTTATCATACAGAGATGCCGCAGAATAAGCAGTAAAACCCGATATAACGCCATACAAGCTATAAAAAAGAAGCTTTTCGGGAAATTCTCCAATAAGCGCCGATATTCCACAACCCGAAAGGAGAATTGCCGCAGCAGTTACAGCTCCGCACCCAACAGGCTGACTAAAAATCCGCGAAAACATTTTTGCAATGAGAATTATAGCCATTGCTGCAAGCTTTACAATGCACTTTCCAACGGAATCCGTCAAAACACATCTCACCACGGCTCCCGAAAAAGCCGCCGCCGTATACGGCAGACCAATCACCCCTGCAAGGGCTATATCGGCAAAGGATGCCACACCTGCAATTGTAGTTCCCGAAAGCATAAAGCCACCGCCAAAAGAAAGGAGCATTCCAACTGCTTTGCCAAATATTTTTCCATCCGTTATATTTTTCATCTTTATCGTCCCCCGTTTTATCAGTGATATTCTGATTATACCACTATTTTCGGGCGATTTATGTCGCATAGGATATTACAATGAAAAATATAAGGTTTCAGCGTCAGGAAAATACATTCCCCCTCCCTAAACGACAAAACCGCACAGTTCACAATGAACTGTGCGGATGATAATTATACCTGTGCATTAAAGAGGTTTTTCAGAGCATATACAACGTCATCAGAGTCGGCATTTACGCTTGCAGCCTCGTTTATAGCTGAAAGCTTGCCAAGCTCATCAAGATTTGCGTTGTAACCGATTGTATAAATGGGTATTTCAAGCGCCTGAATTATACCGGAAATATCTTTCAGAGAACAGCCAATATTTGTTTCGCCGTCGCTGAGTACAAACATCATTATCTTAGCATCGGGATTTGCCTCACGTGCCTTTATAAGCATATCAGCGGCAACCGCAACGCCGTCAAAGGTTGCTGTACTGCCAAAGGGGGATATATCCTCAACGGCACCTGTGAAGTATGCGCGATGGTTTATATCAAACTTTGCTATGGGAAGATTTATCTGAACATCGTTGTTATATGTAACAAGACCGATACTGTTGTCCTCTCCGATATACTGCGAAGCATTGATAAGTGAACGTTTCAGCTGTGCAATAGGCTCGCCGTCCATACTTCCGGAAGTATCAGCAACGAATACAGCCACAACAGGTCTGCCTGCATCCTTTTCCTCTTTCCAAAGCTTCTGTGCAGAAATAAGGGATGTGCCTGCAATTTCGGGGATATCTGACTTGTAATCCTTTATCTGATTAAAGCCATATTTGTCAGCAAGCTTCTGAGATTCGCTGTTTTTGCAGTAATCCACAAACATATTGAGAATCTCATCCTGTGTAGGTGTAAGATTACCAAGGGCATAAACAGGGTTATTATGCTCTACACCAAAAGGAATAAACTTGTAGTTTTTAAGTGACGGGTCATTGTATACCGTCTGATTTTCCATAATAAAGGCATCCAACGCACCTGACTCAGCAGCCTCTCTCATCTGGAGGGTTGTATAAGCCACAAATGGAACATTTGCCTGGAAATCAACAAATGACTCCACAGCCTTTGTACTGAGAATATCTGTATTATCAAAGCAATTGAGAGCGGAAACAAGGAAATTAAGTCCTGTTGAAGAAGCGTATGGGTTTGTATATCCCATTGCTATTTCGCCGTCAATTGTTGCCTGAATTACTGTATTAATTGATACTGAACCGTATTTCGACTCTATTTCAGAATATGTATCCTTATCAACAAGAATACCTGCTGTGTTGCTTACTATACTCTCATCAACAAGCTCAATATCTACACCTTCAGCCTCAATCATATCACCCCACAGCTCATTTGAGGGAGTGAATACCTCGGGAACATATTTTCCTGATTTGATATAGTCAACAGAAAGTCCCGATGCCACAGGACGAACTGAAACAGATACGGTATAACCGTCAATTTCAAATTGCTCTCTGTTGAAGTTTTCTGCAACCTCATTGAGCCATCCATCTGTACCCTTGCTCGACTTCTCAGTAGAGGAAAATATTTCAATATCAATATCGCCGTTTCCGTCTACGCTGAGAGGATATTTCGATATATCAGGCAATTCATCAATAAGAGAGGAAGTACCTATCTGTACCTGCGCCTTTCTTGCCTCAACCTCGGTAACATTGATTTTTTTCAGAAGCTTAGGCAAGTCCTCCATAGCTTCTTCTTTTGAAATTTCCCTTGCGCTCTTGCCGATATTTTTTGTAAGAAAAATACCTCCGCCTACAACGCCAGTCACAAGTACAGCCATAAGCGCCATAGTACCTGCAATTTTCTTTTTGTTTTCGTTCATAAAAATCCCTACCCTTTCGCGGCTTATCAGCCTATATCATCAAATTTATCAGCTTCCCCGTTTGTGCGGATTTCTCTCAATGACTCAGTAATAGTCTGTAAGCTGAGAGTTTTGCTGCCGTCAGAGGAATCACCAATCATAGATATTTCATCAATAAACTTACGGAAAACATCGAGATACTGCTCATTTGTCATCAGAAGCTTATTGATATAATTTCCGTTTCTGTTTATATCGTTATTATCATTCTTGTCAAAAATAAGAAGCCTGTTAATAATGCGGTTAAAGTTGCTGAACATATTTGCCTGAACCTCATCAATTGCCGCATCAAATGTACTGTCCTCAGAAAGTGCCTTAAGCTTTTCCCTTCTTGTATTGAACTGATTAAGCTGTCTGAGGGCTTTGTCAATCTGTCTGTTATAGGGTGTATTCATACCCTTCCAGCCTTTGAAAGCCTCTTCAAAGTCATCGTAATCAGCGTTTTCCTTGTCTTTTACCACAGGCTTTTTATATGCCACAGATAGAATAAAATAGTTGCCTGCAAGGAAAATAATTACGCTTGCGATAATGATTATAATTCTTACCATACCGCTGAATGAGGTAATTCCACGCGATAAAAGTATAACATCCGCAGCAGCAATCAGTAAATTAAAGCCGATAAGCAATGGCAGCTTTTGTGTATTCATCCAATCAACCCCTTAAAAAATATATCACTATAATTTTACCACATTAGCCCCAAAAAGTCAAGAGCACAAAATGCATTTTCGACAAATAAGTTTTACCTATTATAAACAAAATTTTTTCCCGACCTCTTGACAATTATAGAAAAATGTTGTATAATGTATTCAACGTTGTAAACCACAACGTGTACGGTATCCGCAAAGCCGTAAAATACATTTATGATATGGAGGATTAACACTATGGACAAAATGGCACTTATTATCGGAGGAATCGTTATAATCCTGTTGATTATTATAGTATCAATGGGTTACATCAAGGCTCCACCCGATACAGCCTACATCATCTCAGGTCTGAGAAAGAAAATCATCATCGGAAAGGCAAGCATCAGAATTCCTTTCTTCGAGCGTGTGGATAAGCTGAAACTCCAGCTCATCGCCGTTGACGTAAAGACTTCAAGTGCAGTTCCTACCGCTGATTACATCAACATCAACGTTGACGCTAACGTAAACGTTAAGGTCAGCAGTGATCCGCTGCTTATCAAGCTTGCTGCAGAGAACTTCCTCAACAAGGAGCCTATATATGTTGCAAAGGTTGCCCGTGAGGTTCTCGAAGGTAATATGCGTGAAATCGTTGGTCAGATGTCTCTCGAGGCAATGGTAAACGACCGTAAGGCTTTTGCTGAAAAGGTACAGGAGAATGCGGCTCCCGATCTTAACAGAATGGGTCTTGAAATCGTTTCATTCAACGTGCAGAACTTTACAGACGACCAGAACCTTATCGAAAACCTCGGTATTGACAATACTACAAAGATTCAGAAGAAGGCTGCTATTGCACGCGCTGAATCCGAAAAGGAAATCGAAATTGCAAAGGCACAGGCTAAGAAAGAAGCTAACGATGCAAAGGTTCTTGCTGAAACTGAAATTGCAAAGAAGAACAACGAGCTTGCTATCCGTCAGGCTGAACTGAAAAAGGAATCAGATACACAGATGGCTATTGCCGACGCTGCTTACGAAATCCAGAAGGAAGAACAGCGTAAGACAATCGAAATCACAAAGGCTAACGCTAACATCGCTGCATCTGAAAAGGATGTTGAACTTAAAACTAAAGAAGCAGAGGTTAAGGAAAAATCTCTCGATGCTGAAATCAAGAAAAAGGCTGAGGCTGAGCGCTATAAGGCACAGCAGGAAGCCGACGCTAAGCTTTACCAGCTGAAGAAAGAAGCTGAGGCTGACCGTTTCCAGCGTGAGCAGGAAGCTGAGGCTCAGAAGGCTGAGGCTGAAGCTCAGAAGTTTGCAAGAATGCAGGAGGCTGAAGGTATCGCTGCCGTAGGTCAGGCTGAGGCTGACGCTATCAGAGCTAAGGGTCTTGCTGAGGCTGAAGGTATCAACGCTAAGGCTGAGGCTATGAAGAAATACGGCGAGGCTGCTGTACTCGAAATGTACTTCAAGGCACTCCCTGAGGTTGTACGCAACGCTGCTGCTCCCCTTGAAAATGTTGACAAGATTACAATGTACGGCGAGGGCAATTCCAGCCGTCTTGTAGGCGATATCATCAATTCCACAGTAAAAATTACAGACGGTCTTACAGAAGCTACAGGCGTAGATATCAAGTCTATCCTTTCAGGCTTCTTAGGTGGAAGAATTGCATCTGCACAGGCAGAGGCACCCGCAGCTGCTGAGACTGCAGCTGAAACATCAGCTAATCCTTACGAGGAAGTAGCTCCCGGGGATTACATAATCGACCGTTCGGAATACACAGACTACACAACAGAAGATACAGACACAACAATTGAATAATTAGTATTAAAGGGTACCGGATTCGGTACCCTTTATTTTATCATTTGGCTTTTTTACCACCAAAAATTCCGCTGACAAAGGGAATAATCACACTGAATCCAAGGGCAGCAAAAAGCTGTTCATTTGTAAGGGGAACTGTTGCGAAAATTCCCTGCAAAGGCGTAATCATAACAGCCGCAACAAGTGCCGCTGCGGAAACAATAACCGCAAGTATCAGCTTTATATTGCTGAACAGGTTAATCGAAAAGATGTTTCCTCTTTCGCTTTTGCATTCGAAAACGTGAATAAGCTGTGATGCCACAAGGGTTATAAGCGCCGCTGTACGGCAGGCTTCAAGACTCCCCCCCATATGCATTACAGAGGTGAAAGAGGCAAGGGTTGAAAGTCCTATGAGTATGCCCCTTATGACGATTTTCCACATAAGTCCCCCTGCAAAAAATCCCTCAGTGGATTTTCTCGGCGGACGACTCATAATGTCCTTTTCAGGCGGTTCAAGTCCTAACGCTATGGCAGGAAGTCCGTCTGTAACGAGATTTACAAGAAGTATCTGCACAGGGAGAAGCACCACAGGCATTCCCATAATAATGCCGAGGAACATTGTCAGTACTTCACCGATGTTACAGGAAAGCAGATACCGCACAAACTTGCGTATATTGGCATAAACGCAACGTCCCTGCTCAACAGCATTCACAAGGGTTGCAAGATTATCGTCAAGGAGAATAACATCTGCCGCCTGCTTTGTAACGTCAGTACCGGTTATACCCATAGCTACGCCAACATCGGCTTCTTTTATGGCTGGGGCATCGTTTACACCGTCACCTGTCATTGTGACAATTTCACCCTTGCGTTTGAAACTGCGGACAATACGGAGCTTATGGGCAGGCTCAACACGGGCAAAAACAGTATACTCCCCTATTCTGCGGTCAAGCTCCTCGTCTGACATTGCGTCAAGCTCCGCACCTGTAGCCGCTTTGCCGTTTTTCAACAGCCCTGCCTTTTTTGCAATGGCAACGGCTGTATTTTTATGGTCGCCTGTTATCATAACAGTTTTTACCGATGCAGCGGCACATTTCTTTATCGCCGCCTTTGCCTCCTCACGGGGAGGGTCAAGCATACCTGCCACACCGAGAAATACAAGATTTCCCATATGGGGCGAAAATTCATCGCTTTCAGCATAGGCAAGCACAAGAACTCTGAGAGTCTTATCGGACATTTCAAGGACTTTTTTATGTATACTGTTTTTCACAGCAGGGGTTAAAGCCGCAGTATGGCCCTTATCGTCGAGATATCGGGAACAACGGGACAGCATAACCTCCTCGGCACCCTTGAAATATATCCGCTTTGTACCGCCCTCGCGGCAGTATACAGCCATAAAACGGCTTTCGCTGTCAAAGGGCAGCTCATCAAGCTTTTCCGCGTATTTCCCCAATACTTCCTTTGTTATACCGCCTTTTGAAGCCGCCACAAGGAGTGCAACCTCTGTAGGGTCCCCTGTAACGCTCCATTCGCCCTTTCCTTTGAGAGAACCACGGCGACGGCTTATACCTGCCTTATCGGTGAAAATATCCGCTGTGGAGCATATAACGCCGCATTTAAGGGATTCTGTAAGAGACTTTTCAGTTTTTGGATTGACAGCAATATTATCCTCACCCTTTGTAATTTCACCGCTGATTTTATATCCCGAGCCGCTGAAATAATAATCTGAATCAACTGTTGAAAGCTCCGTAACAGTCATTTTATTTTCAGTAATTGTGCCTGTTTTATCCGAGCATATAACGGAGGCACATCCGAGGGTTTCAACGCTGTGAAGCTTATTCACAAGGGCTTTATGCTTCATCATTCGGTTAACAGCAAGGGCAAGGGCGATTGTAACTGTCGCAGGCAACCCCTCTGGAATTGCGGCAATTGCAATGGTAATGCCTGTCATAAGCATATCGAAAATATCTTCTCCGCGGAGTACACCTGCTCCGAAAACGGCAACGCATACAATAAGGCAGATAATTGCCACAATTTTTCCAAGCTCCCCAAGGCGTTTTTGCAGAGGGGTAGGCTCGTTGTCAATATCCGCAAGCAGCTTTGAAATCTTGCCCATTTGAGTATTTTTCGCCGTTGCAATAACTCTGCCGCGGCATACGCCTTTGACAGCAGATGTGCCGCAGTAGACGATATTTTCTTTGTTAATGCTGTTATCCTCGTCATCGGGAGAGCCGGTTTTTTTCGCCGCAGGCTCGGATTCTCCCGTAAGTACGGCTTCATCGGTATAAAATCCAGTGCAGGAGAGAATAACACAGTCCGCAGGTACTCTGTCGCCTGCTTCAAGCTCCACAATATCTCCCACAACAAGCTGTGAAGCCTCAATCTGACGGAGTCTTCCGTCACGATAGCATTTTGCGGTGGGTGCAGTCATAGACTTCAAGGCTTCAAGGGTATGCTCCGTGCGGTACTCCTGAATAAAGCCTAAAATTGCGTTAATCAGCACGATAAGTATAATGGTTATTGCGTCAGTAACTTCGCCCAAAAGGACGGAAATAACGGTAGCACAGAGCAGAATCATAACCATAACATCTCTGAACTGCCCTGCAAATATTTTCACAGCGGATGTCTTTTTCTTGCTCTCCAATACATTTTCGCCGTCTTTTTTAAGTCTTTCGGCGGCTTCCTTTTCCGTAAGTCCCATATTGAAACACTCCTTTACGTTTTATCTGTAAAGGATATGCGGACAAAGGTGAAAAAATGCAATATATAACTGATTTATGATTTCTTATGCCGTTTTCTTACTGTTTTTACTGCTAAAACGATAACGACAGTGATAATAATAACACCAATCCACCAAAAATGTAATATAATGCCTAATTTCTCGAATAAAAGCTTTTCAGCATTGTTGAAAAACTCACTTCTTTTTCTTTCAGCATTCAATTTCTTTTCATAAGCTTCATAGGATTTTGGAGTTACACCTTCTATCTTCGCTTCACCATATTTTCCCTCATTGAGATACTTTTGAAATCTGAACCACATATTATTTTCATCATTCTGGTCAACTCCAACAATTCTGAGGATATCCGTATCATAGGCAGTAACGCAGAAGCAATCAAGGGGATTATTTTCATCATAGTATGCAAAGAGATATATTTCACCATTTTGCGGCTTTCCCTTATAATGAAAATTATATTCAACCTTATTGTATCTGATTTTTTCACCCTGTGTTACATTATCTTTAATCGCTGCCACGGGCATAACTTCAATATAATCATATACTTCAAAGCCGTTTATTTCTGATGAATCGCCTATTTCTTCAATTGTGCCAAAATAAACCTGTGCCTTGTTCTCTATTAAACTCTCAGGAACATCACCTGCAAAAGCGTTCATTTCACCGCACATCATAATAATAAATGATGTGATAACTGTTGTAAATATAACTGTAAATTTTTTCATAATGTCACTCCTATAATACTATTATACCTCTAAAAACCGTCTTTCCAACGGCGTATATTATTTTTGCTGAATCCAAAGCTGTCAATTGTAAAGTTTTCCTGTTCAAGCTGTTCCTGTGTAAACCAGGGTGAATCAACATCCCCACTGGAATTTGTAACTATATGAAAGCAGACGGCAGGGATAAAGCTTTGCCCTATGAGATAGGATTTTTCACCCTTTTCATTAACAGCCTCATCAACTATGAGGACAACGTGAGATTCATCGCAGATAATGTCGCCAATACGGATTTCATCGGTAGAAATCGGCTCAGATTCATTGAGCAGGGAAAGAGTTCCTGCGTAATTCATAACAGTTTTGAGATAATTTCTGTAACCCTGTTGGCTGTCATCTGGAAATGCCACAGGAATTTCGCATGAAAAGCTGCCCAGTGCCAACATTCTTTTACCCTGTCGCCAACGGTTATAATCACAGATATCGCCGTTGGAAAATTCAAAGGAAATCTTGTCATACTGCTCGTTTTCGTAGAAATAATCACTGTAGAGCCTTATAATGCTGTCTGCACATTGCTGATATCCTTCATCACCAAGGCTTATATCAAAAATTGCAGGAGAATCTGTGTTAAG
This sequence comes from Ruminococcus sp., assembly GCA_045531615.1. Taxonomy (GTDB): domain Bacteria; phylum Bacillota; class Clostridia; order Oscillospirales; family Ruminococcaceae; genus Ruminococcus. The sequence continues at coordinate 18,681 of JAZSEJ010000008.1, forward strand.
AGTTTTTCCGTTGTATACAGGAAGCTTTATGTTAACGGGGTGCAGGGGATATTTTCGCAGATATTCAGCAAAACTTCCACTTTCAACCGCAACACGGCTGTAACCATCAGGGGGAGTTATTCGGCTTTCAACAGTCATTCCCTCTGAATTTACGCACCGGACGCCATAATCCGTCCTTGTTGTTTCAATTTTAAGGTCGGCAGCTTTCCATTTCGGATTTACACGAAAATATAATACAACTAAAACAGCCGCAATAAAAATTAACAGAACAATAAGATATTTTTTGCTAATTTTACGAGAAGCAGATGCTTTCTTATTCATTATAATCCTCTTTTCTGCTTATTCTGGTTTTATTGCTTCAAAAATTCAGTCACCCTGCCCGATTGGCTCACCTGTTACGGTCTCGGAAACTGCACGCCAATCCTGTGCCGCTTCGTCCCATACCATTTCAAAAGCAACTGTAACCTCCGCCATAAGGACTTCTTCAACGGACACAAAGGTTCTTGTCACTGTAAAGCTGTTTTCGCTTACATCACTTATAACAGGCTCTTTTGTCCACTTCATTGCGCTTATAGCCTCAATGCCGTCAATAAGGGGGTACTGCAGCATATAAAGCTTGCCGTTTATGTTGATATACTCGTAAAATATACCGTCCTTGCTGCACAGCTTTTCCGTTATTGTTTCGGGAGATTTCATATCTTCATCGGTAATATCTCCGCCGAATAATGTATCTGTAAGCTCCAGCTGCTTTTCATCTTCTGTTATTTCTCCATATACGGTATAGCCTTCTGCCCTGTAGGAATAATAATACGCTTTTAATGCCGCCATATCAGGGAACTTTTCGTCAATTACGGGATAATATTCCTGGATTTTAAGCTCTCCGCCATCCATATAGCTGATTTCAACTACGCTTTCCTTTGGCGGTAAGCCGTTGTTTTCCTTGTATTCAAAGCCGCCTGCATATATATATCTGCCCAATGTGAAATATTCGTCGGTTATTCTGTAGGCGGCAGCTTCGTAGTCCTGTTTATCAGCGTGTACCTCTGTTGGCTGCTCTGTGGGAATCTGCGTTGCCGGCTTAATGGCCGGGCTATCAGATTTATCGGGACTTTTGCTGATAAGCGTACCCATACCGAATATTACTGCTCCCACAAGTGCCAATGAGGCGGCAAGTCCGATATATCGGCTGATTGCAGGCTTTTTATACTTCTCGATTTTAAGCACCTCTACATCGTTAAATCCCTCAGATGATGCCTTTTCCATTGCAGATGCAAATATTTGCTCCCGTCTGTCATCTTCAACGGAAATTTTCTTCGCCTTTTTCATTGACGCCGAAAACATCCTGTCCATATCCCTTTTTGAAAGCGCAGGGAATTCATCAGCTACTTTTTTAGCTGTTTCAAAATCAATATTTTCAAGTAAATTCTTTCTCATATCTATCAATATCCTTATAAAGTTATATCTGCTTCCATAAGCATAGCCCGAAGCCGCTCTCTTGCCCTTTTGCTTCGTTTCTGGACTGCGGCAGTCGTCATGGAAATTGACTTTGCAATTTCCGCGACTTTCATATTGTAATAAAACTGATTTATTATAATCGTTGTGTCAGGCTCGCCTAATGACTTGACTATATCAAGTATATAGGCATTGCGGCTTGCTGTATCGTAGGACTCCTCTATATCCTCGTCAGAAGCTGTCTGCTCCGCTATTTCATCATCTATCGGCTGTTCTCTGCCGTAAACGTCGCTTAAACGACGGTATTTATCTATAGCTCGTCTTTTGGCAACCGTACCTATATAACCTTTAAGGTCACCCTCAAAGTCTATTATTTTATCCATATGGCGGAATACTTCGGCAAATACATCGCTGACGCATTCCTCTGCGTCTTCCTTTGTGCCGTATTCCTTGATTTTATTCATAACAATGATATAGACGTAATTACAATATTCATCGAAAATTTTTCTTGCAAATTCAGCTTTCTTCTTTTCTTCTTTTAACATCCATTCATCTCCTTTTTACATTCCCAGAATCACTTCAAGTTCTTCTCTGTCTATTGTCTGATTTTTGTCGATTGAACCGCTGTAATCAGGTGTGGTATAATCGCCTTTATATGTTATCTCTTTTTTGTTGCTGTCAATATTTATATCAAGATTAAAGTCTGTCACATACCACCAGTTTGTCTGGAAGCAATCGACTATCACCTTCATATCGGGGCTGAATATAATCTCAAAGGGATTGCTTCCGTATTCTCCCCCTTTTAGTTCAATGTAATATCTGCCGTTTCCTGTTTCCCTGACTTTTGCAGCGGATTTCAACCGATCAGGATTAAGGGCATAGGGCTTTCCGTCACAGGTAATGGTTACATCACCTTTAATTCTGTTTCCGAAGTAAATACGAGGGCATATTGGATAGTAGAAAAGACACACTACCGCTACTGCTCCTATTAAAAGTACTGATACTGCTCGGATAATTGCTTTCTTATGTTTTTTCATAAAATCTGCTCCTTTTATATTTTTTCGGAGGAATTATTTACCCCTCTATATAATACATTCGAGTAAACTTGAAAAAAACGGACACGTTTTTCTCATTTTTCGATATATTTTTTTATTTTAATTTAATAGAAAGGTTTTTTCAAAGAATTATTTATCCCTCTATATAATACATTCGAGTAAACTTACAAAAAACGGACACTTTTTTCTTGATTTTCGATATATTTTTTTATTTTAATATTTGCAAGCAGATATAATAACAATAAACAGTACATATGAAGTATGTGAATTTTGTAGAGGCTGCATTTGGCAGTCCGCGTTTTTTGAATTTCGTTTCTTAATTACGGGCGGATAATATCCGCACCTACTACGCAGAATAGTTCCTGTATCAATCAAAAAGGGTATCAACAATAAGCCGATACCCTTTAATTTATGCTATTTTATTAATCAAACACAGCCCTGAGCCTTCATAGCCTCAGCTACCTTAAGGAAACCTGCAATGTTTGCACCTGCTACGAGGTCATCACCGAAGCCGTACTCCTGAGCAGCAGCAAGTGAAGCATCAAAGATGTTCTTCATAATGCCCTTGAGCTTCTCGTCAACTTCCTCAGCTGTCCAAGAATATCTCATAGAGTTCTGTGACATCTCAAGACCAGATACAGCAACACCACCAGCGTTAACAGCCTTGGAAGGTGCTACGATTACACCGTTCTCCTTGAGGAATGCAACAGCCTCGTTTGTTGTAGGCATATTGGAAAGTTCAACGTAGTACTTAACGCCGTTAGCACCGATCTGCTCAGCTTCCTTAACATCAACCTCATTCTGTGTAGCGCAAGGCATAATGATGTCTGCCTTTGTTCCCCAAGGCTTCTGACCAGGGAAGAACTCTACGCCGAACTTGTCTGCGTAATCCTGTACTCTGTTGCGGCATGAAGCACGCATCTCGAGGAGGTAATCAACCTTCTCAGGTGTGCTGATACCGTCGGGATCGTAGATATATCCGTCAGGACCGGAAATTGTTACAACCTTACCGCCAAGCTCGTTAACCTTCTTAACAGTACCCCAAGCAACGTTGCCGAAGCCTGAAATTGCAAATGTCTTGCCCTCAATGCTGTCGCCGAAGTGCTTGAGCATTTCTACTGTGTAATATACAGCGCCGTAGCCTGTAGCCTCGGGACGGATAAGTGAACCGCCGAACTGAATGCCCTTACCTGTAAGTACGCCTGTGAACTCGTTGCGGAGTCTCTTATACTGACCGAATAAGTATCCAACTTCACGTGCACCAACGCCGATATCACCAG
>JAZSEJ010000003.1:0-11920 GCA_045531615.1 Ruminococcus sp.
TTCCGCAGGCATACTTGATGTATGGCAAGGAAGTTCTGGGCAAGCTGACGGAAAATATGCAAGCAGATTTCGAGCAGGCTTTGTGTGTTGGTGTCCTCAGTAATCAACCATTTTTGGTTGAAAAAAGGCACATTTTTGCCCTATTATAGAGGGGTATGTATGAAATGACATAAGCTAACCTCATAAATCAAGGTAAAAAAAGGAAGGTGTATTTGACAATGATATAAGTATATGATATAATATAAAATGGAGTATTAAGCGTTTATATTGATATCACAGCAAAAAATAAAGGCTGTGAAAAATCACAGCCTTACAGGATTCATTAATAACCCTGGTCGTCCTCTGTTGCGTGGTATCTCGCACGTGTTCTTGCGATGCTTTCTTCGCTTCGCTTAATGAGATTGAGCAGGGATGAGGAATACTGAGCGTAGTCCTTCTGCAGTGTGGAAGTTGTTATGTACAGTGTATCAAAGTTATCAACGCAGTCGTTACCGTCAAGGGCGATACCGCTTGAAGCTGATTTGATATCAGCCTCACTCATTGAAATAATAGCATTGGAGCTGTCGTTGGCAATAACCTTTGGTATGCGGAAAAGCTTCTGGTCGTTGTTGGGATTTGCGTTATATACGATACGGAAAAGCTTGTACACTGACAGCATAAGATAAGAGGAAACCTCTTTAATCAGCGTAATACTTCCTGCTTTCTGTGCAAGGCTGAAAAGCAGACTGATTGAATTATTGATAATTCTTCTATTGAAGTTGATTATCTCGGGAGAAGGCATTTTGAGATTGTTGTTTCCGTCATCATCGGGAATATCTTCAATTGTAATGATTTTTCCCTCAGGCTCAGGCGTTCTGCCAAGGAGATAATCGCAGGAAACGTTATAATAATCGGCAATTCTTACAAGAAAATTAAGTCCGCATTCTCTTATGCCTTTTTCGTAGTGAGAGAGCAGAGCCTGTGATATGCCCAGGTCTGCGGCAGCCTGCTTCTGGCTGATGTGACGTTCTTTTCTCTGTAATGTGATAATACGCGCGAAATCTGAATTCATTGGAAAGTCCTCCTGTATAATTGATATAATAAGATACATCTTGTATAATAACTGCTATTTATATTATAATACAAAGTGTATAACAAGTAAATAGGAAAAATGTATAAAAATTCAGGGGATTTTTTGTGTATTTTTTATCGTTGCTCTTTAGGCAATATAGTTTGACCGAAAGGAAGTAGATTTATGAAAGGTTACAGAATAAGCATAATCCGCCACGGTATGACCGATGCCAATGAAAAAGGTATATATATTGGCTCCACTGATATGCCCCTGTCAGACAAGGGCTGTGCAGAGCTGGCGGCTAAAATGGATGAATTCGACTATCCCAGAGTACATAGGGTATACTCATCACCTCTGAAAAGATGTACTGAAACTGCGGAAATACTGTTTCCAGATACGGAAATTCTTCTTGCCGACGGTATGCGAGAGATAAATTTCGGCGAATTTGAGGGGAAATCCGTTGACGAGCTTGTAAATCGCGAGGATTACAAGGCGTGGCTTGGCGGCGGACGCGATGCAAGACCTCCAAAGGGCGAAAGTCTTGAAGAAATGACAGCACGTACCTTTTCCGCCCTGCACAATATTATAATAGATATGATGAACACAGGGCTTACCCACTGTGCATTGATTACCCACGGCGGCATAATATCCAATCTGCTTACAGGCTTCGGACTGCCCAAATATGACCCGAAATATCTCAACGCCCCCTGCGGCGAGGGCTTTGACCTTATGGTAACAGCACAGATGTGGCTCAATTCACAGGCTTTTGAAATACTGGGCTACTGTCCATATAATAAAGAGTGAAATGTATATTTTCCAAAAAAATGCTTATAATATCCCCTGAGAAAGGGTGATATTATGAAAATCCGCGAGCTTACAGGCTATTCGAGAAAACTGATAAAGGGCAGACGGTGTGAGATATTCCTCATATGCCTGCTGCCAATTGGCACGGAGCTTTTCCTGCGTACCGCAGAAGCTGCTTTATACTGCCTTATGCTCTATTTCGGCAATATCCGCCCCATTGACCTCTTTATCGGTGGAAATGCGGAGCAGGCTGTTTTATCGGTGGTTTTCTCCCTGTTGAGATTTCTTGTTATGCCGCCGCTGTGGTGCGGTCTTGCGGCAAGGCTTATGATGCTTGCCGATGGCATAGACGAACCTCCTGTATTTTCCCGATTGCTTTTAAGCGGAAAATTCATACTGCGGTCGATTTCAGCGGCTTTCTTTGTAAGGCTTATATCGGCTCTGCTCCTTGTTCCCGTTGTTGTATCGGCGGCTTGCGGAATTAATCTTCTTTCCGACGGAGCAGAGGGCGGCGAGCTTATTGCTGCCGTAAATCTCATTGCTCTCAGCCTTGCACTGGGGATATTCTGGCTGTCAGTGCGTATAGGACTTACTTCTGTTCCCTTTCTTTTGTGGCGAAACAGGGAGCGGTCAGCTTTCAGCACAGTCCTTTTTTCTCTCCGTTTTATGCGTCAGCGGAGAAGTATGCCCTTAAAGCTTGTACTGACCTATCTGCCCCTTGTGCTGACTATAGCTGCCGCACCGTATTTTATACCCGAATGGGCGGCATCCTATGCCGTTGGTATATCCATATTCTTCAAGGAGGATGAAACAGCCGATGAGCGAGCTTGTATTCACAGTGGTTACAGAAAGTCCACAGCAGCTTAAAAGTTATCTGCGTATCAGCTGCGGTGTTTCCGCAGGGCTTATCAGGCGGATAAAGAACGAGAAAGGCATCTTTGTAAACGGTAAACCTGCCAGAACTGTTGATATGGTTGAAAACGGCGATATAATCCTGCTCAGACAGAGTGAAAACAGCGAAATAGAAGCAAATCCTACCCTTGATGTGCCTGTTATATATGAAAATGATGATTTAGTGGTGTTCGATAAGCCTGCAGGTATGCCTGTTCACCCTTCGGCAAGGCACAGATATGATACCCTTGGAAACTTCTTTGCGGCAAAATACGGCGAACTTGTGTTCCGTCCCGTTAATCGCCTTGATAAAGATACATCGGGATTATGTCTTGTTGCAAAAAATTCTCACAGTGCGAATATTTTGCAGGGTGGCACGCATAAGATATACTATGCGGCGGTTGAGGGCATTACAGCTGCAGCAGGCACAATAGATGCTCCTATTGCAAGAGTGGCTGAAAGCATAATTACGCGCTGCGTCCGCGAGGACGGCAGAAAAGCTATCACCCACTATAAAAAAATCGGTGAGGGCGGCGGCTGTTCTCTCCTTGAAATCCGACTTGAAACGGGGCGTACACATCAGATACGCGTTCATTTCAGCCATATGGGATATCCTCTTGCAGGTGATGACCTCTATGGCGGAAGCCGCGAAAAAATAGCAAGACAAGCTCTCCACTGCGGAAAAATGAGCTTTGTACTGCCTATGACAAATGAAGAAATAACAGTTGAAGCTCCCCTTCCGCAGGATATTTCGGAGCTGCTCCAAAAGAAAGGAAATACTATGAAAAAGATAGCAAGTTTTCAGGTTGACCACACAAAATTCGGTGTTGGTATGTACATATCAAGAATTGACGGCGATGTTGTAACATATGATGTGCGTATGGTCAAGCCTAATGGAGGAACATACATTTCTAACCCATCGCTCCATACTATAGAACATCTCTTTGCCACATATGCGAGAAACAGCGAATACAGCGACAGTATCGTATACGTAGGCCCTATGGGCTGCCGTACAGGCTTTTATCTGCTGACAAGAAATGATATGACAGGGGAGCAGGCTATTGCTCTTGTAAAGGCTGCATATGCCTTTATTGCGGAGTTCGACGGAGTTATACCCGGACTTTCCGAGATTGAATGCGGCAATTATCTCGAACACGACCTTGAATCCGCTAAAAAGGACATTTTACCGCTTCTTGAAAGACTTGAAAATTATACTGCTGAAATGCTGAATTACGAATACCATTTCAATTCTTAATTAAATAAAGGGTGTGTTATTTTGAATTTTCTGCGAAAAACAGGCAGATTTATAACGGGGCTGTTTGTGAAAAGCGGTCTTTGTACATTTAAATTTATTGCGGCTGTTCTTCTGGGAATAATCGTAACTGTACGCTTTATATTCTCCGAAATCCTTGGTATGTTCAAGGCTCTCGGCAGAGGATTTATGCTGATTTTCCGCAGCTTTACGGAGTCCTTCCGCAGCAGGGTGCAGCATTCTAATGAGCTTACAAAAGAAATCCGCCGTGCCAAAAAAGAGGGCGGCAAAGTATATGCCAATGCGGTATTGAAATTTATCGGCTCATTTTTCTTCGGTGAGGACGGTGTGTGTTATACTGCCTTCAACTATGTTCTTCCCATTGCCTGTATAGCTTTTACTGTAGGTATCATCAGCTATGGGTCGGGGCAGAAATACGGAATTGCCGTGGAATATAACGGCAGACAGCTTGGTATTATATCCGCAGAGGCGGATTTTGCAAGGGCTGAACGGGATTTTCAGCAGAGAATATCATATTCCGAGGACGAAGAAGCTATTGATCTTTCTGCTGAGTTTTCTGTCTGTGTTATCTCTGACAGCGATAAGATTATGACGGCTACGGAGTTAGCAGACGAAATGCTTGAAGCTTCCGACGAGGAGCTTATTGAGGCTTACGGCATATATATCGACGGCGAATTTGCAGGTGCCGTTAACAATAAGGAAACTGTTCAGACAGCCCTTGATAAGGCCCTCCTTGACTATAAGCCAGACGGCAAGGTTAAAGAGGTTTCCTATGCCAATAAAATCGAGTATACTAAAGGCATATACCTGCTCAGCAGCCTTAAAACGGAGAATGACGCTATAAAACAGCTGACTTCTACAAAGCAGCGCAGGAGAGTATATGTTGTTCAGAAGGATGAAACCGTTCTTGATATAATCAAGAAATTCGGTATGAAGCTGGAAGAATTCAACGAGCTTAATCCTAATGCTTCTGAGGGTACTTTTATGGGGCAGATTCTCAATGTAACCGAAACGGAGCGTTTTCTTCCCATACAGTATATCTGCGAACACGAAACAGTTACATTTCTTGACTACGAAACTGTTGAGGTTGAAACAAGCTCCCTCAATGTGGGTATACGTGCTGTTCTTACAAAGGGCGAGCGCGGAGAAAAAATCAGCAATTACGAGGTTACGTATATCGACGGCATTGAGCAGTCCAGAACGGTAATTAATACCACTATTACAAAGGCTCCGGTAGTTGAAACTATAGGTATAGGAACTTATTCCGCTATGCCTGACGACCCGCAGACGGTGTATTTCGGTTCTCCTATGTCAGGTACAGGTGAAATGGGTTGGCCCCTTGACGGCGGCTGGGTAAGTGACAGCTTTATAAGTGACCGTAACCACAAGGGACTTGATATTGCGGCGCCTGAGGGTACGGAGATTTATGCCGCTGAGGAAGGTCAGGTTGTAACCGCAGGCTGGAATTCAGGCGGATATGGAAATGTTGTAATGATTGAGCATCCTGACGGCTATGCTACGGTTTATGCTCATATGATTATGGTATACGCTGTTGAGGGGCAGTATGTCACCAAGGGACAGCTTATCGGATTTGTAGGCAATACGGGTAACTCTTTCGGCAATCACCTCCACTTTGAGGTGCGCTATCAGGGTATATGCCTTGACCCTGCAGGATTTCTCAATACTATGAATATGACACGTGATATGAAAAAAGAGGATGAAATTGAGGGATAGACAGAATTTTATCTGAAAAGTCTTGACAAGGAAATTTGGATATGTTATAATATATTTACAAAGTGTAAATGTGTAATAGCAAGCTATCACGCAAAAAAAGAAATCCCCCAGAGCTGCAACTCTGGGGGATTTGCCTTAAAAGGCAATGCTGTTGTCGGGCTTATTCCTCGTTCAGCCATTTGTAGAGTTTGTACAGGACAACATCTACTCCAACGGAAATAACAAGTGTAAATATGTAATATAGCAAAACTAACACCTCCTTCCTGACGGAAGAAGCCGACGAATATATTATATCATTGAAAAGAGAGGATGTCAATTCTCTCTTTTTTTGCTATTTTCAAATTTTTTCAGAAAAAATTGACCAAATGGCATTCTGAAACGTGTTATTAGTGAAAGGGGTTGATGCAGATGAGAGATACTTCAGTGCGGCCGACTGACAGTATTGAGAGAGTTATGCAGACTTACGGAAATATGTTGTTTCGCCTGTGTCTTGCCAAAACAGGCAATGAATGCGATGCAGAGGACGCGGTTCGCCGTGTCCTTTTTGCATAATATAGGCGAAATATATGACTTGTCAAATAATATAAGGTCAAGGGCTAATAGCTAACGGCTAACGGCTAAAGGCTTAACTTGTTGTCAAAATGCACATAAATTTCGGTCGGTTGCCGTTAAAGTTCTACAAACAAATTTTTGGTAATGCTTGCATTATTATAATAAATATGGTATAATAAATTACGTTGAGTATGGTGTGAAAAACACCTTGCCAAGAAGATATGCGTCGAAGCGGAAGGTTGCTGACGGTTTGTCAGGTAATTTCCGTGGAGTATGTCCGATTTCAAACCGGGCGAAAGGGATAATGGACACAGTTTGTGTGATTGCTTACGGCACAGCTTGCGAGTGTGCTTATAGGCTCTTTTTGTGTCCGCGAAACCACGTCTGCTCGAAAATATATGAAAATTTTCGAGTTTTTTTATCAGACGGGGCATGAAACACGCGGCGACGTGTGATATCCCTCAAAACGTCCTCAAAATTTTTCAAGGAGGCGAAAATAATGGCAGTCAACGAGAAAATCAGATTCAAGATCAAGGGTTACGATCACGCTACAGTAGATATTGCTGCTGCAAAGATTGTTGAGGCAGCTAAGAGAAGTGGTGCTAGAGTTTCAGGACCTATTCCGCTCCCTACAAACAAGGAGATCGTTACTATCCTCCGTGCTACTCATAAGTACAAGGATAGCCGTGAGCAGTTCGAAATGAGAACTCACAAGAGACTCATCGATGTTCTTCGTCCTACAGAGAAGACAACTGCTGCTTTTGATAAGCTTGAAATCCCTGCAGGCGTAGACGTTGTAATGGAAATCAAGTAATTGATACCATTTACGCCCGAGAATACCGCGTGGGATGCGGAATGGCAGTAATCTGCCGGTCATGTTGGTAAGACTTTTATCAACCAATAACCTAATAGGAGGAAATGAAAATGCAGAAAGGCATTATCGGCAAGAAGATCGGTATGACACAGATCTTCGACGAAGCAGGAAAAGTTATTCCTGTAACAGTAATCGAAGCCGGCCCCTGTGTTGTTGTTCAGAAGAAGACTGTTGAAAATGACGGTTACGCTGCACTTCAGCTCGGCTACGGCGACGTAAAGGTTCAGAGAGTTAATAAGCCTATGAAGGGTCACTTCGACAAGGCTGACGTGGCTTGCAAGAAAACTCTTAAAGAGTTCAGACTTGATGACTGCGACGCTCTCAATGTTGGTGACATCGTAAAGGCTGATACTTTTGCAGTTGGCGATTCTATTGATGTAATCGGCACAAGCAAGGGTAAGGGCTTCCAGGGTGCTATCAAGCGTCACAATCAGCACAGACTTAAGGAAACTCACGGTACAGGCCCTGTTCACAGACAGGCAGGTTCCATGGGTGCTTGCTCCTCACCTTCCAGAATCTACAAGGGTAAGGGCATGGCAGGTCACATGGGTGCTGAGCAGGTAACTGTTCAGAATCTTGAAGTAGTTAAGATAGACGCAGAAAACAATCTCATCGCTATTAAGGGTGCGGTTCCTGGTCCTAAGGGCGGAATCGTTTATATCGTTGACAGCGTTAAGGCTTAAGGAAGGAGGAAACGTATATGTCTACAATTTCAGTATTTGATATGGCTGGAAATCAGGTTTCCGAAACAGAGCTTAACGACGCTGTATTCGGAATTACTCCCAACGAAGGCGTTATGCACGCTATGGTAGTAAATTACCTTGCAAACCAGAGACAGGGTACACAGTCAACACTTACAAGAACAGAAGTAAGCGGCGGCGGAAGAAAGCCCTGGAGACAGAAGGGTACAGGTCACGCAAGACAGGGATCCACACGTGCTCCTCAGTGGGTACACGGTGGTGTTGCTCTCGGACCAAAGCCCAGAGATTACAGATATGCTCTCAATAAGAAAGTAAGAAGACTTGCTATGAAGTCTGCTCTTTCTACAAAGGTTCTCGACAATAACATGATAGTTCTTGATGCTCTTGAGCTTGACGCTTTCAAGACAAAGACAATCGTAGAGATGCTCAAGGCTCTCAATGTTGAGGGTAAGGCTCTCATCGTTACTGCTGAGGCTGATACAAAGGTTATCAAGAGTGCAGCTAACATCCCCGGAATCAAGACCGCTGCTGTTAACACACTCAACGTATACGATATTCTCAACTACGATAAGTTCATCGTTGTTAAGAATGCCGTTGGAAAAATTGAGGAGGTGTACGCATAATGAAAACTGCTCAGGATATTATTATCAAGCCCGTTATCACTGAAAAGTCTATGGACGGACTTCAGGCAGGCAAGTACACTTTTAAAGTGGCTAAGGACGCTACAAAGCCCGAAATCAAGAAGGCTATTGAAAAGCTCTTCGGCGTTGAGGTAGACAAGGTTACTACTATGAACGTTAAGGGCAAGATGAAGCGCCTCGGCAGATATGAGGGTATGACAGCTTCATGGAAAAAAGCTATCGTTACTCTTACACCCGATTCCAAGACAATTGAATTCTTCGAGGGTATGTATTAATCAGATTTGCTGATTACAGTATGGGAGTAATGCTCCCGCAAAAACGCATTATTATAAGGAGTGAAATAAATGGCTATTAAAACCTATAAGCCTACGACGCCTTCCAGACGTCAGATGACTGTTACAGATTACTCTGTTCTGTCAAAGGTTGAGCCGGAAAAGAGCCTTCTCGAACCCATGAAGAAGAAGTCGGGAAGAAACAGCTACGGCCGTATCACAGTTCGCCACAGAGGCGGCGGTAACAGAAGAAAGTACCGTATTATAGATTTCAAGCGTGACAAGGACAACATGGTTGCTACTGTTCTCACACTTGAGTACGATCCTAACAGATCAGCTTTCATCGCTCTCGTTCAGTACGAGGACGGCGAGAAGAGATATATCATCGCTCCCAACGGTCTTAAGGTTGGCGATAAGATTGAGTCTGGTGCTGAGGCTGATATCAAGCCCGGTAACGCTCTCAAGCTTGCTGATATCCCCGTTGGTACATTCATCCACGCTATCGAGCTTTATCCCGGCAAGGGCGCTCAGCTCGTAAGAAGCGCTGGTAACCAGGCTCAGCTCATGGGTAAGGAAGACAAGTACGCTCTCGTAAGACTTCCTTCAGGCGAGATGAGAAAGGTTCCTGTAAACTGTAAGGCTACAGTTGGTCAGGTTTCAAACATCGATCACGAGAACGTTAACTACGGTAAGGCTGGTCGTGTAAGAAATATGGGTTGGAGACCTACTGTTCGTGGTTCTGTTATGAACCCCTGCGATCACCCACACGGTGGTGGTGAAGGTAAGTCACCTATCGGAAGACCCGGCCCTGTTACACCTTGGGGCAAGCCTGCTCTTGGTTACAAGACACGTAAGAAGAATCACAGAACTGATAAGTTCATCGTTAAGCGCCGCAACGGCAAGTAATCTGAAAGGAGGAACTTGATAAATGAGTAGAAGTATCAAAAAGGGACCTTATGTCCAGGAAGTTCTCCTGAAGAGGGTCGTTGCTATGAATGAGGCAGGCGAGAAGAAGGTTCTCAAGACTTGGAGCCGTTCTTCCACAATTTTCCCTGACTTCGTTGGTCACACATTCGCTGTACACGACGGTCGCAAGCACGTTCCGGTATATGTTACAGAGGATATGGTAGGTCACAAGCTCGGCGAGTTCGCACCTACAAGAACATACAAGGGCCATGCAGGCTCCAAGACATCTAACAACGGTAAGAAATAAGCGGAAGGAGGAGCTATAGATGGAAGCGAGAGCTTATTTAAGAAATGCTCGTATATCACCCAGAAAGGTGCAGATCGTTCTCGATCTCATCAGAAACAAGCCTGTTGACCTGGCTTTAGCTGCTTTAGATCTTACTCCTAAGGCTGCAAGTCCTATCGTTTCAAAGCTTGTAAAGTCCGCTCAGGCTAATGCTGTTAACAACTTCAGCATGGATGGCGACAATCTCTACGTTGCTGAGTGTTTCGTAACACCCGGACCTATAATGAAGAGAATTAGACCCAGAGCACAGGGCAGAGCATTTAGAGTATTCAAGAGAACATCACACATCACAGTTGTTCTTAAAGAAAAAGAATAATCCCAAGGAGGTCTGATTAATGGGACAGAAGGTTAATCCACACGGTCTTCGTGTCGGCGTTATTAAAGATTGGGATTCACGCTGGTATGCAAACAAGGCAGATTTCGGCGACACTCTTGTTGAGGACTACAACGTTCGTAACTTCATTAAGAAGAGCTTGTATGCAGCAGGTGTTCCCAGAATCGAAATCGAGCGTTTTGCCGATAAGGTAAGAATCCACATTCACTGCGCTAAGCCCGGTATCGTTATCGGAAGACAGGGCGCTGAAATAGAGAAGCTCAGAGTTCAGCTTGAAAAGATGATGAACAAGCAGGTATTCGTTAACATCATCGAAGTTAAGCAGCCTGATATGGACTCACAGCTCGTTGCTGAGAAGATTGCTCTCGATCTCGAGAACAGAGTATCTTTCAGACGTGCAATGAAGCAGTCCATCGGCAGAACAATGAGACTTGGTGCTAAGGGTATCAAGGTTAAGGTATCAGGCAGACTTGCCGGTGCTGAAATCGCAAGAAGCGAGAGCTACCACGAGGGTACAATTCCGCTTCAGACAATCCGTGCAGACATCGACTACGGCTTCGCTGAGGCTAATACAACATATGGTAAGCTCGGTGTTAAGGTATGGATCTACAAGGGCGAAGTTCTCAAGGGCGATGCTGCTAAGGCTGCTGCTCAGAGAGAAAAGGCTGAGAAGAAGGTTAACGGCAATCGTCGTGATGACCGTCGTCGCCGTGATGACAAGCGTGACGGTAACAGACGCGGCGGCAGAAACTTTAACCGCGACTCAAAAAGAGAAGGAGGTAATCAGTAATGCTGCTTCCAAAGAGAGTTAAGTACCGCAGAGTCCACAGAGGACGTCTGAAGGGTAAGGCATACAGAGGTAACAAGGTAACATACGGTGATTTCGGTCTTCAGGCTCTTGAGCCTTCATGGATCACATCCAACCAGATCGAGGCTGCCCGTATCGCTATGACTCGTTACATCAAGAGAGGCGGTCAGGTTTGGATCAAGATTTTCCCTGACAAGCCTATCACAGAAAAGCCCGCTGAAACACGAATGGGTTCAGGTAAGGGTTCTCCTGAGTACTGGGTTGCAGTAGTTAAGCCCGGCAGAGTTCTCTTTGAGATCAAGGGAGTATCCGAGGAGGTTGCACGTGAGGCTATGCGTCTTGCTATGCACAAGCTCCCCATCAAGTGTAAGTTCGTAACTAAGGAAGAAGGAGGAGAGCAGTAATGAAGGCATCTGAAATCAGAGAAATGTCCGTTAACGAAATGAACGAGCAGCTTACAAGCCTTAAGGAAGAGCTCTTCAATCTTCGTTTCCAGCTTGCTGTAAATCAGCTCGAAAACACAGCTCGTATCAAGGCTGTAAAGAAGGATATTGCTCGTATCAAGACATCTCTGCGTGCTGCAGAGCTTGCAGAGCAGTAAGAAAGGGAGGATTTAGCTAATGTCTACTGAGAGAAACCTTAGAAAAACAAGAGTAGGTAAGGTTGTAAGCGATAAGATGGATAAGACCGTCGTAGTTGCTATCGTTGATAACGTTAAACACCCGCTTTATAA
>JAZSEJ010000006.1:0-2481 GCA_045531615.1 Ruminococcus sp.
GGATACAAGAAACTTTCCCGAAATACCAAGCAAGGTATCTCGCAGTCTGATGTGGTCTTTCGTCGTGAATCCCACGTCCTTGTAATAGTTCTCCGTTGCAAAATACGGCGGATCGCAATAAAAAAAGCTCACAGGGCGGTCATACTGCCTGATGAGCTTCTCGAAATCCTTGTTTTCAATCACAACCTTTTGCAAACGCCTTGCCGCCATATCTATCATCGGAAAGTCCGACCAGATAGAATGTGGCTGACTGCCGAAGCTGTCAAGTCCACTTGCATAGCTGTATCTGACAAGCTGATAAAACTTCGCAGCTCTGTCATAATCCCGAAATCTCGGAAAAAGTCCACGTTTGTGCAGACTTGCAATCCACTCGAAGTCCTGACGGGAATCAAGGACATACCGAAGCTTGTATTTCAGCTTGTTCGGGTTATCTCGCACACAGCGGTACAGGTTCACCAGATTGCTGTTGAAATCGTTATATACCTCGAAGTCGTTGCCGGGTGGCTTATGGAACAGAATCCAGCCTGCACCACCGAAGACTTCAATATATCGTTCATAATAGGGAGGGAATCTTGCAAGCACTGCATCACGCAGTGACTTCTTGCCGCCTACCCATGACATAAAACTGTTCATTCCTGTCCTTTCTGCCGTTTATGCCAACAGCAGAAGGAGCGTACAGGCAACAAAAAGACGCTTTGCAAGCAACAGAAAATATCTGCTGTTGGCAAAACGACCTTTACTTATTTACGGATGACGGGTTCAATGCAGCGGAAGATGACGTTCTTCTTCTCGTGATAGCCTTCGGCTTCGTTTACCGCAATGCACAGGTTCTTGTACTGCTTATGGGAAAGCAGAGCCTTTGTGCTGCGGAGCATCACGGAAATGCTGCTGTCGGTGAAGGTATAGTGGGGTTTCGTTTTACTTCTGCTCGTCTGCATAGCCATATTCCTTTCTGAGTTCACGCTTGAGTCTGCGGATTTCTGCCTTTGCCCATGCAAGGGACGCACAGGCACTGCCTACGGCAAGTCCTACAAGGATGCCGAGGAGCATTCCTACGAAAAGATGCATCATACTGGGTTCACCTCCTCTTTTTCTGTTTTGGGTATAGAAAAAGCCGTCTGTGATTGTTAGTCACAAACGGCTATGTAATAGTATTCAGTTTTATTTCACAATATCCGCACTAATCAGTATGTGAGTTCGTGGATAATACACTACCTCAACATAATTCTCTCTTTCAAGTTCAAGATTTGATGTTACTGTAAGCACTTTATTTTCGTTAAGTGTTTCGGCAATATCGTCTGAAACATAAGCATACTCCTCATCACTTGCTGAAAGAAAAATCTTATCCCACACCACAGGATAATCATTTGTAACAATTGATTTTGTACCTCCTGCAAGATCAGCACAGCAATCAGCAAAGGAGGAAATATGTAATAATGCAAGAAGCATACATATAACAAGCATAAATATAGCTGTTGCTTTCTGCTTGGATTTCCACATTTTCTTCGTTAAAAAACAAACAAAAGTAATTGCGCATACTGCCCAAACTACAATGATCAATCCCATTTGAGTATAAAGAATCTTTGCTCCGACTTTATCAACATCATTGTTAAAATAGATCAGAACACCATTGGCTAAATAAGCAAGAGAGGCTAATAGAGAAATGATACCATTGTTTGACTGTGCTTTTTCATTCATACTTACTCCTCCAATTTTGAAGTCTGTCCAATTTTCTATATTATACCACATCCCACTATCTTTTTCAATAGAAATGAGGTTACAGATTTCAAAAAGAAACCTGCAACCTCAATCGTCTTACATCGTTATATCCACATCTTCGGTTTCGTCCATGCTCTCATCAAATTTCAAAAGATTCCTTGCAAGTGCCTCGACCACGTTTACGGTCACGGCATTGCCTGCCTGTTTGTACAGCTGTGCATCGGAAAGTCCTGCGGCTTCTACCTTGCGGAACTGCTCGGTTGTAAAGCCCTGCAGTCGCCAGCACTCAATTGGCATGAGCCTGCGGATTCTGCCCTGATGGACGATTCCGTGTCTGTCTACAACTGTCAGCGTAAACATCGGCTCATTGGGTTCTTTCACACGTCTGCCGTTCTGGTAGACTTCTTCCTTAAACGGATTGAGGATGGCTCTCGGTCCATCCTCAACAAGTACACCTGAATGCTCACCCTTATGCTTACTCACGCCACTGTCCTGACGTGCCGTAATACATCGGGCTTTTTCCGTGAGAGTAGGCGGATAGTTCATATCTATCAGATACAGACCTGTTTTTCCACCCATACCACCTGAACCGCTGCACTGTGTGACTGCAAATCCGTCGGGATCATACACACGCTGTCCCTGTGAACCGCCGATCAGCTGTTTAACTTTCCGGCTATTTTCCTCGTCGCAGTTTCCGAAAGCCAGTATTTTTCCGGAACAATCGACTCCAAGACATCCTGCAAGGTACACTCGTTTTCTCGA
>JAZSEJ010000047.1:0-32676 GCA_045531615.1 Ruminococcus sp.
GGAAGATGCGAAGTCAGATTTTTCGTCAGGTTGTTCAGAAATTCCGCAGGCATACTTGATGTATGGCAAGGAAGTTCTGGGCAAGCTGACGGAAAATATGCAAGCAGATTTCGTGCAGGCTTTGTGTGTTGCTGTCCTCAGCAATCAACCATTTTTGGTTGAAAAAAGGCCGATTTTTGCCCTATAGTGAGGGGGTGTTATGATGACAGCAAAAAAGGTGGAAGAAAACTCCCACCCTTAGACTTAAAATTTCATCATTTTAAAACTACCAAAATAGCCGACGGCTTATAGCTTAAGAAGTTCCCTTAACCATAAGCGCCACGCAATGAGCCGAAATACCAAGCTTTTCGCCTGTAAATCCCAGATGTTCCTCTGTAGTAGCCTTTACGCTTATCTGCGACACATCGCAGCCGCATACTCTTGCGATATTCTCACGCATAGCAACAATATGAGGTGCAAGCTTAGGAGCCTGCGCTATAACAGTAGCGTCGATATTTCCGATAATATAGCCATTTTCGCGGCATATTTCCGCAACTCTTTCAAGGAGCTTCATACTGTCAGCACCGCGGTATTCCTCAGCAGTATCGGGAAAATGCTTGCCTATATCGCCAAGGGCAAGCGCACCAAGCATTGAATCCATAACAGCGTGAAGCAGCACATCAGCGTCGGAATGGCCTAAAAGTCCAACAGTATGGGGAATATCAACGCCGCCAAGTATCAGCTTTCTGCCCTCAATCAGTTTATGTACATCGTAACCGTGACCTATTCTGAACATATGTTTTTCTCCTTTTATCAATAGTCAGCAGGGACATCAACATCCCCACAGAAAACAAATTCATCAGGGTTTGATTTAATATACTTCATCATTAAACTTTCGAGTTCTTCGTTAATTCCGTAAAAAACGCTATCATATTCGCCGAAAATGTCTAAATACTCATCTTTTTCGGAATCATAGGTAATTTCATCCAGCCTTTCCTGACGTTTCTCACGGTCAAAAGGTATTGTGCCGCCAAACTTATTTATTACATTTTCAAAATTTTCGGCACATTTTTCCGCACCAATCAATTTAAATCCTTCCAGTGCATCCTTCCATACCACTCCTGTTGAATTATAAAAAAACTGGTCGTGACCACCGTTACAAACTTCAGCTTCATACCATTCTATAGCAAATATCAAACGTTGCCCTTTTGAAAAAGCAGAAAGGTCGGATTCGTATCTGTTATATCCGTCATATATACTTACTTTCATCCATAATGGTTCTATAATCTCCATAGAATCTAATTTTCCGCTTTTTATATCATCTTTGGTTATATTGTAATGCTTTTTTACATACTGCATATTTATTTCTCCTTTTCCAGAGCAAGCAGAGTTTCCGCAATTTTTATATCCTCAGGAGTTGTAATCTTGACGTTAGTATAGTCTCCCTCAGTCATATAAACCTTACATCCGATAGCCTCCGCAAGCTGACAATCATCGGTAAAATCCAAATTGTGCTCAAGGGCAAAATCAACGCCCTCGAAGTATATCTTCTTCTTGAAAATCTGCGGAGTCTGCGTTATATATAGATTTTTTCTCGGCGGAGTATCAACCACAAGTCCGCTGTCAACCACCTTTATTGTGTCCTTTACGGGTACGCCAAGTGAAGCACCGCCGAATACAAGAGCGTCCTTTACAGCCTTTGAAATATGACAGGGCTTTACAAGCGGCCTTGCGCCGTCGTGAACGGCAATAAGCTCTGTATCCTGCGATATACAGCGAATTCCGTTAATAACGCTCTCCTGTCGTGTGCTGCCGCCCGTAACGCATTTTATAAGCTTTGTAATGCCTGTACGCTGTGCCTCAGCCTCAATTTCGGGAATATCGCTCTCACGGGCAACAATAACAATTTCCTTTATTTCGGGAGTTTCCTCAAAGGCTTTCAGTGTTTGTCCGATAACAAGCCTGTCACCTAAGGGCATAAGTATCTTATTCACTCCGCCCATTCTTGTGGAGCTTCCTGCACATACAATTACCGCTGATGTATTCATTGCTTATCCTCCGATTTTTTTCCTGTATCGTTTATAAATTCCGCAACGATATATCTGGGGCGCTGTTTAACCTCAGCATAGATTTTTCC
Source organism: Ruminococcus sp. (assembly GCA_045531615.1). Taxonomy (GTDB): domain Bacteria; phylum Bacillota; class Clostridia; order Oscillospirales; family Ruminococcaceae; genus Ruminococcus. The sequence goes on from JAZSEJ010000047.1 coordinate 2,117, forward strand.
CACATATTCACCGATTATACCAAGGGCAAGGAGCTGCAAACCACCGATAAACCATATGGAGCATACCGTACTTGACCAGCCAAGCTCAGAAGCTCCTGCAATCTTCACGATAATCGTCCATATCATCGCAATGATGCTGATAAGGGACATTATAAAGCCCATTGTTGTAATGAGTTTCAGCGGCTTTGTGCTGAATGAGGTTATACCGTTTATGGCAAATGCAAGCATTTTTTTCAATGGGTACTTACTTTCGCCTGCAAAACGCTCTGCACGCTCATAGTATACACTACAGCTCTGGAAACCGATAAGAGGAACCATTCCGCGGAGGAACAGATTTACCTCCCTGTAATTGGCAAGCTCCTGCAGTACGCGGGCGCTCATAAGGCGGAAATCCGCGTGGTTATACACTACATCTGCACCCATAACCTTCATAAACTTATAGAAGCCCTCAGCAGTAAACTTCTTGAAAAATGTATCAGTTTTTCTTGCGCTTCTTACGCCGTATACAACCTGATTCCCCTCGTGGTATTTCTCCACCATAGCGTCGATTGCGTTTATATCGTCCTGCAAATCTGCGTCCATAGTGATTGCCATACTGCAAATATCCTTGACTGTCATAAGACCTGCAAGAACAGCATTCTGATGACCGCTGTTGCGTGCCAGGTCGATACCGGAAAATACTGTCGGGTCAGTACTGTGAAGCTCCTGTATAATCTCCCAAGTTTTATCCTTTGAGCCGTCATTTACGAATACTACACGGCTTTCGGGGGATATAAGCCCCCTTTCAATAAGAGATGCATATTTTTCTTTAAGCCGCTTTGCTGTCTCGTGGAGAACAGCCTCCTCATTGTAGCAGGGAACGACCATATACAGCGTTTTATCGTTGTTCATCATCTTCTCCTTATTACAAGGGCTGATGTCAGCATCAGTCCGTTATAAATCATCACTAATATCCAAACGGCATTCCCCGAAATGAGAAATGCCGTCCGATAAAATTAATACTTTTTCTTTTCTTCCTCGATAATCTTAAGAAGGTCGTCTACGGACATATCCGAAGGCTTCTTAGAGGGCTTGCGAGGTGCGTTTCCGAGGATATCGGAAATATCAGGAGAACTGCTCTTTACAGATGCAGGAGCGGCTGTCTTTGCCTCAACAGGCTTTGCAGGAGCGCCGCCTCTTAATTCAGCAACCTGATCTCTTGTAAGAATGCCTGTATTGTCTGATACAGTTGACTCAGCAGGCTTGGAATATGTTGCTGTACGCTCTGCGGCAGCTGTCTTTCTGAGCATTTCCTCTCTGAGAGTTTCTGCTGTAGGTGCAGAAGATGATACACTGCCGGGATTTCTCTGAGCAAATGATGATTCTGCTGTGCCTGAACCTGAGAATGACATTGTATTGCTGAGGCTTGCGCCTTTCTGTGCCTTGAACTGAACTGTACGCTCTTTCTCCTTCTGATAGGGAGAATCAGGATTTACTTCCTTCTGCTTGAAATTCTCTGCAATTGACATCTTTCTTCTTTCAAATGCAGGGCTTGCAGGAGCCTCTGTGTTAGGCTCGTAAAGAGGATCGCTGTTTTTTCCTCTTGCAGGCTTGCTGTCCTCCTCATCGTATTCATAGAAGCCGAATTCGTCCTCATCGTCCTCATCTGAACGGCGTGAACCGAGAATTGCAGCAAAGAGAATGATTACAAGAAGAAGTGCAGGAACACCGAGAAGTATGATGATACCCTTAAGCTCTCTTGCAAATGTGATGAAGCGTCCAAGCTCCGGGCTTTCATTGTAGCCTGTGCATATAGCAACAATTTTATCCTTTGTTATAGAGCCTGTGGAATCCTCATGGTAGGAGTCCATTGTATAGTATGAAGTACCTGCGTCACCCTCTGCAATGAAGCTGATGCTTCTGAGGGAAAGTTTACTGGGGTTATCAGCAGGGTAGCAGAGGACAATATCGCCTGTTGCAGGGGTTATATTGGCTGCATCCATAGATATGAGAGCTGAGCCAGTTGTAATGGAGCCTTCCATTGGGTTATCTTCGCCTACAACATAGATATGTCTGCCGAATAATTCGGGAGTTTTACCTCCTGCGAATAAAACATTGATACCTGCCGATACTATAACCGATGTTATACAAAGTACAACTATAAGGAGCTTTAAAACCGAGAATCTCTTCTTTTTCATTTTTCTGATTCCTTTCAAATTTAAATTACTACACATTTACGTTGTTTTCAGCTGACTTTTCTGCTGAAAAAACAAGTTCCTATATATTATACCATATTATTTCTAAAATTTCAATCGTTTTTTTATATTTTTTCAACTTTTTTTCAGATTGTTTACATGATTGGATTTGTAAGGTTATTTTACACTCAACTCCCCGCTCTATTCCGTCGCAAAATTCTCAAATAATTGTTTTTATGCACAAAAAAAGCGCGACAAAAATCCGCATTTGAGCATATTGCACACAGAAAATATGTTTTTTTAGTCACTATGTCCCTGTTTTTTAGTAATTTGTAAATTTCGAATACAAAACTTTGTATAAATATACAATTGAAATAGAACGGGAAATATGATACAATAATAAATGTAGTTTTATACACGATGTTTTACATCAAGTGTATAAACAACATTTATATATACTCTTGGTATTGCAAATATTGAAAGGAGATAAATTATGACACCCTCAAAAACTCAGATTATCGACAAGATTAAAGCTGATTTCCCCAGAAAGCTTCAGTCCCTCTACAGCGTAACCCCTGAAGAAGCTTCTGATAAACAGGTATATCAGGTTCTTTCTTCAATTATTGTTGAGGTTCTCGGCAATAAAAGACAGAGCTTTGTAAATCATACCCATTCCGTAGGCGGAAAGCAGATTTACTACCTCTCAATGGAGTTCCTTATGGGACGTTCTCTCAAAACAAGCCTTTACAATCTTGACATTGCCGAGGAAGTTCGTGCAATGCTGAAATCCCATACAATAAATCTTGATAAGGTATTCGACCACGAGCCTGACGCAGGTCTCGGAAACGGCGGTCTTGGCAGACTTGCTGCCTGCTACCTGGACGGTCTCGCTACAACAGGCTTCCCTGCTATGGGTTACTCTCTCTGCTATGAGTACGGTATCTTCCAGCAGAAACTGGAGGATGGCTGGCAGACCGAGCTTCCCGATAACTGGCTCCCAGGCGGAAGCGTATGGCTTGTACCCAAGCCCGAGCTTGCAATTGAAGTACACTTCGAAGGTGATTTACAGGAATACTGGGATAATCAGTATCACTACATCTCCCACGTAAACTATAACACAGTTATGGCTACTCCCTACGATATGTACGTATCCGGCTATGGCAGCGAGGGCGTATCTGTACTCCGTCTGTGGTCTGCAAAGGCTCCCAGCTTCAATATGGCTGAATTCAATGAAGGCAACTATGCACAGGCTCTTGCACAGAATGCCACAGCAAACTCAATTTCAAAGATTCTCTACCCCAATGATAATCACGCTGAGGGTAAGAGCCTCCGTTTAAGACAGCAGTATTTCCTCTGTGCAGCGTCAATCGGCGATATCGTAAACAGCCATATGATGGTTTACGGCACACTTGAAAATCTTGCTGATAAGGTTGCTATCCACGTAAACGACACACACCCAACTCTCGCTATCCCCGAGCTTATGCGTATACTTCTTGACGACTGCGGCTACGGCTGGGATCAGGCATGGGATATCGTTACAAAGACCTTTGCTTATACAAATCACACTGTTATGGCTGAGGCTCTCGAAAAGTGGGATGTCAACCTTGTAAAGCACGTTATCCCCAGAATTTTCACAATTATTGTTGAGATAAACAACCGCTACTGTCAGTCCCTTATGGAAAGAAACGGCGGAGACAGCGTAAAGACAACTCGTATGTCCATTATCAAGGACAATATGATTCATATGGCATCTCTCTGTGTTGCGACTTCACACAGCGTAAACGGCGTATCAAAGCTCCATTCCGAGATTATCAAGGAATCTGTATTCCACGATGAATACGAGGTAACTCCCGAAAAATTCAAGAATGTTACAAATGGTATCGCATACAGAAGATGGCTTACACAGTCAAATCCAGGACTTACAGGACTCCTCTCCGAAACTATCGGCGATAAGTTCATCAAGGACGGTTCAGAGCTTGAAAAGTTCAGAGCATTTGAAAATGATGAGTCTATCCTCACAAAGCTTCTTGAAATCAAGCAGGAAAATAAAAAGAAATTTGCTAAGCAGGTTAAATCATCAAGCGGCATAATCCTCGATACAGAGCGTATTTTTGACGTTCAGGTAAAGCGTCTCCACGAATATAAGAGACAGCACCTCAATGTGATGAATATCCTTGCTGATTATGCATATCTCCTTGCAAATCCCGACGCTCCTTTCACTCCCAAGACTTATATCTTTGCGGCTAAGGCAGCTCCTGGATACTATCTTGCAAAGCAGATCATCAAGATGATTTGGGCTATTTCTGAAGAAATCAGAAAGAATCCCAGAATTTCACAGAAATTACAGGTTGTATTCCTTGAAAATTACTGCGTAACTCTCTCCGAAAGACTTATGCCAGCTTCAGATATCTCAGAGCAGATTTCACTTGCAGGTACAGAGGCTTCGGGCACAGGAAATATGAAATTTATGCTCAACGGTGCTGTAACTCTCGGTACTCTTGACGGTGCTAACATCGAAATCAAGGAGGCAGCAGGGGATGACAATATCGTTATTTTCGGTATGACAACTCCCGAGGTTAACGCTCTTAAGGCAAGAGGCTATAATCCTCACGATTATTTCAACGGCGACGACAGAATAAGAGAGGCTATTCAGCGTATGTACAACGGTATCAACGGCTGTACATTCAACGATGTAGCAAATTCTCTTAAGGACCGTGACCCTTATATGGTTCTTGCTGATTTCGACAGCTACCGCAAGGCACAGGCATATATTACCGAATGCTACAACGACAGAATGAAGTGGGCTAAGATGTCCCTTAACAATATCGCAGGCGCAGGAATCTTCTCCGCTGACCGTGCAGTTTCTGAATACGCTGACAACATCTGGCATCTCAGATAATAGTTAATATTTGATGATAAGGCTGTTTTCATTACAGCCTTATTGTCGTGCTTAGATATTTAGCTATTAGCCGAAATTGCGGGCGGATGATATCCGCCCCTACACCTTACTTTTTGACATACTGTGCAATGCTCCGCATTGCCTTAATATAAGGGGGTAAATTATGAAACCTATATACGATACCTGGAATTTAAGCTATAAATCAATTTTCGGTGCAGTAAGACAATTCAATACCTGCCGTTTCTCAATACGCCTTTCAAAGGATATCCGCCCTGATTTCCCGCCTGTACTTGTGCTTTTCCGCACAGGCTTCAAGGAGCGTTTCCTCTCTATGAATGTAACAGCCGAGGAAGAGGACTGCTTCGTTTATACCTGTGACTATACTCCCAGATACGCTGACGTTCACTATTACTATTTCTCATATACATGCGGAGGAATACGCAGATATATCAAGAAAATCAACTGCCACGAGGGCGGTGAGGGTGAAGGCGGATTATTCCAGCTTACGGTATACTCCCAGAGCTACGAAACTCCCGATTTTCTCAAAGGCGGCGTAATGTATCAGATTTTCCCTGACCGTTTCTGCAAAAGCGGAGAGGTACACGAAAATATCCCTGAGGGTAGGGTTTTCCGCGAGGACTGGAATGGTACACCCTGGTATAAGCCCGACCACAACGGTCACGTGTGGAATAACGACTATTTCGGCGGAGATTTCAAAGGTATACAGTCAAAACTGAAATATCTCAGTGATTTGGGTGTTACCTGCATATATCTCAACCCTATTTTTGAATCCCACGAAAATCACCGCTATAATACAGCCGACTATATGAAAGCTGACCCTATGCTCGGCACAAACGATGATTTCGAAGAGCTTTGCACCGAGGCGAAAAAGCACGGTATATCCGTAATTCTTGATGGTGTATTCTCACATACAGGAGCAGACAGCCGTTATTTCAATAAGTTCGGCAGATACAAGGACAGCGTAGGCGCTTATCAGTCAAAGGAAAGTCCATATTATGACTGGTACAGCTTTATAAACTACCCTAACGAGTATGAGGCTTGGTGGGGAATTGATACTTTGCCCAATATATGGGAAAATAACGAAGAATACACAGACTTTATCTGCGGCGAGGAGGGTGTTCTCCACTACTGGCTCAGCAAGGGTGCAGCAGGCTTCCGCCTTGATGTTGCAGACGAGCTGCCCGACCAGTTCCTCAATAATCTGCGTAAATCCGTAAAATCCTACGGCAAGGACAAGGTGATTATCGGCGAGGTCTGGGAGGACGCTTCAAATAAGGAGAGCTACGGCATAAAACGCCGCTATCTTCTTGGCGACCAGCTTGACTCCGTTATGAATTACCCTTTCCGTGAAGCTATAATAAACTTCGTAAAGGGCGGCCCTGCAAGGGATTTCATCTACTCTGTAATGACAATCCTTGAAAATTATCCTAAGCCTTCCATTGATGTGCTGATGAATTTTGTTTCAACCCACGATATTGAAAGAGCTATAAACCGCCTTGCAGGAGATTACTGCGACGATAAGAGCAAGGACTGGATGGCGGAGAGATATCTCACCGAGGAGCAGTACCGTCAGGGTAAGAATATGCTTAAGGTGGCTATGGCACTGATGTTTTTCCTGCCTGGTGTACCAAGTATATACTACGGCGATGAGGCAGGATTACAGGGCTATAAAGACCCTTTCAACCGTCGCTGTTATCCCTGGGGAAATGAGGATTATGAGCTTATCAGCTACGTTTCAGAACTTAGCCGCGTAAGAAAGTCCATCCCTAATATGAAAGACGGCAGAACTTATTTTGTAATAAACGACGGGTATACAATAGATGAGCGAGTTGTTGCATTTACCCGACAGGGCAGCGAAAAAGACTATCTCATCTTTATCAACAGATCATCAGATGAGGTGAAAATTACAGAAATTTCAAAAAAGCTATACAGATTTTCCAATTTCTGTAGATTTCAGGGGCATTACAACGATGACTGCATAACACTTCCCCCCTACGGATATGCTATTGCAACAGCAAATTTTACAGGGTAGATTAATTATATAGGGGCATAACAAAAAATAAATAAAATACCTATTAAATTTTAAGATTATTTTAAGGTTGGACGGATATACTATAAGAGGATTAATAATCCCCCAATTCCCCTTCTATATTTATTTAGAGCATACCTTCGCTCGACAGGCTGTATCTCCCCTGATACAGTCATTTTTTTACCCTTGACAATTTCAGAAAAATGTGATATTATATTATTATATTCAAAAGCTTTGACGAGGAAGGCTATATCCGCCGCGATATTTCAGAGAGCTGCCGTTTGGTGCGAGGCAGTATATCAAGGATAACAGCACACCGCCTCCGAGTGCGTCTAATAAACGACGGCTGACTTCCGTTACAAAGTCGCAATGAGATGCGGTATATCCGCATAAATCAGGGTGGAACCACGGTAAATTATCGTCCCTTGTGCCTTTTCGGGTATAAGGGACTTTTTGTATCCCTTTCTGACAAGGTGATTTCAGTACGAAAAGAGGTGATACTATGAGCAATATTAAGTATAACGAGGAACAGGAGGCTTTCGAGCTGCCCTATAAACTGTGGGATAATGCTGTTACTATTCGTTTCTACACTGAATCCGAGGAAGATATAACAGGAAACATCAGCGAAATCGCAATGAAGCTTGAAACTATAAATGGCGGTAAGGCTAAGCTTTCACGAATGCTGACAGAGGACGCTATTTACAGAGGTTCTGAGGAATCACTCAGAAAGTGTATTACCATTGACGATATATACGCAGATATTGACGAAGATGAAATAACATTCTGCTTTACCGTTTCCAGTGAGGACGGATATATGGAACCACAGTCTGTGGAACTGTATGACGATGAATTTGAAATTATAGGTAATGCGTATTAATGTATAAAGGAGAGATTAAAAATGATTAAGTTAACATTAAAAGACGGCAGCATAAGAGAAATCGAAGCTGCATCATCTGCTGCTGAAATTGTAAAGGGCATCGGAATGGGACTTTACAAGGCTGCTTGCTGCGTAAAGATAAACGGAGAAGTTAAGGACCTCCGCACAGTTATTGACAGCGACTGTGAATTTGAGGTTTGCACATTTGACACAATCGAGGGCAAAAAGACATTCTGGCATACAGCCTCACATATCCTTGCACAGGCTGTAAAGCGCCTTTATCCCGAGGCTAAGCTGGCTATCGGCCCTGCTATCGACAACGGTTTCTACTATGACTTCGACGTTGAAAAGCCATTCACTCAGGAAGAACTTGAAAAAATCGAAGCTGAAATGAAGAAAATCGTCAAGGAGGGCATTGCTTTAGAGCAGTACGAAATGTCCCCTGCTGACGCTATAGCTTCACTCAAAGAGGCTGGTGAAATTTACAAGGTTGAGCTTTGCGAAGAACACGCTGACAAGGGCGAACCTATCTCTTTCTACAAACAGGCTGAGTTCACAGACCTCTGTGCAGGTCCCCACCTTATGACAACAGCTCCCGTTAAAGCTTTCAAGCTTCTCTCCTGCACAGGTGCTTACTGGAGAGGCTCTGAAAAGAACAAGATGCTTTCACGTATCTACGCTACAGCATATCCAAAGGCTGCTGACCTTGAAGCTGATATAAAGCAGCGTGAAGAGGCTAAACTCCGCGACCACAACAAGCTTGGACGTGAGCTTGAGTTCTTTACAACTGTTGACTGTATCGGTCAGGGACTTCCTATTCTTCTCCCCAAGGGTGCAAGAGTTATCCAGCTTCTCCAGCGCTGGATTGAGGACGAGGAGCAGAAACGCGGCTACCTCCTTACAAAAACTCCTCTCCTTGCCAAGAGAGATCTTTACAGAATTTCAGGTCACTGGGATCACTATCTTGACGGTATGTTCATTCTCGGCGATCCCTATGATGAGGAAAAGGAATGCTTCGCACTCCGTCCTATGACTTGTCCTTTCCAGTATCAGGTATTCCTCAACAGACAGCGTTCTTACCGTGACCTTCCCATGCGTTTAGGCGAAACCTCAACTCTCTTCCGTAAGGAAGATTCAGGCGAAATGCACGGTCTTATCCGTGTTCGTCAGTTCACTATCTCTGAGGGACATCTTGTACTCCGTCCTGAACAGCTTGAAGAAGAATTCAAGGGCTGTCTTGAGCTTGCTAAGTATGTTCTCGATACTGTTGGTATGCTTGAGGATTGTACATTCCGCTTCTCACAGTGGGATCCTGCAAATCCCAAGAACAAATATGAGGGTACTGCTGAACAGTGGAATGAAGCTCAGACAATTATGGGTAAAATTCTCGACAATCTCGGCGTAGAATACGAAATCGGTATTGATGAAGCTGCATTCTACGGACCTAAGCTTGATATCCAGTACAAGAATGTATACGGCAAGGAAGATACTATCGTTACAATTCAGATTGATATGCTTCTTGCTGAAAAGTTTGGTATGGAATATATTGATGTAGACGGCACAAAGAAGCGTCCTTACATCATTCACAGAACATCTCTCGGATGCTATGAGAGAACTCTTGCTTACCTCATTGAGAAGTATGCAGGCGCACTTCCTCTCTGGATGGCTCCCGAGCAGGTTAAGATTGTTCCCGTTGCAGACCGTCATCTCGATTACTGCCGCGAGCTTATGGCTAAGCTTGAAGCTGCAAATATCCGCTGCTCAATCGACGACAGAGCTGAAAAGGTTGGTAAGAAAATCCGTGACGCTCGTCTTGAAAAGCTGCCTATGTGGATAACTGTTGGCGATAAGGAAGTTGAGGGCAATACTGTTTCCGTAACTTCACGCCGTGAAGGCGACCTCGGCTCTATGACACAGGGCGAGCTGCTTTCAAAGCTTCTTGATGATATTGCTAAGAAGGTAAGATAATTGTGAATTAAGCGGGGCGGATGATATCCGCCCATACTACCTGTAACAACTAAAAGGACGCTCCTTTGCGGAGCGTCCTTTTTTTACTTATTTCTTCTTGTTTTTATTCTTGTTGCCTGATTTATTGGATTTATTTTTTTTGCTGTTTGATTCGGTCTCCTCGCCGTAAAGCTCCTCTGCAAGTCCCTTTGAGTTGTTCTTTGCAGGCTTCTCCTCAGTCTTTTCCTCATCCTCAGATTTCTTATCAGATTCGTCAGACTTTTCAGAATCGGCTTTTTTATTGTCAACAGCACCCTTGGATTTGATAATCTTTACAGGCTTCTTTTCCTCGTTTTCAGCACCAGGCTCAACTACGGTATATATGCCCTTTTTCCAGTTTGCTCTTGCCTCAGCATTTGCAATAAGTGCAAGATTATTCTTTCTGTCGTAGAGATAAATCACAGCTATAGCAGCAATACCGAGTATAAGCAGGAGAACACCTGTATTGAATCCTGGAGGTGAATATGTCATCTCAATCTTATGATGTCCAGGTGCAAGGCGCAGACCAATCATAGCGTTGAGAATACATACTGAACCCTCTTTTCCGTCAGTATTATTTACCATAAGGCTGTTGCCTGTTGCGTCCTTATCCTCCACAAACTGCTCTGTAACCTTTTTGCCGTCAACCTTGATAGTCCAGCCTGGCTCATAGGGGATTGATGTATAGAGGATTTCGCCCTCCCTTGCATCAACCTCACCTACAATGCGGTTTTCCTTAGTCTTGTCCATATCAAGCACAAGTGGAGAGGATTTAAGCTCCTCAATTCTCTCGTGGAACAGGTCATAGTCTAAGTAGTAAAGCTGATAATCCTTTACCATAATGAACTCGTTTGCACCTGTTTTGTCCTGCTGGATAATTGTCATACGAAGCTCAACCTCTGTACCTACAGGAATAGAGCCGAGATTTACAATACAGTAATCATAGCCGTCATAGTATGAACCAAGGCTCTGGAAATCCTTGAATTCCCCTGTTTCCTCGTCCTTAGTTGTGGAGAACCAGAGATTACACTTTTTCTGATTGTCCGATTTAAGGAACATATACAGACAATCTTCACTTTGTGAAGTGAAATGAACTCTTACAGTGGGGTCAACTGCATTTGGCAGAGCGTCATAGCAGTACTGACCGTTGTAGTCTCTTACTGTACACTCGTTAAGCTGTACATCGTTAACGGGGTCAAAGTCAAGACGATAGAAATAAGATTCAGGATTAAGATTGCTGTAGTCTGTTGTACTTCCTGTCATTGAACTGAGGAAGTTGTTCATACTATTGAAAGGATTGTCATTTCCAAGGAAGCTGAGGCGGAGAATATCATCATCAGCCATAAATCCTATAGGAAGTGCGTCTGGGTTTTCATAGATATCAACAATACCCTCTTTTCCGCCCTCCTTTGTATAAGTAGTGGAAGCTACCTTGTTATAGTAGGGGCTGAGGAGTGTACGTCTGTCTGTCTCGGGATTAAATGTGGATGGATCGTGGAGAACGTATTTAATACCGAGAAGCGAGTCAGCAAGGGGAGTATTTCCGTCGTATCTTGATTCGTAACTCTTTGTGGTATAACCGAGAGTTTCGATGAAACGGAGAATTCTCGCATTCATTACAGAACTTGAATGTGAAATACCCTTTAAGCCGTAAGCCTGATTGTCGTTTACGTTGCGGAAGAATGTCTTTTCTGCACGGTAGAAGCCGTCATCAACTTCGTCGAGGGCAGCCTTTACATCGGGAGCAGACATAATTTCGCTGTAGGAATCCTTAGAGGAATAGTAAACTTCCTTGTCAATCTTGAAGATTGTATCGAAGAAGTTATAGCCTGCCTCAAAGAATACAAGAGCAGCCATAAATACGGAAATGATATTTCTGCTTTTCTGTGTTTTTGCGTGGCTTATGAGATAAACAAATGCAAGATATATTGCGGACAACACAACGCCGAATACAAGAGTACCCAGGAAAATGTGGTCTACAGATTCGCCGTTGATTGTAACATTTTCGCTGTATGGGCCGATTGCAACGTATTTATAATCGCTTTCGTTATAATTGAAGCTTTCCTTTAAAGCGTCAAATATAACAGCAACAACAGCAATTCCTGCGAATACGGACAATGGAGATTTCAAATCCATTTTATAGCCGTCAAGATTTGAGAATGTTTCTGCAGCCATTGATACAAGGATAAAGGATACGAGGAAGCTGTAACGGTAGGGGAGCCAGTTGGGGTCCTGTCCACCGTGCCACATCATATTCAGAGGCTTTATCCACATACTGAAGAACATTACAAACAGCAGCAGTCCGTGTCCGATTTTTCGGTTAAGCTTGATTTTTGTGTTGAAGAAATAGAGTGCAGCAAGAACGAATGAAAGCACACCACAGTATATTTCAGGTCTGCCGTACATTCTTGTACCCTCGTCAACGTTTACGGAGTAGTACTGATTAGGGAACAGTGTTGGAAGAAGCTCAACAGGGTTGAACATAGTCTTCATACTGTAATCAGGCTCGGAGAAGTCAAACTTACCGAGGGCAAGTGCATTGTATATAGGCATTATCATAATATAACTGCACATAACGGCGACAATAGTTGCAAGAACCATTCTGCCGAATACAATGCCGTAATCCCCTGCTCCCTTGAACTTTCTCTTGGCTCCGAAGAACATATAATATACGAAGTAAAGTGCAACGAATATGGCAACCATAAAGCCAATGTAGAAGTTTGCAATGAACATTATTGCAAGGGGAATGATATAGTTGATTTTTCTGCCGTCGTCGATGAGATACTCAACACCAAGGATTATAAGGGGCAGGAAAATAGGGCCGTCAATCCACATAGGGTCGATAAGCTGAATTGAAACGTAAGCCATAAGAGCATACATTGTGGAGAATATCACAGACTGCAGGGGCCTTACATTTTTAGCTTTCTGTGCGTATATACTGAATGTCAGACCGCAGGCACCCACCTTGCATATCTGCATTATCATAAGCGCTTCTATGATAAGACTTCGGGGCATCAGTATTACTATGAAGGTAAAGGGACTGGCAAGGTAATAGCCGATAACTCCCTGATAGCCGCCGGACAGGTTTCTTGCCCAGCTGTAGAGAATACTCTCACCCTCCCAGAAACAGCGGCGGATATTCTCGAAGTAGTAGACATACTGACCGTTAAGGTCGAGGGTCAGTACAGAACGCTCTCCGAAGGGATAGACTCCGAAGATAATGTAGCCGATAAATGTCAGCAAAGCCGGTATAAGGAATGCCGCAACATAGTAAAGAGGCTTGAACTTTACATATCGTGCAGGCTCATAAGCCACGGCATACGACGGCTTACTTGAAGCTGAAGTTGCTTTTATCACTTTTTTTCCTCCTTTTCGGGATATGGATTTACTGGTGCAGCAATAAAAAGCCATATTTCCCTATTATATTATCCTCTTAATTATACTATAAAATGCAATTTTTTTCAAGGGGTATGAGACATTTTTTGATTTAATGTACAACCTGCACAATACGAGTACGATAATTCAGACAATATAACCAATCAATGGTCAGGATTGTATACTTTATGTCAATCTCGTGCAAATTCTATCCAACCTGATAAACATTGCTTACCTGAAAAACAATATAATTAGTGTATTCGCTTTCTACTTATATTGTAGAACAAAATTATATAATTGTCAATAGGTTTTTGCAAATTTGTATGGTTGCACAAAAATAATCACAAAGATTTATAGATAATAACGATACAAATTTGTGTATACACCTGTTCTTCAAAAAGAAAACTCCCCTTTCGGGGAGCTTTCGGTTAATGATTTTCTTTAATAGCGGTCTTTGCCTTGGAAACAATAGTCTTGTCGTTTTCATATGTAAGAATACTTGAAGCATAGGAGATATCAACCCAGCGTATCTCCGCAATCTCATTCTCCTGTGGCTGAAAATCAACATTCTTTGCACGGGCAAGAAAATAGACAACAACCTTCATAGTGTCCTTTTTCGGGGAATATGTAACAGTTTCCCTGAAAGTTGGGTCAATGATAACGTCAATATTCGTTTCCTCTTTGATTTCACGGCGAGCCGTTTCTGCCTCGGATTCTCCTGCCTCAACGTGACCCTTCGGGAATGACCAATGTCCGCTGTTGATATGCTTTATAAGGAGTATTTCCGTGTTGCCGTGATACTTACGATAGACAATAGCTCCGCAAGATTTTTCGTGAAACATACGATTCCTTTCTATCCAATGGATGTTATATATGATTATTCACATATATTATACCATATTTTTTTACTATTGTCTATAGGTTTTTTTGTATTTTTTGGAAAGAATATAAAAAACCGCTTCGCAAACCTGTTATGGCAGTGAAGCGGAAGTGTTTTATTCATTATTATCAGATTTCTGCTGTTCTGCATTCTTTCCAATATCACCCATAGGAACAGAACCTGGCAGGCCTACACACTTTTCAGCAAGATAATCCATACAAATCTTGACAGTACGGTTATTTTCGTTGCTTTTCTTGCAGATAAGAACATCAACTGTTTTAAGAGTAGCTTCGCCGCACTTTACAGCAACAATACCCTTTCCGCCCTGCGGCATACCCTTAGAGCTGGGAGAAGCCCACATATAAGAATTCTTTATTGTATTGAGCAGTATCATCTTGCTGCCGTTATCCTGAACATATACCCGTTTCAGATTACCGCTTTCGAACTCTTTATCGATATGATTACGCTCGAAAAGCTGCATCTCGTCATCAGCGTGAACAATTTCGGGATACATTTCAAGCTCCTCAGCAGTAACCTCTCCACGGCCTGCAAGAGGATGATCAGAAAACATAACAGGCTGCATTACAAAAGCCACAAGGGGACGCATATAAAATCTGCGGTTGCCCATCTGCTCCTCGTAAACCTCATACTGATTGAGAGGAACACGGATAATACCGATATCAGCTCTGCCGCTGTTTACCTCATCTATAACCTTATTTGTGCTTGTTTCAAAGAAATGGAGAGAAAGCTTTTCTTCCTTGTCAAGCTCATTTATCCACTCACCGATAATACCTGAGATATAACCTGAACGGACAGCGGAAATTCTAAGGGAAATACCGTCCTCAGCTCTGTTTGTGTAATCAGCTTCAAGGCTGTGCATACTTTCAACAATATCCTTTGCACGTACAAGGAAATCTTCACCTTCGGGAGTAAGAACCATACCATTTGGAGTTCTCCAGAAAATCTGCATACCAATTTCAGATTCAAGCTCTTTCAGGGCAATACTTATATTAGGCTGTGCCTGATAAAGATTTTTAGCTGCGGCAGTGATACTTCCTGCCTGTGCAATTGCGATAACATATTCAAGCTGCTGCAATTTCATAAAACAAAACCTCGCTGATTAACATACTTTTTTAATAACAATCAATAACAAATTATCTACAGCATATTATAACATATATTTTTTAAATATGCAAGTACTTTTTATTATATTTCACTTATTTTTTATATTTGACTGTTTTTCGCGTTCTTAAGAACGGATTTTATAGACTATATTGCCTTTTAGTCCAATAAAAATCCCCTTTCGCATAACGAAAAGGGATAAAAATCACTCAATAGTAACAGTAACCTTGAGGTCTTTTTTAGCAGCGCCAGCTCTCATAATAGTACGGAGCGCCTTGGCAATTCTGCCCTGCTTGCCGATTACACGGCCCATATCATCGGGAGCAACTGAAAGGTGGAAGTTTATTGTGCCTTCCTCATCAGGCTCATCCTCTTTTATGATAATAGCGGTCTTATCTTCAACAAGACCTGCTGCAATTGCATAAAGTAAGTCTTTCATAAGTCCTCCTTGCTTCGGAAACAGGAGCATTGGACAAATGTCCACGCTCCTCCTCAGCTTGTTAATTAAAGGATACCTTCCTTCTTAAGAAGTACCTTTACTGTGTCTGTAGGCTGTGCGCCCTTAGCAATCCAGCTCTTAGCCTTATCTCCGTCGATCTTTACAACAGAGGGCTCCTTTGTGGGATCGTAGTAACCGATTTCCTCAACAAATCTACCATCTCTGGGGTATCTGGAATCTGCAACAACAACACGATAGAAAGGAGCCTTCTTAGCACCCATTCTTCTCAGTCTGATTTTTACTGCCATTTTATATTCACCTCCGTAAAAATATTTGTGTATATTCAAGGGTTTCCCCGTGAAATCATAAATTTGGTACAACCACATCAACCACTATTGCAAGAAAAAAGAGTATACCTGCAACAATTCGTGAAATATTATTAGCTCTGGTTCTGCGTTCAGCTGTTTCAAAATCGTCACCGTGTCGTTTTTCATCGCTGCCGAATATAAAAACAATTACCGCCAATCCGCTTAAAAGCCAGCCCCATATAGTATCGAACCCGCGCCATCTGCGTCTTAGCAGAGCCGCATCCATTAAATATAACCCCATTTTAATCCCCTTTAATATTTATTTCAGCGTAAAACCGTACCCCTACAGTTGTTTAAATTACGCATCAGAAAGGCAGATTTCCGCCGCCTTTACCTGTCATTTTGTCAAAATTCATACCTGCAATCTGTTTTCTTGCCTTACGCAGGTTCATTTTGCCGCTTTTGCCTGTAAACTGCTTCATCATCTTCTGCATCTGGTCGAACTGTTTCAGAAGTCTGTTGACTTCCTCAACCTTAG
The DNA here is from genome assembly GCA_045531615.1 of Ruminococcus sp. Lineage (GTDB taxonomy): Bacteria > Bacillota > Clostridia > Oscillospirales > Ruminococcaceae > Ruminococcus. The sequence goes on from JAZSEJ010000047.1 coordinate 18,765, forward strand.
TACCTGAACCTGCTGCAATACGTCTTTTTCTTGACGGATTGATGATAGAAGGCTTAGCACGCTCAGCCTTGGTCATAGAGGTGATAATCGCCTCAATACGCACAAGACCGCTTTCGTCAATGTCAGCATCCTTAAGCTTATCGCCCACACCCGGAAGCATACCGATAATAGACTTCATACTGCCCATTTTCTTAATCTGCTTCATCTGGTCAAGGAGGTCGTTCATATCGAACTTATTCTCCTTGAATTTCTTTGTAAGATGCTCTGCCTCCTGCTGAGACATAACATTTTCGGCTTTTTCAATAAGGGTGAGAACATCGCCCATACCGAGAATTCTTGAAGCCATACGCTCAGGGTGGAACTGCTCGAAATCGTCGAGCTTTTCGCCCATACCCACAAACTTGATAGGCTTACCTGTAACTGACAGTACGGAAAGCGCCGCACCGCCTCTTGTATCTGAGTCAAGCTTTGACATAAGAACACCTGTGATGCCTACAGCCTCGTCAAAGGCTTTAGCAACGTTTACAGCGTCCTGACCTGTCATAGCATCGACAACAAGCATAATTTCGTGAGGAGTTGTAAGCTCCTTGATTTTTTTCAGCTCCTCCATAAGAGCCTCATCAACGTGCAGACGGCCTGCAGTATCGATAATAAGTATATCGTGACCGTAATCCTTAGCGTGTGCAAGGGCTTTCTGCGCGATGATTACGGGATCAGTCTGTCCCATTTCAAAGACCTTTACATCAGCCTTTGCACCGACTACCTGTAACTGGTTGATAGCGGCAGGGCGGTAGATATCGCAGGCTGCAAGCAGGGGACGGTGTCCCTCTTTTTTAAGCATTTTAGCAAGCTTAGCCGCATGAGTTGTCTTACCTGAACCCTGAAGACCGCACATCATAATAACCGTAGGCGGTTTTGATGCATAATTTATACGGGAGTTGCGTTCACCCATAAGGGAGCAAAGCTCCTCGTTAACTATCTTGATAACCTGCTGAGCAGGAGTAAGGCTTGTGAGAACTTCTTCGCCAACGGCTCTTTCGGAAACCTTGGCTACGAAATCCTTAACAACCTTGTAGCTTACGTCAGCTTCCAGGAGTGCAAGCTTTACCTCGCGCATAGCCTCCTTGACATCCTTTTCCGTGAGCTTTCCTCTGGATTTCAGTTTTTTAAAGACGTTATTCAGTTTTTCGGAAAGTCCCTCGAATGCCATAAGCAGCCTCCTGTAATTATATTAAAAGCTCCAGTCCTTTTTTGACTTCGGCGTTGATAGTATTTCGGATATCTTCATTTTCCACAAGCTGAGCCGCATTGCTGATGCTGTTGAAGCAATCCTGCATTTTTCCCAGTCTTTCGGCAAATCCAAGCTTTTCCTCGTAGTTGAGGAGAATTTCTTCGCCGCGCTTTATAAAACTTCTGACAGCCTGTCTTGTGATACCCATAGGATTTCCGATTTCCGAGAGGGACAAGTCCTCGCAGTAATACAGCTCCATAACATCGCGCTGTTTTTCGGTAAGCAATTCCCCGTAAAAATCGAGGAGCATAACAAATTTAAGCTCTTTTGCCATAAAACAGCCGCCTTTCGGGTGTAATGAAAAATCACTTTACACATTATACACTATATTAAGGGATTTGTCAAGGGGAAAAAGATATTTTTAATTATTTTACCCTTAAATTTCCAACTATTAGTCGCTAACAGTAAGCCCTTAACTTGATTTACACCATTTTTTACCGTCTGAATGCAAAAACCCCCGAAACACAAACGTTTCAAGGGTCTTATTACTTTATTTATCCAACAGCCTTATCTGAATTCTTAACAGCATTCTTATTATCAGGAACACTGACCTTCTCAATTTCAGCGCCAAGCTGACGGAGCTTGCCCTCCATACAGTCGTAACCACGCTCGATATGGAATATATCCTCAATTTCAGTAACGCCTGAAGCCGCAAGTCCAGCAATGATAAGCGCCGCACCTGCACGGAGATCGCAAGCCTTTACGGGAGCACCCATAAGCTTGCCTGTACCCTCAATAAGGGCAACCTTGCCATTTACGGTGATATCTGCACCCATACGTCTTAATTCATCAACGTAGCCGAAACGCTGGTCCCAGATATTCTCTGTGATAATGCTTGTACCCTCTGCAAGAGTGAGCAGAGTTGCAATCTGTGACTGCATATCAGTGGGGAAACCTGGATGTGGAGCAGTTTTTACATTAGCCTTAACGAGAGGGCCGTCAACCCATACTCTTATGCTGTCGTCGTACTGCTCTATATTTACACCGATTTTTTCCATTTTCTTTGTAATGGATTCGAGATGCTTAGGGATAACGTTTTTAATAATAGCGTCGCCCTTAGTAGCCGCAATAGCAGCCATAAATGTACCTGCTTCTATTTGGTCAGGAATAACGGCATATGTGGCACCGTGAAGTCTTTCAACTCCCCTGATCTTAATAACATCTGTACCTGCACCCATAATATTAGCACCCATAGAATTGAGGAAATTCGCCAAATCAACGATATGAGGCTCCTTAGCGGCATTTTCAATAACCGTAAGTCCTTCAGCCTTGACAGCTGCAAGCATAGCGTTCATAGTAGCGCCAACTGTTACAACATCGAAGAATATGGGATTGCCGCGAAGTTTTTCAGCTGTGAGGTCAATCATACCCTGTGAGAGGTTATATTCAGCTCCGAGTGCTGAAAAAGCCTTAAGATGCTGGTCAATTGGACGAGCGCCGAGAGGACATCCGCCTGGCATTGATACTCTTGCCTTGTTGAATTTTCCCAGTAATGCGCCAAGGAAATAGTAAGAAGCTCTCATTTTTCTTGCTGTTTCGTAGGGAACGCAGCAGCTGTGAATTGAAGCGGGGTCAATACGATAAGTATTATTTCCCAATTCCTCTATATCTGCGCCCATTTCGCGGAGTATACGCAGACATATGTTAACATCGCTTATTGTAGGTACATTCTCGATAATACAAGGTTCATCTGAAAGTATTACAGCAGGAAGTATAGCAACAGCGGCATTTTTTGCTCCGCTTATCACAACTTCGCCTGTAAGACGACGACCGCCCTTTATCACAAATTTATCCACTTTATTCTCTCCTTAATTGCAGTCAAAAGCACACTGCACATCTTTTATTCTGCCTCAGCTGCTGTAGCTTCTGCTGTAATTTCTTCTGTTGTTTCTTCTATATTCTCTGTATTTTCTATCTCTGTATCGGTATTTGCCTCAGTTTCAGAGGTGTTTTCTGTATCTGTTTCCTCTGTATCATCTGTGCTGTAGTCGGAAATATACCACTTTATTTCGCTTCCGTCGTATTCCTCAACTGTAACTGATTCCATAATAACGTCTGTAAGAGGCTTGTCATTATCATCTGTTAAAGTTTTCTGTATCTCGAAAACAACATCAAGGCCGTCAATAACCTGTCCGAAGACGGTATAGCCGCCGTCAAGGAAAGGAGTACCGCCTGTAGTCTTGTAAACATCCTTTACTGTGTCACGGAAATTATATCCGCTTGCTGCAAGGTCAGCAAAGCCCTGATCATCGTAAACTTCGCCTGTAACGATATAGAACTGGCTGCCATTTGTAGCTGTAGAGCCTGAATTTGCGTATGCTACAGCACCTGCAGCGTGGATAAGGTTATAGTACTTACCACCGTCGAAAGAGCCACCCCAAGTGGACTCACCGCCCATTCCGTTACCCTCGGGGTCGCCGCCCTGAATCATAAAGTCCTTGATGATTCTGTGGAATGTAAGACCGTCATAGTAGCCGCTTTTAGCAAGCTCAATGAAGTTTTCAGAAGCCTTTGGTGCAGCCTCAGGGAAAACGCGGAATTTAACAGTACCATAGTCCTTGAAGTTGATAACAACAATTTCATCGCCCTTCTCAGGAGCTGTGAAGTTAAGAGGAGCAGCATCCTCAGGATTTTCAAAGTCATAGTCGCCGAGTGTCCACTTGATAGGCTCACCGTTGTACTTTGAAAGCTTTACAGACTCCATAACAACGTCGTTAAGGGGCTTATCGCTTGCATCTGTAGCTGTGTACTGGATTTTGAAGATTATATCAAGGCCGTCAATAACCTGTCCGAAAACGGTGTAATTGCCGTCAAGGAAAGGAGTACCGCCATATTGCTTGTATATTTCCTTCTGATTTTCAGTAAATGAGTAGCCGTAACCCTCATAAGTTGTGAAAAGAGCGTCATCGATATTATGCTCACCTGTTACAATATAGAACTGGCTGCCGTTTGTAGCTGTAGAGCCTGAATTTGCGTAGGCAAGAGCGCCTGTAACGTGGGCAAGAGCAGGATTTGTACCGCCATCGAACTTACCGCCCCAGGCAGATTCTCCGCCTGTACCGTTACCGTTAGGGTCACCGCCCTGAATCATAAAGTCCTTGATGATTCTGTGGAAAGTAAGTCCGTCATAGTAGCCTTTTTCGATAAGCTGCATAAAATTATCGCAGGCTGTAGCCACATATTCTGGGAAAAGTCTGATTTTTACTGTTCCATAGTCCTTGAAGTTGATTTCAACGATAGTATCGCCGTTTTCAGGAGCTGTATAGTTCATAATTTCCACATTTTCAGCAGGTTTGCTTTCTGTAGCGCCTTCGCCGATAACAATCTGTGATGAATCATCGCCTGTTGTAGTTGATGTAAATTCTTTTCCGCAGGCTGTAAGCATGGAAGCTGCTGTAAGTCCGCATACTGCAAGGGTTAAAAACTTTTTATTCATAATATACCTCTTTTCATAGGTCTTAGGTTTCAATTCATAAAATATCAGCCAACTGTTATATACTGTCATACAGTTTTTCAGTTATTTTTTATGTTTTTTCATTAATGTACAGTCATAAAGACAGCACAAAACTGACGGGTATAAATCCGCTAACTAATTCATTATACAACATATAAAAGCTTTTGTAAATAGTTTCGGCAAATTTTTGGTAAATATATATGATACCTCAATGCCAAATACTGAGAAATACGTTTATTTTTCAGCCTTATAAACATCAATTTTCACAGAATTTATCATAATATCCTCTTTCGGGACTTTATAAATGCCGCTGTTTTCGGTTTCAAGAGAAGCAAGCTTTTCAACTACTTCAATGCCCTCATAGGTTTGTCCGATGACTGTAAGCTGCTGAGAAAAGTTCGGTATACCGCCATTTTCCGCAAATGCCTCTCCGAGTTCTTCGTTCTGGGAGGCATCCATAAGCTGCTTTTTTGTTTCCTCGTCAAATTCAATTGAATTTATCACTGCAAAGCGGCTGCCGTTGTAGTATATTCCGCCGCCGAACACCTTCTGCATAAATGTGCGGTCTACAGTGGTATTCATAGCGCACACAGCGCCCTTGAAAGGCCATAAATCCTGGTGCAGCTCACGCTCTATAAGCTCTCTGTCAACGTCGTAGCCCTCGGGCATTTCGCCGCTTTTCAGCTTGCTTCCTGCAGCAGAATACGCTCCGCTGTCGGAGTTGAATACGTATGTGTTGTCATAATAGCCCATTTCTGCAAGCTCTGTGAAGTTTTTCACCGCATTTGGAGATTGCTCGGGATACAGCACAAATCTAAACTCACCCAGGGTAGTGTCCACAATAGCTATAGGGTCGCCTTCTTTCGGCGGTTCAAGCTGGATAAGCTTCATTGTATCGGGATTTATTTCAATAAACGAGTTATTGACGCTCTGCTGTGTACGTGCGTACAGCAGAAATACTGTCAATACCGCAAAGACTATGGCTATTATTATAACAAAACGTGCAAGACCGTTCTTTTTCTTCATTTTCATCCGTTCCTTTTCGCAATTTTATCCATTTTATATTATAACACTATTTTAATGAAAATGTCAAGAAGTTATGATTTTTTGATGAATTTTCTTTAGGGAACCTCTTATATCACTCCCGGAAACAACAGTAGACAAACCTAATGTCATAAATGCTGAACAATACTGTCTTGACAAGACTTGTCGTTGCAATACACAAAGAAACGCTCTGATATTTGTTGTGTTTTACTGAATTTTTCTTAAATATGAGGAAACATTTGCAACGTTGTGTGGTTTATGGTATAATAAATAGGTATTATGAAACGGAGATTGATATATGAAGCAAAAACTGAAAGGAAATATAATCCTGCTTATCACCGCTATTATATGGGGTACGGCATTTGTCGCCCAGAGTGAAGGTATGAATTATGTTGAACCATTTACATATAACGCTGTACGGACGCTTCTCGGCGGAATTGTGCTTATACCCATTATCGCGGTTTTCCAACGCGGCAGAACTTCATCGGAAAACAACGAAAAATCGCAGAAAACAACCATAATCGGCGGTATTGTCTGCGGAATATTCCTGTTTATCGCAGGCTCATTCCAGCAATGCGGAATTGCTATGACTACCGCAGGAAAGGCAGGCTTCATAACCGCCCTTTATGTGACTATTGTCCCTCTTATTGAAGTTATAATGTACCGTAAATCAAGCCTTAAAGTCTGGCTGTGCGTATTCCTTGCCCTGACAGGCTTTTATATGCTGTGCATCAAAGAGGGCTTTACTATTGGCAAGGGCGATTTGCTTGTATTATGCGGAGCTTTTTTCTATGCAGGCCACATTATGGTAATCGACCGTTTCAACGAAAAAAAGGCGGATGGTATGAAAATGTCCTGCATACAGTTTTTCACAGCAGGACTGCTTATGACAGTATGTATGTTCCTCTTTGAAGAACCGAAAATTGACGCAATAATGGACGCAAAATACACAATTCTCTATGCAGGTGTAATGTCCTGCGGTGCGGCTTACACATTACAGATAATCGGACAGAGATATACCGACCCTACCTCTGCAACGCTGATTATGAGCCTTGAATCCGTATTTGCGGCACTTTCAGGCTGGATAATTCTCAGCGAATCCCTTTCAATAAAGGAGCTTTTCGGCTGTATACTCGTATTTGCCGCTGTTATTCTGAGCCAATTGGGAGCTGTAACTCCCGAAAAAATAAAGGTAAACTCTAAAAATCAAAAGGAGAAAAAACATGAAAAAACATCTTAGTAAAATTATTTTTGCATTGCTTGTGTTGATATTTATCATATGCTGTGCAATATCTGCCCCCATTACAGAATCCGCAGGTACGCTGTGGTCCCTGTTACCGCCTGTAGTGGCAATCGGACTTGCCCTCATTACAAAAGAGGTATACTCCTCACTGTTTATCGGCATTGTCACCGGCGGTATATTAACCGCTGCAAATGCAGGAACAGGCTTTGAAGGTATGTTCACAGCAATTGTACAGGAAGGCTTCATCGCCAACCTTGCAGACAGCTATAACGTGGGAATTCTCATATTCCTCGTTGTTCTCGGTGCAATAGTTGTGCTTATGAACAAGGCCGGCGGCAGCCGCGCCTATGGCGAATGGGCCGCAAAGCACATCAAAAGCCGCGCAGGAGCGTGTATATCCACATTTTTCCTGGGCGTACTGATATTTGTGGACGACTATTTCAACTGCCTCACAGTAGGCTCAGTAATGCGTCCCGTAACGGACAAATACAATGTTTCCCGTTCAAAGCTTGCTTATCTTATTGACTCCACAGCGGCTCCTGTATGCATTATCGCTCCTATTTCATCCTGGGCGGCAGCAGTAAGCGGAACAGTTGAGGGAGTTAACGGAATACAGCTGTTTATAAGTACTATCCCCTATAACCTCTATGCACTTCTCACCCTTTTAATGGTTGTATTCGTAGCTCTTACAGGTATGGACTTCGGCTCAATGAAGCTCCACGAAGATAACGCAGCCAAAGGAGATTTATTCACAACACGCAGCACAGTATATGCAGCAGACGACAAGCCCTCTCACACAAAGGGCAAGGTAATAGACCTTATCCTTCCCGTTGTTATACTCATTTTCCTCTGTGTTGTAGGTATGATTTACTCAGGCGGATTTTTCGGTGGAAAGGATTTCATTAACTCCTTTGCCGACTGTGACGCATCATATGGCCTTTCTCTCGGCTCAATGGCTGCACTTATTGTAATTATCGGCTATTTCCTCTGCCGTAAGGTACTCACTTTCACAGAGTGTATGGACTCCGTTGCGGCAGGCTTCAAACAGATGGTACCTGCAATACTTATCCTCACCTTTGCGTGGACCCTTAAGACAATGACAGGTTTCCTTGAAGCAGGTGTGTTTGTATCAGGCATTGTTGAAGGCGCAACAGCTTTAGATTTATTTCTTCCTATTATACTTTTTGTTGTTGCAATCGGACTTTCCTTTGCTACAGGTACATCCTGGGGAACATTCGGTATACTCATCCCCATTGTTACAAGCGTATTCAGCACGGAGCTTATGGAAGTATCCACAAGCGGAGATATCCCTTCAATGGTAATTATCTGCATATCTGCCTGTCTTGCAGGTGCCGTATGCGGCGATCACTGCTCACCTATATCAGATACAACAATTATGGCTTCAACAGGTGCACAGTGTGACCACGTAAATCACGTATCAACACAGCTGCCCTACGCTCTGACAGTAGCCGCTGTAAGTGCTGTAGGATATCTGTTATCTGGCTTTATTCAGAATGTATTTATTGTTCTGGGTGTATCAGCTCTTCTGATGATAGGCGTACTTGTTGTACTTAAAATGATTACAGGTACTGCAAAACCGAAAAAAGCTGCAAAGACAAAAAAATAAGGAAAATAATGCATAACTCCCCTGAAACATATGTGTTTCGGGGGATTTGTTCAGAACAGATAATTGCACATAATGAATTACACATTAATTCTTGACTTTACTTTGCAGTATGTGATATAATAGATGTATTACTAATATAAGGTAGGTTTTTACTATGAAAAAGATTTTATCCACAGTTTCGGCAGCTATTCTCTGCCTCACACTTTTCGCAGGATGCGGCGGTACAAAAGAAAATACCGTACATACTGCCGACGATCTTAAAAACAAGACTATCGGCGTTCAGCTTGGCACTACAGGCGACGCTCTTGCAGGCGATGTTGAGGGCGCTACAATTGAGCGCTACAACAAGGGTGCTGACGCTATACAGGCACTCAAACAGGGCAAAATTGACGCTGTAATCATCGATAACGAGCCTGCTAAGGTTTTCGTTGAAAAGAATGAGGGCTTACAGATTCTCAACGAGGAATTTGCTGTTGAAGAATACGCTATCGCTATCAAAAAGGGAAATACTGAGCTTACTGAGGCTATAAACGGTGCTCTTGCTGAGCTTAAGGCTGACGGTACACTCGCAAACATCGAAAAGAACTGGATTGGCGAGGAATACGGCAAATATCCCTATACATCACCAGAGGGTACGGAATATCCCAACGGCAAGCTTATTATGTCCACAAATGCAGAATTCCCTCCCTATGAGCTTCTTGAAAACAATGAAGTTGTCGGCTTTGACGTTGATATGATGAAAGCTGTATGCGATAAGCTTGGATATGAGCTTGAAATCGAGAATATCGCTTTCGATTCAATTATCGCTTCTGTTAATAGCGGGAAGGCTGACGTTGGCGTTGCAGGTATGTCCGTTACTGAGGATAGACTTAAAAACGTTGATTTCACTGATGCTTACACAACTTCCACACAGGTTATTATCACAAGAGCTGACTGATAAGGAGTATACCAAATGGAACTTATTAACAGCTTAAAAGATTCTTTTCATCAGAATTTCATTGCCGATGACAGGTGGAAATATCTTACTGACGGTCTGAAAAATACCCTGCTTATAACTATTCTTGCAATTCTCATCGGTATTATTCTCGGCTTTATCGTTGCTATTATCCGTGCAACCCACGATAAAACGGGAAAAATGAAAATTCTCAACTTCTTTGCAAAGATCTATCTTACAGTTATACGCGGCACTCCCGTTGTTGTTCAGCTGATGATTATATACTTTGTAATTTTCGGCTCTGTCAATATCAGCAAGATTTTCGTTGCTGTCCTTGCTTTCGGTCTTAATTCAGGCGCTTATGTGGCTGAAATCGTCCGTTCAGGCATTATGTCAATTGAAAATGGTCAGTTTGAAGCAGGCTCCAGCCTTGGTCTTAGCTACCGTCAGACTATGACAAGTATTATACTTCCACAGGCGTTCAAGAACGTCCTCCCTGCCCTTGCAAATGAGTTTATCGTTCTTCTCAAGGAAACATCTGTTGCAGGCTATATCGCCATTGCAGACCTTACAAAGGGCGGAGATGTCATCAGAAGCCAGACATACGACCCATTTCTCCCACTTATTGCCGTTGCGGTTATATATCTTGTAATGGTAATGTTCCTTACATCTCTCGTTACAAAGCTTGAAAGGAGACTTGCAAAAAATGATAAGCGTTAAAAATCTCAACAAGTCTTTCGGAAAGCTTCATATTCTGAAAGATATCAACGAGGAAATCCACAAGGGCGAAAAGGTTGTTATTATCGGACCATCGGGTTCGGGAAAGAGTACCTTTCTCCGCTGCCTTAACCTTATGGAAACACCCACATCGGGAGAAATCTTTTTTGAGGATGTGGATATAACAAAGGCAAATATAAAAGAGGTTAATCTCCTCAGAAGAAAAATGGGTATGGTTTTCCAGCATTTCAACCTGTTTCCGCATCTTACAATAAAGAAGAATATTACCCTTGCTCCTGTAAAGCTGAAAATTATGTCACAGGCTGAGGCGGACAAGCGCGCAATGGAACTGCTTGAAAAAGTTGGACTTGCTGACAAGGCAGACCAGTATCCCACACAGATTTCAGGCGGTCAGAAGCAGCGAATTGCAATTGCACGTTCACTTGCAATGAATCCCGATGTTATGCTCTTTGATGAGCCTACATCAGCCCTTGACCCCGAAATGGTAGGGGAGGTACTCAATCTGATGAAAGAGCTTGCTGATGACGGTATGACAATGGTTGTTGTAACTCACGAAATGGGCTTTGCCCGCGAGGTTGCTTCCCGTGTTATGTTTATGGAGGACGGCAGAATTGTTGAACAGAATGACCCTGAATCTTTCTTCAATAATCCGCAGAATCCTCGACTTAAAGAATTTTTATCAAAAGTTTTATAACAATAAAAGGTATCGGTTTATTTTGCCGATACCTTTTCTGTTATATTGTGCGATAGATTTCCGAAAATAACGCACAATAAATCATTGATTTATAATACAAAATATGATAGAATTCAAATATAGAAGAATAATTTATCCCTGCAAAAGGGGATAAACAGGAATTATATACTTTGACGCAATGTCAGATTTATAATTATTTTGGGATAATTTAATGCAAAACCGCACTCGGAGTTTACTTCGGGTGCGGTTTTGTTTATAAGAAACCCTCCCGAAATATACACTCAGGAGGGTTAACTTTGGAGCTTGTGACAGGAATCGAACCTGCAACCATGTGTTGTCTATAAAGCGACGTTTGATTCGTTTAAAAAAATGGGGCGTTCACCCCGATTTTACGCCGCTTTCTCCGATTCTGTGGCGTGTTCCAGTTTCCCGATAAAGCGGTAGTAAATCTCCACCTGCTGAAATACTCTGCCGTCCTCCGCTATTTCCTTGTGATGCACTACGATTTTGTCAATCAGCTCATTGAGAATGGCAGCATCAAGCCGGTCGATGACTGTGTATTTCTTAATGAGATTCACGAACTTATCCGTTGCATCACTTTCCTCTTTCAGCTGTTCAATTCTCTGTCGCAGGTCGGGAAGTGTCGCCTTGATTTCCCTCTGCTCGGATTCGTACTGTGCCGACATCGCTTCATAACGGCTTTCTGGAATTCTCCCCAATGCACTGTCCTCATACAGCTTACATAGGATTTTGTCGATCTCCTCAAAACGGCTCTGCTTCTTTTCGTACTCGGTTTGGAGCTTCTTTGCTTCCTTTGCTGAATCCGTCTGGAATTTCTTTTCAAGAATTGACTTGAATTGCTGTGTGTTATTGCGGTAATTCCAGAGTACTGTCCTCAGATTTATCAAAACCAAGTTGTATACAGTGTCGTAGTTGATATAGTGTGAGGGACAGTATTCCTTGCCGTGTGTTCTGTACATCCAACAATCGTAAGCTCCGTAATAGGTTCCGTCTTTACGCTGTTTCTGTCCATAGGTGAGACAGTGTCCACAATCTGCACAGTATATAAGTCCTGCGAAAATCTGTAATTCTCCTGTCTTGGCAGGTCTGCGTTTTGAACTCATTACCTTGTGAGCTGTATCCCACAGTTCCTGAGTGATGATTGGCTCATGGCAGTTCTCCACAACAATCCATTCCTCTGGAGGATTTTTAACCACCTGCTTACTTTTCATCGTCTTATTGCGTCTCTTACCATAAACAAGCATTCCTAAATAAACCTCGTTGTTGAGGATTGCTCTGACGGAAGTAACATGCCAGTCGAATTCCTTTCGCCAGTAATCAGCTTTGAAGTAATCGGGATTGTTCTGGTTGAAGTAGATGATTGGATTCAGTACCTTTTCTTCTCTGAATATTCTTGTGATTTTGTTGTAGCCTGCACCGTCTGCTGTCAATCTGAATATTCTTCTTACAACCTCTGCTGCAGGCTCGTCAATAACAAGATGATGACGGTCATTGGGATCAAGCTTGTAGCCGAACGGAGGCTTTGAACCTATATACTGTCCAGCCTTTGCCTTGGCTTTCTTAGCGGCTTTTGTTTTCTTCGATACATCACGGGCATACATTTCGTTCATCACGTTACGCATCGGAAACATCAGATCATCTTCGTTGATTGTGGAATCATAGTGATCATCTGCCGCAATGAATCGCACGTTTTGTTCCTTGAAATGCTCTACCTGCAAACCGACTTCCACATAGTTTCGACCGAATCGGGACAGGTCTTTCACAATCACAAGATTGATGTTTCCTGCATGGATATCCGAGAGCATTCGCTGAAATGCAGGGCGGTTGAAGTTTGTACCGCTGTAGCCGTAATCACAATAAAATTCATAGCTTGTGATTTCATGGCTCTGACAGTACTGTTCCAATAAAATTTTCTGCGTTTCGATAGATACACTGCCTCCGAAGTTGCCGTCATCCACCGAGAGTCTGCAATATAATGCTGCGTGTTTCTGCATAATCATTCTCCTTTCGGGCAGCGGACACGCATAGCCTTGCACCGACAGTATACCACATCTGTCGGCACAAAGCCAGCTGAATTTGTCCGCTGCTTTCAACTTTGTGCAACCTCAATAAGCGGTTGCTTGGAATTTGTTCATATCGCAGAAGCGTTCTTCCGCTGAATCATTTCCTCGAACTCATCTGTTACAACACCGATTTCATCTCCTGTTTCCAGTCTGCGGAGCATGAGATTAGAGAGCGATTTCGCAGCACTGGTCTGTCCTTCGAAGACAGACCACACACGGTATGTCACGCCATTCAGATAGTGATCATGGTACTGTGCATCGCCCTGATTCTGACATAGGGATGGTTCGAGATTGTATTCTCTTTTTCTGATTTTGATTCTTTCCATAGTCCTCCTGTTCTCCGAACAATATCGGATTGCATCTTGTTATTCCTGTCAATCTGATATTCATTTTAGATCGTCCTTTCATCTTAATTTTGTTTTGTAGGGTGTTATTCCATGTGTATCCCCAACGCTTCCTTGCGTCGGATTTCCTCTGCCAGTACCTTGCTGTCGCTGTGACGGTCGATGTCCTCATCCTCTGTCGGCTCGTCTATTATCGCAGCCACATCTGCAATGCCAGCGATAAGATCAGCAGCACCGACTGTGAAATCACAATCGCTCTGAGCATTTTCAATTGCGTTTTCTGTTTCCATTCTTCTAAGTCTTTCCGCTGCAAGGAGAATTCCTCGTTCAACTTCCCAGCCTGTAATGACAGCTTCTCCGATTGGCTGATTAAGCTTGTCAGAGAGTTGCTCGTCTGTTCTGCTGTCATTTGCTGAATGTGTTTGCACTCCGCTTTCACCTGATTGAATATCACTTGCT
>JAZSEJ010000094.1:0-27154 GCA_045531615.1 Ruminococcus sp.
CAACTACTACCACTACCACTACCACTACCACAACCACCACCACAACAACAACTACAGAAGCGACTACTACAGAAGCTACAACGACAACTGCTACGACTACAACTGTAGCTACTACAACCAAAAAGGTTACAACAGCTAAGCCTTCCGATTCACCTAAGACAGGCGACGGAAGAAATATAGCATTCCTGCTTGCAGGTCTTGTAGTTTCAGCAGGTGCATTAGTACTTACAAGAAAAAAAGATGATTAATTGAATTGCGGCTCTGCCTTCGGGTGGAGCCGTTTTGTTTACGGTAATTGCTTATGCAATATAATGGATTTATGTGTAACAGCATAGGATTATAATCCATATGGAGAAATATAGTATAAAAATTTTTCACAAAAAGTATTTTTAGCTATTGCATTTTTTACATAAAAGGTGTATAATATGTTTAACGATTAAATATTCAAAGCATATCTGCACTTTGTTTTGAATATTTGCTTTGCCGTCGGTGGGTTTGTTCGGCAGGCAGTAAGGATCTCTCAAGGGACAAATCGGATAGGGACGCACTTCGCAGAATATGTGCGGTGTTGTCGCAAAAAGGAATCGAGGTAAACCATTGTGGTATACCTCGATTTTTTATATAAATAAGTGACATATATCACAGGGAAAGTGATATATGTCATCTGTACAAGTATGGCTTTTTGTGGTATTATTTAATAAAGAGAGAGGTGAACCATATGAAAAAGCTTTCAATCAGTATTTTATGCATATTTCTGACTGTAGTAATGTCAGGATGCGGAAAAAGTGATGCAGAACGAGTGCAGGATTATTTAGAAAAACGTTATGGTGAAGAATTTGTAGTGATTGATACTAAAGCTACCTCTTATGGAGGTCCTGCTTTTTCTTATGATCTAACAGCCAGTTGTTATCCTGTAGATAATCCAGAATATATATTTCTGGCTGAAATTTTTCACGCTGGTACAGAGGAAAAAAGGTATTCAGATTGTTATGCACAAGGAATACTTAACAAGCGTACAGAAGATAAAATCACTGAGAAATTGGCAGATTTTCCAGCAGAATTTTCGGTGTTTGTTAATATAAAGAATGATTCTGAATTAATGTTTGATACTATTGAAGAAGTTGATTATGAAAAATATTTTCTTGAATCTTCTCATTCTTATCCATCATACACCAATCAATTGCAACCGATAGTTTGTTCCATTAATATTAATAATGATGGATATGAATTAATTGGATTTGATAAAGAGTATGAATTGTTTTGTGATATTATAAAAGATATTGCACTTGAGATTCAAACGGATGTGAAATTTCATGTTCGTTATATGCCTCAGGAATTATATAAGAGATATACTGAATGGTACTTGAAGCATCCTGTGGATGCCTTTGGTATGCCTACGAATTATTATTATGAGGACTATAAGTTAAACGGAGAATTTCATTTTGAATTATATGAATTTAATTATAGTTTTCAAAATGAAGAAATGACTTCTTTTAATTCTGCAAGAGAGATTATGACGGAAGAGTTATATAAAAATAAGAGAGAAGAAAGTCAATTAGGAAATGAGGAATGAAGTAACTAAAAAGGCTTTAACAGCGATATTAAACCGTTAAAGCCAGTCAATTATATTTCCGAATATTCCATATTTTCACGTCTGTTTTCAATATAAAGTATTGCTGCTGCGACAATTACTATCGGAATGACCGATATCAGCCCTATATCTGCAGGGCCGAATATAGTGCGCTCAGGATGTTCTAAACCTCTCAGAAGATACGGATTAAACGATGAGTTTATTGTACCGTGGAAAATAGCAGGAAACCATATACTATTTGATTTTACATAGAGATAATCTGAAATAATGCCTGTTGATACAGTGAAAATGCAGAATGCAAACAAGCCAAGAAATGGAGCGCCGATGTAATCAAAGCCGTATTCATATCCCATAAGCAGCATCAGTGGAAAGTGCCACGCTCCGTGTATTACTCCGCCTAAAAGCAGAGCCTTTGTTCTGCCGATATATTTTTTTAGCTCAGGATAGAAAAAACCTCTCCAGCCGATTTCTTCACCAAGTCCCCAGAATACAGCGACAAAGGTTTTAATTGAAATCAGCGATTTGAATATTTCATTTACAATATAGCCTGTGTATGAGCTTCCGTTGGCTTCAAGCTCTGCAAAGACTGCAGGGTCATTCTCTTTCAGAAGTGCTCCCGTTGCATTAAAATCCTCAGGGAACACGATAAAATAAAACAATGCACCAATAAGCTCGAAAACAGTAGGCATTATCCACGCGAAAAGCAGTAGATTAACATTATTGGATAAGCGAGGTTTCCAGCCCATTTCCCGGATATTCGCCTTAGCGACGAAAGCGCCAATAGCAGGCATAGCCATACCCAGATTTGTAGCATAGCTGAAACTTATCAATCCTGCAATGCCTCCTGAATTATAATCTCTTACACCAATTACCATAATTATCCAGCTAGCTATAAATGTAAAAACTATATATTTTGTAATTTTTGACATTCTGCAGTATCTCCTTTATAAAACTAATAGAATTATATCATATATCTAAAAATCGGAACACAAGATGAATGACAAATATAATTTGCAAGGTTCAGCAACACAGCAAATAATGCTTGTCATAAAAATTAAGCTGTGATGGAGGTTTTTAGCGGTTCCCAATAGCATTTCCCGATTTATTAAGCTGATTGCACAAGAATACAGATCTTGAAGTTAAGGCAAAACCGCACAGAGTCTATGCGGGATTGTCTTAAGAATTCTCTTTGAATTCAGTCATTTATGTAGCTACTATTGCTTCATTTAAAACAAACTCAGCTGCTCAACTCTGTAAAAAGCATGTTCTATTCCATCTTTTTGCACAGCATTCACAACTTCATAATTGCTTAATGGAAGCTTTTTTATTCTGAGTTGATATACATTTCTAAAGCAGCCGAGAATATCTGCCGTATC
Organism: Ruminococcus sp.; assembly: GCA_045531615.1. Classification (GTDB taxonomy): domain Bacteria; phylum Bacillota; class Clostridia; order Oscillospirales; family Ruminococcaceae; genus Ruminococcus. Next base: position 2,968 of record JAZSEJ010000094.1, read on the forward strand.
AAGATGGGACAGACATATAAGCTGAATTCTGAAATGATGAGCAATATCAAACATCGGTTTAAGAAGATGTGCCGATGAAATAGGGCCGAATGGATTATCCATTATAAGTACACCGCTTGTCTTTTTTAGCGTATCAACTATTCCCCTTGAATAATTCATCATTGAAAGTATCAATGCAAAGAATACAACGAATTTTTCACCGCCCGAATTGTCTGTTAGTGCTCTTTCCCATGTTCTATAACCACTATTTGACTGTACACTGTCAATTTTATATACCTTGATTGGAATAGCCACATTGCCAATGTAACAATCAAGAATCGACCTTGAATTCATACACTTGGCAATAATTCTTTCACGTTCAGAATTATTTTCGGCACATTCAAGGAATTTCTGAACATATTCATCAATGTGACGGCTCATTTCAAGATGTGCAGTCTCACTGTTATGATCAATATTTTCGGGAAGTCTAATATCAATCATTCGCTTTTCTCCGCTGGCAAGCTTTACTCTTGATTTTTTTGACAGCATAATTAGTCTGTCGTAAATCTCACGACCTCTTTGCAGACAATTTTCAACAAGCTGATTTCTGCTTGCAGTAACATCTTCAAGCTCGATATCAAGCTTCTGAATTCTACTGTAATATGCCGCAATATCCTTGCCGAGATTTTCATAAAGCGTAAAATACTTGTCTCCCGTGATTTCATTATCAACAGGTCCGCAAAGTCCACGTACCGTTTTTTCAAACAGTACGTTCTCCTTTGAAAAGACGTCAAGCTTTTTATGTATAGTGTTTTTATATTCGTTTTCATATCGTCTCAGCTTATCCTTAAGCTCACCTATCCTGTCCTTTATGCTGTCCAGAGAATCAACCGTACATTCAATTTTTACGGGGTTCTCTTTTTCGGCAAAGCCTTGCTTTTCAACATATTTTTTGGCAGAATTATTAAGCTTGTTTAGCTCATCTACCATACCGTTCAGCGTAGCGATATTTCGGTTAAGTAGGGTGATTTCTTCTTTGCATTTTGTTAAACGCAATTCAAACTCACCGTAGATACAAGACGGTTCAAGCAGCTCCTCACCAAGCTTTCTGAGATTTTCAAGGCATGTGTTTGTTATATTTTTCTGGGATTGGCAAGTGCTTTCTGATTTTATTTGTCCATCTCTCAAAGTCTCGCATTGCTTTGCAAATTCACTTTTTTCACTTTCAGCACGTTTATATTTTACACGGGAGTATTCAACTTTATGATATTCCTCATAAGCTTGACCGTAAACAGAAATGTTTTCTCTGCATTCATTGATTTTTTTGCTGTGCTTTTCCAGGTTTTCTTTAAGCAGCGATAATTCTTCGGATTTGCTGTTGAAATACCCTTTGTACATTTCTTCAAGAACGTTGTATTCACCGTCTAAAAGTTCTGTTTCAGTACAGTTCTCCGTTGCTTTTATACTATACTTACACCTTGAAATAGCCTCCGAACATTTAGGGATTTCTTCATTACACTCACTTATTTTTTCATCACATATGATAAGTTCATTTGATAAAGTCTCAAGCTGTTTTTTATATTCAATAAGCTTTTCCTCATACTGAGAGATTTCATTACATAAAACCGAAAACGTTTCTGTGTGCTTGATTATTTCTCTGAATTTTACAAGCTTCTGGTCTGTTTTTCTTAGTTTTTCATTATAATCTCTGATATGCTGTTCTTTTTCAGATATGCCTATCGACAAATCAGTTTTTTCACCTGATATTTCATTAGTACGCTTTTCTAATCTGTCAAGCTTTTCTTCGTAGTCGTGCATCTGCGACATAAGTCTGTCGGAATAATCCGCATCGTATTCAAATGCCGCAATAACATCTTTATCACGCTGTATTTTTTCAACTTTTTTCTTTGCTTTGCAAACAGCAGCTGCAAATGCTTCAAGCTTATTTTCAAGGGTTGAAACAAAGCCGATGTTATTGCGGAAATACTCCTTTGAATATGCCGAAATAAAGCTGTCTGGAATGCAGTAAGTACCTTTAAGAATATCGTTTATCTCTCCGTATGTAAAAACAGGAACAACAGCTGACACCCACACATCATCGGTGTAAGACAGCAATCTTTCTTTATCCTGTGCATCAGCAACGACAATCGAAAATGCCGTATACGGTGCGGCAGAAAGAATTCTTTCTTTAAGTTCCTTATTGAGTCCAAGAAGATAATTTTCACCTGTCTGATATTCAATCCCTGTGCTTTCAAGGAAATCAACCGCACTTTTGGGGATATGAAGCTGCCCATTTCGTGCATGTTCAAGCTGTTCAGTTACTGCGTCGGCTTTTTTCTTCAAGTCGTTAAGGGTGTCTTTTTCAACCGCAAGATATTCCATTAATTTCAATGCAGCCACACCCGTATAATTATCTTCTTCAGCGAAGGAATATTCTTCAATAATACGCATTACCGCCGTAAACTTTCCGGTATATTCTTCCTCCAGACGTTTGCATTCAGCAATATTCAAATTGATAGAAAATTTATGTTTTCCGATAGCTTTTTCCTCATCTTCAAGATTTTCAATTCGATTTTTAAGTTCTGTAATTTCATTTTCAAGCCATGAAATTTCATATTTGATTTTTTCACAGCAGGCAATCAAATCTTGTTCTTCTTCATTAAGCTTTTTACGGGGATAACGCTCAAACAGATTTTCCGAAATCGTAATGTCAATACTTTTCAGACCGTCATCAATAAGATTTCTGAAGCTCTCTTTTCCTCCATAAGCCTGATTTTTCGCTTTGAGAACAGCCGCTTTTTCTTTCTCTGCAAGCGTGATTTCCTCACACAATCTTTCGCGTTGAGAAACAAATTGCTCCAACTCTTTTTCAAGCTTTTTGAGCTGTTCCGTTCTTTCTGTCAAAAGCTTTTCTGCCGCAATGCGCAGAGAATATTTAAGCCGATTTGCATAATCGCTGACATTATTATTTTCAATTTCTCTTATTTTTTCCTGTATCGTATTATATGCCGCCTCTGTTTCGGTAAGCGTTTTGTATTCCTTTGCGGCAAGAAGAAGCTTAGCCATACGCTCCGCATTATCCCGATTATTTTTCGCTTCGATTAATTTTGCAGAGTAATCATCATATTCAGCCTTCGATTTTTTATAGACACGCTCAGCAATATAAAATTCATTTGAAATTCTTTCAATCTCTATATGCTTTTTTTCAACATTAAGCATTTCAAGTTCTGCGTCTTTATTTTCCAGATCATCTTTGTATGCTTTAATAAGCTTTGAGGTAGAAAAAATAAAATCAAATACATTCCCTACTGCATTTTCGTATTCATTTGTAATCGTCCAGAGCGTATTTATCTCAGGTTGTATCTTTTTGAGCTCCTCAATAAAATCTGTCATTCTGTTCCGCAGGTTAATCTTTTCATTCTGTTTTGAAAAACTCTCGGCATAATTCTTGAACATCATTGCAGAAGAACTGTCCTCGTCTGTTGCAATTTCTTCCTTATAACCAATTATTCCGGGAATTATAAAATTGTTGAGCAGACTGTCAGATGTTTTATACCCTTTTAAAAACTCATCAACTCCGCCCTCAATGTTATTGATTTTTGCTATAACATTTTCCCACTCTGAATGAATAATGCCGTATTCCTCTATCTCATTCTGATATCTGCGGACATCATCGGATGAGAAATATTTTACCTTTGTGCTTGATTTGACGATGCTTCGTATTTCATCATAAGAAGCTGCACAGAACCGACCGTTATCCTTTTTTGACAAAGGCATATTTATAATATCGTTCTTATCGCCACGATTATCATATTGATTGTAAAAGGTGTAATATTTAACTCTTGCAGCCTTGTCATTATCCTCTCCTGTATTTACTCCTGCGGCAATTGCAATGCCTGTCATAAGCCTGTCGGCTGATGTATCAAGCTTCCACTCTGTCAGTACAAAACAATGGTCGGAGGATTTTCTGAAAAAGCTATCTATTTTTCTGCCTTGGACGGTTGCTCTCGGAATTATATTCTGTAGGATAAGCTGAACCAGAACCGATTTACCGCCGCCGTTTATCAGATTAAGGTAGGTATCCAAAGTATCGAATTCGGAATCTTCAAGATTTATAAGCTCGTCAAGGAAGAAACGCTTTCCGTCATCATATGCAAAATTAACTATTCGTATTTTACTTATTGTCGGCATTTTCGTTTCCTCCGTTCAATAAAGTATTTATTTCATTTACACGGCTCTGGCTTAAAAAGTAAGGCATAAGGTCCTTTAGCTTTTCAGTAGGCTCTATCCTATCATTTTTCAGTAGATCTTCATTTCTGAACTTACGGATAATCTTGTTCATACAGCCGTATTTTGAGTCAAAGGTATTGCTGTCCTCACCTGTTTTGGCAAGCCAGCTTTCTGCAATTCTTATAAAGTCAATGCTGTATACTTTTGAAGCGCTTTCCATATTTTCGCTTTCAGCTTGTATCCGCTCGCAATATACCGTGAACTCTGATATCAGGTTATCAATCCTGATAAAATCCCTCACCTGCGGATTATCTCCGCTGCCGCCGAAAAATATATTCAGAATAAAAATCCCAATAAAATTCATAAGATAAATTTCAGCAAGTTTTGCGTCCGTTCCTACAGAACGCTTAAACTCCTCATTTCCTTGCAAGAACAGCTCGTTGGTTTGATTAGGAATAAGATAAATCCTTGAATGTGTACGGTACAGCTCAAAGTCAAGGATTTCCTTCATTTCGTCAAGCTCCTCACGCACGTCGCTTTCATCGTAATATGAAAATACTGTCGGTTCTTTTTCTCTTGAAATATATCCTGATGCTAAAATCTTTTTAAAGAACACAAGAGACTTGCTGTTCATTATGACACCTCTATCACAAAATCATTTGTTGTTATTTTCAAACCATTTTCAATCGTTATTTCAAATGTATTATTGCTTTTGTTTATTATTATTTCATCCATTTTTGTCAGTTCGGGAGGCAGATCGCTTAAACAATATGACAGATTGAATTCACCTGTGGGAGTAACTACACTTTCATTGCTATCACGCCACTGCCTGATATTAATACGTCCCATACCGTAAAGTTTAAGAACGACGTTAAAAAGTGTATTTTCTTCAGCAAAATAATTTTTATCCGCACTGTTTAAAGATGAGATATACTCGCTGAAACAGGCTGTTTCTTTTTTATGTATAAACTCAAAAAGCGATTTGATGATGAACGAAAATCTGCGGTTTCTTTCTTCGGAAATATCACCATCAATATCCTCCGCACCCGAAATATCTATAGTATCAGAAATCTCTTTCTCACGAAGCTTTTTTTGCTTTGCATAAAAATTTTCTATACTGAAAAGCTTGTTTAAATGCGGCTTATACAAGGGAATAAATAAATTCGAAAGCCTTAACGCCTCTTTTGTTGTCATTTGTTGAGCAGGCATAAGAATTGTTTTTTCAAAATCAAATCTTCCCGTAGAAAAATATGAAAATTCCTCATCAAGCAATTTTCCGTAGCATTCGCTGAGTGAAAATTTCTTGTTGTAAACCTTGCCCTGTTCCTCTATTACTATGCTGATATTTTTTAGTATCTCTTTAATTTCCTTTTCGGTTTGCTCTGCATTTTTTATAGTGCTTCCATTCTGAATTTCATCAACAAGAATATCAAGCTTTGAGGAAACGACTTTTCTTATGTCATTAAGCTGTTTTTGTTCATCTTCGAACACATCCCTGACCTGTTTCAAAATTTCTTCATATTCATCAACTGCAACAGCTGATATATCTGTCCTGCATCTTAAAATAAAATCGTCCATTTTTGTTTTAAGTCCGCGTATCCTTGAAACAAGCTCGCGGCTTTCTTTAAGTGCTTTTGAATAATTCCCACGTTTGATAAATTCGTTAAGTCTAAAACGATTTACTGAAAAATCAATTTCGCTGTCGATTTCCTTTGTACGAAAAAGGAAATCATAAGCGTCATTGGTAAGCTTATAGCTTCTCTCGTATTCTGAAATAATACAGCTTGAAGCAGGGAAAAATGCGTTTTCTTTTTCGTTATAGGTATCAAAATTTTTGGGTTTTCCGCCGTTCTGTAAAACATCCACCACAATGTATTCTGCAATAATTTCTGCATTGTCTGTATTAAAAGGAAATATTTCAGATATTTCTCTTATAAATGCAGCTATATCACTTTTACTGCAACGTTCATCATATCGCAGAGTGTGATCCATAATAAAAATCAGCGTCATTACAATAACATTATCTATTAGGTCGGTATTGTTTCCAAAAATTCCTCTGATATTATCAGGCATTTTTCGCTCTGTAAAGTGCTTGACGGTGTTTATGAATTTCATACGCTTTTTGAAATCTTCAAGCATTTCTCTTGTATCTGAGGTCATTTTATCAGCTCTTTTCGCTATTTCATATTTTCAAGCAATATTTTCATATTGATAATTTCCTGAGGCAAGCGTTTATTTTTGTTCAGTATCAGATTGATTTTATATAAATATTCCTCGTTGAACAGCTCTTTGATTTTATCAGTATCAACCGCTATATTTCTGCCGTCCTTGCTGTCGGGGAGTAAATCCACATTGCACAAATCAAGCATACGCATATAAATTTCACGGAACAGCTCTATTTTTAATGTATCAGCTTCGGATTTAAGCTTAAAGAAAATATCAAAGCCTGCTCTGTCAATATCACCACAATATAGAAATGTTACGTTTTCAACTCCGAGAAAATCAGCATATGCAGTAAATTTACCCTTACCATTAATAGCATTGCCCTGCCCGTAAATAACGCCGTCAATATGTTGCCCGAAAAGCTCACAGCAGTTATTTTCAAACATCAATCTGCGCATATTGAACCATATATCTTTATTTTCACATATAAGCAAAGTCATATCATTTTTACGCACAGGAATGTAATCACAGAAACATTCCTCGGGCGTTACATAATACCCAAGCTCATCAGCTGAAAAACCAATTGCTTTAATAAAATCGAGGTTTTCATCAAGTATCTTTTCATCATTGAATATAACAAGGGAACGTTCACGACGTGACATTTTTACGCTGTCATTTTTCACGCTCAGATACTTGTCTAGCATAATGATTATATCTTTATTTTTTAGATATGCCTCAGGCTTTTTTTTAAGATACCCGTTTGCAATTAGCTTCGGGTGAAGTTTGTGTATTTCAACTGTGCAATCCTGTTTTTCTTCAGCGATATTTATTCTGTACTTTTTGTAAAGCGGACGTGCAAGATTTCCGTCCGTTCCACTTTTTACTACAGGTGAAATTATTCCATCTTCCGCAAGACGATACACTTCTTCACGAAAACGGTTTGAATTTCCGTGTATTTCCAATAGTTCTTCAACAGTAATTGTCTTTCTCTTTTTAGAATAATTTATTAGTTTTTTCTGCATTTTTCATTTCCTTTAAATAAGATTTAGTAGAATGTATCATGTCCTTGTATTCTTGTAAGTTTGTTAAAAAATGTGTGGAAGGAATTCAGTATTTTAGGAATATAGGACTGATTCAACTCATTGAGCATATAGACCACGGAAAGTTACATAGATTTTGACCAGGTTTAACAGAGGTTATTTGTTATATTATAACATGTTTTGTCGTAACTTGCAATATATTGCTCCCAAATTAACTCTTCAAGAGTTATATGAAGCAATAATAAATAAATCTAAAGGTTGAGATTTGGCGTTTCTTACAAAAAAGTTGTTGACAACAGGCTGATTTTATGCTATTATGATATTGGGAGACACAACAAAAATCAGAAAGGAGTAGTATTCATATGTTTAAATTTAAAGTGTTATTGGCAAGTGCCGTTGCCGCATCAACTTTAGTTTCTTTTACAGTGTCAGCGCCATTAAACAGCACATCTACAAAAGCTGACAAAACATCTTCATATTGGTATTATGATGAAATGGAAATTGCCAAGCAAGAGCTTTGTAAACAGTTTGATGAAGACTATACATCGGTTCCCGACCTCCTTGAGCGATATTCAGCTTACTGCAAAATAAACAATTCAGAAGAAGCAGAAATCTCTCGACTGTGGCTTGAGGAAAACGCTGATAGTTATTCGCAATTTGCTTATACAACAGAAAGTAATGATTCAGCTGAAATACATCTTTATTTTGACCCCGATAAAACTCCAGATATTCAAGAATTGTATTCCCTTGTAGATAATAAGGATGTTACAGAAATTACTCAAAAGAAGTATGAGATAATGGAATATGAAGTATCTGGTGGTTTTTTAAAGGCTATACCTACAGGGGAGTTTGCTGTAGAAGTCCTAATAAATTTCAATTCCTATGAACATGGAAAAAACGCTGCTTTGACGATGAAAATTCATGATAAACTTAAAGAAGATTTTAAAATATCGCATTTCCATATTGATTTCAATAATGGTACAGCTTCATATAATAAACGTATTGACTGGACTAAGCTTTATTGTATTGATGAATTTGGCGTTGAATCTTCTTTGTCTGAGGAATTGACAGAAAAGCAAGTTGCAGTTTTTAATGAAGAAATCAAAGAAAAAGGTTTCGATGTTTATTGTGATTCTGAAACTTATGCTTTAAACTTTAACAAGGAAATGAGTGCATATGAGCATTTTAATTTTGCCGAATTTCTCTATGATACCTATGGTTTTTATTCAAAGACAGCTATTCCGTATAAGCACATAGAAAGTAATTATGGTTCAGGCGATGAAGTAGATTGGCAATCTCCATATTATCCAAAAACAAGGTCTTTCAGCTCATCTGAAGGAGCACAGTATTCTGATATGCCAGGTGATTTAAATGGAGACGGTGATACTTATAAACAGGACTTGAAACAAATGAGAGATTGGCTTCTTGGTGCATTTCCTGAAAATTCTGCATATATAAATATGGCGAATCCCGAAAATGCAGACCTTAATAATGACGGTATTCTTGATGTTTATGATATGATTTTACTTCGAGAAATGGTATCGTAAAACATAGGATAGAAACAATAATCCTATTTAAGGGGGGGAGTTTATGAAGTTAGTATCAATTATTACAACGGCGGCAGTTGCTTTTTCAATGGCGGAAGCCTGTCTTAATGTTAATTTTACTTCATATTCTGTTGATACAATAGAATATGACGGTATGGTGTTTGAAGTCCGTGAAAATAATGAAGATGAACTTATTCTGACAGAATACAGCGATGCCAAAGGCGATGTTGTAATTCCCGAAAAAATCGGTGACTATACTGTAACAGCAATAAGTGATAAGGTTTTCAATGGAAATACGGCAATATCAAGCGTTGAACTTCCTGACAGTATCAACTATTTCGGTGGAGAAGTCTTTCGTGATTCCTCCATTTCAGCCGTAAATATTCCAAAGTCGCTCCGAATAATTCCGAGTTATACGTTCAACAATTGTCAGGAGCTTGAAACAGTAGAATTTCACAATGATGTTTTTATTATTTCAAATACTGCCTTTAAAAAGACAAATATCACACTCCCAGACTTGCTATTTGAACGTGTTTCGGGAAATACAATAAAAAACTCCTATACTGCGGTGGATTTTCCTAATGGTAATTGGAGTTATTCAGTTTCAACTGATAAGAACAGCGGTGAACTGGAAATATATATAAACCAGTACATCGGAACAAATTCAGATGTTGTTTTCCCTGATTCACTTTTCGGAGAAGCTGTAGACGGAATTGATAATATTTTCAATTTCAATGGAAAAAGCATTGCATCAGTTACTTTTCCCGAAAGCTATAAGGAAATAAACATTGATTTCAGCAACCATTTTGAGTTGAAAAACGTATATTTTTTAAGCTCAAAAATAAATCTGAACAACACATCTTTTTACAATACATCAATTGAAGAAATAGCACTGCCTGTCAATGAAATAACAGCTAAAAACTTTGCTAGCTGTACCGATCTGAAAAAAATAGAATTTACAGGCAATGGCGGAACACTTAATATTCCTGACAATGCGTTTAAAGGTTTTGGTTCGGTTGACAGCGTAACATTCAGCGAAGATTATGAGGAAATAAACATAGGAAGAAACTCATTTGACAATACAGGAATTTCTGAAATTATAATTCCATCATCCTGTAATATAGATTTTGCAGCATTTAGACATTGTCAGAAATTAAAAAACGTTGAAATTGAAAACGGCAATATAGCAACAAATGCATTTCTGGACTGTACCAATTTGCAATCTGTAGAGTTTAACGGCGATGTCAACATAGAACGCAATGCATTTCTGGATTGTACATCACTAAAAAATATAAAAATTGACATTTCAAAGAATTATGACCCTGAAGCTTTCACAAGCTGCACATCACTTACGCAGATAAACGGAGTAAATGCGTTTGAAAATGGCGAATTTGCTCCCGAATACAAAGATTTTATTTACAGAAACTTTTATGCAGTAGATGATGTCGGATTTATAAATCAATATGTAATGCATAATGTGGCAGAAATAGTGCGTGATAATATCACTGACGATATGAGTGAAACTCAAAAAGTAAAAGTCCTGCACGATTGGGTATGTAATAATACAGAATATACAACAGACGACACAGATTTACCGCAATATCATACTGACGCATCTGTTTTAATGATTGATTCCGTGGTGTGTGAAGGATATGCCAAAATGTGTAATCTGCTATATCACGAAGCAGGAATTGAAACGTATTACGTAAATAATCCTGACCACGCCTGGAATATTGTCAAAATTGGTGGACACTACTTCCACGCAGATTCAACATGGAATGACGGAGATAAAATTAATCGGGATAATTTCCTTAAATCTGACCAGCAATTCATAGCACACGGTGGCTCTCACGCTGAATGGGAATCAAATATACCTTCATCACTTCACACATTCCAACAAGAAGGAACACCTGAATGCAAATATCAGATTGGTGATGTAAATACAGACGGCACAATATCTGTAGCCGATATTGTAAAAATGAGCTGTTATCTTCTTGGTGCTGAACCTATTGTACAGGATGACTATGTTTTGTATGACCTTGATTTTGATAGTACCATTGATGTGTTTGATATGATATATATGAGAAAGCTTATTTTGAATATGTGTTAAGGCAACACAAACGCCTCCCGTTCAGAAGCGGGAGGCGTTATTGTTTTATTGCTCAAAACGACAGAGCACTCTAAGTTTTGAAATAAATAATATAAAGGATTAGGTAGGTTTTTGCCATTACTCATTGGCTTTAAGTTCGCTTAAATCGAATTTAAATTCCTTATAAACTGGCATACCATAATACAGGTCACTGCCGTTGCTTTCCTGTTTGTTAAGAATTCTTGCGTAAATTATGTCGCTTGACGGAGTTGTAAGAGAGCCTGTCCCGATTTCTTCATTAAGGAAAGGAATTTCGTTGCCGTCCTCGTCATAAAAAAACAGTACCATTGAATAAAAAGGCATAAAATGTTCCGGATCGTTTTTTTCATCCAAATCGCTGGGGTATTCCCATTCAACATGAATACTTGCCGGACTGTAGTCGGAGAGTTTGACCTTGTAACCATCCTCTGACTGTTCAACGGTATTTCCGTTGATAAGGTCCTTGTCAACAACAATACGCTTTTTAATCTCTATGTCACTTAATTCATCCTTGACATTAAAATAATCATCGCCGATACATACATTTTTGAGTGTAATAACAGCATTTTTTGATTCAGTAAGCATGTTTTCTTCGAGGAGCTTAAGCGTAATTTGTCCGCTGAAATTGTTTTCAGTTCCCTCATCAAGCATCATGTTGCCTTCAAGCCATGTGTAGTTAGAAATACCATCTGCTTTGTTTCCCGTTTCAAAAACCACATCACCGCAGTCAATTTTAATCGAGTTTAATCCGACATATCTGTAGCCCTCAGGATTTCCGTTATTAAGACTTCCTCTAAGACCGAGTACAAGCGTTCTGCCGTCGCAATAGGTGCTTTCAATTGAAACTGACATATCATCATTTTCAGCGATTTCAAGTTCGTCTGATGTGTCAGCATAATTTTCAAGCATTTCATAATTATTTAAATCAGGTGTTTTATCAACCTGAAATTCTCTTCCGTCTTCAGTAACGTGAGTTTTAGTTTTGTTTGATTCAAGATTTTGGAACAGATTGCTGTGTGTTGCTGCAAATACAGTAGTTCCTCCGCAGGCAGCAACTAAAGCGGCGATAATTGCAATACTCATCTTTGACTTGCGTCTTTTTTTAATCGGCTGAGTACTGTTCTCTTCTCTAAAACGTTTCATAATATTATTTACCTCCTGATCGCTTATCGAGTTGTTTTCAGGCATTTTACTCACATCTAATTTCAGAAGCTGATATATTTTTTTATTCATAAATGCCTCCTGTTTACTTAAAATATTTCGGATTATGTCTGATGATTTTCAGTTTTCCTCTGGATATACGTTTATATAAAGTATTTTGAGTTTTTCCGAGTTTCTTAGCTGTTTCTTCAATGCTGTCACCATACCAGAAGATTTTTGTAAAAATAATTTTATCTTCTTCACTTAAACAAGATATAAGTTCTGAAAAGAAATTATCAAATGATTCATTTCCGGTCAGAGCATTTTTATCTGCTATATGTAGTTCGTCAATGTCAGCTAAAGGCTCCAGACGTTTTAAGACTCGTAACCGATTGAGTGCCGAATATTGTGCTATAGCAGCAATCCAGCTCTCAAATTTTTTGCTTTTGTTGTAAGAGTCTATATTATTCCAGATTTTAAGTATAACATCATAAAGACATTCTTCAGCATCCTCATGAAAATTATATAAAATACGATTGATTACTGCCTTTAATAATCCGCCATAGTTTTTAACAACGAATTCAAGAGCGTCCTCATTTCTTCGCTGTAATTCTTGTATAAAATTCTTTTCTGTGATCTTCAATTTGGTACCTCCTTTAGTGATCTCGTTTAACCTCCTTCACTTACTATTACACATTTGAAAGGCTGTTTCTGACACTATCAGAGAAAATTATTTTTTATTTCAAGTGGTTCTCTAAAAACTGGAACACGAGCGAAATTTCGTATATGACAAATCAGTTATAAGGTGACAAACCGCAGTAATACTTGATGTATTGTAAGGTTTGGCAACGCAGTAAATGATATTTGTCATAGAAAGGTCGCCGTAAGTGAGGTCTTTAGAGATTCCCTCAATACAATTATATCACAAATAAAAGAAAAATCATGATATTGCCATGTGTTCAATCAAGCTCAGGTGAGGGCAAGTGAAGCGATCGCTTCGATGCTCGACTTCCACAAGCCCGATGATACAAAAGGACAGCCCAAAGCTGTATAAAGGACAAGTAAAGGACAGAAGCCGTTTCAGGGTAAAAAAAGAACTCTCAAATGACGTTGTTTCGTCATTTGAGAGCCTTGTGTGTGGTGACCCGTACGGGAATTGAAAAAATTTTATGTGTTTTGGTAGTTTATGGTAATATGCTGTAATTGACGGAATATAGCCACAAAACAAGTGTTGATTTTTAGTGGTTTAATGTGATTTTAAGCAAATTTCGAGAACAATAATGGACAAACAATGGACAAGCTTGCGGACTGTAAATAGTTTGCCATATTTTAGTTGTTTGTTGATAGTGAATATTATTTCTTTCTCGTTTTATATGCTACAACGCGTTTTCTTATATATTCGGTTTGTTTGATGAAAGAACAAATAAACAATGTACATAAAGCACTTAGGAGAATAAATGTTTTTATTTCGTTAAATACAATATTATTTGCTTTATTCATCAATTGCTCCAAATACAAGTATGGTTTAAGTATTATCAATACTAAAAAAGTAGCGATAAATGTCCTGTACATATTATTTGTTTCTAATAACAATAATATTTGTAAATCATCCCTGCTTGCTTCTATATAATCATTATATGGTGCATATTTTAATCTCATTTTTTTAAAAAGGGGTTCAATAATTAGAGAGCCTATTCTGCTAAGTATCATGCCAATAAAATAACATAAAATGAAATTTTCAATCCAACTGTTAACAAGTATGTTTTTATCTAATAAGCATTTAGATGTATATACAAAAATTGTCCCTGGTAAAGCGTAATTAACTATATTATACGATGATATTCTATCAACTATTTTTTCAAAAATACTATCCATTAATTTACACCTCTCTTTTAAATTGTCATAATATACCATCCTTTATATTGCTCAGAATAAAAAGTGTTTGGATTTCTTTCTTTGGCAAATATTTCATATGTAACATAAATATCCATACCGTCTTTTCCGTCAGTTTCTATGATTACGCAGTTCGCTTGATTATTTGTTATATGATCCAATTTACGATTATTCCAAGAATTATAATCAAGGTATTCGCTTTTGGCATTTCCAAATAGTGTAAGTTTAGGATTTAGTATATCTAAGTAATCATTATTTCCACCAGTTTTTCTACCATGATGTGGGGCGATTAAAAGATCAATATCTGTTATTTCTTTTTTATGATTTTCTAATATGTAATTCCATGTTAATTCTGCAGAATCTCCTGCAAAAATAATTTTCTTTCCATTTTCTGTTTTATATAGTATAACATAAGAGCAGTCGTTGTATTGTTCAGTTTCGTTAGCAGTACTAACCAATTCTTCGGTAGGAGCTAATATATACAATCCATCAGCTCCTATATTTCCAGTTTCATCCATATTATAATATTGCCCCTTAGCATTTGAGTATAAATGGAGTGCTTTAGGATAAGTGCTTGATTTCCTAATTTCTTGATAAAAAATCCAATCTTCCTCTTTATATTTTCCCCATGATGTATTTTCGTCCATTGTTTTTGTATTATCTGTATCCCAAAAATTAAGTACAGTAAAAGAGTCGAATAATGATTTTATTCCATCCATATGATCCATATCTGGATGTGTTAAAATAAACCTGAAAATTGTATTTATATTCAACCCTTTAATATATTCTATTGGATTAACAGGATAGTTTTTTTGATTATGATTTCCAGTTTCAAAAATAGATTCTATTGCCTTTCCATTAGAAATATCTATGACTGTTATATGTCCTGACGGATGTTTTATTAAACTACAATCGCCCTCATTTACATTTAAAAAATGAATTATTCCCATAATGAACCTTCTTTCCTTATATCTTAAAATATATGCAAAAGATTTCCAAACACAAGTAAAAGTGAATGTCGCTCTTTTAAGATTTAATCAACAGATTTGAACAAAATTGGTTTTTAGGTTTTGCTTAGTTTAAAAAGAGATATATTTAATGTGCCGGTATTACGACTCTTTGAATGCCTGATGTTTATCATTCGCACTTTCTTTAAATGTAGTAGCTTTGATAAAAGCTTTACAAATGTATATTTTTGAACCACTTACATCGCCGTGTTTTCTGATTCTGTCAAAATATTTTTCACTAAAATATATAAAACTATTAATATCAAATACGGCTTCATCATCATATTTGCAACTACATTCTGTTTTTATATCTCTTATGCACATAAGTAATTTTGATGAGAAAAATAAACAGAAATTATAATAATTGTCGTCTAGGTATTTTGAAAATTCTTGTATCTTGATATCTTGCTCTTTATTATCACATTGTAAAATATCTATAATCTGTTTTGTTATTTCCTCGTAATAAGGAAAACATTTTTCATAACTGGATTTCGAGACTTCATTTTTCTTATTTGTATTGTTTAGTAGTAATGGTATTCCGAGAGTTGTAAAAATCGTACCTACAATTATTGAAATTGGCTTTCCAAATTTTTCTGGTAAATTAATAAATAGTATTAATACAAATACTGATATTACAAAACCTAGAAAAATCCATGATACAAGTCCCATAATATATACATTACTATCTAGAATATCAAATCCTGTACGAACTTTTGGATGTTTCATAAAAAATTTTTTCACTTTACTCATTTTAACTTTACCTCTTTTATTTGAATTTATTATCTTTCCATCATATGCTTAGCAAGCAGCTTGGAGTTCAAATGTAGTCATATAACATAATAATTTTCCAATACGGCATTCGGTACAGGATTATTTTAAAGTTATATTAATTGGAAATTTTTTAGCTTTTGGTTTTTAGAAATCTGTTTTCACTTATGCTCAAAGTTAACTTAATAGACTCTGCCATTGTAGCAATAAATTCTGAATTGGTCGGTGGATATTTTGTTTCTATATAGGAACATTCAAACAGTTTATGTTTTGTGTTTAACCCGTTGCTTAACCACGTTAATTCTATTGATTTTCTGATTGTAAGATTTACACTTGAAGCAGTAACTGAGTACTTTTGTGCAATGGATAATAATACATCGCTGTTTTTTACATCTTCGTAATATTTTTGCATATAGATATATATTGCTTCTTTGACATAAGTAAATCCTTTAAGGTTTGGTGCAAAACCTAAATCCAGAAGAGATTCGGAAATATGTTGTATCAGTATGGTATCATTTTCATCAGCAAGTATTAATGGTTTATTGATCATTAAATAATCACCTTTATATTATATGATGTTTCCATCAGCAATTTCAATAATTCGCCCGCATTGTTTTGCGATTTCAAGGTCATGAGTTACAATTATAACGGTATGTCCCTTTTCATTCAACTCACGAAAAACATCCATAATTTCAGCTGCTGTTTTCGTATCCAAAGCACCTGTAGGCTCATCCGCAAGTATTATACTCGGTTCGTTTACGATAGCACGAGCAATTGCAACCCTCTGTTTTTGTCCGCCCGAAAGCTTATTTACAGGCTTTTTTGCCATACTGTTCATACCGACAGATTTAAGAGCATTAAGTGCAAGTTCTTTCCTGTCCGGTTTCTTCTTTGTAGCAAAATCAAGAGGAAGCATAACGTTTTCAATACATAAAAAGTCATCTACTAAAGCAAAATCCTGCATTACTATACCGAATTTGCTGTTGCGTATTTCAGCAAGCTTCTTTTCGCTCAGATTCTTTACTAAAGTATCGTCAATGACATATTTTCCGTCCTCATAACTGTCAATGCAAGCAAGAATATGCAAAAGAGTTGACTTTCCTGCACCGGATTTGCCGATAATTGCAGCCATTTCTCCGTCATTGATAGTAAGTGAAACGTCGTGCAGCGCTTCAAACTCATTTACTTTGCCTTTATTATAGATTTTCTTCACATTTTCAAGTTTTATCAAAATTATTCCTCCTCTACTTTATCATAGAGATACATGATTCATATATTTCCGTCGGCTTTTCACATAATAAGCAGAATACATAATTTTCATAATTATCTATTACACCGTTTTCAAGAACAGAAACAGCATTTTGATTTGCATTTTCTCCTATCAGTTTGATAAATTCACCTTTACTTTCAATTATTTCCTCTTTGTATTTACTCATATATTCAACTGCTTTTTCTGCATTTTCTTCAGAGTCCATTCTCATAATAATTATCTGCCATGGGTCGTAGTATTCAGGATCACCATTATAGATATAGTAGTAATCCTGAATCGGATTGGAATACTGTCCCACAAACATCTGCTCATACTCATACGCCCAATTCGGATAACTCATATCTATGGTTTTGTAGTTTTCATATGAATCAGCGATAACAATTGCATTTTGAGCCAGTTCCTCACATAAAACAAATTTCTTACCGCATCCACACATCAGGATACACATTGTTGTAAGTACTAAAAATATTTTTTTCATAGACTACCTCACTGAGAATGGAATACACTTACAGGTTTTTCATCTTTTATTATTATGCTCGGTAACAGCATAGCTGTCATAATGAATATTACGCCTATACAAATCCATGATACTGTTTGCCAGAAGCCAAAACCTATAAGCAAACCTCCAAGGAAACTTTTATTACTTGCTGTAATACATAACAGCATACTCAGTATTGCGCTTGATATTACAATAATGAGTGATTTTAATGCTTCAATAAATCTGATGTGTTTCCATTGCATACCACACAGAAAATAAACAGCATATGTTTTTATTCTTGTTTTGGTATTGACTGCTGAAACGCTTATAATAGAAATTATAACAAGAAGCAGTACTGCAATTATCATTGGAAGAAGCTTAAAAAGATCTTCCAAAACTTTCTCTTTACTGTTTTTGTTCATATTCTCAAGCGTACTGTAAATTTTATAATCTCCATTAAGCATCAGTTTATCATAGTTTTCATTTATTTCAGCATCGGTTATACTTTCATTATATGTAATAATCATCGGTCCGTATATATTCCTTGTAATATCAAAATAATACTTTTCCAAATCACTATTTTTTATAATAATCAATGGTTTTTCTTCAAATTTGGAGTTATACGGCACAAATATATCTTCATGGCATGTATGAATATTTGATTCTGATGCCGTATATATGACAGATGTGTTATCAGAAAAAACTCCTGTAACATACGCCTTAATCTTTGCTTTTATACCGAATGGACTGGTTATCTCAAATACATCACCCACATTTATATTATCTTCATTTTCAGAAATCACAACAGGAATAACATCATCCGGAAGATTTTTAATTTCCGCAAGCCATTTACCGTCTTTGAGCTTTGGTTTATACATTTCAATAAATTCATCTGATAAAACGCAAGTATTTGCATTCTGGTCTATCCATAAATTCTTCATACAATATATGGAATCAACATTTTTTAATCCAAGTTTTTCTATCACATTATCTTCGTCATATGCCACATAAACAAGTTCATTTTCAACAAAATTCAAAGACATTACATCGACATATACGCCTTTTTTATCTAACACATCTTTGAATGGCTTATATCGTTCATATTTATTCAATACCGTAGTCAGCACAGCTGAGGTTACGACACATATCAGCGTTATCTGAAAAAAGCACAGAATATTTATTACGTGGTTTCGTTTTAATTCTTTTAATGCAAGACGAAATATCATATTCTACACCTCTCCTTTAGATAAAGCCACAAGACTTTTTCTTAATTCCTTTAATATAGTGAATAACAAAACGGCTATAGAAAGCAATGTGTATATCATAAATATCACTAAATATACTTTCAGAGAATATGCACCACTCATATACTTGTAATAATTTGCAAAATATGGCAATAGAGTGTAATGGAATACGAATGCCGATGCAATATAAAACGGAATTATAAAGCAAAGACATTCTGTAACATAAAGACAAACTGCTCTGAATTTTGTGCATCCGCATATTCTGAACGTTGAAAGAGTCTTTCGTCTTCTTATCAATATATACTTATAAAGTACGGCAATATTAAGTCCGGATATTATCGAAATAACAGCTGCCACAAGCATAACGGTATTATACTTATAAATGTCTTGATTATCGACAATTTTGATATTAGGCATTACAACTCTGTCACCCCAATATGCATTTGTGATATTTTTAAGTTCGTTATACTGAGTTTTAGTCATCATACTGTCAAATCCCATTGAACATCTTGAAACATTAACACCATCAGGAACAGAATTAAATGGTACAAACGGCATATATGCATAATCCTGAGTACCGATAATTTCATATGTCTGTCCGAATACTGCTATTTTGTTATTTTTAATGTCAAAGGTCTTGATTTCATATTCATAGCTTACAAGTCTTTCTAAATTCTCAGGAGAATTTATTACAGCGACAAGTTCACCGTTTTCTTCCTGTTTTTTTGATAAATAAGAACCACTCGATATAAATCCACTTACCAGAAGGTTATCTGCAAATTTTTCACTTTGAGTTATCCTTCCGTTTTTGACACGAATACCAAATGGATATTTATTATTTTTATCACCATTTTCATATAAATCAATACTCCACAAATTAATATGAATGTTTGTATCCTCACTTATTGAAAGAATATATTCTTCAAGTTCACCTTTAGTTATCGTATCATCTCTAATGAGAAGATTTGTATAATAATTATCATTTATACTTTCAACCTTTAAGGTGTGATAATTTTGATAAAGACCATATGAAAAATTTAATATCAATGACGAAATAACTACGGTTATCATGAGTAAAATAAAAAACATAGTATTATTTTTTATCAGATTTTTCAAGAATTTTATAATCATGATTCACCTCCGAAAAAATAAATGTTAAAATCCACATATATTATATCACTTTTATATCAAATCGATATAGTTTTTGATAAAATTATGTTAAACAAAAATACAATTGACTCTGCTCTCATCCCCGTTAAATTGTTATTTTAACGTATTGAAGAGCAGAGTCTGATTTTTATAACGCTTCGCAAATACTATAATACATATGGTCAACTCAGAAAATTATAAGAAGAACAGCTATACACAGTATTTACTATGGTAAGCAACCTCATCGTACTCTTTTATCCATTCGGAATACTTTCTTGCAACAGCAGTAGCTAACTGATTTTTCCTTATTCCAACGGATTTTTATAAATGATCATATGAATTGTTTTTGTATCAAATTATTTTAATAGTCAATACTTAATGATTCACATACAGCTCCATATGGTGAGCTATCATAATAAATTGCACTATAAACTCTTATAGTATTATAAGTTTGTGATGCATACTTTTGAATTGATCTTGAACAGTTTGGTAAATTATAAGCAAGTACACCTTGATTAGTATAATATGTTGTTTTACCGTTATCTGTGTACGCAATAGATACTTGCCCATATCTTGGTGTATTTACATTTGATTTTACGGTCAATGTAGCAGTAACAGCACTACCCTCCCTATCAGAAGTTAATGTAGTATATGAACCATTTCTCTCTGTTCGACTTGCGTTTGCACTCATACCGACCACACTTACAGTGAGGGCTGTTACTGCCATAATAGAAGCAGCAATTTTTTTAAAAATCTTGTTCATAGTAAATACCTTCCGTTTCTTTAGTTTTTCCAGCTTATTTCATTATCATCTTCGAGATATGGACTGAATTTCCCCATCAAGAGCAACAATGCATCAAAAACAATGAAAATAAGCACGTTTGAAGCAATTTGCCAATTGAAATAACAGCACAGAATAAATACAACAAGGTCGGCTGTAAGCAATATGCAAACGATTATCCTGTTTCTTTTCCGTTGTGATTGTGTCAATGGATTATTCTCGTTTACCATCGGTGATAACGCTAATATAACAATAATGGAGATAACCCCTGCAACTGTCCATTTCCAATTTTGATATAACAACGGAAAGAAAAACGTTATTGCAATTGACAAACCGTACATTATTGTTGATAAAACAAAACAGCTTTCGCTTGATTTGGCATGATATCCTCCAGAAAAAATCCGTAGTGGAAGGAAGAATATGAGATACGCCCAGAAGTTAGTCATCGCTCCACACAGCAGACTTGTTATAAGAAACACGATTAGCAAGCTGCCATTAAGCAGAATAACCTCAAGACCATACACATACACATCACGCTGCTGAATATCAACTATTTTGTTTTTTATCAATAAAAATGCAATGTCTACAGCAAGGTTATGGAACATTTACCACACCTCATTTTTTGTCAGATTTAATAAGTGCCTTGGGCGTCTTGGGCTGATATAAGCTTAAAAATGAAGTTGTTTCACTTGAAGCAACCGCAACACTCTTAAGAATATTTTTAACAGCAGCTGAAAATTTTGCTTTCATACCTTTCATCTCCTTTCCGAAACAACGACTTGTCGTTTCAATTTTTAATTCCTGCCCCTCAGGAAATATTCACGGTTGACCTTGTGATTGTATTATAACATATTAGAATAAATTTGTGTGGATTTTTGTTTGAAATGACACTTTTTTTGTTTGAATGGTATGTTTTACATAAAAAATAAAAATCCGACTTAATTTCAAGTCGGATTTGATAATAACGGAATCATTATATTTACGGAAAAAATATTATCTTTTTGTTTAACCGATACTTCCCCTTTATATAATTTTACTGTATGTCTTACAGAACTCAGACCTATACCATGAAATATGCGGTTCGGTTTACTTGTTTCTAATAACTGATTTTGGCTATTGCACCTATTGGATATAGCTATAACAAGATAATCTTCGATTGTTTTTATTTTCACTTCAATATATGGTTGCTTCACTTTTTCAGACGCTTCTATTGCATTATCAAGCAGATTTCCAAGAATAGAAGCAAAGTGTGCAGATGCAATAGGACATTCTTCAGGGATTTCTACATTTACGATAAATGGGACTTTTTTAGTTTCGGCAGCATTCTGTTTAATATAAATAATCGAGTCAACAGTATCATTTCCTGTCTTGTAATAGAACAACTTCTTACTGAGCAATTTATCTTCTTCATCAAGATATCTTTGAATACCTTCTAAATCTTTATTTTGAGCAAGCGTTTTCAGATTAACAATATTATGTTTATAATCATGCATACTTTTTTTCCAGAGCATAAAGGTCTGTTCTGTTTCACTCATGGATTTTTCCAACATCTGATTTTTAAGAGTGGTCAGTTTAAGTTCTTCCTGATTTTCATAATACTCTGTAAGCTTGAATGTTCCAAAAAAGATTATCATTAGCAAGATCAACATAACAGCAAAGAATAAAATCGAAATCACTGAATTTACCGCTTTATTCTTGATTTCCATAAATGTAATCAAAATAGTAAGAATAAACATAACTGTTGTAATGCTAAATAATAAAATTAGATATCTTCTTTGAAGTGTCCTCTTCTTCGATAACAATTTGTTGATTATGATAACAGTCAATAGAAGTATCGTCTTTGAACTTATTATTGCCAGCACACGATATAGAGAAAATTCCTGATGTATATCATCAACCGAAATACCCAATGTATAGGAGATAGTGCTAATAATAATATTGTCTATTAATGATACTAATAGTAAAAAAGCAATCGTTGTTATTAAAGCTTTTATTCGATTACTAATAAAGATAGTAAATACTGCTAAAGCCATTATTAGTAATGCTAATATTACTGTTATTGGCGAATACAATTCAATATGATTAATAGTCAACATTAATGCCGTTGCAACAAACGAAACAACAACTCTTTTCAGAAGATTTTTCTTTAAATCTGTATTTTCAATGAACGTTCCACAGAATATTATACATAAGAATGCTTCTGAAAATGTAGCAAATAATTCAACGCACCAATAAACATACGTCATAACTGCTCACCCCATAAATTCAGAATCTGACGCTTTATATCCTTATATTTCCTGCGGCTTGTAGCTAACTGATGTCCGTTTTTCAAAGTTAGTATGGTATTATGCATATTTTTTACATAATCAGTATTCACAACACAGCTTCGATGTATAGTTACGAAATTGTCTTTGTTTATTAATTCCAGCATTTCGATAATTGTTTTGTTTGTCAGGATTTTTCGCTCATTACTCAATAATATTAATAATTTTCTTCCATCTGTTTCAAAATACATAATGTCAGAAACCATAATTCTCATTTCGCCGTCATCAGTAGTTAAAACAATCTGCTTATCACTATTAATTTTTATTATATTAACAGCAGACTGAATAGCAATAGGCATTTCTGTTTCAAGCTTAATTTTTCTTATGTATCTGAATGGTTGAAATTCAATAGCCTTGAATACAAATTCCTCGTGGTTAGAAAGAAATATGATAAGCAGTTTTAAGTTATTGGCTCGTAACTTTTCCGCAAGATCGAGCCCTGAAATACCAGGCATATCTATATCAAGAATCAACAAATCAAGCGGTTCATTCTTTTTCAGCAGCTTGTCT
The DNA here is from genome assembly GCA_045531615.1 of Ruminococcus sp. Taxonomy (GTDB): domain Bacteria; phylum Bacillota; class Clostridia; order Oscillospirales; family Ruminococcaceae; genus Ruminococcus. Next base: position 26,619 of record JAZSEJ010000094.1, read on the forward strand.
TGTATCTCCTTCGCATTCAGGTAATATTCAATTTTTGCTTCTTTATTAAGATTATTTAAAGTGTTTCTGATAACTTCTCTTGCAGCTAATGCGTCACATTCTTTATCATCACAAATCGCAATATTCAAAATCAGTCAGCTCCTTTCAACACCATTATACCATTTCAAAATATATTTTGCAATACTCAATACTCCCTATCAGGATACTTAATCTGCAATCTAACCCTATGAAAAGCATCAATCCACACGCTGAAATTGCTTCGAGGAAACAGTTCCCAAAAGTGTTCTATAGCCTTTTCCTTTGCTTTTTTAACACCGTTCTCAGTCATCATTTCAAGGGTGGCGATATCCTTAATTGTCATTTCCTCGTAACCGAAAGCACCATAGTAATGACCGAGCAGACTTTTATCCTTGTCGGAAAGCAAGTCAAATATTTCTTTGAAATACTTGATGCAGTACCGCCTGTGAACGAATTTATGAGGATTGCTCGCTGTCCTATCTACCATTATTTCAAGGTCGTAAGGATCATCATCTTCT
>JAZSEJ010000042.1:0-3746 GCA_045531615.1 Ruminococcus sp.
ATTGAGTGTATTCAATACTATGTTTTTAAATCTCGGAGTTGAATCTATTAATAACTGCGAATTGTTCGGACTTTCAGGCGGTGTGTCATATATGTTTGAAAACAATGAGGGCAAAAGATTTATAAAGCGAATCAGCGATATGTCATACATACAGTAATCAGCAAAATCCACTTGACTTTTACACTTTAATATGTTAAACTCTAATTGTAACAGAAATTGCGAAAGGAGTTTACTTATGGAGAAAATCAGACAAGTATGGTGCGAGGAAGATAACCGCTACTACCCCGAAATCAAGATTGAGGGCGGTAGGACTTACAAGCTGGACAAAGAAACATTCGTATATCTGGAACAACTCGACCTCGGCTTAACCGATGAAGAACAAGAACTTATGGAAAACCCTGTTGACCGCTGGGGACAGGAGTGGTGGAAATTTATGCAGACGAATTATCCCGAAGATATTTCGTCACTGCAAGGTAGGCTCAAATGGGAGCTTATCCCCCGACAGATAGACAAGGAATGTTGGCAAATGTGGGAGCTGCTGCGAAAACAGTATGCAGCGAAAAATCCAAGACCGACTACTTTTCATAAAATTTCAGAATGGGAGAAAACACGAGCGTTTATAATCGAACACGAAATTATGGAGCAGTTGGTTTTACAAATATCGGGCATAACGACAAAAACAGCAGGGATTGAGTTCTCTGCTGTTCTTCTGTTTAGAGCAAATTTATGAAAAACGAATTTTCGTTATACTACTGTTCTGATGATTTTTGCGATTTTCGTAAAATCAGCGTCAAGGGCATTTTTTCAATTCTTGAAAAAATCGGGGTTTTAGGGGTGACGTTCCCCTAACGAAAATGTGCTGTTGGAAAACACCGTTTGGCAAAAGTACAATTGAGTATTGTACTTTTGACTGAACATCTTGAAAATTTCAGATTACGAAATAGCTCTATTGGAAAACGGAGTTTGCCAAAAGTGCTATTGAGTATAGCACTTTTTACCGAACATCAGCAATTTCAAAGAGCGAAGTCTGCAAAATCTGATTTTTTGAAAAAACTGCTGTTGTTCGATTTTTACAATTTTCGCAAAAAAGAGAGTTGGCGGAAATTTTTAATTTTATGAGAAATGAAGATTTTAAGGATTTGCCCCGCAGGGCGAAATTGTTGCTTTTGAGAGGTCACCTCTCGAAAGTGCTATTGAGTATAGCACTTTTTAGGGTGTGTACTCAACTGGTATTAACGAAAAATAGAAAAACGTTAAAAATAGTATTTCAGAAGATATGTCGTTTATGACTTTTCATTGACATTTAGCATAGAGGAATGCTATAATATACTCAAATAAATTACGAAAGGAAGATATTATATGAAAAATACTGCTATTCTTACAAAATCTGCAAGGAGGGCGACTATACTTTAACCCTCCTGACTTAAACGGAGGTTAATTTGGATATTAATAAAATCAAGTCCCATTGGGATGCGTTTATCTACAATGAGCAGGAAACAGAAGTCTGCGATGTTATTTTTCTTCGCTCTGTAATCGGAAACAAGCCAAAGAAAATCCTTGAGATTGCCTGCGGTTCGGGGAGAATTCTTGCACCGCTTGCAAATGATGGGCATTATGTAACAGGCTTTGATTGCAACGAAGATATGATGTCATACATTCAACCAAAGCTTAAATTTGATAATGCTGATTTTTACAAGGCTGACGCTGTTGCTGATGATTGGGGCGAAGACTATGATGTTGTAATTGAAGCAGCAAATCTGATGATTAATATCATTTCAAGTGGCGATTATGCGAACTCTCAAAGGCTGTTGATTCATAAAGCTAAAAAGGCATTGAAACATAACGGGTATTTATATCTTGATTTCAACCTGTTTATGCATCCTGAACATTTCTTTGGTTGCAACAGCGAAAGAGAAATATTTAACGGTGTGGATGATTGCGGAGTACACGGCAGATATTCCATTATGTCATCAAGATATTTTCCTGAAACCAGAATAGTTCGTTCTGAAATTCGGACAATAATCACTTTACCTGACGGAGAGCAACATACCATTGACGATGTTACGTTAAAGCATATTCCCACATTGGAACAGGTTCATTCGTGGCTTGATGAGGCAGGGTTTATAATTGAACAGGAATACGGTGATTATGAGAAGAATCCTATTTCAGAAAACACCTGTCGTTGCATTATTTATGCAAGAAAGGCATAAATACTATGGCGATATCATTTCATAATGGACAACTTCAGATAATCTATAAAGGCGAAGAATGCAAGATAAAGCTGACAGATATTGAGTACATTGAAGCAGAGGAGTGGCTCTGTAAGATTTGTACCGCTGATACGAATTATATTTGTGCGGTACGTTTCGGTAAATTGTGTTATCAGCTATCTGAATATGGTTTTTTACGCTGTCACAAAGGCTATGCTGTAAACATTCGTCAAGTCAAAACAGCTAATTCCACAAGGCTTATGCTTAAAAGTGGCAGAATACTACCTGTCGGCAGAGCGTATAAAAATAGCGTAATAGCCTTCTTCGACAAGAACCACGCTAAAAACAACAGCACTCAATAAAACAAAAAAGCACGCTTTGCTTTCGGGTGAAGCGTGTTTTTTTGCAATATAGTAAAATTCGCTCCACAAGCGAAAAAACTCACCGAACAAGGTATAGCTTTCACCTTAATATTGTGATATACTGTAAAAAAAGAGAAAGGATAATAACAATGGATAAAACAGTTATAAATTTTCGTTTATCGGAATTAAGAAAAGCAAGGCATATAACTCAGGGCGAGCTTGCTGAAATTGTTGGCACTTCTTTTCAGACAATAAGTAAGTGGGAAAACGGTATAACTATGCCTGATATAACTGTTCTTCCAGTACTTGCAGCTTTCTTTGAGGTTTCTATTGATGAGCTGTTGGGAATAAAGCCGTTAAAAGGAGATGTTTATTCTTCTGAAGAAACTGATTCAGAAAAGTTTTGGGATAATCATTTTGAATATATTATGCGCTCAAGGAATGAAAGCTGGAATAATGATTACCTCGGTTTTCTCATCCGTGAGGTATGGAAAATAGATAATCCCGTCAACGTACTTGATTGCGGATGCGGATATGCACATTTTGCTCCGATGTTAATGAAATATTTACCCGAAGGTAGCAGCTATACAGGCATAGATTTTTCCTCTTCCTTAACTGAACAGGCTGAAAAATTGCTTGAAAAATATAATATTAACGGACGAATATTAAAAGGTGATTTTCTTGAAAGTAATTTCAGAGATAGATTCGATATTGTAATGTGCCAGTCTGTACTTCGTCATATCGGTGATTCTAAAGCATTTATAAGCAAGATGATAAATGCGGCGGTTGACGGTGGTCTTATTATATGTATTGATACCAATCGTGAAATCGAGTGCTGCGGCTTGTATATTGACGGTATGGATTACGGAGATTTATGCGACCACGGCGGAGCAATCAAGCATTGGAAAGCAGAGCTTGAAAATTCTAAACGAGATTATGCTGCCGCTATGAGAAATGCCTATGTAATGCGTGAGCTTGGCTTATTGGATATTGACATTCGTATGAGCGATAAGGTATCTTTTGTTTGCCCTGAACAGAGTGATTATGATACCAAAATCAATGATTTTATTGATTCTAAAAGTTTGTGGTATACAGATGTTGAGGAAGCTGTTGAAAGGCTCATCAATCACGGTATGACAAGAAATGAAGCGGAAGCGTACGTTGGTAAAACAAG
>JAZSEJ010000001.1:0-4717 GCA_045531615.1 Ruminococcus sp.
GGGCTTCTTCTTCAAAATCATCCTCTTCTTCCAAAAGTTGTTTAGATCAAATAGAATCTGCTCCTGCGGAATCTACCACTATTAACAGGCACAAAAGCTGCAAGTTTCATACTTGCAGCTTTACCTTTTGTGTACGCACCATAACCTTTTGAATTATTATTTATCATTCTTGTTGGTTAATAAGCGTAGAATTTTACTCATCAGTTACTAGCTATTTTAATTTGCAAATAACCTCATCTACACAATCCAAAAAGCAATTCAGGCAAAAGTCGAAATTCTTGCCATCTTGGCTTTCGGTAAGTAGTTTCTCGATCTTGCAACTTACAAGATTCAACAGTATATGGGTATAGTACAAATATTGTCAGTAAAGGTCTCATTTAGTCTAAATTCTTACTTTATTCCTTTACAAAAGCAAAATTTAAAGGTATAATATTAACTGTATAACTATATCAAATTTTGTGGTATTTTCCACGTGGAGGATAATATGATTACAGGTGAACTTAAAAATAAAATTGATTCTCTTTGGGATATCTTTGCAGCAGGAGGTCTTGTCAATCCCCTTGACGTTATCGAGCAGATAACATACCTTATGTTTATCCGTGACCTTGACGATTCAGACAATCTCAAAGCTAAAGAGTGTGCACTTCTCGGCTTGCCCTTTAAGAGCATTTTCGACGGTGAGGTGACTATCGGTGAGCGTCAGGTTGACGGTCAGCAGCTCAAGTGGTCGGTGTTCCACGATTTTCCTGCCGTCAAGATGTATACTGTCGTGCAGGAGAGCGTGTTCCCGTTTATAAAGAATCTTCACTCAGATAAAAACAGTGCCTACTCCAAGTATATGGATGACGCTATCTTTAAACTGCCGACTCCACTGGTACTCGATAAGGTAGTCACTGCTCTTGATGAAATCTATGCTATGATGAGCAGCTTGCAGTCAAGCGATGTCCGTGGTGATGTCTACGAGTACCTGCTCTCTAAAATTGCACAGTCGGGTCTTAACGGTCAGTTCCGCACACCTCGTCATATTATCCGTATGATGGTTGAGCTTATGGACCCCACCGCTGATGATATTATCTGCGACCCGGCTTGCGGTACATCAGGCTTTCTGGTATCGGCAGGTGAGTACCTGAAAGAAACTCGCAAGAACGAGATTTTCTTTAATGCTGCCAAGAAAGACCACTATATGAACACTATGTTCCACGGCTATGATATGGACAGAACTATGCTGCGTATCGGTGCTATGAATATGATGACACACGGCATCGACAACCCCATTATCGAGTACCGTGACAGCCTTTCTGACCAGAACCCCGATAAAAACAAATACAGCCTTATTCTCGCCAATCCGCCTTTCAAGGGCAGTCTTGACGCTGATACTGTGTCCGCTGATATACTGAAAATCTGCAAGACCAAAAAGACCGAGCTTCTTTTCCTTGCCCTTATGCTTCGTATGCTCAGGGTGGGTGGTCGCTGTGCCTGCATTGTACCTGACGGTGTGCTCTTCGGCTCATCAACTGCACACAAAGCTATCCGCAAGGCTATCATTGAAGACAACCGACTTGAGGCTGTTATCTCAATGCCTTCAGGTGTGTTCAAGCCCTATGCAGGTGTATCAACAGGTATTCTCATCTTCACTAAGACAGGACACGGTGGCACAGATAATGTGTGGTTTTATGATATGACAGCCGACGGCTTCAGCCTTGACGACAAGCGTAGCCCCATAGCTGACAACGATATTCCTGATATTATTGAGCGTTTCAGAAACCGTGACAAGGAAGCCGAGAGACAGAGGACAGATAAGTCGTTTTTTGTACCGGTAAGCGAGATAAAGTCTAACGATTATGACCTTTCAATCAACAAGTACAAAAAGACAGAGTATGTTCCTGTCGAGTATCCGAGCACTGGGGAGATTATGGTAAACCTGCGTGAACTTGAAATGGAAATCGGGTCAGCGATGGACGAGCTTGAAAGACTGCTCGGATTAGATTAAGTTAAATAAATTCGGATTTGTAGGGATGAAAATGAAAGTAAAATTAGGTGATGTTTGCAATTTTTATGCAGGCACGGGTTTCCCTGTTGCTTATCAAGGAAAAGATAGTGGCGAGTTGCCTTTTTACAAGGTTGGGGATATAGCAAATAACGTGAGTGTTGGTAAGACTCATCTTGAATTGTGTAATAATTATATTTCAAGAGAAGATGCACGAGTAATAAAAGGTGTTATAGTTCCTAAGGGTACAGTTGTTTTTGCAAAAATTGGAGAAGCTTTAAAACTTAATCGACGAGCTATTACAAGTTGTGATTGTTTGATTGATAATAATGCTATGGGTATCGCTCCTATAAGTTACTTTTTGAAAGAAAAATATTTCTTTTATTACATGAAACATTTAAAAATGCAAGAATTAGCAGAGTCAACAACAGTTCCATCAGTTAGAAAAAGTAAATTAGAAGCTGTAATAATAGAAGTTCCAACTATTCAAGAACAAGAGAAAATAGAAAATCAGTTAGATAAAATCTCGGATATAATTATAATGAGAAAACAACAACTTCAACAGCTTGATGAATTAGTAAAAGCCCGATTTGTCGAGTTGTTTGGTGATCCTATTTTCAACAGCAAAAACTTAATTTTAAGTTCATTAAATGATGTATGCACTAAAATAACGGATGGCACACACGATACACCGCCAAGATATGACAGTGGCTACTTGTTGATTACAGGAAAAAATATTCGTTCATCTGGAATTATATTTGATGACATTGAGTTTGTTTCAGAAGAAGACCACAAAACTATATTCAACAGATGTAATCCAGAGTACGGAGATGTACTTTATACTAATATTGGTGTTAACTATGGAACTGCTTGTTACAACAATCTAGACTACGAGTTTAGTATGAAAAACGTTGCCCTTTTGAAGCCAAATCATAGATTCGTCAATGGTTATTATTTATGGGAATGTTTAAATATTATGAGAAATCATATTTTGTCTATGAATCAGATTGGTGGAGCACAGACATTTATGGGGCTTGCAACCATTAAGAAAATAATCATTCCAGTTCCTACGATGGAGTTGCAAAACCAATTTGCAGCCTTCGTCGAACAAATCGACAAATCAAAAGTTGCTGTGCAAAAAGCCCTCAACGAAGCACAGACACTCTTTGACAGCTTAATGCAAAAATATTTTGGGTGAGGTGAAAAGATTGAGTGAAATTTGTCCAGAAAAAGAAGAAATAAAAAAAGAAATCCCGAAGATATTTTTTAGAAGTATAACATTTAATGACGGAACTACAATCCCTCTTAAAAATAACAGTATTGTTATTTTTACAGGTGCCAATAACTGCGGTAAAAGTCAATTCCTTAAAGATTGTGAAAACATATTAGATTCAAATTATGCTATGGATCCAATAGTTGTTACAAAAGTAGAGTGTGAGTTCTATGGGGATATTGACGAACCTAATTTCTTGCAGAATAATTTTGACGTTGATTATCAAGGAAATTATAAGCAATTAGGCACAGGGTGTCATACACAACTTGTGTCATTGCAAAATTGGTGGAAAGAACACAAATTGTTTAATAGTATGCATAAGCTGTTTATAAAAAGACTCAGCACAGAACAGAGACTAACCGTTTCTAATGCTTTGCAACGAAGTCAAAACTTGGAAAATCACCCTATTTATAAATTGTCGAATAATGGAAAATTAATGAGAACGGTATCTGATTATTTTCAACAGGCGTTTGGTGTAGGATTAGTTTTGAACTACAAAGAAATGTTGACTATACCGTTGCACGTAGGCGGTGTTGCTGATTGGAGATCTTTCACAATGGATAGAGAAGATGAATACTATAAAATCGTTAAAGATCTTCCTCAGCTTCAAAACCAAGGGGATGGCATGAGAAGTTTTGCTAGCATTGTGTTGGATACTTTTACATCGGAATATCCGATAACGCTTATAGATGAGCCCGAAGCATTTTTACATCCGCCTCAAGCAAGAGTTTTAGGAAGGATGCTTGCTAGGAATAATCCTGAAAACAGGCAATTGTTCATATCTACTCACAGTGAAGATTTTCTACAAGGATTGATTGATGCGGATAATGACAATGTTACGGTTATTAGAATTAATCGTGTAGATGATATAAACAAAATGAATGTTTTAGAAAATGAAGAAATCAAAAAATTATGGAGTAATCCAATATTAAGATATTCAAACATATTAAGTGGTTTGTTTCATGAGAAGGTTGTAGTTTGCGAAAGTGATTATGATTGTTTGTTTTATCAGGCAGTGATGAATGCTATGTATGAACATAAAAAAGAAATTGCACCCGATATTTTATTCACATATTGTGGTGGAAAACAACGAGCTAAAGATATAGTTATTGCCCTTAAAGCGGTAAATGTACCTGTAGTAACGGTATGTGATTTTGATTTATTAAGGGAAATGGGTGATTTTAAATCGATTGTTAATGCGTTTGGTATTGATTGGAAAAATGTAGTATATTCTGAATTTAAACCTATACATGATAGTTTTAACGCAAAAAAGAGCATGGGTACAGATGTTTGGAGTTTCCTTAAAAAAACTGGTAAAGAAGGACTTGATGGTGATGAACCTGCAGTTTATAACAAGGTGGAAACTATTTGTAAATCTTTTGGCTTGTTTATTGTACCTGTTGGAGAAATGGAGAGATTTGATAAAACCATTAATAAAGAGAAAAAAGATTGGGTTT
>JAZSEJ010000027.1:0-32870 GCA_045531615.1 Ruminococcus sp.
CTGCACGATTTCTAGAACACCATTTTTAATTTGATATCCATATGGAGCAGAATGATGGTTGATAGTACCTTCTTTCATTTGTTTTTGATATGACCATTTCATATTTGCTGAAATTGAAGTCGATTCTTCTTGTGCCAGACCTCCGAGGATGGTAATCATAATCTCATCGGTCATATTGGCTGTATCTATGTTTTCCTTCTCAAATATCACGGTAATTCCAAGAGCTTTCAGCTCTCTGAGATTCTTGAGACAGTCTTTTGTGTTTCGTGCGAATCGGCTGATGGACTTGGTGTAGATCCTGTCGATCTTACCACGTCTGCAATCCTTCATCAGTCTTTGGAATTCGTCACGCTTATCGTCACGGGTACCGGTGATGCCTTCATCGGCATACAGGTCTACAAGTTCTTCTGTGGTCGAATCCTCAAACTTGTGGCTGTAGTAGGTCAGCTGTGCCTGATAGGAATTCAGCTGATCCTCGCTGCTTGAGCTGACTCGGCAGTAAGCGGCAACTCGCCGTTTCACTGTTTCGGTCATAATACTCGGTTGTATCACGGTTATCGTTGCCATGCTTACACCTGCCTTTCCTTTTTTACTTACAACAATACCACATTTCTCTGTGAATTGGAATCACCAAACCGGACAAATTTACTCGTCGGAATCTGTGTAATCTATATGCTTGTCCGCTTCTTTGCCTGCTATACAGCAACACATGGCAACTACTCCAATCGTACCGCCTACAATGCACCCAATAATAAATCCAATCATGCTGCAACCTCCATATCTCGCGCAGAAGGAAACTCTGCAAATACTTCTGTGGCTGTTTTCTTTGCAACCTCTGCTTTCTGCTGCTCGGTGAGCTGTTCCTCGTTTTCAAGAAACAACTGTATCAGCGCATACATCAGCTCTGCTTGCCCATATTTTTTCATTATCTCTGACTCCCTTCATTTGTTATTTTATCCCAGAATGTATGCAGTTCTTCAATGCTGTCTGCTCTGTTCTTTACAGAGAGTGCATCCAGTGCAACATCTGCATATTTTGCCTTTCGCAGGCTTACTCTCGGATCCAGTATGGATACGATGCCAGTATCACTTGCAGAGCGTATCAATCTGCCTACACCTTGTTTGAGCTGTATTACCATTTCGGGAACAGCCACCTCATCAATCGGGTTCTCTGTCAGCGACATTTTATAGTCAATAATTGGTTCAGGCACGGGGAAGGGGAGTTTATAAATTATTACTTGTGACAAGCTTTCACCCTCTACATTAATGCCCTCCCAATAGGTTCCTGTTCCGAGGATTACGGAATTGGTATCTGCCTTGAATTTATCAAGCTGATATGCCTGTGAAGATGTTTTGCTCTGCATAAGGATTTTGTATGGAAGCTGCATATTACTCAGCTTCTTGTATACATATTCCATATCTTCTTTTGAGGTGAACAGAATCAGCGTCTTGCCGTTTGTTACTTCAAGGAGCTTGACTATTTCTGCTATGGAAGCTGCCCTGTATTGTTTTCTGTGTTCAATGCTCGGATATGGCATTCCTTTTGAACAGTACAGCATTGTGTGATTGTCGTAATCAAAAGGGGATTTCTTCGGTTCTGATACCATTCCGATTACAGGATATCCGATACTGTTCAGATAATAACTGCATTTTTTTCTCGGAGTTCCTTTTTTCTTGTCTGAAATCGTTGCCGATGTCAGAATGGTACATCTGCCTTGTGAAAAAAGCAATCGTGAGATATCCTTTCGGATCTCTTTCTGACATACGCATAGTCTGAGCCTTTTATCTTTCTCAAGCCATACAAGATTATCATCCGCACTGTTGGAGACTTCACGCAGAAATTGCAATATTGCTCCTGCGTCCTTTTCCGTCCTTGCATTCAGCGTTGCAAGCTTTCTTCTGATAAGAATAAGTTTTTCACTGATATCCTTATTCATTTCCAGAAAGAATGAGGTCACATCTCCCTCGGATTCCAATTCCTGCTTATGCACCTGTACCCTGAACATACGGAACAGTTCTTCCAATTCCATCTTGATTTCTTCGGCATTCGCTTTCATAATCGGATTTCGGATATTCTTCACAGATTCGGAGATTACATGAACAATATCCGATTTGCTGTAAGCTGTGGTATATGCACTTCTGAACTTGCTTTCAATGTTATGTGCTTCGTCGATGATGAAAGTGTTGACCGATGGACTGAACAAGCCTTTTCCTTTCTGCTGATTCATAAGGTGTGATACCAACATATTCTGATTGCAGATTATAATTGCACTTTCATATACAAGACCTGAGCGCATCCTGTGATACTGACAGCTTCGGGTATAGGGACAGCTTTTGCAATGATCTTTTCCGAAATTAGAAATACTGATCTTATCCCATTCTGTGTCGGAAATATTCATAGTAATCTCTGCCTTATCTTGCTGTCCGTTACGCACTGTTTGCCAGAGCCGACCGTAATAGACATCATCCTTATGGAGGCTGTACAAGCTACGTACTCGTTTCATGCAGGCATAATTCTTCATGCCTTTTGCAAGAATGATATTTGCATGAACACCGAGCATTTTCAATACGGTCTGTGCGTCGTGATATAACTGCTCCTGCAAAGCAATTGTAGATGTTGCAATGATTACCTGTTTGCGTTCTCTGAAAAACTGAATCAGTGCAGGCACAAGATACGCAAAGGACTTGCCGATGCCAACCTCCGCTTCCACTGCAAGAGGTCGTTTTTCGGTAATGGCAGTACATATTTCATTTGCCATTTCCATTTGTCCGTCACGCATTTCAAAATCCTTTGCAGCGGCTTCTTCAAAAAATCGTTTTACCGTTTCATCAAGGGGATATTTGATAAGGTGCATCATAAGTTTTCATTCCTTTCAATCTATAAGTCCAAGACTGATTTTCAAAGCCTTGTCAATCTTTCTCATATCACTTCCGCTGAGTAACCCTATATATTTGCCAAGCCTGTTGATTGAGATTGTTCTGAGTTGCTCGGTAAGAACATATGACTTCTTACTGAAAATATCCTTGCTGTGCAGAGTTACATGGACTGCGGTTGTTTTCTTTTGTTTCGATGTGATCATTGCTACGATTGTGGTATCTGAATAATAATTGCCTTTATCGTTCTGTACGATGACAACCGGTCGGATACCGCTTTGCTCGGAGTCTGATGCTCCATTCATATTGGCAAAGTACACATCACCTCGTCTTGGTTTTCTATACATAGTAAATCCTTTCTATGTAACAGCCGCCGTTCCCTTGTACGGCGGCTTTATAAATCGTTTTACCTTTATGCCACCCCATCCGGGTGACTTCACTGCTGCTACACGCAGCAGCACTTTCCTTCAAATCAAAGGTGCCGGAAATTCTCTGACAGGATTACTCCTGCCCCCGCCGGCAAAAGGAACAACTTCGGCTGATTGGCGTCCTTACCAATCACATAGTTCTGGGCCTCTTGGACTACAACATCCAAGCCGCTTTTTACGGAAGTACCTTACCCCAACTTTCATGGCCTTACAAAGCTGGCACTGCTTTGCTGATCTTCGCATATTTTCTCGCTCGCTCTTTCGAGGTCATGGCGTATGGTGATCTCAGCTGACGGAAATGCATCCATCATCGGAGTACGACGTACCGAAGTGTTGATATTCAATTGTCAAGATGCCGGGCAAAAAAGTTATCCTTTTTTGCCCTTCACTTATTAGCCAAGGAAATCGGCTGTTTTACAAGTGAGTTTTAAAATTTCGGCGATTTTACCAATTCGCAAACTTATATTCTGCTGTGATGTTGAAAAAATTGACGAGATTTCTTTTTGCGTGTAACCTTCTACTTTGTGCAGTGTGAAGATGATAAGCCATTCTCTCGGCAATGCCATCAGCTGCTTGTAGACCGCCTCATCCTCAATGAGATCAAGCCACATGAAGTCATTGATCTGATAAGTATCCTCATAGATGAGGTCGGGAGAATGTTCGTCCAGAATGTAGTCCGTTAATCCTTCATAAAACTTTCTGTCCGATTTGAATACTTCCTCCTCAAATTCACGCATCGATGCGATCTTATCCTCAGACATACCATGCTTTCTGTATTCGGCAGCTTTCTTCTTCCACTCTGCCTCAAATATTGCTTTCGCAACACCGTGATTATATGCCATTGTATTTTCCTCCGTTTTGATTTCTGGTTTTCGTTCAGATCAAAACGAAGAGTTATGGATATCCGGCAATGCTGCATTGCCATAATTGATAAAAGGGCATAAAAAATCTCCGTCCCGCTTTTATAGCGAAACGGAGATAAAAAAGGAGTACAACATCGCTTAAAAGCTTTTGTTATACTCCTGCATATCTGATTTGTTTGTATGCTGGTCTATTGCTGTTTCAAAATGAATACATGTTCTGCATCATTATTTATTTTCTTTTTTGTTGTTCGAAAATCCGCTCTGGAACTTCACATAGCCCATATTACTAAAGAAATTTTCATAGTTATTCAGTTTAGCTAAGGTGGTGCGTTCCTGGTACAGCTTTATTGCATCAGCATCTAATTTTCCTTCATAATCCATTGTTCCATTACAGAAACAAAGTGTTTCGATATCTAGTGCCAAGCAATTCGCCCTATGTCTCATCCAGGTTTCTTTAGGTTTCTTATATGCATTGTAAGAAGCGACAGCAGATATCAATGCACTTGTAATAATGGTAAGTATTTTAAAAAGCATTCCTGCTGCTCCATCAAAATTAATCAATGCAGCAAAGATCGTATTACAAGTAGCAAAGCCAATCATTAACAGCTCAACCCTATTCCATATCTTTTTATGTCTATTGCTGTTTTTATCGGATGCCATCACTTCCCTGCTTATATACGCAAAGTACCCTTTTGTCTTTTCATCCACGTCTGCTTTTCTGCATCTTTCTTCCCAGATTGCATTATAATACTTCATAACCTCATTTGAATCATGTTGACTCTTATCTTTCTTTGCCATAATACTAATCTCCTATTTATTACGTAACAATTCCAACAATAAGAGCCCATACAAGTGCTATAAACGCAAATATGAACGTCTTATCCTTTGTGTGCCAGACTTCCTGTATCATTAGTGATATTGCAAATCCTAATCCACCGAATAACATATGTAAAATTGAGCATGCTGTTAATTTTTCATCATGAATGAATATATCAGATGCAAATACTATCATTGTTGACATTGCTATATACACACATATTACTGTGCAGCAAATAACAGAGAGGCATTTAACTGTTTTTTTGAGCTGTGGTTTTTTCCTTTCTAAATCTGATAAAAAGATCAACGCAATCATGGATACTACTGCTGCCACAAAAACACTCGATATTATCACACAAAAAAATGATAGCTCAGAAAAAACATTAAACATATTTGTTACTACAGCCGCTAACAGAACAAAAAATGCAATCACAAGTGATCCAATTATACCCCCTTTAAAAACAGAAATTGAAACAGAATTTTCATCAATATCACTCTGATGCATTTTCTTCAAATCACTTTGAATTTCTTTTAATGTAGTTTTCATCTCTTCTAATTCGATTATCTGCATGCATCTCGCTTTGTTTTTCCTAAAAGGATAGCCGCATTTAACACAACGTGCCGCTTGATCCGATACTTTCTTATGACATTCAGGACATCGTCTTAAAGACATGATCACTCACTCCTTTTCATAATTTGTCAGTAGAAGCAACGCTATCGTAAAAGCTGATAACTGTATTTCTTTGCTGTTGCAAGAATGTTTTGCCAACAAAAGGAATAATGATAAATATATAATGTATAAAACAAACTCTATGACGAAAATGATAAATTATAAATTGAACCCATACATATTTTGATAACATCCTAATGCATATGAATCTGTCATACCAGCAACATAATCACAAACTGAACGCATAAGAATAGGTGCAATAATCTCAAATTGTGCTACTTCTTTGTTTTTTAGGTTCTCAGATCTATAGATTTTTCGTAGCATATTTCGACAAGTATGAGCCTCCCATGAATAAATATTTGTTTTTTCATCATTTATAAATTCCTTAATAATTTCTCGAGCTTCGTTTGAATCTTGACATTCAATTTTTATAAATCTGCATACTATATCATCAGGCAATTGTTGAGGGTTTGACATATATGCTTTTAAAAGACAGCGAATGATATACGCCCCTTTACCATCTGCTATTTGAACATTATAAGAATCAAGAATAGCATGTTTTAGTATTTCGTGTAATTTCTGATCAGCTTTTACTAATTCACTTTCATCGAATGAACATAATTTGCAAATTTCATTTTCGTTTAGTTCTAAATAAAAATCTTTAAATTTTATGCCATTATATTCGTCCCATATATTACTTTCAAATAATTGACGGAATAATTCCACTAATTTTGTAACATATACATTCACAACAAATTTTGATAGCTTATGTGCAATTGAAGTAACATCAAATTTATTCTTATTACTTAACGAATTTGATAATTTTTTTAAATCCTCAACAATTTGACGATCGTTAAAAAAATCACTGAATACGGTGAGACAATCTACAATCTCTTGTTTATTAAGAATTCTTTGTATATATGCATCTTCAATATCATGATGTCTTTGAGCAATCTCATCCGCCCACTGTACAATAAAAGCTTCAAATGACCAAGCTGGATACATATTATTTTTATTATCAATATATGACCAATACTTAACGTACTTATCATAAAATTTTACACTGCTGCCATCTTTCCATGTTATTTTACTATGTCTAGAGACACCATAAATCATAAAGTTAGTAAATGACCAATTATCTGAAAGATCAATCAATGCACGCATACTTTGTAAATTGTGTTTAAATCCAGCTAATTCCTTAGGAACAGAACAACGTGTTTCTATACCATCATCCTCAAATTTAGTATATGATACACGTTTATTTCCTTCGTTCATGAAAGTGTTTAATTCTCGTTCACCTACATGCCCAAACGGAGCATGGCCTATATCATGTCCTAAAGCGATTGCTTCTGTTAAATCAACATCCAAGTTTAATTGGCTGGCGATGCTTCTGGCTATTTGTGCTACTTCGAGCGAATGTGTTAAACGTGTTCGCAGATGATCATCATGTGCAGAATTGAAAACTTGTGTTTTACCAGATAGTCTTCTAAATGCTGGACAATAAATAACCTTATCTCTATCCTTTTGAAATAATGTACGTTCATTATTAGAAATCTCTGTTCTAAGGTTTCTGTTTTCGTCATATCTTTGAGCATAAATAAGAGGGGCACGAAAATTACGCATAGTGAAAATTCCTTTCTATTTGTTTTTGAAATTGGATCTATACAAATAATTTTTGTTATATATGTGAGAACACCACAATAAAGTTAAGCAAAAAAGTACAGCTAAATTTTAAAACAATTATAGTTGTATTTTTATTAGTAGCTTTTTACGTGTTTACGCATTAAATGCAAAATTGTTACTATATACTCATGGTATGATATTTATATGTTAAGTTATTTGTTCAATTTAGTTGGTAATTCAAGATTTCTTCAATATCATTTAGGATATCTTGCAACTTTCTTCTAATTCGTATAAAAGAACTATCCAAACCTTGATTCCTGATTTTATCAATCCATTCGATTGCTTCCTCTCTGCTTCGCCCGGCATTTAACAGTGCATAGTAGATATATGAGATTTCATTCTCTACAAATGTTGAAAAAACAATCGGATCATCTGAATTAATTGAAGACATAACACATGTCTCCTCAAGTTCTCGCAATTTTAGTCCGCGATTATTCAGTCGGAGTAAAGGATGTTCGGCAATACTCTCCATATCACCAATTGTCAAGTTGGAACTAGGGTTGGTTTCTATATATAGACCTAAGCGCTCAGCTTTTCTTACTAAATGACTTTGTAGTGCAATATAGAATTCAGCATCATCCGATGAAGGTCTAACAAACACAGGACGGTTGTATGTCTCATAAAAACAGGGACAATAATGTGTACACAGCAATTCCTCAAAAGTCCAAAAATCTTTAGTTTTCAGCTTTTCTTGCAGATTGCAACTTAAATCATTTTTGCATTTCTCTAAAATATTCTCAGTTAAATTGTGAAATTTCGCTTGATAGACTCTCCATAGGGTATACACATCTATTCCATGCATATTTTTATCGTAAATCTTATGGGCTATGTCCATGATTTGAAATTGCAGATTATCTACTCCGCCTAATTCCATGGACTTTGCATTTTCCCACATCCACAACAGATTTTCTAAGTGTTCCATAATCGGGATGACGGTATTTGGAGTGTTTTGGATATATCGGTTGATATCAATACCTAATGCAATAGCATGTCCCAATCGATCTCCAGTGCGATACTTAAAATGCGTCATAACCTCATCTATGTGTCGCAATCCGGAAATAATGTGTCGGAAATCTTCACCAACATGGTATGTAAAACCTATGTTTTGAATTCTTTGTCTGATAATAGGAGAATATGGAATCACATTGTTGCTGCTTCTTACTTTTTGAAAAACAGGAGCAAAAACCCATGGTTCAGTTGCATTTTCGATAGAAGCTGCATCAATTCCGACAATATAATTAGTCAGTAATGGAAACTGCTGAAACAACTCGTTTAATGATTCTACAAATCGGATATAAGCTTCTCGCATTGCATTGTAATTTAAACAGCTGTATTTGTCGGACTTATCATAAATGACACAATTGAATCCACTAAAATTATCGGTATCATTTCGTTTGATAAAATGATATACCAGTCCGATTTGAGGATACCGAAAATCATTTTCAAGCAATAATTCTTTTGTCTCACAGATGTAATCATGATACGCTCTCAGAATCAGCTGTATCTGGCGTAATGTTGACTCTTTAATAGCTAGGCTACTTTGAGTGCTTGATTTTACTTTCGGTGTGATTTTAACCTCAAGCAAATGCAGGTTTCCGAATCGAGATTGTTCTGCAAAGATATGCTTATAAGCCAGATAAGCATTTCGATCATGCGGTTCGTTCACTATTCTTGGTAAATATGTAGCTTGATCATATCTCGATTGAAAAAAGTCCAATCCGCCTATCTCGGTTTGTTGTATTTTTCGTTGCATAAATGCGTTTTTACACCGTAGATAGTGAACAAAACAAGCCTGTAACAAATTCTCTGTATCGTCATATGGATTCCGTTTCAAAATATGGTTCAGCAGTTTGCAATACCAGATATGTTCAGAAGACGTAAATAGCCCCTTTTCGCTCTTGTATACTGTATCTAATAAAAAATCATCACCGACATCTTTAGAGCCAGGATAACGAACTTGCTTTACAATCCGCTGAATTTCTCTTTTACTGGGAGGCATTAGTTTTTCATTGCAATTTTTGCCTAAAGTCTGAATATATGAGTCGAAAAAATCAGTTTTCAGATTATTGTCTATACATTTAAGATAATACTCCTCAAACGATTCGCAGTATTCCTCCTCCAAATATAAAGCGGAGTAAAAACGGAACAGTGCACAATACCACAGATCAGCAGAACTTTTAGCAAAACTCTCTTGATCAATTTGATATAACGAGGTATGTCTTTGCCATAAATACTGATAGGAAATGCCAGCGTTTAAATGCAGATGTGTTTCTGCAATCCCACGCTTTAACAAAGTCTGTAGTGGAACATCTGCCATACGAATCAGTCCGGATACATTGAACATTTGGCTTGTTTCAGTTATGCCAAAATTCACGAACGCAGCGGCTATGAATATATCCGGCACACATGTGCGTGCAATGTGATTCCACAACTCTACTTTTTCGAACTGAGGATAGTTAGGTAATAATAATTCTTCGGGATCCGACCAGTACCTAAGAGCCACCTCACCATTCCGAAAAGTTATGAAAGTTTTAGCAATCTGAAATATATGATCAATATAGAAACGATTTAAGTTTTTCAAATTTGAGTTTCTATCAAAATAAGTAGTAAAGCGTAGACCAGGGTAAAACTTTTCAATCATCAGCCAAGGCTCATCCAGATGATCCCATCGAAGTTCTTTTGAAAACTTTGACAGCAAAGATTTTTTGTTTTTTGCATAATTAGACTTTAATCTCTCCCTTGTTTTCCCATGTTGTTCGTTGAAGGTTACAAGTTCATGATACGATTTTGCATACCAATACAAAGGATCATTATAACTAAAATCCTTGTCCATCAATGGAAACAGGAGAATATTACTCAAAAGCTGATTATATGTTTTCTTTTCCATCTTCTTCCACTTTCTCCAACAGCTTGTACCATTGTGTTTGTTTAATAATGTTGATTCTCTGACTGATACTATCTGCCTTTAATTCCTGATAGAATTCAAACATCTTTTGGATATCATCGCTCATAGTGTAAGCTAAATTTTCACTTTTAAAATCCTCAATCAGTCCAGTTATATATGTTCCCCCCTGCTTTTCTATTTTACTAATAAGAGATTTATATCCTCTTGGTGTTCCTGCTACTTCTGTTAATACATTTTCAAGAAGAGCAATCAGCGATTGGCACACGCTCAATGAATTCTGCTTCAATTCTTCGTTATGAAAAGGAATTGATACTACACGAGTAAGTATTGACATAATCTTGCGGCGATCGACCACAGAATTTCCAATTAAATATAAATACAGATTTTCAAATGTGCGTTTTGACTGATATGGTGTCGTAAATTCATGCTCATCCTTGAAGTTGTCAATTTCTTCGACTAACTCGGAAGATGATTTAAAAGTAAGTTGTTGAAGCAGCATATCCAATTCCGATAAATTGTAGTGAATATCATCAGAAGAAACTGTCTCACCAACCATATCATTATTCTTTTCTCCCATAAAGTGTTGTTCAATGTTCCCATTCCACTTTTGACATAATTCTTTATACGATGAACCTGCCAACGTTTTATCCCTTACAAGAAACAGCTTGTCTCGCTCTTGGTAGAATTTATAGAGCAATTCAAAACGAACCACCATTACTGTTAACAGCATTTCGCACCACGAGGAATCTTTTGTGTACTCACTGTAAAATTTCTGTGCAATTGTTTTTTGATCATCATCCGAACCTTTTTCTAAATCTACCAGTTCAAATTTTCTGACTGCATACAAGAAATTTTCCTGATGTTCACGTTTATAAATATCAAAGTTCTTAAGCAATCCATAGTCATGAAAGAGACTGTATTGACGGAAAATTGAACTGAAGTCCTTCGAGGTTTTAATTATATTAACATTGCATAGATTCAAAAATACTTTGAACTTATCAATGCCATGGACAGTTTTTCTTTGTGGCATCACCAACACAACAAACTGCTCCAACAGATGCATAAGGGCGAACATCTCTCCAAAGCATTCCGGTTCTGCTTTGTTCTGTTCATAGTATGCAGGCATTTGAAATATCTCCAGTATTTTTCCATAGTTTACATACAACTGCCAATGCCTCATTTGCTTGAATATCAAATCCTTAGTATAACGATAAAACGGCTTGAATTTCACATTGGAGGATATAACAGCACAAAGAAAGCTATCTAATGCTTCATAAACTTGATTGATGAAGCTGTCCGGAAGTGCTTCACCGTTTTTATAACAGCCTTTCTGCTTATAATAATTGCTGACAGCTTCACGCAAAAGTGCAAGCAAATCAAGAAGAGCAAAATATGCACTCCAAATATCACGAGGATACCTTCCCAAAAAGCTTAGGAAGAAACTTGTACTCAATTCACCTGTGTTATTGATTACGCTAAAAGATTCAAACTTTTTATCTTGAATCGAAATATTATAATCGCCGCCTGCACATCTATGTTTTTCAAGAATTTCATCTCTGAAGCTTTTCAATGCATCAGATATCAATTCTTTTATCGTGATGTTATCATCTGATATAATCTGAGTTTTTTCCGAGTAACTATTAAAGCTTTTAATGTAAAATCGATTGTATATAGGAAAAATCTTTCGTAAAATATCTTCTGTCAATCTATCAATTTTGTCATATTCTTTACCATAGCGAAGTTCTTTCAACCGGATTGTTTGTGAATATTCATCCGTAGGCATATAGCTCTGTTCTATCTCCATGAGATCAAATAATCTGAATTCATTTCCTGTCAGCGAACGGAACATATGATTTTTCACTGCATACTTCAAAGTTTTCTGTGATGCTGAAACAAAAACAACGACATTCGGATGTGATAAATATTTGGGAAGGAGAAATATTAAGTCATTAATGATCTGCGGTTTCAAATCCGCATCATCAATAAAAATATAAATCATCGGGGTTCTAGAAATTTCTTGAGTTTCAGCTTTACGGTCAAGCTGCTTTTTTTCAATGATATATTCCCGATACAGCTTGGCCAGTTTTGTCCAATAATCCGCAAATTTTGAGATCAGCGAAAATGAGTAAGAGGAAATTAATGCATCACTTTCCGAGGCTTCACCAATTAAGACGCGTTCATTCCTATTCTTTTTTACAAAATATGCATCGCTCAATTCTTGAAAGGCTTTGCGTAAACTATTATTTTTATTAAACTGACAACGCTCAAACAAATTATATTCTTTGCAGGTCTGTTCGTATTCTGTTGAGCCGATTTGTCCCATGCATTTGAGCTTATTTTCAAAATTTTGCAGATGCTCTTTCATTGCAGAAATGATCCAACTGAAAATATCTTCATCTCCATCAATTAGTTCAGGCATAACCATCGGAAGTACAATATTAAATTTCGATGTGTCATCATAACGATGAATCAGCGTCTTAAGGACACTGGTTTTACCGGCACCTCTGCCACCTAAAATTGAAATAATATTGTCATATTTCAAATGATCAAAATGCATATTTATTTCTGAAGACAGTTTTGCTTCATACGCATTTTTTCTTATCTCTTGTAGCTTTTCATCAAGCAGAGTAATTGACGGTAATGTTACTTTCAGTTGAGACTCACTTAAAAGCTTAATTCCGTTTTTTGTTGGATTAATCTTTTGCATACCAAAATCCTCCTTAAAATTTTGTTATCTTATCATTATAATCTAGTTCTATGGTATTTCTAACGTTTCTGATAAAATGTATACTACCACAATTCCAATTATTGTAACTACCTAATATAGAATACTTGGTTTATTTAACAAGAATGTTGATTGATAATAACGATAAAAATCGATATTCAACAAAAACTTTGCATATAATTGTTAAAATATCATCAACAATACTAAAGTAGTACGATAAAGAATGGAATTCATAACGATACTAACCAATTTTTCTATCTTCATTAAATAATTCTTTACAAAGTAGCAGGTTCGCTAGACTGACTGGTACAGATAGCACAAACTCTTCCCATCTTAATTTCAGCCTAATTCTTCCGTAAATATCATTATCAAAAACATTTAATACAGTTCATTCTATATTAGCTCAACCTATTGCCTTAATTCTTGCATATTTTTGGTGAAAACGCAATAGATTTAGCATGATGTGTCGTTTTTTTGTTCCAAGATGTATTGACTATAAAAATATAATAATCAAGTTGGAGATGGCAATATAGTCGTCGACCTCTCATACCACCTCGCATACCGTTGGGTATACGTCGGTTCTGCTGACTTCTTACAGTTCGTTGTTACTACTGGTTTATTCTACTGTCTGTGAGACCTCCCCGGTTAAGGTGCCAATACTCTTTCGCTCTATATATCCGCCGCATCTACATTGTTTCAACTAATGGGATAGTTATTAGACGTCGTTGCTATTCGCCAACTTATCTCTTGAAATCCAGCCTTGTATGCGATTCGCGTTCATCAGATCAGAGTTTTGCTTACAGCATCCTTTAGGTTTCGTTTCACGTCGGACTGGTGTTCATCATCATTAAGCTTTTCAAAATCGGAGAAATTACTCAGTACACCTTCCGAATAACCAAATACTGCATATTCTGTTATATACGGAAGTCCTGTAGGTTAACCCTTATTCCTTGCTACTTCCGCAACGATCTGTAAAAGGAACGTTATCCCAAGGAACACGAAGCGGATTTGATTATTTTCGGTGCTGCCGAGAAGTATCTCAAGAAAAAATTTAACGGCGGTAAAGCTCCGTTAATCAAAGATTTAAGAGCAGAGCAAAAGGCTTTGCTTGCCGAGAAAGATAAACTCTACGAGAGCTACTATTCCGAAAAATCTGAACTTTCAGAGTTGCAAGCGACGCTGAAAAATGTTGATATGATTTTAGGCAGAGATAAAGCACAGGAACAGGAACGTTCAAAGAAACGAACGGGAGAACTGGAATAAAAAAATAACGACAGACGATGTAGAAATTCTACAAAGTCTGTCGTATTTCCTTAATTGCTTTTTTCTGTTTCGAATTTTTTGATGGATTTTGTATATGCCAATATATTAACAATATTAAAGTAATAACAAGATTGGCTATATTCCTCATAGCATCCAAGTTATTTTGACAAAACATTGTCAGAAGCTGCAATTAAAATTATTACAGCTTCTGATGATAATTACTTTAGTAACTACTATTTTTAACGAATTGATTTTTATTGTGGTTATACATTCTTAATTTAACATCTGTGTTTCAGACCAAACGCACCAATTATCTGTAAACGGATTACGAGTTACACCGAATTTATCAATTCCGATTGAAGAATCATTTCCACGGTATCCTTCATCAATATACACAAGATAATAACAGACTATCTCCTTTTCATTTGCTTTTTTTTCTATATCTTTTTTAAATACTTGCATATACAATAGCATATTGCCATCGTTGTCATAGTAAGCATCTACAGAAGAGAATACAGGATATTCACTATTCACTTCATACTGCTCCTGTAGTTGATTAAGAGCATCTACAAAGCTTTTTCCTGAGCAATCATTTATTTCTGCTGAATAAATGAACTCGTTGTTATCTTTTGAAAACTTATAATGCAACTCTAGCTTTCCACTATCACCATCAAGTTTTGCGTTGCAAAGATTATCACTATACAACTCTTTAAAATTCATTGAAATATCGCTAAACTTTTCTTTGTTAGAAAAATAGCAATCCTCTACAAAACTGTATCGTGTACAATACGAAACAATTAACCATATTATCAAACAAAAAAGAAGCGAAATTAACAATATTATCACAGTTATCAATTTATGCTTATGTTTCATATGTATCCATTTATCTCCTTATTTTTATGCTCTACCTGCTTAACACAACAGGCAGAGCATAAGTTATTCACTATTTTGTTATATGAAGATATGTATAATCTCTTTTAATATCATCATACATATCAAAGCCTTTTTTTATGTATTTACTATCATCTTCATTGTCCCATTCACCGGTTGTAGCTTTAGAATATAGACTGCCTCCAAATGAAAGCTCATATTGTGCATATCCCCCCGCATTACCTGCATATCCATATAATATATTTCCCAAAATCTCAGCATTAATTTCTTCGCCTTTGAAAACAAATGGTGTACTACTGTGATAATATGGAACATTTAAGTTAAGATCGTAAAAAAACGAGTTCCAGCTATTTTCTTTTTTTACATCATATCTCTTATCATTTGCTACGTTTAAAATTAACCATGCAAAATCTGAGCGATTTTTTCTACATCGTTTAGATGAATTAGTATATGTTAAGTAATTTGATCCCATACTTTCTACCCAAGAGTTAACAGCATTACATGTGTAATGGTGGAAATGAAATTCTTGTGCGCCAAGTCTAAGCATTCCTTCCAGTGGTACAGTCAAATCGTATATATAAATATTAGCTTTTTCAGACGAAAGTTTGCTCTCAACTGATTTAATATATACTGGATTATCATAGTTCAAACTTACATTGACTTCTTCAAGTGGTACGCTTTGGGGTATAAACTTATTCTTGAAAAAAGTATATGAATTTGTAACACTAATTGTTCCCCACAAAGTATCATTTGGTGCTTCAAACCCACAATTTAAAGCTTCTCGAATAATTGAATAAAAAGTTACTTCATCAAGCATAATTGTCCGTCCAGTTTCACTTTCTGAACTTACATCTACATATTCAGTTATCTCCAAGGAGACATTTTTTGAATACATTCGATGATTTACTTGATATAATTGTGTAGCAGCTGATGTTAAGCCACCAAATGTACCATAAGAGTTGCCATCCATATCCAGGTATCCTAGATATTCCAAACATTGTTGAAGTATTTTTACATATTGTTCGTCATTCATAGTTATATACGATGAACCATAATTCTTTTCTGTCATAGGAGCTGGATCGTTTATATCAAGCAATCCATCTCCATCGGTATCTTCATTTGTAGGGTCAGAATAAATAGGTAAAATATAGGTGTTATTGATAACATAATATAAATATCTCTCAAAATCTGAAGATGGCATTCCAGAAATCCACTGGTCTGATTTAAATCTTGCTAAACCATCTTCAGCGTAGGGCTTTGTTGCATAGCTGATACATTTCTGAATTGTAGGAAGGATTACTGTACCATCAGTATCCCAGCTAAGCTTTTCAGTCATAACTTCTTCCCAGTCGGTCAATGTATCATCATCTGACTTGACACCGTTTTCAGAATCAAGTATTCCGTTAAGCGATATAGTTTTCCAACCCGTTGGGACGATTGCATTAAATTCCACCTGTGGAGGTGCTGCATATTCACATATATGATTGTACACGTGATTGCTTGAGTCTGTGGAATAAGTTGCATTCAGACCATTTGTACTTGCTATAGCGTCAGCAACCTGTTGTCCATAAGAGGGGCTAAGGTAATAATATCCAGAAGGCATAAGTTCAGAATAATTTATTCCAAGTCTTGAACAAGTATTTATCTGGTCGAAGTACATTGAACCGACGTCAGTCGAACCGTTCATTACTTGAAAAATAAATTTAGAAGCGTTTTCTCTGAAATCAACATTGTTTTGAAGCATACGGAATGCATTACCTCTATCCGTATAGCCTGATGTGTAAGTGTAAGATACAGCATTTAACGCTTCACATAATGCATAGTAATTCGTAAACCATATTTCACCATAGGTAAATTCAAGCATATCTGCACCTGATAAATTATACGTTACAACGCAGAAACGCACATTTCCATCGCCATATTCATCAATTAGTTTTTCCATTACATCTAAAATCATAGTTTTCTGAGATGTAAAAGTATTTTCAAGTTGTCCTGATGACTGTAAAAGAAAAGCAACATCAATTGGCGTAACATTTGTTACAGTATTAAGCGACATCAACATCGGAGTTTCAGACAAAAGCACCATTTCTGTTTCGGATTCATCTTCCGATAACACCATATCCTCAATCTCGTCATCAAATGTTATGATAGAATCGTTTGTTGTGAATTCGGCAGCTATATCATTTTCAAGTGGCAGTGACATTAACATTGGCGTAGAAAGGTACGCTTCTTCAGGAACCTCAAAACTATTGAGCCAAAGTTCCATATCCATAACACAGTATGTGCCAAGTTCATCAGCATTAGTATACACTATATTATTTTCAATGTCAAATTGTGTTTCAATCGGAATAAGCATATTTAAATCTTCAAAATATTTAAAAACATTAAGTCTCTTAATTCCGATGAGTTCTTCTTCATCAGGAAACATATTCAAAGTGTTTTCTACATATTCGGATGATATTTCAAACTTAAGTGTAACGGTATCAATACTATCTGCACTTGCATAAATCAATTCCGGTGCAATGCCAAGCATTGAATCATTCTGAATTGCTTTAGAATAGCTTGTTTTCTTTGCAGTCAAATTTCCTTCAACATAGCCGGATGCTGTAATATCTATTGATAATTTATATGGACTTTCGGCAGTATTTATTTCTGAAAGAGCTTCACTATCAGCAGAAATTGTCTGTGTGATTTTATATTCAGCGTCAGGAACGCCAAATGTTTCAGGATTTGTAGGGTCAAGACCTATCTTTATCTCGTCACCATCTGGAATTGTATCATTGTCTGTATCGGGATTTAATGGTGCTGTGCCAGTATTAGTTACTTCTTCATAATCAGAAAGGCTGTCCTTGTCAGTGTCTGATTTTATAGGATTAGTTCCTAATTCAATTTCATATAAATTGGATAAACCGTCGCTGTCAGAATCTGCAACAGCATCCGAAACGCCCTCAATTACTGAATCGTACTTTGTGGGATCTGTTTCTGTTATGTATATTTCTTGGTAATCTGTCAGACCATCTTCGTCCGTATCGGAATTATTTAAATCCGTGCCGATCATATTTTCATAGATGTCTGGTAATTCATCGTCGTCGCTATCAAGAAAATCAGCAAAGTATCCGTCCTCTGTTTTGGTGATAACAAAGGGAATGGACTCAACTATTTCTCCATAGTTTGTTTCTAGCGTAATCTTAAAATATCTTTTATCAAATTCCTCGGTAATATCATATTGATAGGTAGTTGCATCTGATACAGAACTTATTAAGGCATACTCGTTGTTATCGCCTGAAAACCAGATTTGATAATCACTGTTAGTATAGTTTGTGTACCATTTAATATCTATGCTGTTTGCTTCTAAATTGTATTCGCCAAAGGCATAGAGTTCAACATTGACATCCGATTTAGTTCCCACCAGTTCAGCCATACTGATGTTGTAGTTTGCATTAACGCTTGGGCAGTTGAATGTAATTGTATCTGCAATAATGATAACATTGTTAAGATTAAGATTCTGAGCTGTAATCTCAACATCTCCATACGGGGCATACACCAAGCCATTCAAATTAACATTAGTGCTGTCGATAACGATATCGCCTGTCTCGGAACAAATAACAGAATCGTTAGTGTTTTTCACTTCACCATTAAGATTTACATCTTCTAGCGCCTTAATACCTGTGTTAAGGTTAATATTTCCCGTTAGTTCAAGTTCGCCCTGTACCGCCATCGGGTCATTAATATTTATATTTATTTCCTCGTAGCTGTAGTCATCAGGGTAAACATCAACATTATCGCCAGAGAAATATGCATAATTGAGCTTTTTGAGGATATATATAGTTTCCTCTCCAACGTTTTCGGACATCGTGCCATTAATATTCATATTACCACTTGACAAAATTGTACCGTTGGTTGCAACATTACCATTCACGCAGAAGTTTCCTGCATTAACCGTAATTGCACCTTCTTCGCTTGAAGCTGCAAAGAGAGTATACGGATATTTTTCCGTCGTTTCCTCTGCCATTGCTGGGAGCGTTGGGAGCATTGAAGCTGCTATCGCAGTAGCAACAATACCTGACAAAAGTCTTTTGGATTTCTGAACAAGTTTGTTCTTCATTTTTTCCTCCGTTTCTGTAGCCATAGGCTCTGAGTCTACCAGAGCCTATGGTTACGATTTGTTGTTCGGGTTAGATGTCTTTTCTGAATTTCTCGATAGCTTTGGGCATTTCAGGCTGATTGAACCAGAAATAGCAGGCAGAAGCCGCAGAGGATACACCAACGAGTAATGCTAAAGCTGCCAAAGAGGAACTGAACTTCAGGACGATACTATTCAGTTTCTTCATTTTTCTTCCCCCTTTCTCGGATAACGCTTTGCAGAGCAATAGGCTCACTTGGTTGACAGAAAAAGATTGTGCAGGCACTTCTTGAAATCAATGTCAGCGTAAGCAGTACCAATCCTGCAACTATCGTCATCAAAATCATTTTGTTCGGCTCATTTGACTTTCGCAAAAGCCGTCACCTCAATTCTTACAGATTTTCAATGAAAACTCAATACTTTTGGCATATCGTGTCGTTTTTATGTTCCAAGATGTATTGACTTTATCTTTTTTTCGATTACAGCTACTAACATTGAACTGCTCGCTGTGAACATTCCTAACGCAATGCATATCATTATCATCTTCAGTTTTGCTATAAAAAGCACAAAAACAAGGAGTGTAAACAAAACTGCGTAGATGACGCTGATTTTTCTAAGTCTATTTTTATCCCTGTCGATTATAGGCTTATTCTCGTGTTCTAAAGGAGCAAACATCAGTATTATAACAACAGAAAAGGCAACTGCAATGGTAGCTACAATACCATAAGCTTCGTTCGGAACAAATTTGATGAACATTATGAATAAGCTAAGAACAACAGCCAAAATGCAGCAGCAGCCGAAATGAGTTTTTGCGTGATAACCACCTGCTGATTTACGCAACAGAACAAATACTGCCAAATAGCATACGCATTGCAAAACTGTTCCGCTGATAATTGCGAGTGTAAGTGCAATTACGCCGTTAAACACTGTTGATAGGAGAAGTTGTAAGCCGTATTCATATACTTCTTCATCTTCACTTTTAATTACCTCGTTACGGACAAAAAAAGAAGCTATCCTTTTTGAAAGTCTAGCAATCATAAAATATCACCTCGACTTTAAGGATAGCTTTTTTCTATTTGGTTTTCAATAAATTTGACATAAGGTGTAGTTTTAATGTTCCAAGATACATTGACAAAGAAAAAAGTCTGTTCACCCCAAGTCGGTGAACAGACTTTTTCTTATTTGCTGAGAACAATTTTGATTGAGAAATAACCATTTTCGTAATTACAGCTTACATAACCATTCATACTCTCTACTGTCTGTCGTATGCTTTGCATACCAATACCATGAGCTTCTTTGTTTTTCTTTGAGGTAATGAGATTGTTTACATCAACAGGGGGAGAGGTGTTTTCAATTTCAATTATCAGCTTATTATCAAGCTGATGTATTGTAATACATACACATTTTTCATCAATATCCATTCGTTCGCAGGCTTCAATAGCGTTATCAAGAGCGTTTCCTAAAATTCTACATATGCTTATTGTCTCAAAATCAATGGAATTCACCTTGATTTTATTCATAAATGAGATATTACGACTTCTGGCATAATCACCTTTCAGATTTATTATAGAGTCAACAGCGGAATTTCCTGTGTAGCAGACTGATGTAACTCTCTCTACATCATTATACAACTGATTTATGTGTTGCTTTGCTTCAGCATACTTGCTATCCTTTAACAAATCATTCAGCACAGTTACTTGATTCTTTAAATCGTGCTTTATATTGCGAATTTCAGCATATGAACCGGCAATTGCACGATAATTCTCACTTTCACGTTCCATAATTTGCTCAAGCGTAGCAAGCCTGATTTGTTTATCATAACTTTCAAAGTAATTGAATACTGAGAAATTCAGATAAAGAACTCCGCAGACCGAAATGATATATCCTATCATCACATTATTTCCACTATGATTGGTAGGAAATATCTGATTAAGAATAATAGCACTTAAAAATGGCATTAGAATAATAAGTAACCAATATCTGAATGGTAAGCTCTTAACCTTATTCTTGTAAATACGGCAGGAATATACAATAATCCAAAAATCAAAGATTTTTGTTCCTATCATTCCAAGAATTCTTCCCATATTTGATTCTAATAATTCAGAAGGGTTTCCGTATCCCATAATTGTCAGAATTCCAACGAACAACGTTTCGGATATAAAAACGATCAGCAAATAGTAGACTGATGCAAAAAACTTTACCGTATTCGACCCATTATATAGAAGTATTGCAAATGTCAGCAGGATTGCAAATGTAATGCCAATTCGCACATATGGTGATACTATAAGTAAAGATGTTACGGAAAGCACTGCAAATGCTATGCCATAACTAATAATATACGGCGAATAATGGTTGTATTTTCGGTCGAAAATACGATGGTAAAAAAGTACGATTATCAAAATTTCAGGAATAGCATTAATAATTTCAATAACTTCATAGACAGACAAGTTAAACATATCAGCACCTCGCAGTCAGGAAAGAAACAAACTTATCCGTAACGAACTGTTTGAAATTACGGCTTAGCGGTATTTTATCACCATTTTTCATAATAATTGTGGTGGGTTCAATATTGTCAATGTACGATAGATTTACATAATAACTCTTGTGTGGCTTTACAAAATTAATAAGTCTCTCATCTTTTTCAATTTCCGACAACTTTCCGTTAAACTGATACTTATTGGCTCTTGTATGTAATACAATTGTTCTTTTGAAGATTTCAAAATACAAAATATCGCTTACAGACACATTGAATACTGTGTTGGTCATTTGAACGGAAAATCTCATATGCGTTTGGTGATATTCATTGAATATTGAGCGAAGCTGCTTTATATACATATGCTCAGGTTGCCCTTTCAGTAAATACCTGAAAGCATTTACTTCATAGCCATTTGGTGCAAATTCTTGATGGCTCGTCAAAAAAGCTATGATAACAGACTTGTCTGTTTCACGAATTTTCTCTGCTACATCTAAACCGGTTAATTTTTTCATTTCAATGTCAAGTATAATTACATCAAATTGATTGGCTTTAAATTGCGACAAAAATTGCTCTCCGCTTTCAAATTCGCTTATACATAACTTGGTCGTATCTGGATAACTTTTCGCTATCAGTTCTTTCAGCATATTTAAAAACTTCTTTTCATCATCACACATTGCTATTCGCATATATGTCACCATCCTTATGAATATATTATCTCTATAACATATAACAATCTGAAATTCAATTTTTCAATAGGTTTTTGAAAATTTTGTATGAACGTACAAATATTTTGAAGTTTTTTATTTTTTGCTGATATTGCCAAAGTGTTGTTGTGATATAGACAATATAATTATACCATAATTCGACAGAAAAAGCAACAAAAACTGAACGAAAGGGTAAAAAACAGTGTAAACGATAAAAACGGCAGATATTTCCGCCGTTTTTACTAAAATATACTCTCTTTTTCAGCATACCATAGGTCGTATTCTTTAAGTTTACTGTCTAATTCCTTTAAGCAGCCATCACCAAAATTACGTATTTGTTTGATTTGCTCACGTGTGTTAACTGTAATATCTTGTAAAAATACAAGATTGGCTTTAACGAGTGGATTGGTCGCACGAACAGAGAGACCACAATCTGTAATTTTTATAAGTTCGTTAGGATTAATGCCCTTATACGGTATAGAATGTTCTTTCATCAGCTGATATATCATATCTGTGCATTGCCTGCTCTTGGGACTATTACGTATAATCTCGTACACATAATCATACATCTCTGCATAGCTAAAACAGGATAGCTCACTAAGGTAATAAATATCATTAGCAAAGAAAGCTCTATTAAGTTCTGTAGGAAAACCACAATCTTTGATTAGAATTTCATCGTAATTGTTTGCTTTAACAATTTCACCCACACCACTCGAATTTTTAAATTTTATATATTTCTTGCAGAATTCAAGTATATCACTTTGTGCTTCTGCTTTTTCACAATCATTTAAGTCTATGTCAATTAAAATATTAATTTTCAAAATTTTCTCTCTTTCTCTAGAAAAGGCTCATATATCAAATTACATACATACACTTCTTCTCGGATTCTATTAGTAACATTTCTGTTGCACAAGCATATTCCATCAAAATTGTATATAATAGTAATAGGGATAGTAACCTTTCGCAAATTTAGGTCATTCCCGCGATTCACTTAAAAAGCAACGTATTTTCGTAGAATTTATTGTTTTCAAAGACAATAATTATGACGGCAAATTAACTTTATGCTACAAATTGAAGCAGACGCATGCACTCCGCCTTGCGTTCCATAGAAGAATGCACATAGCGGTTCAATGTTGTTTCTACGGAACAATGTCCCAACAACTCTGATAGGGTTTTTACATCAAATCCTGCCTTGATGCAATTAGTTGCAAACATATGACGCAGAGCATGATAATTAATTGACGGCAGATTTGCTTTTTTCAGAATTGATTTGAATCGATACTGCATTGTACGAGGCTCAATTATTTTTTTACTTCCGGAAAGAACATAGCTGTCATTTTTCTGATTGAAACGGTTCAGCATATCTGCAAGAAACTCTGGCAAAGGAATTAGACGCATAGAACTTCTGCTTTTAGGCTTACCGACAGAAATTGTTGTAGCTACGTCAGAACTCATGCTTTTTATACGCTGTACGGTACGATTGACGGTCAGAATGCTTTTCTCAAAGTCAATATCCGACCATTTCAAAGCGCAGACTTCGCCCACACGAAGTCCTGTATACATACTGAGTAGTACGCAAAGCGAAGTTTTACTGTTTTCCTCCATAAGAGTATGGCAAAGCTGCTGTTGCTGTGATTCGGTCAATAGATGCAGTTCTTTTTTCTCTGTTTTCGGCAGGACTACATTTGCAAGTGGATTCTGAAAATTGTGTGTAATAGCTGTGTATTTTGCCATCGACTTGAATACAATAACAATATCGGACACATATTTTGCTGAAAGACCTGATTTCAGCTTATCCTCAATAAAGGTATGAAGCATTTTTGTGGTCAGTTTCTCATAGCGAATACCGCCAAAAGTAGGCAGAATATGCTTATCCGCTTTCATTCTGTAGTTGGCATAGGTTGATATCTTGACTTTCAGCTTTACTGCGGACATCCACTCCTCAAAAAGCTCTTTCACAGTCAAACGACCGGAGTGTTCATGTTTTACAGGTGCCGACTTCAATGAAACCAGTCTTTCCTTAACATCCTGATAAGTTTTAGCGTAAACAGAGCGATATTTCGCCTTGCCGTTCACATCATACCCCGTCTTATAACGACCTTCCCAGCGGCCGTCCCTTCGCTTATAAATATTTTCTCCTCTTCGTGCCATAGATAAATCTCCCTTCTGCAGACCATCATTCCGACGGTCTATGTGATTTATTTTATTAAAAACCGAACTAAAATGGGCTTTATAAATTGTTTAAGCCGACGATTTTCTTTTCATAATCGTGATTTTCGACAATTACATCTTGACTTTTCAGTCTGTTTATTGTATACTTAATTTGATTACACAAAATTGCACATCATCGCAAATGACCTAAATTTGCGAAAAATAAAAGGCAGATTCATTTTGATTTGAATCTGCCTTTTGAAGTATATTTTGTTGTTAGTAGTTTAGCGTCTGTTGACCATATTCCTCCTTTATTCCAAGCTCCTGCTTATGCTTACGAATCATACGCTGAATCTTACTGTCAACCTTGGATTGTAGTTTCTTATGACTCCTGTTATAGACATCCTCAATCGCATGACTTAAGCTAGCAAACAGTCCAAAGATAGTTGAGGCAAATGCAGCGCTTTCTCTCTGTTCCATGTTGTCAAGAAGCTGCTGTGCATACTCGTTACCACCCTCTGCAGACTGGGCAAGCCATTGTATTGCTTGTTGCACATCACGTTCAATACCAGCTGCACCAAAGAGATAGATTTTACCGAGCCTGTATGCAGATACCGCATCTCCGTTTTCTGCAAGCTCTGTGAGGGTTTCCACAGCTTTATTCACATCCTGAGGAATGTATTCACCTGATAGTTGCTCAATGGCAATCATGCGTCGGGCATTGGTATTTCCGTGCTTAGCTGAACGTGAGAAGTATTCCAAGGCTTTCGGAATATCTTCTTCCGTTCCAAGTCCATAGCGATACATTCTGCCGAGCTTATACAGTAGGTTATCATCTGCACGATCACTTTTTTCAAGTTTCAGAAAGCCTGCCAATGCTTGTGCGTAGTATTGCTGTGATTTACTCTCATCTTGCAGGACTTCGTCACCGTCTGCATATATCTGTGCAACGGCATACGATGCATAGGGCAATTCCTGTTCTGCCGCTTTCATATACCAATGCAGAGCCTGTCCTTTGTCTTTATAAAATCCGTTTCCGTAGTAATACTGATTTGCCAGACTGAACTGCGCAAACTTATTTCCTGCAATTGCGGATTTCAGAAACCATCCGAATGATTCAGCGTAATTCTGTTCAGTACCCATACCGTAGCAGTACATCTTGCCGATGCGGTATTGCAGATACGGCTGCAGTTTCTGTGACATCGGTTCGAGTTCAAGGAAACCATCAAGTGCTTGTTTGTAATATTCATCGGACTTTTCCTTGTCATCGACATACACTTTTCCAAGGTCATGGATTGCAAGCACGTTTCCTTTCTCTGCTTCGGAGTGAAGCAATTCCACAGCTTTTTTCTTTTCGTCATCCGTTGCATCCTTTTTGTAATACAGTTTGCAGGCTCTTTTGTAATCCTTCGACCATCGAATGTGCAGATTGGAACTTTCGACTTCAATCTCAACAGCATCTTCGTCGTTCCAAGTGAATACATCATTATCAATGTCACTGAAAGCAGTATCGTCGCTGTCATCATTCTGCGGAACAGAGTATGGGCTTGGTTCTGGCATATTCATATCAAGCACCGCCCGAATAATCATATTCTTTACAGGCTTGAACACCTTGTTGTCAGCAAGTGCAGGAAGCTCCGGTTCTCTCTGCGTATAGATCTTATACTTCAGCCGTTCCAACTCACACCACTTTTCATAGAGCTGTGATACCTGTTTATCCTTTGCAAGCTCAGCGAGGATGTCATCAACAGTGGTTTTCACATGCTGCGGAAGATATCCATAGACTTTTTTGCCGCTGACTGTCTGCAACTGTTCATGCAGTTTTTTCACCATCTTTTCCAACTCTGGATTGTTGAAGGTGCTGTTCTGAATCTGCATTACCATTTGATGCACCTGTTCCTGCGATATTGATTTCAACTCATCACGGCTCAGCGTCTGTTCCTGATAGATGCTCTGCAGATCATCATGAAAAATATCATTTGCAAACGCAGAACGGATTTTGTCAATGCCTTCTCTGCTCAGATAGCCTTGCTTGGGATTGGTGGAATAGGCAATCAGATGAATATGCGGATGATGCGTCGTATCATGAAACGCAGCATACCATTTCAGATTACTCATCGAGATTCTTGACTGCTCTGCAATGACGGGAATTTGCCGCTTGACAAGCTCTCGCCATCGGTCGGAGTTATCGTAGCCAAGACGTATTGCATCCTCACGGCGAAGTGAAACAACATGACTCCACACATTGCCCTTGTGATGTGCAACCTCATTCGCAACCTGATTCAGCACGATGGGTTCATCGCTGTCATTGAATAATCCATGCGCACCACGCTGCTCTGCACCGGGACGCTTTGCCATATAACCGACAAAATTCTGACGGTTGCCAATGACATCTGCATGACGTTCAATGATCGTTGTGATCAGCTCACCTGCATTCTGCACTGTTGGGTGTGCAGTGTAATCCTCGTATTCAAGATATCGTTTTGCTTCCGGAAAGTCACTGAGCAATTCGGATAGCATTTCCTTTTGCTTTTCTGTGGTAGCAGCATTTGGAGCAAGTTGATTCTGCTCACGCTTTTCAACGGTTTCACGGGTTGCGATATACTTTGTGTAGTTTTTGCGTTTCATCACACTCCTTGCACTACCGCTTTTGAGATAACGGCTTGTGACGATGATTTGAGATAGGGGCATGGGATCACTTCCTTTCTAGGTGTTGATTTTTCTTCGGTGATGTGGTATAATATAGGAACCAAATCATAATCAGGAGAAAAATATGTGGAGTAATTTTAAATTTAATGAACCTTATCAAGGGGAAATCATCACAAAAATCAATACTGTTGTGCTTCCCGATGATTATATCAAATTCATGAAAATTCACAATGGCGGTGAAGGAGATATTGGAGAATCATGGTTGCAATTGTATTGTTTAGAAGATCTATATGAATTGAATGATATGTATAATGTCGCTGAATTTTTACCTAATCATATTATCATCGGTTCTAATGGTGGTGGGGAATTCTACGGAATTAATTCAGATGGAAAATACTTTGTCGTTCCATCAACATATGAAATAAATGATATAACTTTTCTTTGTGGAGGTATGAATACATTTGCGGAAAGCGTTAATTATTTCTGGAAGAACTTGTAAGCAATATAATATGTACAAGCCGTATCACACCGATACGGCTTTCCCTTACTCTGACCGCTGATACCTGACTGCCTTTTCAAAGTTAATGATACCATTGATTCGCTTGACCTCATCACTGCACATCAGTCGAAGCTTGTACAGCGTTGCATCATCGACATCATTCATGGCCGCAAGCATATGCGTCAGCGCACCAAGCTCAACAGCGATTTTAAACATGGCACGAGACAGATTCTGTTCACTGCCTCTGACGATACCCTCGGTGATTGCTGCAAGCTGCGGTGCAATGAATTCCGTTGCAGTGTGTTCGTTGTTGAGAAGATAACCACAATAAAAGCGTACAGCCTTTTCAATGAATTCAGTTTTTGAACCGCAATTGTCATGCTCATACAGTGCATTCACGATATCCATGGTATCGGGGTATAGATACAGCGGGAATTTGATTTTATCAACGGCGACATCATCCGAAATCCTCGTGTTTTCGGCAGATGAAGCCTTTTTTGTTTTCTTTGACTCCATGATTTTTGCAAAACTCCTTTCCTGACTCCATAGTCATTCTTGTGATAAAACCTCGAAGATTCGGCGAGCTTTGCTCGTCCGATGTGATTGTTTTGGCGGCTGTGACGCCAAAACTTTAACCAGCAAACCAAAGACCTACCCAAAATCGGGGCAGAAGTCGGCAAATTCCGACCTCTGCGGACTTGCCCACAATGCCCTCAAATTTCGCTTGACGGCTCGTGGAGTATCCTTTCCCGACTGCGACTCCACAACCGCCACACAAGCGATTCTGGAGTGAGCTGTGGGGCTTCAGTCCTCGGTATGCCGTTCCGACTGGATAAGCTCCGTCGGCTTTGCCTTGCGACCTGACCTCCTATCCGGCTTCTTGTTTGCCATCATGTCAATGAAATCCCTAACGTTCTGCGGCACGACCTTGGTGTAGGTCTGCTCCACAAACTTATCCAGCTCTGCGGCAAGAGTCGTGTCCTTCTGACCGAGGTACATTTCAATTGCCGAGAGCTTTTCTTCATTGATACTTACTGTGATTGTCTTTTTCATTTTCATCCCTCCTGACTTTCTTCTGTTGTAGGTTCTTCCGTGGTTACATATGAGATATACGGAATCTCAAGCCAGTGTGTCCAGCCACTTGGGAGCGTGGTTTTCACAACGCCTTGCTCTGTTCCCATGGCTTCGATGACCTCACCATTCCCGATATAAACTCCAATGTGACCGTCCTGCCACACAGCAAGTCCGGGGACTTCGGGAATGGTATCAATCGTTCCTTTAACCGTTGCCGCATCAAACATTCCGTTTGCGGTTACATCAGCCATGCCGTTTGTTCCTACCTCAATTTCACCGCTGTCGGGATTGTACCAGCCGTAGCCCTTGATGAGACCAACGCAGTCTGCCGTTCTCCTTCGCATCCAGTTCTCACGGATGAAATCTTCAAAGCCTGTGACATGTTCTCCGAACAGGTCAGCTCTGTCCTGCAGGAGTTCCTCGGTCAGGATGTTGCCATAGGTTCCGTACACATAACCCCAGCCATTCTCGGATGCCTGCCTTGCCCATATCACAAGGTCAGTTGAGTTCTTTGTCTGTACGTCTGTGAACATATACGGATTGATAACCACATGACTGATCAGAGCATAGCTCCGCATGAAATCCTCGTATACAATTTCCAGTCCATAGTTCTGATTGATGCTGTTGATAAGTGTTGCATCGTCCGGAGCGTATCTGAACAGATTCGCATAGGCATTGAGGTCATCTACTGTCACATCCTCGAAGCAGGAGATATAAATCAGCTGTGCCTTGATGGTCTGCTCCCGAATGCCCACCGACTCCATGGCAGATGCAATCTGCTGACCTGCTGATTCCATCTGTGCAATCTGATTCTGCTGCTCGCTGTCGAGAGACTGCATCCATGATGCCTGATCGAAGTTTCCCGATACATCAGGCGGATCGATATCCTGCATTGTCATCAGCACAGCTACGGGTGCAAACATCAGAAGCACAACGCCCACTACAATACTCAGCACAAAGATCAGCACCTTGTTTCGCTTTTCCTTGTCACCGAGAATGTCAAGGGCGAGCTTTATCAAAATTTCTTTTATATAATCACCCCCAAAAAGAAAAGAGCCGACTGCTCATGCAATCGACTCACGCTTCTTCTAAATATTGAATTGGCACAGCCTTTGTCAGCCATACGCCGTTTTCCGATAGCCAGAACTTATAGCCCTGTCGGAACATTTCTCCTGTACGCACCTTGAAGATATGCGGCTTTCCGTGTCTGCTGCCTACATTCACAGCTGTTTCCATATCCTTTGACAGATGAACATAGAGACGGGATTTTGGTTTTAATCCTTCACTTCGAATGGACTCCACATGCTTTTCACCCGTGCCGTGGTAGAGAATCTCAGGCGGCTCCGCTTCTTTCAGTTCCACATCCACCTGAATGGAGTGTCCCTGATTTGCTCTGATCTTTGTCTTATCCTCGTTGAAGCTGTAACGCTGTTTGTTGTCTGTACGCACGATTTCTTCAAGCATTGGCATATCAATCTGATACTTGCCTGTGGCATTGATGCCTGCAATCAGTTCCTGCACATCAGCCCAGCCGTGAGCATCAAGGGTAATGCCGATGACTTCGGGCTTGTGACGGAGGATTAAACTGATGAATACGCTTGTCTTTTTCATATTCTTACTCCTATTTTATTCAATTCTAAAACTTCACAACTAAATTTTACTTTTTGAATAACTTCCATTTTCTTCCGAATAATTTTCTTTGTTCATGAAGTGATTTTTTTATTTTTTCTGTGTCTGATATACTAATGAGCCAATTTTTATAAAACTCCTCAAAACTATCAGCTATAAGACAATATGCTCCAATATTATCTGTAACAAATACTTTTCCACGCATTTTACCAGCTGTCACAATGCCAAAATCCCATTGACATCCTTGCGTTCCAAGTATATAAAATCCATCAAAATTACATTCTGCATCTTCATCAGATTTATCATATACAAAGTATTCGTCGGGATTCTGTTCATATGAAGTTTTGGTTGCAATTGAGTAATTTTCTAACTCATCAGGCAACATTGGACGTGGAGTAAATGAATTTTTCAAACTTTTTCTGTATAACTCATTGTACTCTTCAGCATCTTGAATTAAACTTCTTTTTACTAAATCTTCAAAAGGTTCTATTCCATAATGCGGACCTGCACCGCCATCACCAACTTCTGTTATAAATTGGAAATAATCATCTGGCAATAAAAAATCATATTTTTCTTCAATTGATCTTACAAAAGATGATGCCACCGGTGGATTTAGCTGATATTTGTGCTTATTAGTCCCAAACAATTCATATTTGGAGTCAATATTTTTTGCCTGATTTAATATTAAAATTATCTCGTCACGATTTAACATAAAACACCGCCTTTTTGGAGGTTATTATCAATTTATATTATACCACGTTTGCCCCCATAAATCAAGCACTATCTACCTCCCGCCGCACCGAACAGTGCCGCCTTGTAGCTTGGTGCGATTACCTGCAGGAGATATCTCTCATTACCACAGCGATAGAGACAGGTTCCTCTCTCCGGATAGCGGATGAGACTGAACTCAGATTCCTCAATCTGCAATGCGTCCATATACTCCTGCGGATTGATTTGTCCTGCGTTGAACAGGAAGTGGTGAGACGGAATACTGAACAGCGGCTTTGTAAATTCCTTGATTTCGGGAAGCAAAAAGTCCTCGATGTTCTGACTTGCCAGAATAAACGAGGACTCCTTTTTACGCACACGTTTCATGCCGTTTCGGATATATTCGATTGCGGTCATGTTGGTGAGGAATAAATAAAGCTCGTCTATGGCTGCTACCGTGTTGCCCTTGCCAAGAAGCTGATTGCTCATATAGCTGAGAATGTTGAACAGCAAGGTATCTTTCAATCGCTTGTTGGTATCCATCAAGCCCTTGACACCAAAACAGATAAACTCTGCATCACGGATATTAGTATGCCCGTCGAAGTATTTCGCCTCCGCACCCTTGCACATGGAGTTCAGTCCGAGACAGATATTCTGTAGCATTTCCTCGGTGTACAGGTGTTTTTTCTCAGTGTCAAATGCCATGAACTCCTTTTCGATAAGCTCGTAGAGGTCACTCATGGTGGGATAATCCTCGGCTGTGAATCTGTCAAAGTCCGTGCTGTCATCCATTCCGAATCTGCCATAGAGCTTCATCAGCATGATTTCAATGGTGTCGATCTCCGCATCGGTGAATTCCTTGTAGGCTCTGAAAAAGTCTTTGAGGTAGGAGATATGCTGACTCAGTCTTGTGACCTTTCTGAACACTTCGGGAGCATCAATGTTCTTTTCCGCTTCACCCCAAGCTTTCGGCTCTAACGGGTTGATCATATATTCGCCCGACATCATGTCGATATAGGTGCCACCAAGGTTTGCACACAGTTCCTGATACTCACTCTCCGGATCCAGCACAAGCACACTTTTGCCTGCCTCACGATGATTGCAGAGGAGCAGTTTCAACAGATGTGACTTACCCTGACCACTGTTGCCGAGGATGAGAACATTGGAGTTGGTCTTGTCCTCGGTTCGCTTGTCGAAGTCTACAAGTACATTACTGCCGTACTTATCTCTGCCGATATAGAATCCGTGCTGATCCGTCTTACCCGAATAGTTCAGTGGGTACAGATTTGCAACAGAACTTGCAGGCAGAACTCTTTCAAACTGACTCGCAAACACATTATTACCGCAAGGAAGCACAGCGAGGAATCCTTCTTTCTGGCGGAGGAGCAGTCTGTCAACAGAAATCTTCGATCTGGTAAGTTCCATCTGAATGTCTGCCTGCAGCTCTCGGAGCTTGTCCTCCGTCATCGCTCTCAGCTCAATGAACACAGCCGTGTGCAGGAGAGGCTCTTTGTTTCTGCGAAGTTCAGACAGCAATTCCACTACATCGTTGATGTTATCCTGTGCCTTGACCGACTCGGAGACATCGTTAGTTGTGGTCATCATGTGGTTCTTACGCATTGCCTGCTGAACAATCTTACGCTGTTCCATGCTGTTTACAAGGCGGTTGTAGATACGCAAGGTCACTCCGTTTCTGTCTGCAAGGTGTGCAAGGATTGCCGTTTCCTCCGTGGTGGGAGG
>JAZSEJ010000038.1:0-14986 GCA_045531615.1 Ruminococcus sp.
GACGGCATATCGGAAAATGCCGGACTGCCGATACTGGTCATGTCATCGTGGATGTTGGCGATTTCCTCATCGGTATGTTCGATGATATAAGCCATGCTGTTGTAGTCCTTGAGTGCGTTGATTGCCGCACCACGCTTATCAAGATACTGCCAGATAATATTCATAATCTACCTCCGAAGTAATGTATTCCACTCGGATTGTCATAGATTGTCTTGGATTTTCAATGATTGTCATATGTTTTCAAGTTCAGCCTTCACTGCCTCCAGCAATGCCGACTGTGTTTCATCCTTTTCCTGCAATGCCTTCATCATACGCTCATCCACCGTACCTTTGGTGATGATGTGCTGAATAACTACGGTTGCGGACTGCTGTCCCTGCCGCCATAGCCTTGCTACTGTCTGCTGGTACAGTTCCAGACTCCATGTCAGCC
The DNA here is from genome assembly GCA_045531615.1 of Ruminococcus sp. Lineage (GTDB taxonomy): Bacteria > Bacillota > Clostridia > Oscillospirales > Ruminococcaceae > Ruminococcus. Next base: position 431 of record JAZSEJ010000038.1, read on the forward strand.
CGAACCACACAAGACAGCTGCCGCCCGATTGCAGATTCAAGCCGTGGCCGGCAGAAGCAGGATGTATCAGTGCTACGGGGATTTCACCCTTGTTCCATTTGTGGATGCTGTCGGGCTTATCCATAGTGCTGTGTGGAATATGCAGCTTTTTCAGACGCTGTTGTATGCGTTCCAGATCATGCTTGAACCAGTACGCTACCAGAACAGGCTTGCCATTTGCGGCTTCAATCATATCTTCCAGTGCATCAAGCTTTCGGTCGTGGATATTTACGGTTTCTCCGTTATCATCATAGATCGCACCATTCGCCATCTGTGATAGCTTATTGGAAAGACTGGCAGAATTAGCGACGGTAATCTCACTGTCAGGCAGTTCCAGAATCAGTTCTTTTTTCAGTTCTGTGTACTTCTCCTTTTCAGAGTCCGAAAGCTGCACCACATATTCAGAATTCACAAGCTCCGGCATATTCAGGTGGTCTGTTGCTCTCATGGAAATGGTGATGTCGGAGATCTTCTCATAGATGGCATCCTCCGCACCGGGTAATGGCTTGTAGGAATACACCACCATGCCATTCCGCTTGTCGGGGGAGAAGTATTGCAGACGATATTGCCCGATGAATCTCCCCAGACGCTCTCCCATATCCAGCAGCCGGAATTCTGCGTACAGATCCATGAGACCGTTGCTGGAAGGAGTACCCGTCAGTCCCACAATGCGTTTCACCTTCGGTCTTGCTTTCATCAATGCCTTAAACCGTTTGGTCTGATGATTCTTGAAGCTGGAAAGCTCGTCAATGATCAGCATATCAAAATCAAGCTTGATTCCGCTTTCCTCAATGAGCCACTGCACATTTTCTCGGTTGATGATGTAGATGTCTGCTTGCTTTTGCAGTGCGATTTTTCGCTCCTCAGCAGTACCAACTGCCACGCTGAAGATGAGATCCTGCAAATGCTCCCATTTTCTGATTTCGTCAGACCATGAATGCTGTGCCACACGAATGGGAGCGATTACCAGAACCTTTCGGATCTCAAAGTAATCAAACAGCAGGTCGTTTATGGCAGTCAGCGTCACGCTGGTCTTGCCCAGTCCGCAGTCAAGGAACAGTGCTGTAATGGGATGCTCGATGATGTAGCGGACTGCATATTTCTGATAATCATGGGGTTTGTATTTCATCCAGTATCCCTCCAATCTGTTCGGGGTTATCCAGCACAAAGGTCTTAAATCCTAAACGCCGGAGAAAGCGGTGTCTTGCCAGTTGTAATTTTCTCGGACTTTCGCCCGGTGCTTTCACCTCCACAAAGGCGATTCTCCCCATGGGCATCAGGATGATTCTGTCGGGGACGCCTGCTGTGCCGGGAGATATAAACTTCCAGCAGACACCGCCTTGGGTTTTGACGGCATCAACCAGTTTCTTTTCAATTTCTCGCTCACGCATCATGGAAATACTCCTGACAGGTTTGGCAGTGAACTGCCATCATCCTTAAATTCCCAATGCCGTGGCTTTTGTGCTTATGTTTCATCATTGCAACATTCCTTTCTCGTGACATGCACGGGTTTCATCATGAAAACAACGCATTTTCGGGAAAGTGCAGGTGTGTGATGATCATATCTAAACCTTATATATAAAGACTATTTTTATAAATTTCTCTCGCCTGCGTAAAGTATGGATATAACATTCACCGAGTTGCACTTTCCCAATTTTACGCACTTTTTTAGTGCTTTGAGTGCAGGTCGGTTAGTTCAGAAAATCTTCCATTTCCAGCCGTAGACCTCTGACAATAATGCCCTTATTGGTTTTCTTTCGTTCAAAGCCAGCCTGATCCAATGCACCATAAAAGTCAGTGGTACTGCGGATAAACTCACCATTCTCATTGCAATAACGGCGGTACTCCTGATATAACACACTGGACTTCTCCTGAAAACAGCTGTCAACCTCACAGCACTCCGCCAGAAATCTACCCAGCCAGTCATTGTCCTCACGATAATTCCCGATTGCATCCTTCACGCACTGCGGCGGCTCAATCTGGAAATTGGCAGTAATGACCTTTCTTGCACCTTCAATCAGCCATGACAGCACTGCGCCGCCTGCGTTATCAATGAGATACTGCGTGTAATTCTTGCGGTCATCTTTGCCTGTGATTTTCGCATGAAAGGGAATCACGATCAGTCTTCGCCAGGTGCCGTCATCAGAGGCAGACACCTTCGGCAGGTGATTCGTATACAGCACCAGCGTGTGGCTCGGCTCAAAGGTAAACGGAGCCTTGAATTTCTTTTCCGCAAAAATGGGGTCCGTGGAACACAGCTGCTTTACAACGGAGGTATTCAGTCTCATGCCTTCCTGTAATTCTGCGGCGATAATGAGTCTCTTGCCCTTCAGCTCCGCAAGTTCCGGCTTGACATTTCGCTTGCAGTTGACCGTCAGTGCATCTGCGGACATATTGCCGCTGTAGCTGCCAAGCACCTTGAAGATAACATTCCAGAAGGTGGACTTACCGTTTCTGCCGTCACCATAAGCAATAATCAATGCTTCAATGTAGACCTTTCCGATCAGACAAAGTCCGCAGATCATCTGCACATAGTCAATCAGTTCTGCATCATCGCAAAAGAATTTGTCTACAGTCTCCATCCATATTTCCATACCCTCATCACTGGGAACGACAGCTGTAATTTTCGTGAGATAATCTGCCGGGTCAGTAACTTCCCAGCCGTCAAGACCCTTCTGTAAATCATAAGTGCCGCCTGGGGTATTGAGCAGGAAGGGAGAGTTGTCCAGTTCCTCCGGAGCCTTTTCAAGAAGCGGCTTTGACGCATCCAGAGCAGAACGCAGACTGCGCATATTGCGATACTTCATCACAAAGCTTTTGTAGCCCTGTGCCAGCTGGTACTTGCGGTATGCCTGAACTGCATCACCGGTGAGACTGCCGACAAACTTCTTACCACCGTTCTGTGCATCGCAGCGGTCAATGCCCATGCTTTCAAGGGTATCCAGAGCCGACTGCATCATTTCCTCTGCTTCGCGAAGCTGTTCATCGGTGTGTTCCATCATAGCGGCAATGGCACGCTGTTCCGACTCCACCCAGTAAGTGCCGTTGTATCGCAGAAAATCTGTAGCTGTGGTATAGCAGATCTCATCATCGTACATATCCACAAAGGCACGAGCCTGTCCGATGTCGGAGAAATCGGCTGGAATGAGATTGTGCATCATATCTGCATATTGTTCCGGAGGAATGTAACCGTCCTGCTTAGCGACTCTTTTTGCAAACTTCGCTGCACTGTTCCAGATGGTTTCAAGCTCCTCATCCTCAAGAGGCGGATCGCATTCTGCGGCTCTCTCCAGGAACCTTGCATGGGTTTCCTCGCCACTGCCGAAACGCTTCACAAGCTTTCCGGCAAATCGGGAGAGAGTGGAGTTACGCTGTCCGGCAGGAATACTCTTTTTCTGCTGCATCAGAAGCAGATAGTCCTCAATGGTCAGACTGCCCTCATGCCATACTACATCACCGTCAGAGCCGAACAAAAAGCGTGCAGCGTCCAGTGCGTTATTATCAAAGAAAGGGAACTGCTGCTGAATCTTCTTTTTCAGTGCCTTATACGCAGACGCATCCTCATGCACACTGCACGGAAAATACACATGAAATCTCGGTCTTGCTGACTTGCCGTCCTTAGGTTTCATATGATTGCGGCTGAATGTCAGCACATACGCTACATCTGACAGAATCTCATCCAGCTTTTCCGGTGTGATCCAGTCATCGGGATTATCGCTGTGAGCATTGTCACAGTCCAGAGGTGCATTATCCGCAGACAGAAAATTAGCATCACTGCGGCTGTTTCCCTTATATGTCGCACATACATGGTCAAATCGTGCAGACTTCTTCATATCGCAGGCAGAGGTCACAACCACCTGATGCGGATACAGCCTGTTTTGCGGATTGCCTGTGCAGTCGGCGGTGTAGATTGTAAATTTCATACCTTAAGCTCCATTTCTTCCGTATAATATCGGATTTTCATTCCCTTATACTTCGCCTTCTTGATTTCCTGATGCATCCCTGCGGAGTAATTCTCACCGAATACCCACAGTTCCTCACAGCGACCGAGCAGCACCATATTCATAAACATTGCCGTTTCACGCTCTTGTGGATCGTTATCATCCATAAACTGAGAAAAGAGCAGGTGAGGGGCAAAGGGAATACAGTGCTGCTCCAATGCAAAACGGCTGTATTTCTTTGCCATCTCTGTGTTATGTTCTGTATCTCCTGAATAGGGTGAGCAGATGTATACCAGAGGGCGGTAATTCGCCGCAATGCGTGCAGCCCTTTCATCCTTTTCAATGCGTGTGAAGGCTTCGTACTCTGTTGGGGAGAAGTAGCCCTCACTGTTGTATAAATTAGCCATATATTCCTTTCCGACTGCTCAATTATGAGCCGTCACCTAAGCCCTGATCTGGGCTCAGTCCTTTTTGTAATATTCACATTCATATCCATCTGCACGAAGCTGTAATCCTTTCGCCCAGTCTGGTACTCGTGCCATCTGTTCACAGACTGACTCTACGGACATACGCCTGTCCGCTTCAATAATGATTTCATCGTGTACATGGGCAACAATAAAGCAGTGAGATAATGTCTGTAATGCGTAACAGAGAATATCCCTCGCAATGGCCTGCACAATATTCTCTACAAATTTCGGACCATAACTTTCCAAGCGTTCCCACTTCTTGTTGGTGCTGCCCTCATAAGTCACGGACTCACCGCCGAACTTGTTTTCACCGATTTTCGGCTTTACATAGGCAAGCTGTCTGCCGCTGGGCAGTTCGATAAAGAGCATTCCGCTTTTGCAGATGAAGCGGATTCCATGGGTAGTGGTAGTTGTTTTTTCCCTGACTGCCTTTTTGACAGCACGATCAACTGCCCACCAGAGTGCCGTGATATTCGGATTGGCATCCCTCCACGCATCCACAAGGGGCTGTAATTCTTCCTCCTGCAATCCCATTTCAATTGCTCCCATGGACTTTAATGCACCGACCGATCCTCCATAACCGAGAGCCAATTCTGCGATCTTACCTTTCTGACGGAGATACCCGTTCACACCATTTTTGATTACAGGTACACTGAACATTTGTGATGCGGACGCACAATAAATATCACCGCCGTTAGCAAATATATCCAGACGCCAATCCTCTCCGGCAAGCCACGCAATCACTCGAGCCTCAATGGCAGAGAAGTCTGCAATAATGAACTTGTATCCCTTTCGGGGGACAAATGCCGTGCGTATCAGCTGCGACAGCGTATCGGGAACATCCTCATAGAGCATTTCGACTTCATCATAATAGCCGTATTTCACGGTTTCTCTTGCTTCGGTCAGGTCAATGATATGGTTCTGTGGCAGATTCTGAAGCTGAATGTGTCTGCCAGAGAAGCGTCCTGTTCGACTTGCCCCATAGAAGCTGAACATTCCTCTTGCCCTATGGTCGGAGCATGCAGTCTGCTGCATTGCGGTGTATTTTTTTACGGATGATTTGGACAGCTGCAAACGCATTTCCAGAACAGATTTAACGGGCTCCTTTGCCGTGTGCAATAATCTGCGGACTTCCTGTTTGTCAAGAGAATCCAGAGCATAGCCCTGCTTTTCCAGCCAGTCAAGCAGCTGATAAACGGAATTGGGATTCTCAATGCCTGTAATCCTGCACATCTCCGATGACAGCTTCGCCTTCGCCTGTCCGTCGAGGGTCAGTGCCGCTTCAACCAGTTCCATATCAACCGCAATACCACGATCATTGATCTCCTGATCGAGATAAAACTGCTCCCAGATATATTCCGGCACAGGATACCCCGACAGCTTACGGTCAATCGCCATTTCGGATTCTACATCCTGCATATTGTATTTTTTAAAGATCTCCCATTTCTCCGGTGCGTCAGCAGGGGAATGAAATACAGGAACTCCATCAACTGTATCACACGGCACACAGAAATATCTGATCAGTCCCTTGCCCTCCGGCATTTTCTGTTCCTCCAGACGAAGAACTTTTCCAGCCTGTGCAAGCGTGGACGGCAGTCCCAGATAGCGGCAATGCACCATGGTACACTGCCAGCCCACAGGACTGAGATAATCACCGACGGTATCTTCTCCGATACTGTAGCTGCGGAAGATCTTCGAGTAATATTCACGCAGATATTTAGACAGACAGATACGTTCAAAGTTCACATTGAACGCTCTTTTGATGATATTTTCATTCGTGAGAGCGTGTAGAATTTTAAGGGGAATCGTATCCCCGCAGGCGAGATCATAGAGATGTACAGCACCGCCGTCAACGGAAACGCTGAACAGCGTGATTGCAAAATGAGGGGAGTCCACATAGGCATACACGCCGCATTTCTTCAGATCACGGTCGCTGCGTGTTTCTATATCAATTGTCATTTCTTTCATTTTCATTTCCTCTATCCCACCCGAACGGCTGTGCCGCTTGTCGCCCTCCCGACATTCATTATTGCTTAATCGAGAAAATCGCTGTCCTCACCGTCATTGAAATCGTCCTCCGCACGGCTCTTTCCGCCGAGAGGCTCACCGTCACGAATCTTCTGAAGATTATTCAGACCGCAGGCAATACCTCTGTTGCCATTGGAGTTGAATGCGTAGAAGTTGATGCTTGCACGGCCGTAAACGCCGCTGTAAACCTCGCTGTGGTCGATGATCGGCTGACGGTCTGCATCCACAATACCGGGAGCGGTTCCGGAGTTTGCGTTGATAAAGTAAGCGTTTGCATAAGCCTCATCATCGGGACGTTCCAGATCACCGTCACGAAGAGGTGTCTTGATTGCGGACAGCTGCGGTACGGACTTGCCGTTGCCCTTAAGCTTGGAGGCACCTTCCTCATATGCTGCCTGAATCGCTGCCTTGACCTTTGCAATGGTCGCAGTATCGGACTTCGGGATGATGAGGGACACACTGAACTTCGGGGTGCCGCCGTTGATTGCCTTTGCTTCCCATGCGTTGCAGTAGCTCCAGCGGGTGTCGGGACCTGTGATTACCTTTGTGGGATTTACATACTTTGCCATAGTGATATTCTCCTTTACTCATTAAAATCGTTTTCTGCCGGATTCCATGCTTTTCTTTTGTCCGAAGCAGGAACCAGCGTCGGTTTGCCTGTGGGTTTGTAGAGAAGTTCTCCGAGAATTTCGGTGAATTTCTTCTTGCCGAGCAGCTTTGTCATAGCCGTGATACCGAGGATTTCCGGTGCGGCATAAGGATCATATCCTGCGTTCTGTACCGCCTGTGCGACCTTTGCTTCATCGGTGTACTTGCGGTTGGATTTTCCCTCCACAAGCTTGTAGCCGTTCCAGACCTTGCCTGAAAGTGCTTGTGAGAGTGCAAATTCTTTCACATCGTTCGCCCATGCCACCAGTGCGTCAGCCTTTTCAAGGATTGCCTCGATTTCGGCATCTTCAAGGGTATCTGCCGGTACAAAATCGTACTGTGCAAGCACCAGGTTATACTCCGCACGCTTGCGGCAGGTAGCCTTGACCTTACAGAAACGGCAGTGGTCTCCGGCACAGAATTCGCCCTCACCATTGGCGGCAAGTACTGCCGTAGGTTTCAATGTGTTTTCCGCCCAATCAAGCAGATCGGTTACAGACATTGAAAACTCACTGACATTGTCCATTCTCGGCTGAAAGATAACCATGCGAATTTCTGTGATGTCATACAGACTGTCAAACAGCCCTAATGCACCTAGGGCATACAGCATCATCTGGGAATTGTGTTCTGCTGACACGGCTACACCTTTCCCATGCTTGTAATCACATACGGTCAGGACGTCATCTGCAACAATAACGCAGTCGCCTGTACCAAAGCCGTCGGGAACATATCTGCTGAAATCCAGGCGCTGTTCCACCATGACAACAGGGTCGGTGTATTTTTCAATCTGTTCTGCGATGTACTCTGCATAAGCGTCCGTGCAGTCCGCCATTTCCTGATCGAAGTATTCAAGATGCTCTGTCGGGTCTGCGGCATCAATGCCGAGGAGCTTGTTCACTTTGTACTCCGCCAATTCATGAGCACAGGTGCCTTCTTTTGCGTAATCCGTTGCCGTATCCGGAAGATCGGCGCAAAGCTGAGCCGATGGCGGGCAGGCAAGCCATCGATGACTAGCCGATGCGGACAGCTTTGCATGGGCTCGCTCTTTGTGTTTAACTGCCAAGGCTCTCAGCCTCCTTCATCAGTGCTGCATACTCACTCTCGGGAACACCGGAAAGCTTTTCTGCACCGTGCTTCATTACAAGCTGCTTTACCTCCTCCGTGAATCCTGCACGGGACTTGTTGGCAAGAACAGCTCTGACTTCGGCGAGGGTGACGGGCTTTGTGGACGGTTCGGAATTGGCTGGTTCGGGCTGAGGCTGTTCATCTATTGGTGGATAAATCTGTTCAAAACCCTCCACCTCCAGCTTGTCCGATGCTGTCAGTGCATCGGCATACGCCTGCAAGCTGTCACCAAGGCTGCGGACATCGCTGATGACATCCAGAAGAAGTTTGATTTGACTCATTGCTTTTCCTCCTTTGACCGAGCAACAAAAAAGCCTGATCAGACAATAGGAATCCAAGGCTATCCCACACGAACCGAACAGTAAATGTGACTTCGTGCTGTGAGATATCCTTATCGCCCTATTGCAAATCAGGCAATTTTGTTCTCTTAAGTTTTATCAGTCGGAAGTATGTCTCTGACTGTATTTATATAATACCACAACGAAAAATAAATTGTAAGGAAATTGAATTTCCAAAAAACACAACTGTGTCACTTTATACAAAATAGCGTAATTTCGGAGATTTTGCAAGGTGGTGATATATGTACGGAATTTCATTTTCCAAAGAGGCATCGTTTTTTCGCAGTAGTTCGTATCCATACTGGAAATTCAATTTCCAGATTTCAGAGAACTTTTTTCAGTTTGTAGGAATGCATAAAAATCCCCGATGATTTAGTCATCGGGGAAAGTATCTTATCAAAGTTTATTATTTGAGAGAATTACTAGTTTTTCGCCATAAAAGGTGTTCACAATATTCGATTGGCCTATTTATTAAAATAATTCTATACGACCAAGCAGCATATCTATCAGGTTGCAATGGAAAATTCCGTTGTCATCATAGAAATTATGGGGAATATCCATACGGACAATGATTTTTTTGAAAAAGTCTTTTGTTAATGTCAAAGATGCAAGTTCAGAAGATTCCTTTTTATCCGTATTCATCTGAAAGGCAGACTGGATATAGATTTTTTTGTCTGCGTTATTTACAACAAAGTCAATTTCTTTTTGTGTATTAGCTCCACTGGTACGATCGGTAACAACACCAACATCAACGGAATATCCTCGGCGCAGAAGTTCATTATAAATGATGTTTTCCATAATATGCCCCGGATCATATTGACGATAATTCAATCTGGCATTACGAAGACCAATGTCTGTATAATAGTATTTGTTAGGATACTTGAAGTAGGTTTTGCCCTTTACATCGTAACGTTTCGCCATAGAAACAAGGAATGAATCGATAATATGCTGTACATAGTTTGAAACCAAGGTGGAATTCACTTTTTCGTTCTTCATACTGGTCAGGGCATTGGCAATATTTGTAGGATTGGTCAAAGAACTAATCTGAGAAGCAAGGAAATCCAGAATATCATTCAGAATATCCTCACGCTCGATACCGTTACGTTCTACTACATCCTTAACATACAATTCGCTGTACAAAGAAGTCAAATAATCTTTTATATCTTTTTCATCGGTTAATGCCAGCAGCCGTGGCATACCTCCGTAAAGCATATATTTGTCCAGAGCTTTTCGCTCATCACCGCCTATATGGGAATAAAATTCCTCAAAGGACAGAGGAAATACATGAATTTGTGTTGCACGTCCACGAAATTCTGTAGCAATATCTTTTGACAGACCTTTTGAATTACTGCCGGTAACAAATACATCCAGATTCTTATATGCTTTAAGTTCATTCAGCATATCATAGATGGACACTTCAATCCCACCATTTTCTTTGTCAATGACTTTTGTGGTAAGCTGAACTTCATCAATAAAGAGATAATATTTCTCATCTTTCTGTTCTGCAACAAGAGTCTCGACATATTCACAGAGCGTGATAGGATTTCTGAATTTGTAGTAACGTCTCTGGTCTAATTCGATTTTTATGATGTGGTTTTCTTGAACTCCTTGTGAAAGAAGATACTCATAAAACAAATCAAACAGTAATACAGACTTTCCGCAACGACGAATGCCGGTAATTACCTTGACTTCCCCATTCCACATATTATGAATTATACGTTCCAGATATGAATCTCTTTTAACCATTATAATCACCTCGTACTTGCGACAAATGCGTCGCTACTTTCTTATATATTATACCACGTTTTTTTGAAATTATCAATACCATAATAAAAATTATTATAATAAAGTTGTAACATTTACGTCGTAAGTTTCAGGTAAAGTTCAGTGCAGCATTGGATTGCTCCTTGCAAGGGGTGGATAGCCGAGGCCTGTAAGGATTGCATTGCAATCCTCAATCGTATACTTATATGCAAACATAAGAAACTGCATATACATCATATCCTTTTCAGTATATGATGCACCGAATCCGAATGCATTCAGCAGTTTCCATGAAACTTCCATCGGAAGACTCATACCGATACAAAGCTGTATCAGCGTCACCTTGCTAGGGGAACTTTCTTCATCGGACTTCAGATTGCGTATTGTTCTGTCGCTTACCCAGGACTCATATGCAATTTCATCCTCTTTCATATCAGACCACTCAATAATAGCAGAAAACATTTCGGGGTGTGAGCCATTCATTTTATTCAGAACTTTCTGTACCCCATTGTTACGTTCGTGTATCATTCGAATTTTCTCTTCAATGCTTGTATTATCGTCAGAATAAATAAGTGTAACAGGAGAATCAGCAGCTGCAGAACGAAAAATGACGTTTTCATTAATGTTAGAGAGGTCTCTGGATATCACCGCATTCTGAAAAATAAGTTTAAACTTAAATGCACATTCATGAAGATGTTCACGGGCATAATTTGTCAGCCGAATGCTTTTTCCATGTCCTGTAACATAATCTGCAGCATTCAGTACGAGATGATTTTCTACAAAACACAACCTATCCTTCATAATATGCTTTTGAAGCTTTTTATCTTTTTTTACGATTTCCTGTAACTGCTTAAACGAGATAATAAACGTTTCATATGGCTTTAAACTGTCTTTATGAAATGCAAATGGAGGCACATATGCTCCGTCTATATAGTTGTATACTCCTTTTACTTCCATTATACCAATTTCTAACATCCTGCGTTTAGCCGCCATAATGGAAACACCGAAGAAAGATGCAAGCTTTTCAACAGCTTCACTGATACAACCGGAATTCGGTGATTTACCATAACCGGCCAAAATTTCATCAGCCTTGATTTTAAAATTCTTTTTAGGCATTAATGAATATGATGCCATTGCATCAGCCTGGCGTTCTGCTTTCTCAAGAAATTTGTCGACAAACTGATAATCATCATACAAACGGATAGGGCAATGAAACCCACTGAATTCCTGATTGCACATTGCAATAAGATAGAATGCAAATCGTTGCACATACGCATGTATCAGTTCGTGCATGATTGTAAATCTTACAGCTTCAATATTTTCTTTGATAGAAGAGTCAATTAAAATAGATTTACCGCTGATTTTACTAAAATGATAGCCGATAGATGAATCATCATATATTTTCAAAGTAGTTTCCGACAATATATATGCACCGCGTATCGCACCATCCTTAGAAAGCCTCGCAAAATAAATTTTAATTCCAAGTGCTTTTGCAATATATGCCGGGCTAATTTTCTGCGGTCGGGTTTCTGTATGGATATATTTGTACACTTTAAAAAGAAATTTATTTGCCTGTTCCTCCATCTCATCTTCTGTCAATCTTGGAAGAAGATCTTCTGAAAATCTCTGAGGCGAACGTTTGGGGATATGATGAAGGAATTCAATTAGCGAAATTTCAAAATCGTCAAAATGCTGTGAAAATGTTCCTGTGAATGTTCCACGCATATATACATTACGGCAATATGTACTGCCATCTTCTTCTGTACGGATTCTAGCAGAAACAACAATTGGAAGTTTCACATAATCCTCATATCTCAATAGAGAATTTGTACTGATATGCCAGATCTGAACAGCAGTTATCTTTGCGGTAATTTTCCGTACATTGTCCGCATACAGGCATTCTTCTGCAGCTTTTTTAATTTCATCGCAGAAACGACGATTCAGATAATCTGTGAAAGAGTTATTCATTCGGTTCCCCTCCCTAAAAATTTTAAAAACTTTTCATATTGCTATTGACTTTCATATGAAACTAGTGTATAATTAGTATGAAAGTAAACTTCACTACTTCATATTATACGTTATTGAATTGCATTTGTCAATAGGAAAATAAAAATTTTATGAAACTTATTTTCATAATTCTAAATTAGAAAGGTGAAAACACTATGAAATTCGCTGAAAAAATCCGTCAGCTGCGGAACGAGAAAAATCTTACTCAAAGGGAAGCTGCAGCCTACTGTGGCGTATCTATGCGTACATATATTTCATATGAGCAGGAAGGAAGATATCCAAGAAAACGTGAAATCTATGAAAAAATGGCAGAACTGTATGGTGTGGATAAAAATTACCTTCTAACTGAAGACGAAGAATTTATTACAGAAGCTTCTGAACAATATGGTAATCGCGGCAAGCGGCAGGCTGAAGCACTCGTTTCAGAACTCGCAGGACTATTTGCAGGTGGTGAACTTTCCGACAGCGACCGTGATGCAGTTATGATTGCACTACAGAAAGCTTATTTTGAATGCAAAGAAGATAATACAAAATACACACCTAAAAAGTACAGAAAGAACGAGGAATAGTCTGTTTTAAGAAGGGAGTACTATGGATTCTTATGAAATTTACAGACAGGCAAATAGATTAGTACAACATCATGGAACAAATGACCCTGTCAGGCTGTGTAGTGATATGGGTATTATGTTAAGAGATGAGCCGTGCTTCACAGATCTGCTTGGTATGTATACATATCGTTGGAAGCATCGTATCATCTTAATGAACCCGAATATAAATCAGACACTGTATAGAATGGTGCTTGCACATGAAATCGGTCACGATCAGCAACACAGACATCTTGCGAGCGGTGAAAATCTACAGGAATTCCAGCTTTTTAACATTACTGATATGACAGAATATGAAGCAAATGCATATGCAAGTCATATTCTCATTGATGAAGATGAGATGCTTGAATTATTCAAACTTGGACATGACATTGCAACAGTTGCCAAAAGGCTTTACGTAAATGTTAATCTCCTGCTGATAAAGACACAGGAAATGAACCGGATGGGTATGGATTTTAAACTCCCATATGCACCAGACGCACGTTTTTTCAGAAATATACGCTATTGATTTATATTATCAAGCCATAAATCCGCTGATTGAGAAAACACATCTCAATCAACGGATTTCATATTTACCCAATTCCGCAAAATAATACAACAACACTCACAGTTGCAAAATCACGAAAAAAGTGATATAATATACTTGTATATTCTCAAATATAAATGAATATCAGTGATTGTGTGGTGTCTGAATGATTAACAAATATTTGATTGAACCCTTCAGAATTGATGGGCTTGGCGGCGAAAAGGTGAAAATAATGCCAATCGAAGATAAATCTGTAAGTTATATATTGAAAATCGAAAATCGGCAGCAATCAATAGGAGATTACATATATCAGCACATTTTAAAAGAACTGGGGTACTTTTATCTTAAGACCGATCTGCTTGAAATCAACAATAAGATTTATGGTGTTGTTGAGTATGTGAAAGGCTTACGGCCTGTTGACAGATCCAATATATATCATTTATCCTATGACTATCAGATGCTATATTTTCAAATATCTGCACTATATCGTATCTTCTGCGGAATGGATCATACCGAGATGTTTTTCATGGAAAACGGAGATATGTGTTTTCTTGATTTTGGAGAGACCTGCTTGGATACATTTGAGTTTACTCTTAACATAGAAATTCTTTTAGAGAGTGCTATAGCAAATGCGATTGCCTATTTTGAAAGTGAACAATTTAATATTGAAACCGTAAGAACAGCATTGAAAGACCTTAAAACCAGATTTTCCAAGTTGGATGAACGAAAATGCTGCGGTGAGCTGCCCGATCCGTACAATTACTGTAAAATAATAGAATATGTAAAAAACAAATTTATGGGATGCGATATTGAAAAGCTGCAAATTGACGAAAATCTTGTTGCTAAAATCAGAAAATTTCCAAAAACAAAGTAAAAACTGGTTTAATTCATTCAAATAGATATGAGGAGAACAACCATGACCGAAAAAGAAAATCAAAACCACCCGTTGAACGGGTGGTTTGCAAAAGCCCTATAAGGGCTTGTTACTGACACTGCCCCTTAAGAGGGCTGAGAAAGGTCTGCCAACTGCATTTCATTCTCAGCTACCCCTTAAGGGGTTTTTATCTTTTT
>JAZSEJ010000062.1:0-23245 GCA_045531615.1 Ruminococcus sp.
AGCAATGCATCCAACCATATTTGTACGGCTGTCAACGGAAGTAGAACGGTGGTCGCCCATTACGAAAATTCTGCTTTCGGGAACCTGATACGGAAATTCAATATCACATTCGCCAAGTGCTTTTTCGTCGATATACGGTTCTATCAACTCATTGCCATTGACGTATACCGTACCGTCCTCTGTAATCTCAATCCAATCACCTGGAAGTCCGATTACTCTTTTAAGAAGAATCTTATTATTAAAGTAGAAAGCTATCATATCCCCCTGCTTATAATTGCTTCGCTTGTTACATATTACAAGCTCATCATTATAAAGCGTAGGAGTCATACTTGTACCTGTTACTCTCAGTACCGGGAGAAACAGCATAGAAATCAGAACCGAAACCGCTGCAACGACAATGAGTGAATTGACTGTAGCAATGATTGTCTTTCTGAAATTTTTCTTGTACCTGACGCGCTTCATTTCAGCATAAAACTGATTAGCGGTTGGAATATCACGCTTCGTTTGTTTTTCCATCTCCATTATTCTGTTTACCCTTTTCATTAGCCTTATCGGTAGTAGATTCGTTTTTGTTATTCTGTGCCGTTTCTCTTACAGCATCCCTTGTAGCTGATTTAACAGCCTTTATAATTCTTTTAAGCTCGTTTTCAGAAAAACTTACTTTTGAATTTTCAAGCTGAGCTTTAAGGGATTCATTTTCCTTGGTGAGCTCCTCTATCTCCTTCTGAAGGTAATAGAGAATTTCAAGGAGGTCGGCACGTTTTAGTTTTCGTATTTCTTTATCTGTCATTTTTATTTCTCCATCTCATTTAACTAAAGACATAGTAAATTTCATCGTTTTTATAATTATACTACAAGTATCGACGAAAGTCAATAATTTGAGTCTATAATCTACATTTAATACAAACCTTTGATGTTTTTGTGTACATTATGCACAAATGACTATTTTACTATTTGTATTATTTAATACGATTATTACTCTGATGTGTCGTTTATTTTCTCAATATTAATTCAAGATGTATATTATGTAAATTTGTATTTTTTATTAATAAGACTAATTCTTACTTTATTCTCTGTATATTTACAAAAAATTCATAACTATAATCCAGCTTCAAGTACATTCTGCTATTGACTTCATATCAATAATATGGTAAAATTTATTCAAGAGATAATTTCCGAACTCTCCTTACATTATTATATAGAGGAGATAAAATGTTATTCAAAGAGAGGTAATAAATATGGCTTTTTGTAAATTCTGCGGAAAAGAACTAGGCGAGGACAACAAATGTACCTGCGCCGAATTCCAGGATAACGAGAGGAACGCTGAAGTTTTCATTAAATCTGTCGAACCAACTGAAGACACCCCAATAAAAAGAGGCGGCACATTAAAATACATCATAGCAATTCTTGCAATCGCGTTAATCATAGTTTTAATCATTATTATTGTATGCGCTTCAGGCTCTTACAAAAATCCGGTAAAAGACCTCACCAAAGGCATACGCAAGGGAGATTCGCAGCTTCTGATTGAGTCAATGTATACAGAGGCAACAGCCGCCGAGCTTCGCCTAAAGGCAAAGAATAACGGTCTCACCTGGGAAGAATACCTCAAAACAAATGATAAATCTATAGAATCCGCAATGGATGGACTCGGAATAAAGCGTCTGAAATCCAAGGTATTGGCAAAAGAAAAATTAAGCGGCAGTAACTTCGACAACATTGAAAAATACTATAAAGATACATATAGCGCTGATGCCAAAAAGGCTTACCGCGTAGAGGTTGAGTTTACCTATAAAGAAAACGGCGAGAAAAAGACTGTAACAGGTTGGCTTTGCGTTGTCAAGCTCAAAGGCAACAGCTGGAAATTCTGTCCGCAGCACAGTCCCGACAGCTTTAATTTTATTGACACAGCAATTAAATTTGAATAAACATAAGGCATCGGTTAATAAGCCGATGCCTTAATATTTATAATTTTGCTTCAATATACCCTTTGTGTTCTACAAATTATTTTTTACGCCAAGTATAACAATTGAATAATTTTTATAATCAACTTTTCTCTCGAAATGATGTTTTATTCTACCATATCGCCAATTTACCGTTTATTTCCCATGTATTCATCTCCACTAACGTGCTCATATACAAATAATATACTTCTCATATTTTTTACTAAGGGTACATTTTCCTCAGAAAAATCACCTGCCTTTTTATATAAAACACGGAATTTTTAACAAAAAAATTAAGGTCTGTTTGTCAATAACGCTGATTTTTAGAAAAATTAATAAAAAAAGGTTTTATTTTTTTTGAATATATGATATAATGTATTTGTAAATAAATGAAGTGGGAATAAAGAAATCAAAAAACTAAATACGGGTGATATAATTTTTATAAATCATTCGGAGCAATAGATATCAACTCCTGTATTCAGTTCTTCCGTAATTTATACCAGCGCAAAAAGTCCTGATTGTAAGGCACATATGCAACAGGATAATAAGAGATATAAAAAAGCGCCCACCCCTTTCCGACAGTTCAACAAGACACGGAACAGGTATAATAGCGGAAAACACAAAAGATTACGTACTATAGCCCCAATAGTACGCAAATCTAATCATTTTGGCGGCAATTAATAAGGAAACGGAGTTTTTAAAAATGGAAAAAAGAGGAATTAGTAAACTTGACCTGAAAAGGCGCAACAGAATGCAGATTCTCCGCATTATCAGAGAATACGGCCCTATCTCAAGAGTAGATGTGGCAAGCGTTCTGGAAATCACACGTGCAGCTGTTACAATCATCACAAATGAGATGATCGAAGAAGGCGTTCTTACAGAAATAGGCGAAGCTCCTGTAAACGCTGAAAAGCTCCAGAAGGGCAGAAGAAAGATTCTCATCGATATCAACGTAAACAGCCGCTTTGCACTCGGCGCTACAGTTGACGAGAAGGAAGTTACAGTAGGCCTTACAAATCTCAATTCAGAGGTTCTCGATAAGTCCAGTATGGTTATCGACGAGAGAACAACAAGCAAGGATATTATCAGCTACATAATCAAAGCTTGCAACACAATGATTGAGAACTCAGCCCTCACAAAGGACAAGATTCTCGGACTTGGCGTAGGCGTTGTTCCCTCTATGTGGGGTAAGCTTAAGATATTCTACAAGGACGGCGTTCTCGATTTCTCCAGCTTTATAGACAAGCTCTCCAGCGGTCTTGACGTTGATATCTGCTGCGGAAACGCTGTAGGCCTTATGGCTCTTGCAAGCAACGATTTCAGAACAAACGGCGGCTATCAGACAAATACAGCATTTATTCACAACGGCAACCAGGTTAACCTCGCTATCGTTAACAAGAACGAGCTTTCAAGCGACTATATCTCCTATACTTCAATGATTGAGAGATTCATCGTATGCCCCAACGGCAGACCTTACGAGGGATATCCCAACGGTTCAGTAAAGGGCGAGCTTTCACGCAACGCTATGCTCTCTGCAATGTGGGAGATTTACTCCAAGGACAACACACCTGTTCTCTGGGACCTCACAGAAGGCGATAAGAACAAGATTAATATGGATAACGTATTTATGGCTCTTATGCGTGGCGAGGAATCTGTAAAGAACGTTGTTGACGATATCATTGCTAAGTTTACTGTACTTGTAAATAACATCGCTATCAGCCACTTCGCAAAGAAGATTGTTCTCCACAACTACAAGCTCAACGAGAAGC
This sequence comes from Ruminococcus sp., assembly GCA_045531615.1. GTDB lineage: Bacteria > Bacillota > Clostridia > Oscillospirales > Ruminococcaceae > Ruminococcus. The sequence continues at coordinate 3,710 of JAZSEJ010000062.1, forward strand.
AGTTTGATTATGTTAAGCGCGAGATGATTCACCTTGTAAGCGAAGAAATCGCTGACAGAGTAGTTCTCTCCAACCTTGACGGAAAGAATAACTTCCTCGGCGGATGTGCTCTTATTATTCAGGAGAATTTCTATACCAAGGGCGGTATGAGATAATCTCGATACCACAATAATAACAATACCCGTGAAGATTCAATTCTCCACGGGTATTTTCTATTTGAAAGCATTTCTGAATTCCGTTATATTTCTGCCATCCTCTTTGCCATACACCGCAAAACACACCTCACCAAAACACTTGCCATATCCCTCATCAACAAGGACAGTTTTGAAATATTTCGCAACCTTACCGGGATTATTGCGAAATGCTCCGCACCCCCACGCTCCAAGAACAAGATTTCGATGCCCATATTTCACGGCAATTCGAAGCATAATCCGAATTCTCCGCGTCATAGTCTCTGCAAGCTTTTTGTCTGTGGCAAACATAGCCGCGCCATTGCGATTAGGAGCAGCTGTAGTTATAACCGAAGCCATAAAAGGTTCTTTCAGCAGCTGACACTTTTCATCGCGAAATACGCACACCTGAGGCGAATACAGCATATAATCCGACTCCACACTGCTTAGGTGAGTGTTATTGAAGCAGTACATCTCCCCTGCCCTGTCTGAGGATATAGAGGCATACAACGTACTGCAGCGGCACAGCGCCTCCTCCTGAGCGTTAGCACCAAGCAGAAAGCCACCACCCGCCTTATGAGCATTGGCAAAATTCATAACGAAAGGATTTTCATAGCGCCTTGCCGCCTGGAATGAATCCTCATTTGTAACGGCAAATCGGCATACATCACCGCCCAACTTCTCAGATAAATCCCATTCAAGAAGCTTTTCTCCCACCTCAGGGGATATAACCTCCACCGCAGAAAAATCCACATCGGGAAGAATGATTTCCTCCCCATTTACCGCATATTTTCTGTCTTGGGTTATCTTAATCGTTTCCTTTGCAATTGCGATATTATTCATAAATCCTCCGAAAAAACGGCTCCCGACAAATGTCAGAAGCCGTTATATTCATAATTTTCGGCTTACACGCCGCAGTCCTCATAATCCTTCCACTTCTCGAAGTATATCTTATTGCTCCAGCTCTTGTACAGAATGTACAGAATTGAAATTACTGCAATAAATACTGCTCCGACAATTGGCAAAAACATATTGAGAACTCTGTTAGGACTCATATCCTGATTTTTATTAGCCATATCTTACTCGGCTGTTCCGCCATTCATCTCAGCCATAAGTCTTGCAAGCTCTGCATCAACCTTAGCATCCTTTTCAATCTGGTCGAAGGACTCTATAAGGTCTGCGTCACCGCCGCCGCCGATTTCTGCGAATGCGTCAGCCTCAGCCTCCTTACGCTGTATCTTTTCTTCCATACGGTCAAACTTTTCAAGAGCAGATGCACCGTCAAAGCCGCCCTGTGACTTAGCAAGAGCCTTCTTTGTATCTGCCATCTGTGAACGAGCGATAAGCATAGCCTGTCTGGACTTAGCCTCGTCAAGCTTAGCCTTAAGAACCTCAACCTGGTCCTCAATAGCGTCTGTCTGAGTTGAGATAGACTCATACATCTCTGTGTATGTAGCAACTTCCTCGTCAGCTCTTACCTTCTTAGCAAGTGCCTGCTTTGCAAGGTCCTGATTGCCCTGAGAAAGAGCAGCCTTAGCCTTAGCTTCCCAACCAGCAGCAACCTTTACTGCATCGTCCATCTTCTTCTGAGCAAGGCGCTCGCTTGCCTTAGCCTTTCCGAGATTCTGAGTAGCTGTTGTAAGCTCCTTCTGCATATCAATAATGATCTGCTTGACCATCTTCTCCGGATCTTCTGCCTTGTCGAGAAGGTCGTTGATGTTTGACTTAAGAATATCACTTAATCTGCTGAATACTCCCATTTTTTTAATCCTCCTGTTTCATGTATAAAAATATTTTACGGACGGCAAACCCCATTTGAAATGTATATATCATTCCTGCCGTAAGTATATTATACTATATTTCAACCCATTTGTCAAGTGAATTTTGTGTGAATTATGTGAAATCTTTTGAAGAGTTTGTTGTTGAATAGTCATATGACTTCGCACTGCCCTTGCTGAAGTATGCTCCGACTGCTTCAGAGCCTGAAAGCATAAAGATTACACCAATAGTAGCACCCAGAGAAACCGCATAAAGAGCAATTACAAGTGCGATATTTCCGTTGTGCTGAGGTATCATAAGCAATCCTGGGAAAATCTGCAATATTCCCGACACAATATAGATAAAGGATGTCAGGGATTTAAGGAAGCCTACACCTGTTGCAAGGGCAAGTCCCGATACAACCATAGCTGCGGCAATATAAAGCGAACCATCTTTAAGCTTTGCGGCAAATCCGTCAAGTCCGTCCTTGTAGGTAAGTCCCAGTGCGCCGCTGTAAAGCAGGTAGAATGCAACTCCTGCAATTACTCCTATTGCGGATATCAGGAAACAGAGCTTGAAGCCCTTTGCAGCCGCCTCACGGCGCTGTTCCTCTTTGAGGGCAAGCATCTTTCTCAGACTTTCCTTAGGGTCTTTCTGGTCGGATACAAGCTGTCCTGCCGCTGCCTTAACTTTAGCTTCACGTTTTGCACGTTCAAGGTCTTCATCCACGAATTTAGGCTTATATGTAGGAGGCTCAGGCGCGTCATCAAGGACAGGAGCCTTTATTTCATCCGCAGGCTGTGCAGGCTGGCTGACAGTCTCCTTTACGGGCGGAGTGTAAGTGTCATCATCAAGAACAGGTGCCTTTATCTCAACAGGCGGAGCTTCAACTCCCAGCTGATTACGCAGCTGTTCAAGAACTCTTGCACGGTTTTCCTCAGGGAATCTGTTGTAAGTATCAAGCTGTTCGGGAGTGAATGTGGCAATCAGCTCCTCGTCAGTCATAATCTTAACTTCCCGTTTTTCAGCAACATATGGTGCATTGTCATCGTCGAGAACAGGTGCTGATACTCCTGTAGGAGCACCCTTTTTCTGAGCTGTAGGAGGCACATATGCGTCCATATCGTCAAGGACAGGCGCAGATACTCCTGTGGGGCCTCCTTTTTTCGGGGCAGGTGCAGTATACTCAATATCATCGAGTACCGGGGCAGTACCGCCGTAGATGTTTTCTTCGTTCATTATTTCACCTTCTTAATAAAATCTGTAATGGGAAGCTCCCCTCCCGTGGAAACATAACCGTAATATTCCATAACGACAGACGCGTCAGTGGAAGCAATGGTATCATCCATATTTACATCAGCCGCCAGTTCCTGCGCCGCTGACATATAGCTTACGCCATATATGGACAGATTTGCATAAGCGCTGAGTATATCGGAAGCGTCAGTGGAATCGACAATTCCGTCGTTGTTGACATCGCCCAGATTATAGCCCTTCCGCCTGTTATTTGCATCAAAAGCGTAATCGGCAATGGGATAATCTGCCTTGAACTCAGCTGTTGTAAAATCCGTGATTATGAAGTTATCGGGATTTTCCCCTGATGCAATATGGGGAGTTGTCCAGTCTGCCTCGTCAAAATCAAGGCTGCCCTTCATAAAATAGTCGCATTGAGAAATATCATCGCTGAATATATCCCATGTGGAGTCAACGAGGTAATATATACCGTCCAATGCGGCAATATTCCAGGCGTGACCGCCGTCGGCAGTACCCGAAATTATGCGGCAGGGTATACCCACCTCTTTTGCAAGGCGGTAGAAAAGCTGAGAAAAGCCCTGACATACAGCCTTTCCGTTATGCAAAGCGCCATATGCTGAAAATCTTTCCTTGTTTTCCTCATCCTCGCTGTAGTCATATCCTACGTTATTGATAATATACTCGTATATAGCACATATCTTACCGTAATCATCCTTATTTTCAAGGTCAAGGGAGCTGATAATCTGCTCAACCCTGTTATCCACATACTGCTCCTGAGCCGTTGTGGTGTAATATTTCATCGTGATGTAGTAATAATACCTCACTCCGTCATATTTGCCCTTGCAGTAGACACTGTTTATGTCATATTTTATATAATCGCCCTCATCGGCATTATATGTCTCCTCAACAGCACCCAGCATTACTTCGTCAAAGGATTTTTCATAGTCAAGGCTTGCAGGGAGAGAATATACAAATTCAGTATCTCTTGTTCTGATACACTCCCTAACATACCGCGCCGCAGCCTCTACAGTGTCAAAACTCTCTGCATTCTGCGATAAATCAGCATTTTCGACTACTCTTACAGGTGAAATATCCGTTGTTACGGTAAAGGCGGATGTGCTTGCAGGTACAACTGCTCCAACCATTGTCAGAGCCATAGCAGCTGATACCAGACTTTTCCAAAGCTTCATATAAATCACTCCTGTCATATCAGGGTGCTATCTGAACGCTCCCTGATTATCTTTCAAGTATCTGTGTTCTGTCAGGGCCTGTGCCTACCATACTTACCTTACATCCTACAAGCTCTTCAAGGCGTGCAATGTACTTCTTGCAGTTCTCGGGAAGCTCATCGAAGCTCTTGCAAGCGGAGATATCTTCTGTAAATCCGGGGAATTCCTCGTAAATAGGTGTGCAGCCCTCTAAATCCTCCAGTGCAGCAGGGAAATGCTCTGTAACTGTACCGTCGGGCTTCTGATATGCAACGCATATCTTTAATGTGTCAATATTTGCAAGGGTATCAAGCTTGTTGATAGCAAGACTGTCAAGTCCGTTAACTCTTACGGAATGACGTACAATTACTGCGTCAAACCAGCCTGTACGTCTTGGTCTGCCTGTTGTTGTACCAAATTCGCCGCCCACTGTTCTAATCTGGTCGCCGATTTCGTCATCAAGCTCTGTGGGGAATGGTCCCTTGCCTACTCTTGTTGTGTAAGCCTTTGCAACACCAATGACATTTGTAATCATCTTGGGGCCTACGCCTGTACCTACGCATACACCTGCTGAAACGGGATGTGAGGATGTAACATAGGGGTATGTACCGAAGTCGATATCAAGGAGAGTAGCCTGAGCGCCCTCGAACATAATTGTCTTGCCAGCCTTGTCAGCCTCGAATGTGAGTACAGAAACATCATCCACATAGGGAGCAAGTCTCTTGCCGTACTCAATATACTCTGCTGTTACAGCGTCAAGGTCGAATGCTTCACCGCCGTATACGTCTGTGATAATCTTATTCTTAAGCTTGCCTGTAGCCTGAATTTTCTCTGCAAGTACTTCGGGGTGTACAAGGTCATATACTCTGATACCGCATCTCTCGTACTTGTCCATATATGTAGGGCCGATACCTCTCTTTGTTGTACCGATGTCCTTGCCGCCTCTGAATGCCTCTGAAAGGCCGTCAAGAGTGATGTGCCAGGGCATTACAACGTGAGCTCTGGGGTCGATTTTAAGGGAAGCTGTGGATATACCTCTTGCCTCAAGTCCGTCAAGCTCGCCGATGAAATCCTTGGGGTCGAGGACAACTCCTGCACCGATAAGGCAGAGAGTATCCTTATAGAGAATACCCGAAGGGATAAGGTGAAGCTTATAAACTTCTCCGTTATTTACAACTGTGTGACCTGCGTTGTTACCGCCCTGTGAACGTACAACAACATCTGCACGGGAGGAAATGATATCGATAATCTTACCCTTTCCTTCATCTCCCCACTGTGTTCCAACTACAATATTAGCAGGCATTATTCAAAACCTCATTCCATAAAATTTTTTCGGATAATCTGCATATTGCAGATTTTTCCGTGTTTTACCCTACGGATAGCATTAACAACCTGTATCCGTAAAGTTCTTTACACTTTATTATATCACAGTATGAATAATATTTCAAGTGCTTTTGGAAAAAAAGCAATTTATGTAAAATTAAAGTATATCAGGATTCGTTACTGTGATTTTTCATCCCTTTCGAAAGTGGATTTTTTATCCCTTTCATATATATAACGCACGAGAAGGCCAAAAGGTCACATTTTTTTCGCACTTTTTTCAAAAATCTATGTTTTGCACAAATTGACATAGTTTGATTTGTGTAATTATACCAAATCAATTGGGCGATTACCAAAATTTAAAGGGCTACCATAATGATAACCCTCAGATTGTCCAAAAACTTGAATTTCGTTCCGAAACTGCGGGCGACCAATGGTCGCCCCTACACAAAATAACGCAATATAGCCAATTGTAGGGGCGAGCATTGCTCGCCCTTAAATAAATTATGCCTTTTTATATAGACTGAGGGCTACCATAATGATAGCCCTTTAAATCTTAAATTATTAATTACTTGACAGCTGTGCCGCCTGTGAGTGTTCCGCCGTATGCTGCAAGCTGTGTATCGTCAACGTTCTGGAAATATGTAGTGCCGCTTAATTCGCCGCCTGTGTAGAATGTTCCGCTGACATTTGTGCCGCCTGCCTTGAAATTGCTGACATTCTTGCCTGCAATAAATGACACGATAACCTTGTTATCAGAGCCTACGAGGCTTATTCTTGTACCCTTGCTTGCTGAGCCGCTTGCGCTGACAGAGGCTGTAAGGCTGCCGCCTCCCATCATACCGCCGCCCATTCCGCCTGAGCCTGTATTTTCTACCCATACGCCGCCTGTGCAGGAAAGTGAGCCGTCGCAGTCAAATGCACCTGAGCCGTTGGATACAAAATAACCGCCTGATATAGTCAATGTACCGTTAGAATCGAAGCCGTCGTGGTCGCCGTCAGCTACGTTTACAAGGCCAAATCCTCCTTTAAGATTGAGGGAATAACTGCCGCCGCTGGTGCCGCCTGTAGAGCCAGGTCTCCAGCCCATATTATTGCCGCTGCCTGAGCCGTCAGCTCCGCCTGCAGCGTTAAATCCGTCATCGGTGGTATTGCAGATAACTGTACCGCTGTTCATAGTGATATTCAAGCCTTCAATGCCCTCATATCCCTTTGATACGATAATCTGTACATCGTCAAAGGTATTGGCACTGCCCTGTCCGATAGTTACATTGTGGTCGGAGTGAACGCCGTCATCAGCTGTGGCAAGCTTCATAATGCCGCCAAATAGGTTCATACCGCCGCCGCAGTGAATAGCATCGTCTGAAGAATCAACGGTGATTGTACCGCCGTTTATTGTGATATCGCCAACACTCTGCCATGTAGTACCAGCTGCATCATAAAGACCTACAGCCTTGATTCCCTTTGCAGAAACATCGGGAGAAGCTGTGGACGTACTGTCGCCCCAGCCGCCTGTATTGCCTGATACAGTGCCTGAGAAGCCTGAACCCTCATAGGTGTAGATATCAATTGTACCGCCGTTGATAACAACGCTCTGCTCGCCCTGTATGCCGTCAGCGTGGGAGTTTATATCAAGTGTACCGCCGTTGATTGTAACATTTCCGTAGGACTTGTCCGCTGTTGAGGCATCAGTTCCTGTGGACTTGATACCGTCGCCCTGTGTTGTGTTTACAGTGAGATTAAGCGCGGAAAAATCTGTATCTGCGGCATTTCCTACTGTTACGCTGTCCTTGCCTCTGATACCATCATCAACGGCATTTACTGTAATTGTACCGTTATAAATTTTTAAATCGTTCTTGCATACGATAGCGTCAGATACGTTACCGTTTACTGTGAGAGTGCCTGAGCCTTTTATTTTAAGGTCGTCCTTTGAGAAAATAGCGCCCTCAACGGTAACGGTTTCACCGTCACTGTTAGTGTAACTTTCGGTATGTGAAGTACCATCAGAGATTATATTTACAGTGCCAGCCTTTGCTACTATCTGAACTTCGTCGCCGATTGAATTTACGTAAATCGGGGATGTTTTGCTGTTTGAGATATCAGCTCCCATAAAGTCAAGCTGAACAACGCCCTCGGGATATGCTGTCTTGTCAACGTTTACATAAATCTGAACGTCCTTAGCCTCGCCGGATACAGCGAATGTACCGGGCTGTGTAATTGTAAGCTTTCCGTCAGCAGATGAAGCCACATCTGCGGGAGCGTCAGACTGGATAGAAGCTCCGCTGAGAGTTACTGTATATGTACCGTCTGCGGGTGTTGAGGGATCAGGAACTGGAGTCGCTGTACCTGTTGATGAACCGCCTGAGGGATCAACATTGTTGAATACCGTAATTGCACCTGTCATCTTGAAATCAGCAGAAGTGCCGTTTACAGCCTTCACCCCTGTTGAAACATTTGTAAGGGCATATGTGCCGTCAGCCTTTATTGAAGCGTCACTGACAACAGCAAATGCATACTTCTTAGCCCAAGCCTCAAATTTAACATTGCCCACAGTAAGAGCATTTGCCTTCTTCCAGCAGCCGTCAGTTTCAGCAGACGCAACACAATTGAGGAGCATTGTACCCTGTGTTGTACCTGTCATAAGTGCGGAATCAGTCTGGTTATCGGTAGCTGTAACAACAACAGTACCACCTGTGATATTAACACCCACAGTTGCTGTAAGACCTCTGTCGCCACCGCCAAGTACAGTACCGCCTGAGATATCAATTGTAGTTTCAGCCTGTACTGCATCGTTTCCAGCCTTAATCTTAACAGTACCGCCCTCAACGGCAACATCGCCCTTTGAGGATTTCAGACCATCGCCCTCTGCTTCGATATTGAGGATAGCTGTTTCCTTGACTGTAACTGAAGTCTTTCCGTTTACTGCATTAGTCTTGTCCACATCGTTGAGTGTGTTGATATTCACAGTACCGCTTGTGAACTTGATATCATTATTGCACACAAGAGCATCCTGTGTGTTTGCGGTGATTGTAAGCACGCCTGTACCTAACTCGCCGCCCTTGAATGTGATATCATCCTTAGCCTCGATAACAGCTGCGCCAAGCCAATCGCCTGCATATGCAGTATCACCGTCTGTGATTGTATTCTCTGTGCCGTCAACGATATTAACGGAGGTATTCTCAGCGTTTGTTACAACGATTGCAGGGGCTGTCTTACCTGTGATATTAGCTCCGTTGAGGAAAAGCTTTACAGTTTCAGCGTCTGCAACCTCGTCTGCGATATTTACATTAATCTGACCGTCCTCAAGAGTACCGTCAATCCAGAATTCACCTGAGTGACTGATTGTGATAACACCGCCGTTTACCTCGGCATAGTCGCCCTCAACTGTTGCTGATTCACCATTGAGGTGTATCATTGTCTTAGCAGTAACGGGGTCTGTTGTGCCCTGTCCTTCCTTCCAGCTTTCTGGAAGCTCTGAAATAACTGAAGCTGTGAACTTCTGTACAGAAATAGCGTCAGCGGCTGTAATGCCGTCGCCTCTGTTGTATACATCGGCATTTGTTTTGCCGCTTTCTGACAGTCCGTATTTGTCGGGATTTCCTATGCTCTGAAAGATTGAAGCGGCATCTGCCATTGTAACTACGCCGTCACAGTTAGCGTCACCGTAAACAATGTCAGCAGCCTGTGAAGATGCAGCTGTGAGGGAAAGAGCTGCAACTGCTGCAACTGCTGCAGTTGATAATCCTGATAATAAATTTTTCTTATTCATAACAAAAAACTCCTTTTTTCTTTTTTTGGGATTTACTTGTTATACTATTGCTCTTTTATCTTTATTTTATAAGAATTATACAGCAATTTCCTTAAAATAATCTTAAATCCGAGGAAATTTTCAGATATTTTTTTATTCTCCTTACAAAAAACTTGCTTTTTATAAAAATATATGTTAAAATAGTAAGGTACATTTATGGGAGGCTTTCCCTCAACAATTGTGACACAGGTGAAATTATGATAAATGCAGATTTAAAGGATTTCAGTTTTATATCAGATTTTGACGGGCTGAATATATCAGCCGTTGCCGCCGTTCCTCCTGGGGAGGTATACGGCGTTGTTCAGATTATTCACGGTATGAACGAATATAAAGAACGCTATTTCGATTTTATGGATTACCTCGCTGAACAGGGCTTTATTTCGGTTATCCACGATAACCGCGGCCACGGCCACAGCGTCCGCGAAGAGGGCGATTTAGGCTTTATGTATGAAAACGGCGGTGAGGGTTTTGTTGCTGATATAACGCAGTTTAACAGGCTCGTCCGCGAGGCTTTCAATGGGCTTCCCTGCTTTATGTTAGGCCATAGTATGGGTTCTCTCGGTGCAAGATGCTTCCTCAAGGAAAATGACAGCTCAATTGACGGTCTGCTGCTTCTGGGAACTCCTGCATACAGCGCGTTTTCTGCCCCCGTTAGAGCTATCGGCTCCGCTATATCAAAGGGCGGAGATGTGCGCAATAAGATAGACAAGGTTGAGGCAGCAGCTGAAAAGCTGTTCAACAGAGGCTTCGGTACTACTCCCCGTTCCTGGCTTACAAGCCGCAAGGAAGTTGTGGAGGAGCTTAATGCAAATCCTCTTTCCAACTACGTCTATACCCTCAGCGGATATGAATCACTGCTGTTTCTGCTGAAAGAGGCGTACAGCAAAAGAGGATGGAAAGTAACCTCTCCGAAGCTGCCTATACGCTTTTTATCAGGCAAAAAGGACCCTGTTATGCTGTCGGAAAAAAGGTTTTTCAAGGCTGTGGAAGCGCTCCGCAAAACAGGCTATGAAAGTATCTCACACCGCCTTTTTGACAATATGCGTCACGAGGTTCTCAACGAGAAAAACAATATAACTGTTTACAGGGATATTGCAAAAACCCTGTTTTCGTGGATTGACAGAATAAATCAGTCTGTTGATACTGCTGATAATGAAATAAAGGAAGGATAAAATTAATGGATATCAATAAAACTTTAGCACAGGAATTTTCACTCAGACAGGAGCAGGTTGACAATACTGTCAATCTCATTGATGAGGGCGCTACAATCCCATTTATCGCCCGTTACCGTAAGGAAGTCACAGGCTCTCTGGACGACCAGATTCTCCGTGAACTCTCCGACAGACTGACATATCTCCGCAACCTTGAAAAGCGCAAGGAGGAAGTACGCACAGCTATTACAGAGCAGGAGAAAATGACTCCCGAAATCGAGAACGCTATTGCTGCCGCTGTTACTCTTGTTGAGGTTGAGGATATCTACCGTCCCTTTAAGCCAAAAAGACGTACACGTGCAAGTATCGCCCGTGAAAAGGGACTTGAACCCCTTGCTGTTATACTTATGGCTCAGGAAAATTCAACAGATCCCGAAGCTGAGGCTGCTGCTTTTGTAAACGAGGAAAAGGAAGTTGCAGATACTGCTGCTGCTATTCAGGGTGCTATGGATATTATCGCAGAGGATATCTCCGATGACGCAGAACTGCGTAAAAAGCTCCGTTCAGCTGCAAATGACAAGGGAACTATAACTTCCAAAGCATCTGACCCTGAGGCTGAAAGTGTTTATACTAACTATTACGAGTATTCCGAGGCTGTGTCAAGCGTGGCAAATCACCGTGTTCTTGCCCTTGACAGAGGCGAAAAAGAAGGCTTCTTAAAGGTTTCAATCGTTCTTGACGAATCTGTTGCTACAGATATAATTTTCAGCAAATACATAAAGGCTAACAATGCCTGCGGAGAGCTTGTACGCGCCGCAGCAGAGGACGGCTACAAGCGTCTTATATTCCCCTCAATCGAGCGTGAAATTCGCTCTGAAATGACTGCAAATGCAGCTGAGGAGTCTATTAAGGTATTCGCTTCAAATCTCCGTCAGCTTCTCCTCCAGCCGCCGCTTAAAAACAGCGTTATCCTCGGACTAGATCCGGGCTATCGTACAGGCTGTAAGGTTGCTGTAATTGACGCTACAGGCAAGGTGCTTGATACTAACGTAGTATACTGCACACCTGGCCCCAAGACAAATATAGCCCTTTCCAAGAAGATTATCAAGGAGCTTATTGAAAAGCACAACGTAACAACAATTTCTATCGGAAACGGTACAGCTTCCCGTGAAACTGAGCAGTTTGCCGCTGAGGTAATCAGCGAAATCCCTCAGAAAGTCAGCTATATCGTTGTAAGCGAGGCAGGAGCTTCCGTTTATTCCGCATCAAAGCTTGCGGCTGAGGAATTCCCCGATTATGACGTATCTCTCAGAAGTGCCGTATCTATTGCAAGACGTTTGCAGGACCCCCTTGCTGAGCTTGTTAAAATCGAGCCTAAGGCTATCGGTGTAGGACAGTATCAGCACGATATGCCACAGGCACGTATGAGCGACGCTCTTTCGGGAGTTGTTGAGGACTGCGTAAACTCCGTTGGTGTTGACCTTAATACAGCTTCACATTCGCTTCTTTCCTATGTTGCAGGTATCAACTCCGCAGTTGCAAAGAATATCGTTGCATACCGTGAGGAAAACGGCAGATTTACTGACAGAAAGGAGCTTATGAAGGTTCCGAAGCTTGGTAAAAAGGCATTTGAGCAGTGTGCAGGCTTCCTCCGTGTACGTGACGGAAAGAATCCCCTTGATAATACAGCTGTTCATCCCGAAAGCTATAAGGCTGCTGAGGCGCTCATTAGCGAAAGCGGATTCACTCTTGCTGACGTTGCAGGCGGCGGTATATCCGTATCTGATACAGTAAATATCGACAGCATAAGCGAAAAGCTGGGCATTGGCGCACCCACTCTCACAGATATTATCGGCGAGCTTAAAAAGCCAGGCCGTGACCTCCGTGATGAACTCCCCCCGCCCCTTCTCAGAAGCGGCGATGTTATGGAAATCAAGGATTTAAAGCCGGGTATGGAGCTTGTGGGAACTGTCCGCAATATTATTGACTTCGGTGCATTTGTTGATATCGGCGTACACGAGGACGGACTTGTTCACATCTCACAGATCTGCAGCAGATACATCAAGCATCCTCTTGAGGCTGTAAAGGTTGGCGAAATCGTAAAGGTACGCGTACTTGAAGTTGACGTAAAGCGCAACAGAATCGCCCTTACAATGCGCCTTGACGATGAGGCTGAAAAGAAAGAGCAGCAGAAAAAGGAGCAGAAGAAGCAGAATAAGCCACGTCGTGAAAAGCGCGAGAAAAAAGGCTTTGACGCTTCCAAGATAAGCAACAGCGCCTTCAGAATCAAGCAGAAGTGAGCAAAGAATACTTCGTATACATCATAAAATGCCGCGATGAACGGCTCTACACAGGGATTACCACTGATATGGGAAGGCGGTTTGCCGAACATTCCGGAAGTCCTAAGGGTGCAAAGTTTACCCGCGCCAATCCTCCGACGGAAATTATGGCTGTATGGAGCTGTGACGGCAGAAGTATCGCTTCAAAGCTTGAATGTGCTATTAAAAAGCTCCGCCGCAAGGATAAAATGCGGCTTATAAACAGCGAAATTCAGCTTTCTGATTTCTTCGGTGATGAAAATCAGATAAAACGTAATATGTAACTGAAAGCTCCCATGACGGGAGCTTTTTCAGTGTCAGTATGAATTTCCCGTTATTTTATACCAATCCCTAAAATGTTAGTAGACAAAGATGATGAGCAGAAATGATGTATATCAAGGCGGACGACGAAAGCATACTGCCGTATGGTGAGGAGGACAACGACGATATACAGCATTTATGCCATTAGATTTGTCTACTGTTGTTTCAGGGATTGGTATTATTCTATAATATAAAGCAGATAAGTCCTCCGCAGCCGTCATTGATAATGCGTTCAAGTGTTTCCTGAAGCTTCATACGGGCGTCAATAGGCATTTTGTACAGCTTGCTGTGAAGTCCCTCATTGACAAGCTCGTGGAGGGATTTGCCGAAAATATTGCTCTCCCATATCTTCGTTGGGTCATCATCAAAGCCGTCAAGAAGATACATCACAAGCTCCTCAGACTGCTTTTCTGTGCCTACAATAGGCGCTACAGCTGTGTTTATATTGGCTTTCATCATATGTATGGAAGGTGCAGAGGCTTTCAGTTTAACGCCGTATTTTCCGCCTTGCTTGATGATTTTCGGTTCCTCAAGGGTAAGCTCCTCCAGCTCGGGCATAACAATTCCGTAACCCGTTGCTTCAACTTCTTCAAGAGCTGGGGCAATGCGGCTGTACTTCTTTTTGATGTCGTTAAGCTCCATAAGCAGGGGCATAAGGTCGCTTTCGCTTTCAATCTGAATGCCTGTAGCCTCTCCGAGGATTTTATAGAAAAGGCTGCTGTCCAGGTCAGCTGTTATTGTCACTGTGCCTTTTCCAAGGTCGATACCTGTAGTAACGGCACTTATAATATGGGGACACTGCTCCATAGCCTCAGCGGCATATTTTGCTTCACGGACAAGGCGGATATCCTTTGCAGCTTCACGTATACAGCCAAGGATTTCTGATTTCAGCCAATGCCCCTTTTCAAGGGTATTGATCCACCGCGCCATACGGATATTTATCTCACGGACAGGGAAAGAGTACAGGATTTCGCTGATAATCTCCCTGATATCCTCCTCGTCAAGGCTAAGACAGTTTACAGGGATAACCGTTGTATCATACTTCTCCGACAGCTGTGCCGCCATTGCCTTTGCCTCGGGAGCTGACGGGTTAACCGTATTCATAACTACCACAAAGGGCTTTCCTAAATCCCTCAGCTCGCGTATAACACGCTCCTCGCACTCCTCGTATTCCTCACGGGGGATATCCGAAATAGAGCCGTCAGTTGTCACAACAAGTCCTATAGTCGAATGGTCGGTAATAACCTTCTGTGTGCCGATTTCAGCCGCCATATTAAATGGGATTTCCTCGTCAAACCAGGATGTCATAACCATACGCGGCTGTTCGTTTTCGATATAGCCAATGGAGCTTGGGACGATATATCCCACGCAGTCGATAAGACGGACGTTGAATACAGCACCGTCACCAATACTGATTTCAACAGCTTCCTCGGGGATGAATTTCGGCTCTGTTGTCATAATAGTCTTTCCTGCGGCGGACTGAGGCAATTCATCCAATGCCCTTTCACGCATAAACTCGCTTTTGATGTTGGGTATGACGAGAGATTCCATAAAACGCTTGATAAAGGTGGATTTTCCTGTGCGGACAGGGCCTACAACTCCGATGTAAATATCTCCCCCTGTACGCTGTGCAATACTTGTGTAAATATCTTTAGCCATATTCTGCTCCTTTTTATTCTTTAATGGGTATAAGCAACATTCTGCCGTTTTCGAGAGTTGTATCGGAGAGGTCATTCTCCTCCATTACAGCGTCAACCTCTGTGCTGAAACGCTTGGCGATATTCCATATATCCTCGTTATCCGTGCCGAAATACAGCTTCACGGCATAGTCCCCGTCACGCTGTTTCTTGGTGGAATCATCCACAGAAAGGTCTGTAAGGGCGTTAAATCCCGTTGAATCGGAGGCTGTAATATTAACGGAAACATCAGCTCTTGCGGTGAGAATTCCCTGGTCGGAGATGTTGTAGGATACTGATATATCGCTGATTTCGGCAGAAATTGCGGCATTTGAAATGTCATCACCGATATTTACTGTTTCCTCAAAAGCTTCGTCACGGTCGGGCATAGTTATAGAACCGCTGCTGTCCTCCGCAGCCATAGAGTAGGTGAGCATACCCGAAATAACTACCGATTTACCGTCATTTCCAAGCCTTGTGTTAATATTCTTCGGACTGCACCACATTGAAAAAATCTTTGCAGGAACAGTATCGCCCTGTGCAAGCTGTGTAGTATGACGGAAGCTCTCCGCATAAACCGTTGGCGGCTGATCGGTATGTATCTCCGAAAACTCAGTTTCGCATGGGTAAACCGTTGAATAAGCGTCACAGACAACCATAGCCTCGGATATCTTTACACAGCGGCAGATAAGCTTTATTTCAGGCTCAATTCTGAGTGTGCGGTTTTCGCCATTTTTATCGGCTATGAGCGTAATATTGCAGCCCACAGCCTTAGCGTTCACATTGCAGGTAAAGGCTTCATCAATGCCGTCCATATCCACAATCTGACTGAAAGGAACGGTAATTTCAAGGGGTTCGGGGCCATTTTCGCTTGCATAGAGAATTTTCAGTGAAACATCACCCTTTGCAAGGAGTTTTCCTGAAATGATTTTCTTTTCAACGCCGCATATTTTCGTATCACAGCGGATAATGCTGAGTACAGGCGGCTGTGCGGCTGATATCTCCGTTTCCTCGGAAAGCTGTATAGTCTTATCGGCGCAGAGCTTTTGTGAAGTATACTTCATAGGAGCTTTTTTCAGCTGGATATTCATCCCAGAAGCGTCGCAAATGACTTCCTGCTTTTTCTCGCCGCTGACGCTGATTTTAACGGAAACAGCCCCCCTCACATCAAGTCGGCGCTTATTTACCGCGCGGAAGTTAACGTGGTCGGCTTTGGGGGAAATTACAGCCTCAGGAGAATCGGGAGATTTTCCCAGCTCCACAGTTTTGGTAAAGGTCTGCTTCTGGGTAATGCACTGGAGTGCAGAATTTTCCTCGCCGCAGTAGATAAGGCGGATTTCGCAGCAAAGCTCATATGAAAGAGTGCTGCCCATAATGGAATAGTCGGCAACGGTGGGGATAACCTCACAGCGGACAAGTCGGAAGATATCGGGGAAGTAATCGGGGAGTATGTAGTCAAGCTCCACGCCCTGCTCCTGCAAGCCGCTGTAGATGATTTCCTCGGTTGGTATAGTTTCTCTGTTGATTTTCAGATTCATAATTAACCTCCTTAAAAGCTTTGTACCATTATATTCACAGGCCTGTACAAGTATTCCAAAAAAACGGAAATTTTTTTCATCCATTAATTCTGACGATATAAATTGCGATATACGGATGTTTCGTAGAGCTGATACCCCACACATCATACCTTATATACAGCAAAAAGCCCCCATACGGGAGCTTTTCGTTGTAATTTCAATTATTCGCAGTCTTCGGAATTCTTTGAACTTGTAGATGTGCTTTTTTCGGGCTTATCGCCGAAATCAGGCTGGTTGTAATTGGAGTTGGAGTAGTTGTTGTTTGACTTGTTGCTGAAATCAGACTGTGTTGACTTATTCTTGCTCATAAATATCACCTTTCACCGCATATATAGCGGAATTTGATAGAGAGGGTTTAATACCCTGATGATATTATTAACAGAAAATTGTGGATTATACAAAAATCCGCCCAAAAATAATTCAGGCGGATTTGATTAATTATATTTTAGTAAATCTCATAACAGAACCGTCACTGGATTTTCCGCAGAAAATAGCCTTAGGTCTTGCCCATACGCAGCCATCTGCAAGGCTCTTGTAGATTACAAGTTCCTCGTTATTCTCGGTATGACGTGCAATTGCAATAACCTCGTACTCGTTTCCTTTGTAATGACGATAATATCCGCCAACAATAACCTCTGTCTCCTCGATTTTTTCCTCATATGCAGGAACAGCCTCAGGCTGATTATTGACAATATCGTCAGAAACAATAACCATAGCTGTGAAAGGCGACATAGAGATATGCGCGTTGCCGTTGTTGATATCAATCTTCTGTCCGCTGAGAACATCAACAAGGGCAGGAAGATGTGTGCCGAAGTTGAAATCGTACTGATAATCAGCAAGGTTGAGAGCAATATATACTGTCTGGTCGCCGAGAGTTTTCTTGAAAAGAAGCTGCTGATTAGTAATCTGCATTTTCTCATAAGCGCCTGTACGAAGTGCAGGATAAGCCCTGTAAATTCTTCCCAGCTTTACAATGTGCTTGTAAAGGTCTGTATTCTCACGCTCCATATCCGCAAGGTGGAGACAGGGGCGGAGATTATCATCGGAATTATTCTCCTTGCGTCCCTGAACGCCATATTCACTTCCGTAGTAAATGGACGGAATACCTGGCATTGTATACATAAGAGTATAGATAAGGGGCAGATGCGCAGGATTATTTACAGTGCTTGCAATGCGGTTTACATCGTGGTTGTCAACGAATGTGTAAAGGTTGATATTTCTGTATATACCACCGTTTGCACCCGACTGACGATTGATTGAATAGTCTATTTCAAAATAGTTCTTATCATTATGTGAGGAGTAAAGTCCCTTGTAGCACTCATAGTTTGTAACGCTGTCCAGCATTTCGGGATTAGCCCAGCGATTGTAATCTCCGTGGATAATCTCGCCCATAAGCCAGAAATCACGCTTTTTACCCTTGCAAAAATCGCGTATTCTCTTGAAGAAGTTGAAGTCGATGCAGTCCGCAGCGTCGAAGCGAATACCGTCAATGCCGAAAGACTCAATCCAGTAGTTCACAGCATCGATTAAGTGGTCGCAAACGCCCACATTCTGCAGATTGAGCTTTACCAGGTTATAGTGACCATTCCAACCCTCGTACCAGAAGGGATCACCGCAGGGTGACTGTCCGCCGAAGTTGAGATTCTGGAACCAGCCGCAGTATTCGGAACCCTGTCCCTTTTCCTGTATATCCACAAACTGAGGGAATTTTCTTCCAACGTGATTGAATACACCGTCAAGAATAACTCTGATACCTGCCTCGTGAAGCTTATCGCAGATGAAGCGGAAAGAGTTGTTATCGCCAAGACGACGGTCAATTTTCTTGTAATCAACTGTATCATAGCCGTGTTCTACGGATTCGAAAACAGGGCCGAAGTAAACAGCGTCAACGTTCATTTCTTTAAGGTGAGGAATCCAGTCAATCACCTTATCAAGGCGGTAGGATACCTCGCTGCTGAAATCGTTGAATTTCGGCGCACCGCAGAAACCAAGCGGATAGATGTGATAAATTATGGCGTCATCGTACCAATTCATAATTAAAAACCCCTTTCAATTTCTTATGTCTTATTTGTTTGAGCCTTCTATAAAATATGAAGCTTCCATATCTGCAACGTGGAGAGCAAAGGCAAGAGGATACATTTCCAGAGCCATGCCAATAGTATTCTTATCCTCAATGCCCGAAAAGCCCATATGCCAGCGAATAGCACAGGCTTCATCACGGGTAAGTCTGCCCTCTCCATAGAGATAACCTGAAATGATGTATACGGATTTTTCACCGTGACCATATGGGAGAGTGTCATTTATAGCATAAAACGGCACTTTTTCCCATTGTCCCGTTGCCTCGTTTTTCTTATTGCGAAGCTCGGTGGTATAGAAGTTAACCTTACACAAATCGTGGAGCAGAGCAACAATAGCGATACTTTCCTCAGAGAAATCCATACCGTACATTTCTTTTACCCTCGGACGGGAGAGATAATCTTTAAGGCAGTGATAGACATTCACGCTATGCTCAACAAGACCGCCCTCGTAGGAGCCGTGATAGCGTGTACTGCTGGGAGCAGTAAAAAAATCCGATTTTTTCAAGTATTCCAGCAGTTTATCAGCACCCTGCCGCTTTATATTTTCTGTATATATTTGAATAAATTCTTCCTTGGCAGTCATAAGTAATACTCCTATATGAATTTGATATACTATATATTATATCACATTTTAAAGAAAATTTCAAGAGAAAACAGACAATAAAACATATAAATTTCAATGTTGATTTTGTGCGTTTTAACGAATTCAATAATTTTTTAAAAATGATATTACAACATAGTAGTACGTTGTAACATCTAAAACTTTATTTTTCTATTTATAATAAATTCAAAAGGGTGGTTTATCACCAAAGAGGACAACCTACGGGGCAAAAGGGAGGGAAAAACAAAACTGGCACAAAAGTCAGCATTTCCCTCCCTTTTTCCCCTACGGTTTTCCTC
>JAZSEJ010000035.1:0-8628 GCA_045531615.1 Ruminococcus sp.
CCGAAAATTCAGCTTGTGGGCATGATTGAGAGCTACGACCAGAACGGCAGAAGTTTAACACCGACTTTCAGAAAGGGTTGATATTATGAGCTTTTCTTATGGATTTTTCAATGCAAAAAATATGGACAGAACGTACACGGCAGAGGATTTCACTGGGTATCTGTCCAGCATTATCTGCAATGGTGTATTTGACACTTATGGCGACTGTTTTTCCGTGACTGCAGGAACAGGTACAACAGTCGTTATTGGCACTGGAAAAGCATGGATTGAAGGGCATTATTTCATCAATGATACGCCGTATACGTTGGATTTGTCAAAGTATATAGATGAATCACTTTCACGCTATGTAACAATTGGTATCAGCTGTGATGTAAGTGAAAATGTCCGTGCCTGTAAGCTGGAAGTGAAGTCTGGCACGGCTGCAACTTCTCCCACAATTCCTATGTTTGAGAATACATCAAGTAAGAAATTTCTCACTATTGCAGCAGTATTCCTCAAAGGCGGTACAAAAACAATTACTAATGATAATATTTTCGATATTCGTGAGGATGAAAATAAGTGCGGCTATGTGAAATGCGTTCTCGGAAAATGCCGTGTTTCGGAAATCCTTATGGCACTTTCTGTGTATCGTTCTACGATTGCTGATCTAACGGAACAGGTGCAGGATTTATCTTCACAGGTAGCGTCACTTACAACTCGCCTTGACGATTTCACAGCAGATGTGACGGCAGTCGGCAGCATCGGCGATTCTGCGTATTACATTATGTACTCCAACGGCAGACTTGCGATTCGTGGCACAGGTGCAACTTATGATTATGAAATTGGTGATTCTCCATTCCATGAGAATACAGCAATTACTACTCTTGATGTCGGTGAGGGCATCACGGCTCTGGGCAGTAGTATTTTTGAACGATGTACGAATATGACAGAGGTATCTTTACCTACAACATTAACATTTATCGGTGAACGCTGTTTCTTTATGTATTCCATCGGCGGTTTGAAATCACTTGTGATTTCGAAAAATGTGAAAACTATCGGAGAAAAGGCATTTGTGTGCTGTGCGATTGAGAGTGTGACTATTCCATTTAATGTAAAGGAGATCGGCAGTTATGCGTTCAATGGCTGTGAAAAGCTTAAATCTGCTTATGTTGATTCTCCTTTAGTCAGCAGCTTTATGTTTACACAATGCTCTGCCCTTACTAACCTTACATTAAGCAAGAATGTGAAGTCAATTAACGCTTATTGCATTAATTATTGCAGTAGTCTTAAAAAAATCACATACGAGGGTACAATCGCAGATTTAAAGTCTGTTTTAGGATACCAAAATCTTATGAACGCTGCATATTGTCCGTTGGAGCGTATTTCATGTGTAAACGGTGCATTTGTGCTGAACGGTGAAACATGGGAGGAGGTCATCTCATGATGAAATTTTTCGTCAAGGGACAGCGTATCGAAATCACGGAACGTGAGGTGATCGCAAGCGGACAGATTGCCTTTGTGACGTTGAAATTCACCTTTGATTGCTCATGGAAGAATCTGCACAAGGTCGTGCAGTTTTCCCAGTGTGATGCGGTTTACAACCGTGTGCTTGGTGTAGATGGGCTGTCCTGCCTGCTGCCCTCGGAGCTTCATCCGGGTATGGTGAAGATGAGTGTATTCGGCTACGATAGCGAATCAGATACGACCGTCCGTGCAACGACTGTTCCTGTCACACTCCATGTCAGACCGTCCGGTTTTGACGGTGAAAGCTGTAACGTACCGCCGACTCCCGACCTCTATGCACAACTTTTGGCAGAAATAAAGAAAATAATATCAGAGAGTGAAAATGGTATTAATGGCAAGGACGGCGAAAACGGCTTATCTGCGTTCGAACTTGCTATGCAGAATGGTTTTACAGATACACTTGCAGAGTGGCTTAAAAGTCTGAAAGGTGCTGACGGTAAGGACGGTATTAATGGTATAAACGGTAAAAATGGTATTGACGGCAAAAATGGTCTTTCTGCTTATGAAATAGCCTTGAAAAATGGCTTTGTCGGCACAGAATCCGAATGGCTTAATTCCTTAAAGGGTAAAAATGGCACAGAAATTGACTTGTCAAAATATGTTACACAAACAGCATTGATTTACTTGCAGGACAGCTTAAAAAGGGATATTTCCGCACAGCAGGAGCAGATTGAAAGCTTATCAAAAAAATCTCATACACATAATAATCAATCTGCTCTTGATGAAATCACAGCTGAAAGAATTGAGAAATGGGATAAAGTCCCCGAATATGTTGATACTCAGATTAAAAATTTCAAAACTGAAATACATGGAAATCTGCATCAGCATAAAAATCTTGCTGTTCTTGATTCTGTTACAGCTGAATCTGTTTCAGAATGGAATAACTGCGTTAAAAAGCTGTCGGGAGTTGAAACGATTCTTGCAAAAATTGTGGAGGTGGACGTATGATTGCGAAATATCTGGAAGAACTGTTGAAACAGAAAGAGCAATTGGCTGAAAATCTGCGTATTAAGGGTGTTGATGCTGATTCATCGGAAACGCTGAATACGCTTATTCCGAAGATTTTACAAATTCAAGGCGGCAATCCGAAACGACAGCCTGTTTTCGTTGCAGAAGAAACTCCCGAAAAATATGCTGACACCATTTACACAATTTTTCAGAACGGCATACAGGATTTAAGCGGATATATCCGCAATAATAAGCCATTCTGCAATGAGAGCAACAGCTATATTCTCAACTACAGTCAAGCTGATTTCGGTTGGGATGGATTTGTCTGCACAGGCAGTACAACTCCGATTAATGTTGATTCACAGACGGCAATTGCTATGTGTTATCAGTCGGGGTGTACGGAACGTGGCGGTATGTTTCTTGTTCCTACAGCAGGCAAGGAAGAATGGGACACAATTCAGAACTATGTTTATACTTCTCTTGCCAATAAAAATTATGTGGATGTACCGTTTTACTGGCTGCAATGCGATACGTTTATTACTTCTCTCGGTTTATGTGACGCAGTTACTCCAGGGCAGTATTATCTGTGCTGGCTCGGCAGGTCAAATAATACTCATCCGCTTGTGAAAAAGGTGGAGGTTATGAATTGACTTTTTGGGAGAAATGGTGTATAATAAGGGGAAACAATAGGTCGGAATTTAGAGGTGGATATCATGTCAGTAACATTAGGAATATATAAAGGAAAAGACTATCATAGCGGCGAATTCGTTGATGATGTACCTATATCATTTCAACGTGTCTGGAATCAGGTATGGAATCAGGCACTTACAGAATGCAAGATACATATATTCGTAGACTGTCACCATTTTTCTATCAGTCAGATTCCGAAGGTACTTGAAGAACTTGAAAGGATTTATGATTGGGTACAGATTAACGGTGGCAAAGATACAGAATATATCTCATGGCGAATTCGTGATGAACTTAAACCGTTTCTCATACAGTTTTATCAGGAACACAAAGATGAAGATTATTGGTTCGACTTAGGATAGACAACTTCTGATTTGCCAAACTAAATACCACTAATAACCGCTTGTGATTACGCAGGCGGTATTTTTATAACCATTTTAAGAAAGGACTGATGAAAATTGAAAGAATTCTGGACGTTGACAAGAGTCTGCTTTTCAGCAATCGGAGGCTGGCTCGGCTATTTTCTCGGAGGATGTGACAACTTGATGATTGCATTAATTGTGTTTGTCGTCGCTGATTACGTCACAGGAGTGATGTGTGCGATTATCGACAAGAAATTATCCAGCGAAGTTGGATTCAAGGGCATCTTTAAAAAGGTGCTCATTTTTATTCTTGTGGGTATTGCTCATATTCTCGATGTGTACGTCATTGGCGGCGGCAGTATTTTGAGAACAGCAGTGATTTTCTTCTATATGTCAAATGAAGGTGTATCACTGCTTGAAAATGCGGCACATCTTGGTTTACCTGTACCAAAACAGCTGCAGGAAGTTTTAAAACAGCTTCATAAGAGAAGCGAAGAAATGGAGGAAAAGGACAATGGCAATTCTGAAACCTGATAAGACAACAAATCTCGGCGGTGTAACCGTCAATGAATTTCTGCTCACGAAGCATAATCCCCGAAATATCGCAATGCCCTCCGTGAAAATGGGGGGCAAAATTATTGGTGTTACAATTCATAACACATCGTGGATTAGTGTTGCGAAAGGAACAACGCCTGCGGAGCAGTACACGAGAGCCACTTACAATGGCAATATGAAGGATGTCCGTGTGCATTATTATGTGGATCATGTTTCTGCGTGGCAGAACCTGCCCCTTGACTTGTCCGGTTGGCACGCTGCGGATGGCAGTGGCAATGGTAACCGCAAGACCATTGCAATTGAGTGTATCATGAGTTCTGCGTACAATGAAAACGACCGTAAATCCGAGGATAATGCGGCACGACTGGCAGCGGCTCTGCTGAAGCAGTATGGGCTTGGCATTGAGTGTCTGTTCACGCATACCCACTGGCTGAATGTCAAGGACGGCAGAAAGGGCGATGTTGATACACTTAACACTATGAGAAATTCTTACAAAATGTGTCCGCTGTATATTCTGCCTCACTGGGCGGCATTCAAGGCGAAGGTGCAGGAATATCTTACAGAGGGGCAGATTTATCGTGTGCGCTCTTCCTGGGATAATGTGAAGTCGCAGACTGGTGCATTTAAAAGTCTGAAAAATGCAAAGAAATCCTGTAAGGCTGGATATTCTGTGTTTGATGAGAACGGCATAGCAGTTTTCACGGCTGAAAAGGCTCATAAGAAGGGCGATAAGGTGACGCTGAAGAATGCTGTGCTGTATGCTTCTTCTACGGCGAAGTCCGGTGTGAAGAAAAGCGGGACGTTCTATCTGTATGACGGTGTTGAGGTCAATGGCAGGTATCGTATTACTACAAAATCTGCATTTTGCGGTAAAAATCCTATCGGTCAGTATGTGACAGGTTGGGTTGATAAAAAGGATATATAAAAGAGTATGGCGCTGTACAAAAAAAGTACAGCGCCATTTTTTGTATATGCTGTTGGTTATAAGATTAAAAAATATTGATTTATTATTCCAGGAGGAAATAATTATGCCAAATTCATCTAAAATTGTTTCAGAAACTTCTGATTTTATACAGCGAGAAATAGACTTTAATCTTAGCATACTTGTTTCTAAAAAATTGCTTAAAGAAGGATTGATTACAGAAATGGAATATAACGAAATTGATACAATTTTGGAGAGAAAATATAGCCCATTTTTGTCAGCGTTTATTTCCAAAAACCCTTGATAAATAGCAATATATACGGTAATATGAACGTAATCAGTAATGAGGATTTAGAATGTTTTAAAAAAATTTTATCTCATTACTGAAATGATAAAAGAATAGATAATGTCATTGCATCGGTGCGGAATTTAATAATTACTGCACTAAGGGTAAATATCCGTTATTAAATTTGTGGAGGAATGTATGAAAAAAATTATTACACTTCAGCCAATAAATATAATGTTTTTCAAACGAAAGCGTGTAGCGGCATATGCAAGAGTGTCTGTGGAATCAGATCCAATGCTACATTCTGTAGATGCACAGATTAGCTACTATAGCAAACTTATTCAGAATAATCCTGATTGGGAGTATATCGGTGTATATGCGGATCGGGGAATTACCGGAACAAAGATTCGAAAAAGGGATGCATTTCAAGAATTAATGAACGAATGTGAAAAAGGAAATGTGGACATCATTCTTTGTAAGAGTATTTCCAGATTTGCACGAAATACTGTTGATTTACTTGAATCTGTCAGATGTTTAAAAAAACTTGGTGTAGAAGTTCGCTTTGAAAGAGAAAATGTAAGTAGCTTTAGTAAAGAAGGTGAGTTTATTCTTACTATTCTCGCATCTTTTGCACAAGAAGAATCTCGTTCTATCTCGGAAAATGTAAAATGGGGTATGCGTAGGAAATATGCGAGTGGAGAAGCAAAAGCGTGGAATAAACACGTATATGGCTATCGATTTGACGATGAACTTAATCAATATGTTTTTATTTTGGATGAGGCAGAAGTAGTGCGTGAGATATTCGATATGTATTTGAATGGAGAATCATTCCATCAAATAGCTAATATTTTGAATAGCAGAGGTGTTAAAACAACTAATGGTTGTGAATTTGATAAGGGAACTATCGGAAGAATTATTGGTAATGAAATTTATACAGGAGATCTTTTGTGGCAGAAAAAGTTTGTTGGAAATCACTTAACAAAAATAAAAAAATTGAATAGAGGAGAATTGCCTAAATATCTTTATCAAAGTTGTCATAAAGCAATAATCGATCACGATATTTTTGAAAGAGCCCAAGAGATACGAAGAGAACGAAGTAAAAAATATTGTAGACATATATTGGGTTACAAATATGATTTTGACCTAAACAAGTATTTTATTATTCCAGAAGAAGCTGAATCGATACGTTGTATTTTTAGTTTGTATTTAGATGGATATAATTATATGGAAATTGCTAAAGAAGTTACAAGGCGAGGTATACGCACAGTAAGAGGTAATTGTTTTACACGTTATAGTATTGGAGATATAATACGTAATGATTTTTACGGAATTTCAGTAACTGATGAAACATCTGATGATGAATGTGCTTGTCATGATGCTATTCTTGATAACAAAATATTTGTACAAATTTTAGCTGAAAGAGAAAGGAGAAAGAACTTGCAATGGAAACAGTTTTGAAATCAATTCAGCCCAAAAATAAGATTGGAAGACAGGTGACTGTAATTCCAGCAACTCGTGAGGATTGTAATACATCTAATGTAGATGCTGTAAAAAAGATACGAGTAGCAGCATACGCACGTGTAAGTACCGACTATGAGGAACAGCAGTCATCATATGAAACACAGGTGAAGTACTACACTAAATATATAAAAGAACACATTGGATGGCAGTTTGTTAGAGTTTACGCTGATGAGGGGGTCAGTGGTTTAAGTACAGCAAAAAGAGAATCTTTTAATGCTATGATTGCTGACGCTCTAGCTGGTAAAATTGACCTTATAATAACAAAATCGGTCAGCAGGTTTGCAAGAAACACAGTTGACAGTCTGACAACTATACGCACTTTAAAAGAGCATGGCGTTGAGTGTTACTTTGAAAAAGAAAATATCTGGACATTGGATTCAAAAGGTGAATTGCTATTGACTATTATGAGTTCTATTGCACAGGAAGAAAGCCGTTCTATATCAGAAAACGTCCGCTGGGGTAAAAGAAAGAGTATGGCCGATGGAAAAGTGACGATTTCATATTCAAAATTTCTTGGTTTTAAAAAAGGAGAAAATGGTGAGCTTGTAATAGATGAAGAACAAGCGACTATTGTGCGTAGAATTTTCAGTATGTATTTACAAGGTTATAATTTGACCCAAATAGCCAAAACACTGACTAGAGATGGAATAGCAACGCCTTTTGGAAAATCACAGTGGAGATATTATACTGTTTTACGTATCCTTACGAATGAGAAATATAAAGGTGACGCATTGCTGCAGAAGTATTATGTATCAGATTTTCTTACAAAGAAATTGGTGAAAAATAATGGCGAATTGAAGCAATATTATGTGAAGGGGAATCACGAGGCAATCATAGAACCTGAAATATTCGATCTTGTGCAAAAATTGCTTGTGGTTGGCAGCAAAGGTAAAAGACAGTGTAGTACAAATATTTTATCATCAAAAATTTATTGTGGTGACTGTGGGGGTGTTTATGGTTCTAAAGTATGGCATTCAAATGATAAGTATCGCAAAGTGGTTTGGCAGTGTAATGATAAATTTAAAGGGCAGAAATGTAGTACCCCATATCTTACTGAAGAACAGATTAAAAATTTATTTATAAAGGCTGTTAATAAATTGTTGAACAGTCGTAAGGATATTATTTTAGGATATGATGAGATTATTAATGGTCAGCTTGCAACGGATATGTTGGAGAAAAAACAAGAAAATGTTAAATCAGAGATGACAGAACTTGAAATTAAAATTGATAATCTTGTTGAAATGAAGAATAAGTCTACATTGGATACAAGCGAATACAGAACAGAAAGAGAGCAAATTGTTAATCGTTATGAAATGCTGAAAGCTGCTAACGGCGAACTTGAAAAGGAGATCAACGACAAAACTGTTCGCTGCGAGATAATAAAACGCTTTTGGAATCAAATTGAAAATTTAGATTTTATAACTGAATTTGATAATATGTTGTGGGTTTCTATGCTTGAAAAAATGATGGTATATAACAAAGAAAAAATGTTGTTTGTATTTAGAGATGGAAGCGAGGTAATAGTTGAGATGTAGCATTTCGGGGCATCTACCACTTGGTAGATGCCTTTATTTTTTTACTATACCGAATAGCACAGGCAATTTGTTTATAATTGGAATTTTTGTATCATATCGAACACGACAACGGATTGGATTGAGATTACAGAGGACGGTACGGTATACGTAAACGGCGAGGAGCTGATTGAACCGTATATCGACGAAAAAGCACTTGGCGAATGTGATATTGAATTTCCGTATCAGGTTCCCGAAAGCAGAATTTTCGTAATGGGCGACCACCGTTCTACTTCCGTTGACAGCCGTACAAATATGGTTGGATGCATTGCT